>NZMG01000060.1 GCA_002694465.1 Flavobacteriaceae bacterium | reverse complement strand
TTGTTCATTTTCTTTGCTCGTCCAAAGAAAACGAACCAAAAGAAAAGACTCCTTTTCAGAGGAATTTTTGCTTCGCAAAACCGTCTTGAAAACTCCGCGCCCTATGGGCTGAATCTCGGAGCTTTTCTGCGACCTATTCTGCTGAAAAGGGATTACTTTATTTACGATATTAGTTTTGGTGTTCTGTCCATAGGGACCCAATGTTGAATTGTAGGAACGTTGTTGCCAGACAATTACGGTATTTTCCGTCCTTTAATTCCGCTGGCACAACCATAAAAATATTCTACATATTCAACTTCAAATTCTAGATTATTAAAAATTTGATAGACATTTTTTGAGTTTCCAAATTCTGCTGTGTAAACTCCTAGCATTTTGTACGTATCTGGACTTCCAAGAAATAATTTTCCTATAATGGGAATCACATGTTTCAGGTAAAACATAAAAAAGGGTTTTAGAAATGTACTATTGGGAACAGAGACCTCAATAAGTGAAAATTTACCGTTTGGTTTTAGTATTCGGTTAATTTCGTTTGCCAATTTTTTAAGTTGTTCATCATTAAAGGTTTTTAATCCAAATCCAGATACGACAAAATCGGCAGTTTCATTTGCTATCGAGTTTTCAAAAACGTTTTCTTTAAGGATTTCAATGGTTGATTTTTCGAACTTCTTTTTGTTTTTTTTGGCACGATTAATCATTTCTGTAGAGAAGTCAAGTCCGATTAGTTTTGATTCATTGTCCGTTTTTTTTAGAATATGTTTCCAACATTCTCCCATTCCAGTCATTAAGTCGACCACTGTTTTTCCTTTTTCAATTTCAATTTCCGCAATGCATTGTCGCCTCCATCTTTCGCTAAATCCAAATGAGGTTATGTAATTCATGTTAGCATACGAACTACTCATTTTGTCAAATAATTTTTCCACAAATTTAGTCTCGTAGATTTCTTTCATTCGCGTGTATCGTAGTAATTACTGGAAACGGTTTGGCTATGACTCCGTTGCGTGAAAATCCGCGAGGATTTTCCGCCGTAAACCGAAGATAGCAAATTGCAATGAATTCCGATTAGGAATTCAGGCGCAATGAGCTATACACGACTTAAGTTTGATTTTTTTCATATGGAAATCCTGCATTATCAAGAAGTTCATATTTCCATCTGTTTTTGTCATTATTCCATTTTTTACTTTGACTTTTTAATTGTGCAATATTATCTCTATGTTTTTTTAAAACTTTTGGTTTTTCTTTTCTAAATTTTTCAATCTCATTGTTATTTTCTAATTCTAGAACGAATCTCCAACTATTAATTTTATTTTCGATTCCCTCTCTGTGTTTTTGTTTTTCCCATTCCCATTCAACTCCATTTTTTGCTAAAAGATTACCTAACATTTCAACACGGATTTTACTGATTAAATCAGTTCTGTTTTCTCTATCTTGTTTTAATTTAGAGGTAATTTGGTCATTAAGCCAATGCCCAATATATGTTTTTTGTGAAGGGACAGTTTTAAAATTTTTCTTTTTACTATAATAATTTTCAAGCTCAACTAAACTGTCAGACCATTCGTCATCTTTTGGGCGATTAGGATTATACATTTTACTGTCAAATTCCCAAACAAAGTTTATTGATTGCATTTTTCTTTCCTCATATTCTGTCAATTTTGGGCCGTAGTTTTTATTACCCTTTCTTCTTTGCTTTTGCCAAGCACACCATCTACCGACTTGGTAATATGGATTGGATTTGCTTTTAAATTGCGGAACATAAGTGTATTCACTTTTTGGGTCAACTTTATTTTTATATTCTACGACTTTATTAAAATCCTTATTCCATTTTATTAACCTCTTTCTCTCTTTTCCTATTCCACCAAATGGGAATTCAGCATCTAATAATCTTTCAAAAATCTCAAATGGTAATGATTCGTCACCTTGATTATAAAGTTTGTGCATTTTTTGATACCAATTGAAGAGTTCTCTGTCTTCGGTATGCTTACTTACAATTCCAGATGGTCTTTTAGTTTTTTTGTAGTCTATGTATCTTTCAATTAGTGTGTCAAATTTCCCATAATCACTTTCTCCAAAAGTTTTTTTATTACTTCTATTGGTGGACGTGTCTTCTTGTTCAAATCCAGATTTGATATTAAAATCGGTTACTTCTATATTTTCTTGTTGGACATCCGAATTTTCTCCGTCATTATTTTTAGGTTCTTCGACTTTACCACTTTCTCTGAATTGGATAAAAAGTAAATTTTCCTTTATTAATTCATCTAATAATTCATAAGAAAGTAATTGTAGTTTTGAGGACGATAAATCCAATAAATCGGAATAATAAGTTTTAATTTCGTCAATTAGTTTTTGACCTTGTTTGTCTGTTTTTGTTCGAAAATCTAATTGAATTGAAGATTCCAAGTTCGTTTTTATACCTTGACTTGTAAGATTGGAAGAACCAATAATAATTCTAGTAAATTTTTTGCCTTCAAAAATAAATAGCTTTGGATGGTAAGTAACAAATTTCCGTTTATCTCTATAAATGTAAGTTTCGATTCTTTGTTTTAATAAAGATTCTAATGCCTCTTTTGAAGTTCCTCTGTTATCAACACCAATATAGAATCTAATTTTGTCGAAGCTAGATTTTGCCATTTCAAGAAATGGTTCGAGCATTTTTGTTCCTGAAATAGAAGCAAAAGCAACAAAGCCATAAAAAGTAGAGTATTCTTTACTTTCTAAAGACACGGCAAGTTGTTTTCCGACATTATTTTTGTCGCCTTTATCTAATCCGTGTCCTAAAAAGGTTGCTTTCATTTAATCGTTTGTCAGCTTGCACACAACTTATTATATGATAACTTTTATCAAGGTTATCCTAGTGATTTAATGGGGATAACGTATCTTTTTTATCATGGTTATCTAGTCACCGTACGTTCAAATATAATCAATAATCCCTTTTAATATCTACCCGTAAATACGTATTGGAGCAGGTTAGGCTATAAGCGTCCTAAAAATATTTTCCACACAGGCTTGTATCAATTTATCGGTTTGTGCCATGGCTTCTTGTAGGGTCATAGGTTGGTTTACAATGGAGAAGGTAGCAGTTACGCCTAGGTGGTAGAGGTCATGTAGGTTGGGCTCCACTTTCCCCGCTATGGCAATGACGGGTACGTGGTGTTTTTTTGCTAAGGCGGCAATGCCTGCAATGGTTTTTCCGTAAAGGGTTTGCTGGTCTATTTTGCCTTCGCCTGTAATGACCCAATCAGCATCCTGGATGTGGGTTTCGAGTTGGAGGGTTTCTAAAATTAGGTCAATGCCTCGTTCTAACTGCGCGTTAAAATAGGTGAGGAGTGCCGCACCCATACCGCCTGCGGCGCCACCGCCGGGGATAGTGGCTATGTCTTTGTTTAGGTCTTTTTGTATGATATTTGCGTAGTGGGTTAGGTTGTGGTCTAGCTGTTTTAGCTGTTCTGGGCTTCCGCCTTTTTGTGCGGCAAAGACCATGGAAGCGCCTTGTGGACCAATTAAGGGGTTCGAGACATCGCACGCACCTATAAACTCACACTGGGCAATGCGGGTGTCCAACTGAGAGCAGTCTATGGTGTGGAGGTTTGCTAAGGCGCCGCCTCCTTCGCCAATATCGTTACCTTTCGTGTCTAGGAATTTTCCGCCCAAGGCTTTTATCATTCCCATACCGCCATCGTTTGTGGCGCTACCACCAATTCCTACAATGATTTTGGTACAGCCTTTATCGAGGGCGTCTTTAATGAGTTGTCCTGTGCCGTAGGTGGAGGTACTCATGGGGTTTTTTTCGGTTTCGGTGAGGAGTTCCAATCCCGAGGCGGTTGCCATTTCTACCACAGCAGTGGTACCGTCGCCTAGGATACCGTATTGCGCTTGGATGGGGCGGAGGAGTGGGTCTTTTACCGTTACTGTCACCAAGGTTCCGTTACAAGCGGGTACTAAGGCTTCGAGGAGTCCTTCGCCGCCATCGGAAATAGGGATTTGTAGTGTTTCTGCCTGAGGTAGTACTTTTTTGATGCCTATGGCGATGTTTTCGGCTACGGCTTTGGCCGAAAGGCTTTCTTTAAAGGAATCTGGTGCTATGACTATTTTCATTGTTTCTTAATTTCATTGGGTTGGTTCGTTTTATACTTTCTTTTGCTTGTCCAAAAGAAAGTACCAAAGAAAAAGACCCCTTCTAAAAAGCTATTTTGTAGAATAATACTATGTACTACATTAAAACTCATCTTATTTAAACGAATAATTGGATTACAGATAATAAAACTATCGCGGTGATGCCTTGGAAGAGGGTGGCGAGGGAATGGCTTTTAAGGGTAGTTTTGGTATCCATCCCAGAAAACTGAGAAACCACCCAAAAGTAGCTATCGTTGATATGAGAAACTGTCATGGCTCCTGCTCCAATGGCAAGAACGGCAAGGGCACGAGATAGCTCACTGTCAAGACCTAAAGTACCCATCATAGGGGCAATGATAGTTGCCGTGGTAATAATAGAAACCGTAGAGGAACCTTGTGCCGTTTTTAGGATAGCGGCGAGGAGGAAAGGTAAAAAGATGCCCACTTCTATACCTGAGAAATTGGCTTCAATGATTTCTCCTAAATTTCCTGAACGAAGGATGCTCCCAAAAGCACCTCCTGCTCCTGTTATAAGAATGATGACTCCCGCTTCTTTTAAAGAACTAGATACCCATGTAAGGCGTTCTTTTACAGGGGTGTTTTTGGTTACTAGTTGCACGGCGAAAAGAATTCCGATAAACAACGCAGGAAGCGGATGACCAATAAAGGAAAAGATAGTAGCAAGGGTTCCTTCTCCAAAGGGGTGAGAAGGATATTGGGCAATGGAGCGAAGTGCAATTAATAAGATGGGAATGAGAATGGGTAATAGCACTGCCAGAAATGAAGATCTGCTTTCGGGGATTTCTTCGGATTTAGTAAAGGTTGTTTCTTCGGTTACGGTGAGTTTTTTTCCAGATTTTACAGCCCAAAGATAGCCTACAAAAGCGGTGGGAACCGCAATGGCAATCCCAAGTAAAATAACCAACCCTAAGTCGGCTTCTAAGGCTGCTGCAGCGGCTAGCGGTCCAGGAGTGGGAGGAATAAAGACGTGAGAAACGTAGAGTCCTGTAGAAAGGGCTACTACAAACACCACCATAGAGATTCCTGTTTTTTTGCTGAGTGCCTTGTTTAAGGAGGAAAGGATAATAAACCCCGAATCGCAAAATACGGGAATGGAAACTAAAATCCCTGTGAGGTTCATGGCTAAGGGCGATTTTTTATCTCCAATGAGTTTTAAAATATATTTGGCTATGGTGGAAGTGCCTCCAGATTTTTCCAAAAAGGTACCAATGACGGCTCCCAACCCTATAATGATTCCTATGCTCGAAAGAGTATTTCCAAAACCTTCACTGATGGTATTAAGGATGGTGGTTCCGTCTAACCCCATAAAAAAACCCATCATCATCGCGGCAAGAATGAGGGTGATAAAAGGATGTATTTTAAATTTGGCAATGGCAACAACGATAAAAACGAGTACAGCTAAAATGATTAGGAGAAGGTTCATAGGGGGTTGGTTAGGTTACTAGGTATTAAATTAGATAGTGTTTTTCAGCGATTAGAAAGTTACGTTTTTTTCCGAAACTTGAATTATTTGGATTTCATAGCTATTGCACACTCCCCACGCAACCCTTACCTTTGTGGCTCGTCTATGAGGGGTGAAAGGTGTTAGGTGGTTGGTAAAGGGCGAATGTATAAATTTGCCTATGCCTAGACCTTAAAACCTAAGACCCATAACCCAAAACCCATAAAGAATGCCTGGATTCGAATTATTTGGAGAAGAAGAACGCAAACACGTTAACGATGTCATGGAAAGTGGTGTATTAATGCGCTACGGATTTGACGGCATGCGAAATAATCACTGGAAAGCTAAAGAGTTTGAAAAAGCGTTTGCAAAACGAATGGGTGCGGAGTATTGCCAATTGGTGTCGAGTGGCACAGCTGCCTTAACAGTGGCGCTGGCTTCGGCTGGAATTGGAGCAGGGGACGAGGTGATTATGCCTACCTTTACGTTTGTAGCCAGTTTTGAATCTATTATGGCATTGGGGGCTGTACCGGTGTTGGTGGATATTGACGATACATTAACGTTAGACCCAAAAGCTGTGGAAGCAGCCATTACTCCTAAAACCAAATGTGTGATGCCCGTCCATATGTGTGGTTCTATGGCACGTTTAAAAGAATTAAAAGCTATTTGCGAAAAACACGACCTTATTTTACTAGAAGATGCCTGCCAAGCTTTAGGAGGAACGTACGAAGGAAAACCTTTGGGTAGCTATGGAGATTTGGGCTGTTTTTCTTTCGATTTTGTGAAGACTATTACCTGTGGTGAGGGAGGCGGAATTATTACCAATACGAAACAATTTGCTGTAAATGCAGATCAGTATCAGGATCACGGCCACGACCACATTGGGAACGACCGTGGTGCCGAAACCCATCCGCATTTGGGATACAATTTTAGAATTTCAGAACTGCACGCTGCGGTGGGATTGGGTCAGTTGGAGAAGTTGGATGATTTTTTAGCCATTCAGAAAAAAAACTACACCATTTTACGAAATGAATTATCCAAAGTAGATGGGATTACTTTTAGAACGGTGCCCGAAGGTGGTGAAGAAAATTATTCCTTTTTAAACTTCTTTTTACCTACCCAAGAGTTGACAGAAAAAGCCCATAAAGCCATAGGAGAAGCAGGAGTGGATGCTTGTTTCTATTGGTTTAAAAACAACTGGCACTACATTAATGGCTGGGAACATCTTCGTCATTTAAAGAGTATGGGTAATCTTCCGCAAGAAATTCAGAATCAGATACAAGATTTAAACGACACCAATTTTTCAAAAAGTGACCTTTGGATGGGGCGCACTATTTCTTCTTTAGTGAAAATTGGTTGGAGTGAAGAGGAAGTTAGCCAACGAGCCAAGACGATGGCAACAGTCCTTTCGGCGGTACTTCAAAAAGCTAGCATTCGATAATTAGTATTGTAATACTCCCTTCATTTTTATTTATTCACTATATCTTTAGTATCTTTAGATATAGACTCGAATATTCATGACCCTTTTTAGAATTTTAGGCTTTTTATTACTGATGCCTTTTGTGTTACTGGCACAAAATGTTGAGCCTAAAGACGTCAAGTCTATTTCAAATTTAAAGCAGATTTCTTTTAAAGAATTGACCGTAGAACATGGTTTGTCACAAAATAGTGTGGTAAGCATTTCTCAAGATTCTATTGGTTATATGTGGTTTGCAACACAAGATGGACTTAATAAATATGACGGAAAATCTTTTACTTTTTACAACAAACAATTTGAAGACGTTACACGCCCTACGTTCAGCAATCTAGGCAAAGTGTACATTGATAGGGGAGGTACATTATGGATTATTGGCAGTGGTGGCACATTGGAAAAGTTTGATAGAGAAAATGAAACTTTTAAGACTTTAATCGGCATTCACAACCCAAGTTGTATTTTTCAGAATAAGAAAAATGATTATTTTATTGGAACCTATGGTGAGGGGCTTTTTACCATATCTAATACTACAAGAGATACTACACAGATATTTAATAAGGTATTGAATGGGCAGGATATTTTTGAATTTCTTGAAATAGACAACACGCTTTTTGTGGCAGCTTCAGGAGGGGTATTTAAAATAAGGAACAGCAATATTTCAAAAATTGAAAGTGAGGGCAATGTAGCTCATTTTAGTGCTTTAGCGACATCCAAAGAAAAAAGGGTATGGGTTGGCACTTTTGGTTCTGGGCTTTTTTATAAACTTCCAGATACTGAAATACTGTATAAAGTAAAGCATCCCAACCTCCCTGAAACGCTAAACATTCAGGATTTACTAATAGATCAATACAATAACTTATGGATTGCTACCTATGGAGATGGGGTGTATGTATATGATTTTACTACTGAGAAGGTTCAGCATTTTATAGTGAATAGTAAAAATGCCTTTGGAATTAATTATGACGATGTTTTGAGCTTGTATATGGATTATACGGGAATCATTTGGTTGGGAACCGATGGGGGAGGACTAAATTATTACGACGAACATTTGTTTAAGTTTCAGGTTATTACCAATTCACAAACACCAAATAACGTATTTGTAGACCTTGCAAGAGCTATTACTGTGGATGAGGATCATACTATTTGGATAGGGACTTCGGGGAAAGGGCTTTCGGCAGTAAATTTAGGGCAGGAAAAATACAAAACGTATTCTACAGAAAATTCAAAACTGAGAAGTGATCGTATTATGAGTTTGATGTTTTATCATCATGAATTGTGGATAGGGCATCAAGGGGAGGGATTACAGATTATGAATGCTAGCGGAAAGATGGAATCTATCCCTGAAACTTCCAAAATGACTATCTGGAAAATGTATAGGGATAGTGCATCCAATATCTGGTTATGTACTCGCGATCGTGGCTTGGTATTATTTGATAGGAGTCAAGGAATTTTGAAGGAAATAAATACCGAGAACAGTGCCCTAACTTCTAATAATATAAGAACGATTGAAGAAGGAACCAACCATGATTTATGGATTGGGAGTGAAGACCACGGGCTCTTTTTATGGGATGCTTCCGAAGAAAAAATTGAAAAGATTCATGAGATTCCAGATAAGATAAAATCGCTGTATTTTGAAAATGACAAGCTTTGGATTGGAACCAATGGAAATGGCTTAAAAATGTACAATGTTGAGGATAAATCTATTAAAGTTTATACCATAGACCAATGGCTTGCTAATAATGTTATCTATAGTATTTTACCAGATTCACTAGGAAATTTATGGTTAAGTTCTAATAAGGGTATCACCAAATTCAATTTAAAGGAAGCTAATAAACGCTATATTGAAAATTACACCACGAGTAGTGGATTACAAGCATTGGAGTTTAATACCGGGGCATACTACAAAGGGGAGGATAACCTGCTCTATTTTGGTGGGTTGGAAGGCGTTAATTGGTTTAATCCAAACCAGTTAACACTCAATGCTGCAGCACCAAAAACCGTGATTACTCAGGTTGAGCTCTTTGGTAATAAACAGCCTATGACTCCTAATGCTGTTTTTACTCATGACCAAAACACGCTTACTTTTACTTTTGCTGGATTACATTTTTCGCAACCAGATCTTAATCTTTATAGGTATCAATTAGTTAATCATGACACAGATTGGACGTTTCCAAATTTTTCTAACATAGCCCACTACACCAATTTACCTCCCAATGATTATACGTTTAGGGTGCTATCGAGTAATTATGATGGGGAATGGAATAAAGTCCCTGTAGAATACTCATTTCGCATTTTAAAACCTTGGTATCTTACCAATGTCATGAAGGTGACCTATTTGTTATTGTTGTTGTTACTACTTTATGGTATTTATTGGTATTTAAAGTTTCGATGGGATGTAAAAACGAAATTACAATTAGAACATGCTGAAACCGAACGACTAAAAAAGCTTAATGATTTTAAAACAACGCTCTATACTAACATTTCCCATGAATTTAGAACACCCCTAACACTTATCTCTGGTCCTATTGATCATCAATTAACAAAAAAAGAACTGTCTGAAGAAGATAGAAAGGAACTCACTTTAGTAAAACAAAATGCCAATAGGTTGCTCAATCTTGTCAACCAAATGATGGATTTGTCTTTAATAGACTCTGGGCAATTAAAGTTGCAAGTACGTCAGGGTGACCTAATAATATTACTCAAACAACTAGTGGAGGCATTTAAATATAAAGCGGCGCAAAAACATATTTCTATACAAACTCATTTCCCCTCGGAAGATTTAGCTAATGCTTGGTATGATAAAGATATTATTGAAAAAGTAGTTTCCAATTTATTTTCAAATGCCATTAAATATGCTCCCGAAAACACGGATATCATTCTCGATATTAATAAAAAAGATGACTATTTATTACTATCACTAATTAATAGTTACCAAAAGGTAAACATTACCGATTTAAGTAGGTTATTTCATCGGTTTTATCAGGACGATACTAATGCCGAGGGAGTTGGTGTAGGTTTAGCCTTAGTTAAGGAATTAATAACACTTTCTAAGGGAAGCATTATAGCCAATACCGTTGCTAAAGATAAAATTCAGTTTACGGTTACTTTACCCATTGTAAAAAGTGCTTTTGATGAGTCAGATATCATACATAGCACAAATGACAAGGTTGTTTTTTCTGAAGTAAAAAGGGATGTAACTACTTCTGTAGAAAAGGCCAAGATTTTAATTGTTGAAGATGACACGGATATTCGAAAATTTGTGGTTTCTATTTTTAAGGACTCTTATGATATTATTGAAGCTTCTAATGGTAAGATAGGAATTGAAAAAGCTTTAAAACAAATACCAGACCTCATTGTTAGCGATGTCATGATGCCTGTAAAGGATGGAATATCGTTATGTAACGAGTTAAAATACAACGAGCTTACGAGTCATATCCCCATTATTCTATTAACTGCCAAAGTAGGCGAGGAAAATGAAATGATTGGATTAAAAACAGGAGCCGACGCTTATGTTACTAAACCTTTTAATAGTGAAAACTTGAAGCTAAGGGTAGAAAAGCTTATTGAAAATAGAAGGTTATTGCAGCAAAGATTTAGTAAAGATTTTAGTATCCAACCAGAATTGGCTATAACCTCTACAGAGACTAATTTCCTGAACAAACTTAAGATTATACTGGATGAGGAAATTACACAAACCAGTTTTAATAGCGAGCAATTTGCAACCGCCATGCTTCTAAGCAGAACTCAATTGCATCGTAAGTTAAAGGCTATTTTTAATATGTCTGCTTCAGAGTTTATTAGATCTCAACGATTAAAACTTTCACTCACCCTTTTGAAGGAGTCGGACGCCACAGTTTCAGAAATAGCCTATCAGGTTGGGTTTAATACTCCTTCCTATTTTATTAAATGTTTCAAAGAAGTGTACCATTGCACTCCTCAAGAATTTCAACAACAGTAAGAAATAAAGACAAATCCCCTCTTTGTAATCCTGTCATTTTTATAGCCTTGTAACATATCTTCTATTTTTAAAAACATCTCTTCCATAAAGGCAAGAAGTTACCTTATACTTTTACTTCAATAAAATCGGTGCTTATGTCCAATAACACAAATGGAGACATCCATGAGGAAAAAATTTACCTAAGTATAGACCATTTAAAGAGCGGTACTTACAAGTTAAATATACTGTTGGAAAATAAGATTATTAAATCGATTAAGATTGAAAAATAAATAATTATCGTTATGAAAAAAACATTCATTTTAATCGGCTTTTATTTTATAGCATCTGGTGTGTTTGCCCAAGTAGGAATTGGTAATACGAGCCCAAATGCTACTTTGGATATTTCGGCAAGTAATATTGTAACCCCAGCAAATACAGATGGAATTTTGATTCCAAGAGCGGATGAATTTCCAGCAATAAACCCTGGAGTTGCACAAGATGGGATGATGCTTTTTATGACAGGAAATGGAGCTCCTTCTAAAGGGTTTTATTATTGGGATAACGGAATTTCTACATGGGTATCTGCTACAGGTGTAAATAGGATAAATGACCTAATTGATGGGCGATCTGATATGGACGGAACGAATGACGGTTCTTCAGTTTATCTTGGTATAAATGCAGGAAGTAATGATGACTTATCCAATAACCAAAATGTAGGTGTAGGTTTTGAGTCGTTATTAAGTAATACAAGTGGGTTTTCTAATACTGCAATTGGGTTTCATTCCCTAAGAAGCAATACTTCGGGATCCTCAAATGTTGCACTAGGAACAAGCAGTTTAAATTCAAATACCGTAGGAGTGGGCAATACTGCTTTAGGTAATTATAGTCTGCCTTCTAATACGACTGGAGCTGGAAATATAGGTATTGGTTTAAGCACATTATTTTCAAATACAACTGGGAATTATAATACTGCTATCGCCAATTATAGCATGACATTTAATACAACAGGGTCAAACAATCTCGCTATAGGATATAATAGTCTATTAAATAATACCTGGGGTGGTTTTAATATAGCTTTAAGTACAGGGGCTTTATTTAATAATACCACCGGGAATTATAATATTGCTTCGGGAGCATATAGCTTATCTCAAAATACCAGTGGAGATGATAATATTGGTATTGGTTATTCTTCAATGGAAAACAATACTACTGGGAATGGGTCTATTGCCATTGGAAGGCAAGCACTTAATCAAAATAGTACAGGTGGGTATAATGTTGCAATTGGTTTTAACGCAGGTTTTAATGAAACTGGAAGTAACAAACTCTATATTGAAAATTCAAATAGTACAACCCCTCTAATTTATGGTGAATTTGATAACGATTTGCTTCGTATAAATGGAACACTCGACATTAATAATGCGTATCAATTTCCAATGGCAGATGGAACTGCAAATCAAGTATTACAAACCGATGGTGCTGGCTCCATAAGTTGGGCATCACCAACTACAGGAGCAGAAAAAATAGATGACCTTACAGATGGTAGATCTGATAATGACGGAACAAATGACGGTTCATCCATTTTTTTGGGGATAGATGCTGGATTGAATGATGATTTAACAGATAATAGAAACATTGGAATTGGGCGTAATAGTTTAACAAATAATACCTCAGGGAATGGAAATATAGCAATTGGGGTGGGTAATTTAAGTAACAATAGCACTGGAATTAATAATATAGCTATAGGTCAATATGTTCTCCCACAAAATAACGGTGATAACAATGTTGCAGTAGGTCCAAATGCTATGTTATTCAACACCACAGGTAATGGAAACACGGCTGTGGGTGGCTTTTCTTTACGTAATAATACAACAGGAGATTTTAATAGCGCATTTGGAACTGTTGCTCTTTATCAAAATACTATTGGTGAATATAACAATGGATTTGGATATCAAGCATTACGTAATAACACTACTGGTTCCTATAATGCAGCCTTTGGGTCCTTTTCTTTATATAACAATACAGTTGGAATCAATAATATTGCCATAGGTGATTCTTCTTTATACGATAATACAACAGGCGTAGATAACATTGCTTTAGGTGTGGATGCTTTGGCGAATAACATTTCGGGTTTTAGCAATGTTGCTGTTGGGACTAATGCTCTTTTTAACACTACTGGAAATGGTAATATAGGAATAGGCTTTGCGGCATTGCGACTAAATACTTCGGCTAATGATAATATAGCCATTGGCTTTGCGGCTTTAGAAAATAATACAACAGGTACGCAAAATATAGCTTTGGGATCGCAAGCACTTATAAATAATACAACTGGTTTTTTTAATATGGCTTATGGAAGATACTCACTTACGGCAAATACAACTGGAGCTGGGAATGTGGCTATGGGACACGGCACCTTAAGAGATAATCTTACAGGAAACGACAATGTCGCCATTGGAGGTAGTGCAGGCGATGGTGTAAATGGAAGTAATAATGTTTTTCTTGGACAACTTTCGGGAAGTAATGGAACGACAAATACCAACTCTGGAAATGTCCTTTTAGGCTATCGAGCTGGGCAGAACAGTGTTTTAAACAATAGACTATATATCGAGAATTCAAGCAGTACGACCCCTCTTATTTATGGTGAATTTGATAATGACTTGGTTAGAATAAATGGAACTTTTGATATTAATAATGCGTATCAATTTCCAACGGTAGATGGTACGGTAAATCAAATGCTACAAACAGATGGGGCTGGTACGCTAACTTGGACAACACCTGCTTTAGGCGCAGAAAGGATAAATGACTTAATTGATGGAAAAAGTGATAATGATGGAACAGAAGATGGTTCTTCCATTTTTTTAGGAATTGGTGCGGGAGCTAATGATGACAGTTCAGACAATTTCAATTTGGGCATTGGTTTTAATGCTTTGATTTCGAATAGTATAGGCGTAGGTAATGTTGCTATAGGGCATTCTAGTTTATACAATACCACTGGGAGTGTTAATATTGGCATTGGATATCGTAGTCTATTTACTAACACTACAGGCTCTTCCAATATTGGCATTGGTGCTTATTCACTTGAAAATAATATTGATGGTAGTAATAATATAGCTGTAGGATATGGCACAATGATTTCAAATACGGACGGCAGTGGCAATATAGCATTAGGTCTTTCTGCTTTATCCGGAAATACATCTGGAAATGATAATACAGCATTGGGAAATGCTGCTCTTTATAATAACACAAGTGGAATAGGAAATACTGCTATTGGTAATAATGCATTATACAACAAGGGTTCAGGAGAAAATAATGTAGCTGTTGGTAATTTGTCTTTAGCTGCTCTAATTAATGGAGATAGTAATATTGGATTAGGCTATCAGGTTTTAGGCCAAATGGCAGCAGGACTAGGCAATGTTGCTATTGGAGAAGAAGCAGGTTATCAAAATACAGGCGGAAACCGAAATATTTTTTTAGGTTACAATGCTGGATATAATGAAACGGGTAGTAATAAACTATACATTGAAAACTCTAACGTAAATGCCAATAATGCGCTTATCTATGGAGAATTCGATAACAATTTATTGCGCTTTAATGCCGATGTTGAAGTGAATACGGGCTCCTTAAATGTGGATGCAGGAACCCTTTTTGTGGATGAAGTGAATAATAGAGTAGGAGCTGGAACCGTAACGCCAGATTATAGATTTTCAGTAAACGGTCCCATAAATTTAAATGAGGACATTGCAAGTGCATCGGTTGCGATGCGAGTTAACGGAGCCGAGGCTTTATGGTATAATGGTACTTATTTTAGTTGGGGATTTGGAGCAACCGCTAACTTTTTTGCCGATCCCATTGGCATTGGTCTTTCTGCCCCAGCATATCAGTTGGAATTGAGTACCAATTCTGCTGCCAAACCTACTTCTTCAGCTTGGACGGTAACTTCGGATGCTCGATTAAAAACAAATGTTCGTCCTTTTAGTGAGGGACTTTCGGTAGTGGAAAAAATAAACCCTGTTTGGTTTACTTACAATGGTAAAGCGGGAATGCCTACCGATACAGGTGTAGGAACCATTGCGCAAGAATTGCAGAAAATAGCTCCTTATATGGTAAAAGATTGGGAATACAAGTCTGAAGATGGAACAAAGTCAGAAACCTATTTAGGAGTAGATTATGGTGCTATGGATTTTGTCTTAATAAACGCAGTAAAAGAACAGCAAGAGATAATCAATACTCAAAATGAAAAAATAGCCACTCTCGAAGATCGATTAAAAAAGGTGGAGGCATTGTTACTTAAAATTGCCCTAAACGAAAATTAAGAATAGTTCTTAATTATCTCGTGCTTAAACCAATCATACCCCCAAGTGATTGGTTTTTGTTTTTAAAAAGGTTTTTACCAAAAATTCAGGTTAATTTTTGCAGAAAATCACTTTTTCTCTTTTTAAGATTTAATTAAAATGTTTTATTTGTTGAATCTATATAAAAGCTAGAATTTTTTGTTATTTATGAATATTTCCACGTCACACTTCCGTAGTATTTTATTGTTTTTCTTTTTTTCTTTCAGTGTTTCTTTAGTTGCACAAAATCCGAGTAAAATTTGGCAAGAATTACATGCTAATAACAGAGCAAAAGCTCTAGAAATGGTTAATAAAAAGGGATTTGTTAAAGATGTTGAAACATCGTTACTGCGACAAATTGTACGTATGGAAAACGGATTGATGCTTCGGGAAGACAATTTTTTAAAAGAACTATCCACTTACCCAAATTACGAAAATTATTTATTTGCCCATTGGTTTTTTCCTTACGCTTTAGGGGATTATTTAGATTCTGGATTTAACTCTTACAATGTTTCTTCCATTAAAGAGTTGGACCAAAAAACCATGAAAAACAATACCGTTAGGGATGGGTATGTTTATTATAAATCGGTGGTGGAACGCTACCAAAATAATTGGGATACCTATTTGGCGCTCAATAAAAAAATTGAAAGTGTAACTCAATGGGAATATTGTGGCCCCTTTGAAAACTTAAATAACAGTGGATTAGATACTCAGTACCCTCCAGAAACCACTGCGGTTACCGAAACTCCATTTAACACAAGGAGAAATGGTTCGGTAAATTGGTACGCAGCAAAAAATTCTGGAGAGCCCTATCAGTTTTTCTTAAATCATTCCGAACTTATTTCAGGGATAAATTACGCACAAACTTTTGTGGATTCTGCTGTTGACCAAAGAGTAAATTTAAAAGTAGGGAAGGGCGGAATTTTCCAGTTGTTTGTAAACGATGTTTTGGTTTTTGAAAATGATAAGGATCGCTTAACCGAAATGGATGCCTACACCATTGCCGTAAATCTGAAAAAAGGGAATAATAGGTTATTGGTAAAAACAGCCTCTTATGCAACCTACCCTTATTTTATGATTAAGATAGTGGACGATGCTGGGAACCCAATTAAAAATGTATCGGTTAATCTTACAAACAAAGAGTATTCAAAAAGTACGTTGGCAGAAATTGCTCCTAAAGAAATTCCAAATCCGTTTTATACCTTTTTTGAAAATCGATTGGCCGATAAAAAAGGAGATAAAGATTTAAACAGATTCAGTTTGGTGATGGCTTATATGCGTAATTCTGAATTTGAAAAGGCACAAAAAATGGTAGAATCTTGGTTGGAGGAATACCCAAATAGTACTTTTATAAAATCTATTTTGGCCGAGATACATAACAGTGCGGGTGATTCTGAAAGTTATAATGAGATTATAAAAAACATTGAAACTTTCGACCCAAATTATTATTTGTCGTTGATGAATAAGTTTCAAAACTTTGATGAACTCTATAAAATGGATATTGAGACTTACGAATCCACGCTTCAGAAGCTTTCACAAGTTGTAGATTACTCCTTTATAGCTACTGCAACCGATTTGCTTTTGGAATTACGCAGACAGCGTATGAACGAAGTGGAAGCAGCACTTGATAAGTTTATTGAAGACCCCAGTGTCCCTTCCTCTTTGTATAGCACCTTTGTAATGTTTTACAGTCAATTGTTTAATAACGATGAAAAAACGATTAAAAAGTTAGAAGAAAATAAGGCTCAGCATTTTAATTATGACGTTGATTTAAGTTTAGCCTATTATTACGAAAAGCAAAATAGAAAGGACGAAGCACTTGAAATTTTGAATGAATCGGTTAAAAAAATAGATTATGACAATGCCATTATTCAAGAATACATAGCCTATTTACACGATTATCAGCGTTATGAAGAGTCATTGCCTTACATAGAAATGGGAATCGAAAACTACCCCGATACTTTTGTGTTTTTGAAATTAAAAGCAGAAGCATTACGCCAACTAGATAAGACAGAAGAAGCTTTAGTTTTTTACGAAAAAGCAATTGAAAGAAACAGCAGCGATAGCGAATTAAGAAAGCTTATTTACGACCTTAAAAAAGTAAAGGATCCGTTAGATAATTTTAGATTAAAAGAATTCTATTCCTTTATTGAAGCTAATAGAGGTAAAATTAAAACAAACAACTACGGTGTTAACTTTTTACTAGATCAAGTGGATGTACAAAAGTACCCAAGCGGTGGCGGAAGGTACAAAGGCACGTACATTTATGAAGTTACTTCCCAAAAAGGAATTGACCGTTTAAAGGAATATAATTTAGGACTCTACGGTGATTACGCTATTTACAAATCGGAAATTGTAAAGAAGGATAAAAGTATTTCTCCTGCCGAAAAGAGCGGGTCTAACTTTGTGTTTAACGGACTCGAAATTGGCGACGTGGTCTTAATCGATTTTGAAGGAAGTTTTTCACGTTCTGGAAGATTTTATAAAGATTATGTAGACACTCGTGGGTTTAATAGCTATTACCCTGTAACGGAAAAAACATTCCGATTGTTTATGCAAGAGGACAACTTGAAATTTAAGGTGACCAATGGTGAAATTCCGTATAAGAAATCGAAAGAAGGTGATTTTTATGTACACGAATGGAGTGTGAAAAATGATAAAGAACTTCCCATGAGTGAAGATTTCATGCCTACCTATTCCGATATAGCAAGAGAGCTTCATTTAAGCTCTATCGAATCTTGGGACGAGATTTCGAATTGGTATTCAGATTTGGTGAGAGAGCAAATGGAATTTGACCAAACCGTTGAAGATGCTTTTAAAAAGATTTTTCCAAATGGAGTGGCTAACCTTTCAGATGATGAAAAAGCGAAGAAAATTTATGAGTACGTCACTGGTAATTTTTCATACAGCTATGTGAGTTTTAAGCAAAGCGGGTTTGTACCTCAAAAACCAGAAAAAACAATTAAAACCAAGTTGGGCGATTGTAAGGATTTTTCAACATTGTTTGCAGTGTTAGGAAAAGAAGCTGGGTTGGATGTTAATTTGGTTCTTGTATTGACTTCAGACTATGGAAAAAACGCACTCATCCTTCCTTCAACAGACTTTAATCATTGTATTGTGAAGGTAACAATTGATGGAAAACCTCAGTTTTTAGAATTAACAGATAAGTATTTGCCTTATAAAGCGCTTCCGGTTTCCTTGCGAAATGCTACAGGTTTGGAGATTCCTTATAACAAAGGTGCAATACAAGGCAATGAACTTTTTAAAATATATAATGTTAACCGAAAGAAATCTACTTTTTTAAATGATTACATCGTTGATATTGCTGATGAAAGTTCGAATATTCATTTAACAACTTCCGTCACGGGTCATTTAAGCTCTTATTATATCGAACTGTTAAGCGACGATAACGAAAATGTAAAAAAGGAAAAAATATCTGATGATTTATTGAACAGAACCAAGGTGGATGTTGAACTTGTCTCTGTTGATAAAGTAGATAAAAAAGTAGGTGACGATAAAGTTGCTTTTGAGACTACCATTACATTGAATGAAAAATTGAATAAAATAGGGAGCATGAAAACTTTCCAATTGCCATATTTTTCAATACCGTATAATCAATCTGTGGTAAGTTTAAATGAGCGAAAATATCCTATCAATTATTTGGAATACGAAAATACAGATGTGTATGAAGATTCCATGCTTATTAACATAGCGGAGGGGCATACTTTTGTAGAAATACCTGAAAGTAAGGAATTCTCCTTTAAAGGACATTCCTATACCATTACGTATGAAAAAACAAAAGAAACGCAGCTAAAAGTGACTGTAAAAGCTGTGATGAGC
>NZMG01000059.1 GCA_002694465.1 Flavobacteriaceae bacterium | reverse complement strand
TTTTGAAGCGTCATATACATAAATGGGGCTATCATATTCCCGAACCACATTTAAAAGATCTTGATTTGTCATATTTAGAACATTAATTGGTGCAAAAATAGGTAGGAAGAATTTAAAACCCTTTTAAATAAAATAGAAATTCAATAATATCTGCCATAAATCTGAAAACATGCCGCATTTCACAACAACATTTATTACTTTTGTGGTTCTGAAAAAACAGATTAAAAAATGAATTTACACGAATACCAAGGAAAAGAAATATTAAGCAGTTTTGGTGTTGCCATTCAGCGCGGAATTGTAGCACAAACACCAGAAGAAGCTGTAATTGCTGCAAAAAAGCTAACCGACGAAACAGGTACTAGTTGGCATGTAATAAAGGCCCAAGTTCACGCAGGAGGACGCGGTAAAGGTGGTGGTGTGAAGCTTGCTAAAAGCCTTGAGGAAGTAGAAAAACTTTCGGGTCAAATTATAGGAATGAACCTTATTACCCCTCAAACAAGTGCTGAAGGGAAAAAGGTACATCAAGTTTTAATTGCGGAAGATGTGTATTATCCAGGCGATAACGAGCCAGAAGAGTATTATATGAGCGTGTTGTTAAATCGCGCCACAGGAAAAAATATGATAATGTATTCTACCGAAGGTGGAATGGATATTGAGGCAGTGGCAGAAAAAACTCCCCATTTAATTTTTACTGAAGAAATAGACCCTACGCAAGGATTATTGCCTTTTCAGGCTAGGAAAGTGGCTTTTAATTTAGGGTTAAGCGGACAAGCTTTTAAAGAAATGACCAAGTTTGTTACTGCATTGTATAAAGCCTATACCGAAGCAGATGCTTCTTTATTCGAAATAAATCCCGTGTTAAAAACTAGTGATGATAAAGTCATTGCTGTTGATGCAAAAGTTACATTAGATGATAATGCATTGTTCCGACATAAGGATTATGCGTATATGCGTGATTTGCGCGAAGAAAATCCAATTGAAGTAGAAGCGAAAGAGGCGGGATTAAACTATGTAGACCTTGATGGAAATGTAGGTTGTATGGTAAATGGTGCTGGATTAGCTATGGCAACTATGGACTTAATTAAACAAGCGGGTGGAGAACCAGCTAACTTTCTTGACGTGGGAGGAACTGCCGATGCTGAACGCGTCGAAACTGCCTTTAAATTAATTTTAAAGGATCCAAATGTAAAAGCCATATTGGTGAATATTTTTGGAGGAATTGTTCGTTGTGATAGAGTAGCACAGGGAATTGTGGACGCATACAAAAATATGGGAACTATTAATGTGCCCATCATTGTTAGATTGCAAGGAACCAATGCAGATATTGCCAAGGAATTAATCGATAATAGTGGATTAGATGTTCAATCTGCTATTGAGTTTCAAGAAGCAGCAGATAAAGTACAAGCGGTACTTTCATAATAAAAAGGATATTCAATATTAAAAAGCCCCAAATTGGGGCTTTTTTCATGGGGTAAATGCCCCTTTTTTTCAGGTATTTTACCTGAAATTCAATTACTTACAGAATAATTAAACCATTTTATTTTACTTTTAGTAGCATAAAATAAAAATCATGAAAAAAGTATTCTTTATGGTCCTTATTTTTTTTGGGACCCTCTCAATTTCTGAAGCGCAGAATCCTTCAGATATTACAGATGACAAAGTAAAAGAAGCTGTTGAAAAAGTTTCAGAAAGTCAATATGTACGTATTCCCAAAAAAGATTACGATGCTATTATTGAGAATCAAATTACGGTTTTGGTCAATAAAAAGATTAACACGCTTATAGCCTTGGTGGTAGCAGCGATTGGGTTGTTTAGTGGACTTTCTCTCTTTCAGAATATAAAGTCTAAGAATTCGATAAAGGAAGATATGATGAGTCGTATAAGCGGATTAAAAAATGAAATGACCTCCGAGCTTCAAGGGTTTATTGAGAAAATCACCGAATCGAACATCGAACCTCGATTCAAAAACTATGAGAAATTTGTAGAGTTGGAAGTGCGTAATGTAAAGAGTGAAAGTCAAACTCTTTTGGTTCAAATTCAAGAAGAAATGAAGCGTGTAGTAGAAGAGCGAAAAAGAATGAAGGAATATATTATGGATAGTGAGTTTCAGTTGGTTCAAAATGCGGTAAACACCAAAACCTATTCTAAAGAGGATTTAATAATAGGAGAACGACTGTTAAGGGATTTGGAAGCTCATAATCCAGATAGTCCTAAAATCCCATCATTGGTAGACCTGTTAAGTTATGTGTATTACGCTCAAAAATCGTATAAGGAATTAAACCAACTTATCGATAAATACAGTGACTCTAATCTTAGTTCTAATACCTATATAAATGCGGCCTTAACCGCCATTTATGATTATCATAATTATGCTTCGGAAGACAAAAAAATCAAGGCGTTGGATTATTTAGATCGATCCCTCCAAATTACACAGGCCTATGGGGAAGCATTAGGATTGAAGCTAGAAATCTTTATGATGGACTACACACGTAACGAAAAACCCGAAGTAAAGAAAGAAGCGGTTGCCAATGCGGAGGCGGTTATCGAAAATATCCTAACCAGTGCGTCAGATATCCCATCCTATGAAACTATTTACAGACTATCGCGAGACATTTCATTGGAAAGTTATCAAAACTTAATTGATGCACTTTATGATTTATTTAAACCTGAAATGGAGGAAATGTTAGCTAGAGCGAATAAGTACGATTTGCAACGTGGTAGACAAGGATTTACATTAGCTGCTATCACAACAAAGGGTAATGGAGCATAAAATGCTGTAGATTTTTTTCAAATTGCAGTTTTTCTCTTAGTATTGCAATATGAATAATTCGAACCAAAAATCGTTACTAAGTGACTTAATCTATATTGCCAATGCCGATGGTAAAATAGATGCTTCAGAATATGATTTTATCCATAGAATTGGTGCTCGTATGGGATTGAAGCCACAAGAAATTGATGCATTATTTACCCGCCCAGAGCCGTCATCACCACTTTTTTCAGAAATGGAACGTATCACACACTTTCATAAATTACTGCTAGTAATGAATGTGGATAAAGTGACTCACGAAGCCGAAGTGGTAGCCCTACGGAACTTCGGACTTAAAATGGGCATACGGCCTGGTGCAATAGATACCATCTTGATGCGAATGAATGAGTACGAAGATAAAATAATCCCCTCACAAGAGCTTATCGCGATATTTCAATCTTACTATAATTAAATTCTAATTCTTTCATTCAGGACAAAATGTCTTGTAATTGTCTGAAAA
Organism: Flavobacteriaceae bacterium; assembly: GCA_002694465.1. Lineage (GTDB taxonomy): Bacteria > Bacteroidota > Bacteroidia > Flavobacteriales > Flavobacteriaceae > Halomarinibacterium. Next base: position 4,587 of record NZMG01000059.1, on the reverse strand, counting down.
ACAAGACAGAATGACTGTTTTTATGATTTGGAACTGCATTTGCGTATAGAATGTTAAAATGTATAATCCAAACAATAAAAAGTCATGAAAATAGTTAGAAAAAGTAACCCATGGTTGCCAAGCATAATGGATGAATTATTTCCTGAAAATAGGTTAGATTCAATTAATTATGAAAGATTTAGCATTCCTTTAGTTAATATTAAGGAAGATTTTTCGACCTTTGTAATCGAATTAGCGGTACCGGGTTTGAAAAAAGAAGATATTGCTATAGAAGTTGAAAAATACCTACTTAAAGTTTCTTCAAAAAGGACTTCGGAAGAAGAAAACACAGAAGATAAGGAAGGTGTAAAATTTACTCGTAAGGAGTTCAACTTTTCAAGTTTTGAAAGATCGTTTACACTTCCAGAACTCATAAATGTGGATAAAATCCAAGCAAATTATGACCACGGAATAGTAAGCATTGAGCTTCCTAAAGTAGAAGAAGCGAAAAATATTAAACGCATGGTTGAGATTTCATAATTGAAATTAAATTTGGTTAGTTAGTTGAAAAGACCGCGCACTCCTCAATCGGTGCGCGGTTATTTTTTTATCGATTTCTCCGTTTTCCCTGGGTCTTTTTTTTCTGTACATCCACAAAGGAACTATTTTCCGAATCTTTTAAAGAATCCTGAAGTCCTTTAAGTTCTTCTTTTGTTAAATCACGCCATTTTCCAACGGGTAAATTGCCCAGTTCAATATTCATAATACGAATACGTTGTAACGAAACTACTTCGTACTCCAGATAGTCACACATGCGTCTAATTTGACGATTTAATCCTTGCACTAATACAATCCGAAACACAAACCGACTTATTTTTTCTACAGTACATTTTTTTGTTACTGTTTCCAATTCTTCCAAATAAATTCCATTGCGCATTCGGTTGATAAAATCATCGGTAATGGGTCGATCTACTTTTACGATGTATTCCTTTTCGTGGTCATTGCCAGCCCGAAGTATTTTGTTAACAATATCACCGTCATTCGTCATTAAAAGCAAGCCTTCACTGGGTTTGTCTAGCCTTCCAATGTGGAAAATACGTTCTTTGTGATTGATAAAATCAACGACATTTCCTTTTACTCGAGTATCGGTTGTACACGTAATGCCCACAGGTTTATTGAGAGCGATATACACCAAATTGTCGTTTTCCGTGATGAGTTTTCCTTCTACTCGAATCTCATCACCTGGCATCGCACGGTCGCCCAAGGTAGCGACTTCACCATTGACAGTTACTAACCCCTTTTCAATATACGTGTCGGCTTGTCTGCGAGAGCAAAATCCGCTATCGCTAATGGCTTTATTAAGTCGTGTTGAATCTGGATGATGTGCCATTAATTGTTTTTTAAAAATTGAATTACGGTATCTGGGTGATCGGTAAAAACTCCGTCAACATTATGCTTAAACAGGACTTCTTTTAATATTTCTGAAAAAGTTTCCCCCGTTGGCAAGTTATCTTTTCGAAGGGTGTAGGCGTGCACTTTCAAATTGTTGTCTTTAGCCAATTTCATCAAGGGGCCAGCATGAAGTAAGTTTATCCAAGGTCCTATTCCATCTGCATATTCAGCAAATTGTGGAATAAATGGAATCTCATTTTCAAACTCCATTAATTGTACGAGAAATAAGTCGCTTTTTAATTCCTCTCTAATTCTTCTTAATTCCGAAGCATCAAAACACTGCAATATACAAGGGTCTTTTTTGCTTGTATAGCCATAATCCGAAAGTACTTTCAGCACTATTTCTGAAATATCTTTTCCTTCCTTTCGGTGGAAGGTAGGTTCTTTAATTTCAGGATAGATACCAATATTGTTGCCCGTACTTTTATTCAATCCTTGAATCAATTCAATTTCTTCCTGAAGGGAATGCAGTCCAAATCGTGATTTTCCCTTTGGAAAGCGCTTCGGAAACACAACTTCTCCTGTTTCCAAGTTAAATCGCTCCACCACACTGAGTGTTTTTAATTCTTCAAAAGTGAAATCGATAACGTAATAGCGTCCGTCTTTGCGTTTTCTGTCAGGAAATAGTTTAGCAACATTGGTTACTGCATCCAAATGGATATCGTGAATCACGATAGGAATATCATCTTTGCTTAACACCACATCTTGCTCCAAATAATCGGGATGCATCGCATATGCCATGGCTTTGGCTGGTAGGGTATGCTCGGGAAGATATCCCGAGGCACCTCGATGCGCTATGACGATTTTAGCATCCATAGTTGATTTTTTTTGTGGAGGTTGACAATTTCAAAGACTAAAGGTAAGCAAAGTTAAAACGAGTTACTTTATGCCAATTCCTGCAATTGCTTTTGAAAGGATTTAATCTTATCCCGAAGTTTAGCTGCCATCATAAAATCTAGGTCTTTAGCGGCTTTCTCCATCTCCTTTCTCGTGTCACGGATTTTCTTTTCAATCTGAGGTTTGGTCAAGTATTTCGCATTTTCTTCCGCAGCTAAAATTTCGGCAGTGTCAAAGGTATACGCATCTGTTTTTTTCTTTGTTAGTGAATTTTCCAACGATTTAATAATAGCCGTTGGTGTAATATTGTTTGCTTTGTTATACGCTATTTGCTTGCTTCGGCGGTATTCAGTTCCGTCGATGGTTGCTTGCATACTTTTGGTAATTTTATCAGCATACATGATAGCTTTTCCGTTGAGGTGACGAGCGGCACGTCCTACCGTTTGGGTAAGGGAGCGCGCACTGCGTAAAAAGCCTTCTTTATCGGCGTCAAGGATTGCCACCAGTGACACTTCGGGTAAGTCTAATCCTTCACGAAGTAAATTAACACCCACCAAAACATCAAATAACCCAAGGCGCAAATCCTGCATAATTTCAACGCGCTCTAGGGTATCCACATCGCTGTGAATATAGCGACAACGGATGTTAATACGGGTCATATACTTGGTTAATTCTTCTGCCATTCGCTTGGTAAGCGTGGTGACCAACACACGTTCGTCTTTTTCAACGCGTAACTGAATTTCCTCCAGTAAATCATCAATCTGATTCAAACTTGGGCGTACTTCAATCGGTGGGTCTAATAAGCCCGTAGGACGAATGACTTGCTCCACATACACACCACCACTTTGTTCCAATTCGTAATCGGCGGGGGTGGCGCTTACATAGATTACCTGATGGAGCATGGAAGTAAATTCTTCAAATTTTAAAGGCCTATTATCCATAGCAGCAGGCAATCGGAAACCGTATTCTACCAAGTTTTCTTTACGACTACGGTCACCGCCATACATGGCACCCACCTGCGGAATGGATACGTGGCTTTCGTCCACAATCATTAAAAAATCCTTAGGGAAGAAATCCAATAAGCAGAACGGACGCGTTCCCGGTAAACGTTGATCGAGGTAACGTGAATAGTTTTCAATGCCGCTGCAATAGCCCAATTCCTTTATCATTTCCAGGTCAAAGTTGGTGCGTTCCTCAAGGCGTTTTGCTTCGAGGTGTTTTCCAATTTCCTTAAAATATTCTACTTGTTTCAACAAATCGTCTTGAATGTCCTTAATGGCATTCTGCAATACGTCCTGCGAGGTCACAAACATATTGGCTGGGTAGATATTGAGTTGCTCGTATTTTTCAATAATCTCGTTGGTGAGGGGGTCGAAAGCTTCAATGTCTTCAATTTCATCACCAAAAAAGTGAATTCTGAAAGCATTATCGGCATACCCCGGATACACATCTACGGTATCCCCTTTAATTCGGAAGCGCCCATTGTGGAAATCAAGTTCGGTACGAGAATACAGCCCTTGTACGAGTTGATGTAGTAACTTGGTACGTGAAATAATCTGCCCTTTTTGGAGTTCGATGATATTTTTCTGAAACTCCACAGGATTCCCGATACCGTATAAACAAGACACCGAAGCGACTACCAAGACATCACGTCGCCCCGAAAGGAGGGAAGAGGTAGTACTCAATCGCATTTTCTCTATTTCATCGTTGATGGAAAGGTCTTTTTCAATATACACACCACTGCTGGGGATGTATGCCTCTGGCTGGTAGTAATCGTAATAAGATACAAAGTACTCTACAGCATTATGAGGAAAAAACTGCTTAAACTCACTGTATAATTGTGCCGCGAGGGTTTTGTTGTGGGCGAGTACCAAGGTAGGGCGTTGCACTTCCTGTACTACATTCGCTATTGTAAAGGTTTTTCCACTACCCGTAACTCCCAAAAGGGTTTGGTGTTCCTCGCCATTTTTAAGTCCTACGACCAGTTGTTTAATGGCTTCGGGTTGGTCTCCCGTAGGAGTAAAATCGCTTACAATTTGGAATTTCATGCATCTTTTTTAGGACTTACAAAGGTACAAAAATTAGTGGTGTACTTACACTGGACTTACACTGGACTTTGACTGGGCTTTGACTGGGACTAGACTGGGCTTAGCTATGGAGTAGGTTTTTCTATTTTCTTTTTTGTATTGCCTTGAAAAAAGTGTATCATTAATTTTTTACTTGTTCATTTTCTTTGCTCGTCCAAAGAAAACGAACCAAAAGAAAAGACTCCTTTTCAGAGGAATTTTTGCTTCGCAAAACCGTCTTGAAAACTCCGCG
>NZMG01000058.1 GCA_002694465.1 Flavobacteriaceae bacterium | reverse complement strand
TGTAAGAAATATAAAATTTTTCATTATTACTTTTTTTGTGCCCAATAAAAGGCTCAATATTGAATTATTGTTTTATTATTTTTTTTGTCGCTTTTCCATTTAAATTAATAAAATAAATACCTTTTGAAAATGCTGAGATATCAATTGTTGTTTGAGTTACATCAAGATTGTTAATTTCGTGTAATCGTTTACCTGTAATATCTATTATTGTAATTGAAGTGATATTTTCAGTTTTAGATGAAATGGTTAATGCTCCCATAGAAGGATTTGGGAAAACAGATATTCCCTTTGAAAACAAAGAATCTTCAATTCCTAATTCTGGAACTACAGTTAAATCAAAGGAGCAAGAACTTATATTTCCTTCATCATCCATGGTTTCAAAAGTTATTGTATGTGGGCCTTCAGTAAGTTGTGTGCCAGGGATAGGGTCTTGAGATATTGTAACACTAGCAGTACAATTATCTACTGCTGTAATATCGCCATTGGCAACATAATCTGGTAAAGTATAGAAAGTTTGGCCGGCATCAACTTCTTGAGATTGATTGTCTAGACATTCTAAAAGAGGCCCTAGGTTATCCACAATGGTTACATCTGCTGTACAACTGTCTGAATTTCCAGAAGGGTCTGTAACGGTAAGCGTAACTGTAATTGTAGACCCTATATCAGAGCAATCAAATACATTTGGAGTTACGGTATATGAAATAAATCCACTATCGTCTGAAGAGCCTCCATCTATATTACTTCCAGAAACAATAACTTGACCGTTCTGAGCAATTTTAGCGGTATAATCTTGGCAAACAGCAACGGGATTTGTGTTGTCAATTTCATTCGATTTTACAACAAAAAATCCACGGTTAATATCGCTAATTACTATATTTCCACTGCCAAAATACGGAAACACACTCCATGCACCATCAAAATTTGCGTTGTTATTATTAGGGTACGAATCAAAATATCCTATTTCACTGAAGTTTTGGTTTGCAATATCGCTTATATCGAATACGCGCATTCCAGCTCTATAATTTGCCATAAAATACTTATCTCCAACAACGTATCCGTTATGGTCAATGGCTTCAGTCGCTCCGTAATATTCAAAATGAAATTGTGGGTTGTCCAAATCATCAAAATCGAAAATTACAGTTCTTGTATTAAAACCAAAGTCTAGTTCATCTACCTCATCCCCTAAAATAAAATATCTTTGATCTTCGGTAAACCACCCTTGGTGCGTATACCCTACATTGGTGTAGCTTATGCTAGAAATATTTACAGGGTTTGCTTTGTCAGTAACATCTACGATTACAACTTCGGTTTCGTTACTTCCTATTAAAATTTCTCTACCAGTGTAATCTCCATCAGGGCCATTATATGTAACAACTTGTGCATCGTGACTATAATCGTCCATAGAATATCCACCTTCACTTACAGGATTTACTGGGTTTTGTATGTTAATAAACCAAGGTCCTCCATTAAATGAATTGGTTCCCACGGGATAAGCATAACCAGTGTCTTCATTAATAACAATATTATGAGCACTTCCAAAACCATTAAAATGAGCATCTTCAGTAAATGTAACAGGAGGGCTAGTAACACTTCTTAATCTTGTTAAGTCAAATACTTGCATTCCATGATTATTAGCTTCACTTACAACAAAAGCGTGATTATTGTAAACTTTAATATCTCTCCAAGTGCTGTTACCACTATGAGTAGGTAATTTTCCTAAATATATTGGATTTACAGGATCGGAAATATCAATAAAAGCCGTGCCATTATTTAGCCCCATAATTGCATATTCTTTTCCGTCAAGAGGATCTGTCCAGCCCCAAGAATCATTTCCTGAGCCAGCATTTAAATCGGTTAAACTTAGACGAGATTGTAAGTCATATCCATCACAAGGATATGTTCCTGCCATTCCTCCTGTACAAGGTGTTTGCGAAATGGAAATAAATGGAATAAGTAGCAATAATGATAGTAAATTTTTCATCATGGGAGTTGGGTTAAATATGGTAAATATGATATAATAAATAGGTAATGAATTCTTAATCAAGAAATTTTTAGCTCTCAAAGCTAACAAATTAATAGTAATATAATTGTTAAAGTCCTTATTTTGTTGAAAATATTATAGTTTTTTAATGCATTTGGCCTTCATTTTTGAAAGATTTATAATCCTTGCTCCTTTTTAAGGATACTTCGTTTCTGAAATTGTATTTTTGCTCCTTGATATTTTATAGGTATGATAGAAGATAAAAACAAGTCTAATACCAAGATTTCTGAACTAGGAGAATTTGGATTAATTGACCACTTAACAAGAGGGATAAAATTGAAACATAAATCTTCAATAAAAGGTATTGGGGATGATGCTGCTGTAATTAGGGGGGATATCGAATTACAGAAGATAATAACTACAGATTTATTAGTTGAAGGTGTTCATTTTGATTTGGGTTATATGCCTTTAAAGCATTTGGGATACAAAGCTGTGATAGTAAATTTAAGTGATGTATATGCCATGAATGCACAACCAGCGCAAATTACAGTTTCCATTGCAGTTTCGAATAGATTTCCTGTTGAAGCTTTGGATGAACTTTATGATGGAATAAAAACGGCTTGTAAAATTTACAATGTAGACCTTGTGGGAGGAGATACGACTTCTTCTACTTCAGGATTGATTATCAGTATTACGGCGATTGGAGAGGCCAAAAAAGAAGATATTGTTTACCGTAGCGGGGCAAAAGAAAATGATTTACTGGTTATTTCTGGAGATATTGGCGGTGCGTATTTGGGGCTTCAAGTTTTGGAACGTGAAAAACAAGTTTTTAAAGCGAATCCCAATTCGCAACCCGATTTAGAACCATATACCTATTTGGTTGAGAGGCAACTAAAACCCGAAGCACGAAAAGATATTGTTTCCCTATTGAAAGAGTTGGAAGTTGTTCCAACATCCATGATTGATATTAGCGATGGGTTGTCTTCTGAAATACTTCACATCTGTAAAGCATCAAAAACAGGTTGTAATATTTACGAAGATAAAATTCCGTTAGACCCACAAGTAATTTCAACCTGTGAAGAGTTTGAGCTAGATAGCACAACCATAGCCATGAGTGGCGGAGAAGATTATGAGTTACTATTTACTATTAAAACAGAAGATTTTCCAAAGATTAAGGCAAATCCAAACTTAACTGTTATTGGGCATATCACTGCCGAAAAAGAAGGAATACATTTAATTACTAGAGCAAATACAAAGATACCGGTAATTGCAAGAGGGTGGAATTCTTTACAAGAAGAATAGTTATACGGCAGCTCTATTTCTGAACTTTCTTTCAAACACTAGATTATTGTCTTCCCAGTATTTGGAAAGTTTTACAATCCTGCCATAGCCGTCTACAGTAAATTTCTTATCACAACAAGTACATTTGTATTCCTTAATAAGGATATCCTCCTTTTTAATACTTACAAATCTATGTCCTAATAACTTACATAGCATTTTTTTCTTCATGATGCCACAGAATAACGTTTCATTTTCTTTTCAAAAAACAAAGCCAGTGATGAATTAATTTTTTTGTTTTTGGAGGTTAAGATTTCTAAGTTTCCTGAAAAAGTATTAGTTACTTCTTTTCCACAATGAGAACATCTGTATTCTTTTATGTGGTTGGTTACCTTTCGGGTAATTAAATAATCATGTCCAAATGTACTGCAAACGATACCAGAAAAGGAAAACGATTTGGTTGGGGAGTTATAGCTCATGGTTTTCAATTTTTGGATGAGCTAAATATATAATTTTTTTCTAATAAAATCGATAAAAAGTAAAATTAATCGATAAAAAGCAAAAATTTAACAATTTCCTCTTGATTTTCTAACCAACTCATATGGCTACTAGGGAGGATTTTTATTTCGGAATTTGTTTCTCGAGCTATGTTTTTTGAAATTGAAATTGGTACAATGGTATCTTCATGTCCACATACAATCCATTTTGTTCGAGGGAACTTCTTAAGGATTTCTGTTCTATCTTTCCTGTCTCTCATTCCTTTTATATTTGCTGAAATACCCTTTGTGGTAAATTGATAGGCTTCTTCTTTCAAGATTTCAATTTCTTTGAGGAATTGTAATCTTGTTTTTTCAGAAAAAAGATTCGATATAGCCATCCCAATAAAAGTTTTCTTTTGTTTTTTTAGTAACTGAAGGGCCCTATTTCTGTTTTCTATTCGTTCATCGTTATCGGCTTCAGTTGTAGAATTCAATAAAATTAATTTTAAAACTTTTTCTTCAAAAAGTTCTGTAAAAGCCAATGCAACATATCCACCCATGGAGTGCCCTACAAAAATTGCTTTGTCAATTTTTAAAAAATGAAGTAGTTCATTTACAACTTCTGCCATCAATTCCATGGAATGAGTTTCGGCAATTGAATCACTTTTTCCATGTCCAGGAAGGTCAATAAGGATTACCGTAAATTTTTCGGAAAGCGGTTTAATAAAATTCTTCCAAATAGAGGAGCTTTCCAAAAACCCGTGCAATAAGACTATCGCTTGGCCTTTGCCGTAAATTTCATAATAAATAGAGGTATTGTCGTACTGAAAAATCATTTTTCTATCTTCACGGGCAAATATCTGCCAATGAAACACACCAAACAAACCTTTATAACGGCTTTTGCTTTGTTTTCACTTTTTTTTGGTGCTGGCAACCTCATTTTACCTCCTTTTTTAGGCTATAATAGTGGGCAGGATTGGTTTTGGGTGTTGCTGGGTTTTTTAGTGTCTGCCGTGGTCATTCCTATTTTGGCTATTTATGGGCATGCAAAATTGCAAGGTTCTTTACTTGATTTTGGGAAAAAAGTCTCCTCAAAATTTGCACTACTTTTTGCGATAATTATATACATCATTTCTATTACGTTGCCATCGCCACGAACGGCTTCTGTAACTCATGAAATGGCTATTGCCCCTTATTTTTCCATTTCCTCTATTTGGACCAGTACCCTATATTTTATCCTAGTACTCATTTTTGCGCTAAATAGATCCAAAATTTTAAATATCGTTGGTAAATTTCTTACCCCCCTTATCTTTATCATCTTATTATTGATAATTGTCATTGGGCTTTCTTCAGAAGTAGAAATGCTTCGCGCTAGCATTTTTGAAAACAATTTTACTTCAGGAATTCTTGAGGGCTATCAAACCTTTGATGCAATTGGTGGTGTTGTTGTGGGTGGCGTCATTGTAATATCATTGTCTTTTCAAACAAAATTATCGTTTGCCGAAAAGAAAAAAATTATTGGTAAAGCTGGTCTTTGGGCCGGGACAGCTTTATTTTTAATGTACGCTGGACTCATTGCTTTAGGAGCACATTATAGTTTATTGCCAGAAGTAGGAGACAGAGCACAATTTTTAACCTTTGTAAGTGTCCAATCTTTAGGGAATATCGGCACCGCTTTTTTAGCAGTTTTGGTGGCATTAGCATGTTTTACGACTGCCGTTGGAATTGTTACTGGAACAGCCGATTTTGTAAAAGAAATTACAAATCAAGCCCCAAAAGCCTATCAAATTACCGCAATTCTTGGCTGTATTTTAGGGGTTGTTATGGGACAATTACCCGTAAATTATATTATAGCGATTGCCTTCCCAGCACTTATGTTTATTTACCCTATTACAATAGTTTTGATATTGTTAAATGTATTGCCCCAAAACTATACTTCAAAGTTGATTTTTAGAGGGGTTGTTTTAGTGACATTTTTATTTAGTATCCCCGATTTTTTGGGAGTGATTTTACCCGAAGAGAATTGGGGAGTGATTAAAAATTACATTCCGTTAGCGCATCAAAATATGGGTTGGATTTTACCGGCTATGGGAACTTTTATTTTGCTGAATATTATTCAAAAAAACAACAATTCTGAAACTCTTTTAGAAGAAAATTGACGTTTTCCTTACTTTTTTAACATTTTCTCTAAAAATCGAAAACGATGTCGTCCATTTTTTTCAGAAAAAAGGCTCGTTAAAAAGACACATTTTCTTAGTAAATCATCATTTTATTACTGTTTTTTTTGTGAACTCATTAATAAAGCCTTTGACATATTATCATATTCGTAAAACGCTGATATTTTAGCAGTTAAAGGTTTGTAAAAGAACTTTTGTGTTTTAGATTTGAAGACGAATTTTAAAACTAATAATCATGGCAATTACAAAACAATATTTAAAGAGCAAGCCAGTTTGTAAAGTAACTTTTACGGTTCCTGCAGAGGAAGCTAAAGAAGTAAAAGTTGTAGGATCTTTTAATGGATGGAGCGCAAAGAAAACTCCGCTTAAAAAATTAAAAAACGGAACCTTTAAAGGGACCTTAGATTTAGATAAAGACCAATCGTATGAGTTTCGTTATATCGTTGATGGAACCTATACAAACGATGAGCAAGCAGATGCGTATGCGTGGAATGATTACGCTGGCGCAGAAAACAGTGTGTTACACGTTTAATTTTTTGCCCTAAATCATAAAAAAGCCCTCAATTGAGGGCTTTTTTTAATTCATTAACTCTTCAATTTCATCAGTTTCAATTGGGATGTTTTTCATAAGGTTAAAAGGCTCTCCTTTTGACTGTATGACCACATCATCTTCCAGGCGCACTCCAAATCCTTCCTCAGGGATATAAATACCTGGCTCCACCGTAAATACCATATTGGCTTTCATGGGTTCCCATAAAATTCCGTAGTCGTGAGTATCTAATCCCATATGATGACTCGTCCCATGCATAAAGTATTTTTTATATGCTGGCCAATCTGGATTTTCGTTTTGTACATCGGCTTTATCAATTAATCCTAATCCCAACAATTCTGAAGTCATTAATTTACCCACTTCCACGTGGTATTCTTTCCAAAAATTCCCAGGAACCAGCATCTTGGTAGCTTCAACTTTCACACGGTTTACTGCATTGTACACCTCTTTTTGACGTTTTGTAAATTTCCCGTTAACTGGAATGGTACGGGTCATGTCACTACTGTAATTGGCATATTCTGCACCCACATCCATTAAAATAAGGTCACCATCTTTACATGGTTGATTGTTTTCAATATAATGAAGCACATTAGCGTTATTTCCACTGGCAATAATGGGGGTATATGAAAATCCTTTGGATCGATTGCGCACAAATTCGTGGATAAATTCAGCTTCAATTTCATATTCCCAAACGCCTGGTTTCACAAAGTTAAGGACTCTTCTAAAGCCTTTTTCAGTAATGTTACAAGCGGTTTGTAATAAATCTATTTCAATAGCATCTTTTACAGAGCGCAGACGTTGTAAAATAGGATTGCTTTTTGCCCAAGAATGTGCGGGAAATTGTTCTTTGGTTTTTTTAATGAAACGATCTTCACGGGTTTCGGTTTCTACACTTTGGCGGTAATGCTCGTTGGTGTTAAAATAAATCGTTTCGGCTTCGGTCATTAATCCAAAAAAGACCTTATCAAATTCACTTAGCCAATACACGGTTTTAATTCCGCTTACATCAAAGGCTCTTTCTTTGGTCAACTTTTCTCCTTCCCAAACAGCAATATGTTCATTGGTTTCTCTTAAAAAAAGGACTTCTCGGTGCTTTTCCTCATAAGCTTCTGGAAACAACAAAAGGATACTTTCCTCTTGGTCCACACCACTTAAATACAAAATATCACGATGCTGGTTAAAAGGCATGGTGCTATCTGCACTTACAGGATAAATATCGTTACTATTAAATACAGCAATACTTTTTGGCTTCATTTGTGCCATAAAGTTTTTGCGATTTTTGATGTATAATTTTCTGTCTATAGGAAGGTATTTCATAATATACTTTTCTTAATTTCTCCAAAATTACAGAATTTGAACCCTTTAGTTAAACTTCTTCAAAATATTTTCTCGTATTTTAGTTGTTCTGTATTTTCAGCATCTAAAACCAACCCAAAATGAAAAATTTATTTTCTATTTGTTTACTATTTGTTTCAGTTTCCCTATTTGCACAACAACCTGCAACTTCCGTAAGCGAAGTTGATAAAGCACTTCAGCAAAAGGAGCAACTCACAAAAAATTCTTTAGTTAAAAAATTGCCTTTTAGGAATATTGGGCCTTCAGTAATGAGTGGTCGCGTGGTAGACATTGCCGTGAATCCTGTAAACCCAACCGAATTTTATGTAGGTTATGCAAGTGGAGGCGTTTGGCATACAGTAAATAATGGAACGAGTTTCGAGCCTATTTTGGATACTAGTCCTACACAAAATGTAGGGTCGCTTGCTGTAGATTGGAAAAATCAAGCGATTTGGGTGGGAACGGGAGAAGTAAATGCTTCTCGTTCAAGCTATGCTGGCATTGGACTTTTAAAGAGCACCGACAACGGAAAGACTTGGCAAAATATGGGATTGAAAGATTCGCATCATATTGCTAAAATTTTAATCAACCCTAATAATCCAGCGGAATTGGTCGTGGGAGTTACAGGTCATTTGTATTCTGAAAATAATGAGCGCGGTGTTTTTAAAACTTTCGATGGTGGAAAAACATGGAACAAGACCCTTTTTATAAATAACCATACAGGAATTATTGAAATGGATGTACATCCTAATAATTTCAATATAATGTATGCCTCTTCTTGGGACAAAGACCGAAAAGCTTGGAATTTTAAAGGCAATGGGGAAGGAAGTGCTATTTACAAAAGTGTGGATGCAGGAAATACTTGGACCATTGTTTCTAGTGCTGCTAGCGGATTCCCAACAGGGGATGGCGTGGGTAGAATAGGACTAGCGGTGGTCGATGAAAATACGGTGTATGCTATTCACGATAATCAGTTTTTAAGAGATAAAGAAAAGGAAGATAAAGCGGAAGGACTTACTAAAGAAGATTTTAAATCTATGAGTAAAGACGCTTTCCTGAATTTAGATAATGCTAAGCTAGAGAGTTATTTGCGTAACAATGGATTTCAGGATAAATACAAGGCAGAAAATGTGAAGCAAATGGTGCGTAGTGGTGGTGTGGTTCCTATGGATTTGGCAAAGTATCTTGAAGATGCAAACACTTTATTATTCGATACGCCTGTTATTGGTGCCGAAGTGTATAAAAGTACCGATGCTGGAAAAACGTGGAATAAAACTCATCAAGGCTATCTTGACGGGATTTATTATTCCTATGGGTATTACTTCGGAAAAATTCACGTAGACCCTAACAATCCCAACGGAATTTACATTTATGGAGTTCCTATTTTAAAATCGAAAGACGGCGGAAAAACTTTCACTTCCATTGATGCCGATAATGTACATGCAGACCATCACGCCCTTTGGATTAACCCTAAAATGCCAGGTCATTTAATTAATGGAAACGATGGCGGGGTAAATATAAGTTATGACGATGGGAAAAATTGGACAAAATGTAATACGCCAGCAGTGGGACAGTTTTATGCCATAAATGTAGACAATGCAAAACCGTATAATGTGTATGGAGGCTTGCAAGACAATGGGGTTTGGGTTGGCTCAAATGAAACTGAAGAGGATGTATATTGGCATCAATCTGGGAAATATCCGTATGAAATGATTATGGGGGGAGACGGTATGCAAGTAGAAATAGACAATCGTAACAACAACATTGTGTATACGGGGTTTCAGTTTGGGAATTACTACCGATTACATCGAGATACCAATGAAAATAAATACATACAGCCAAAGCATGAATTAGGTGAAAGTCCGTATCGCTTTAACTGGCAAACCCCTATTTTATTGAGTTCACATAACCAAGATATATTGTATTTGGGTGGAAATAAATTGATGCGAAGTATGAACAAAGGGGACGATTGGGAGGCTATTTCCTTCGACCTTACCAATGGGGGAAAACCCGGAAATGTTGCCTATGGAACCCTTACAAGTATTAGTGAATCTCCTTTTCAGTTTGGTTTACTTTATACGGGAAGTGATGATGGATTGGTGTACGTTACTCGAAATGCTGGAGGCGATTGGAAAAAGATTTCAAATTCGTTTCCGAAGGATTTATGGGTGAGTCGTGTGGTAGCTTCAAAACATAAAAAGGCAAGAGTGTATGTTACTTTAAACGGGTATCGTTGGGATGACTTTACATCGTATGTGTATGTAAGTGAAGATTTTGGAGACACTTGGAAAAGCATTAGTAGCAATCTTCCTGCATCTCCTGTAAATGTCATTCGTGAAGATTCAGAAAACATGAATATTTTGTATTTGGGGACCGATAATGGCGCCTATGTATCTTTTAATAAAGGAGTAACTTGGGAAGCTTTTTCAGAAGGATTGCCTAATGTGGCTTTTCACGATATAAGAGTGCAACCTGAAGCAAAAGATTTGGTGTTAGGCACCCATGGAAGGTCTATTTATATAGCAGATATTAGTTTATTACAACAAGTTTCCGAAGAGACCAAGGATAATTTACTCGTTAATGCTATAGAACCACTTCGGGCTTCACGACGTTGGGGAATTAGTTTCAGTGAGTGGAGGGATGCCTTTGAACCCTCAATGGATATTCAGTTTTTTAGTCCTTCGGAAGGAAAAGCAACGATTACTGTTTTTTCAGAAGACGGAAAAGAATTGCAACAATGGAAAGAAGATGTGGTAAAAGGGTTTAATCTTTCAAAATACGATGTTACACTTTCAGAGAAAGGAATGAAGGCACTTGAAAAAGCTGGAAATAAGATTTCGAAAGCACAAAACGGAAAGTATTATTTAGGCAAAGGGAGTTATACTGTTGAGGTGGCTATTTCTGGAAAAACCGCAAAACAAAAATTAGAAATCAAGTAGGATTTTATTATTGTTTAAAACCGTTCTAAATTCGGCTTAAAAGAAATGTCAAAGTTTGGCAATCATTCTTTTGAGCCGTATTTTTGTAAGTGAAATTTTGAAAAGATACACTATGGGATTACTCTCCTCCTCAATTGCCAGAAAAGTGGCTATGGCACTTTCTGGATTATTTTTGGTCTTTTTTCTAGCACAACATTTTGTTATAAATTTTACTTCGGTTATCGCACCAGACACTTTTAATAGTTGGTCCCATTTTATGGGGACAAACGGCTTAGTTCAGTTTGTCCTGCAACCTATCTTAATTTTTGGTGTTGTATTTCATTTTGTGATGGGATTTGTGCTTGAAATAAAAAACAGGAATGCCCGAGCCGTAAAATATGCAAGTTATAAAGGAAGTGCTAACGCTAGTTGGGCTTCGCGAAATATGATTATTTCTGGACTCGTGATTCTTGCTTTTTTAGGATTGCATTTTTACGATTTTTGGATTCCTGAAATTGTTCACAAATACATTGAGTCTCACCCAGAAGACCCAACTCGTTATTATGCAGAGACCGTTCATAAATTTGAAAGCCATACCCGTGTCATTATTTATGTAATTGCTTTTATTCTATTGGCGGTGCATTTATGGCATGGCTTTGCTTCGGCTTTCCAAAGTGTGGGATTCAACAATAAATATTCAAGAGGTTTAAAAGGGTTTACAAAAGCCTTTGCTATTGTAATTCCTGCGGGCTTTATTTTTATAGCCCTATACCATCACATTAATCATTTAATCCACTAATAGCTACCGATATGTCATTAGAATCAAGATTGCCCAAAGGACCTTTAGCCCAGAAGTGGACAAAACATAAAAACGACATTAACCTTGTTAATCCTGCCAACAAACGTAACATCGATGTGATTGTTGTGGGAACTGGATTAGCAGGAGGAAGTGCTGCCGCAACCCTTGCAGAATTGGGTTACAATGTAAAAACGTTTTGTTACCAAGATTCTCCACGTCGTGCGCACTCCATTGCAGCACAAGGAGGAATTAACGCAGCAAAAAATTACCAAGGTGATGGGGATTCTACCTATCGTCTTTTTTACGATACTATTAAAGGAGGGGATTATCGCTCTCGCGAAGAAAATGTGTATCGTCTCGCAGAAGTATCTGCAAATATTATAGATCAATGTGTGGCACAAGGCGTTCCGTTTGCCCGTGAATATGGAGGATTACTAGATAACCGTTCGTTTGGAGGGGTACTCGTTTCAAGAACATTTTATGCCAAAGGACAAACGGGTCAGCAGTTATTGTTGGGAGCCTATTCTGCGATGAATCGTCAAATTAACCGTGGGAAGATTAAGCCTTATAATCGTCACGAAATGCTTGATTTAGTGATTGTAGATGGTAAGGCACGTGGAATTATCGCTCGTGATTTAGTTACTGGAGAACTTGAAAGACATTCGGCTCATGCGGTGGTGATTGCCACAGGAGGATACGGAAATGTATTTTTCTTATCTACCAATGCCATGGGAAGTAACGTAACTGCTTCTTGGAAAATTCATAAAAAAGGAGCCTATTTTGCGAATCCTTGCTATACGCAAATTCATCCTACTTGTATTCCAGTTTCTGGGGATCACCAATCGAAGTTAACGTTGATGTCTGAATCCCTTAGAAACGACGGTAGAATTTGGGTTCCAAAAAAGTTAGAAGATGCGAAAGCGATTCGTGAAGGAAAATTAAAACCTACCGACCTAGCTGAAGAAGACAGAGATTACTATTTAGAAAGACGTTATCCATCTTTCGGAAACTTAGTGCCTCGTGATGTTGCATCTCGTGCTGCTAAAGAGCGTTGCGATGCCGGTTTTGGGGTAAATAAAACAGGAGAAGCGGTGTATTTGGATTTTTCTTCAGCCATTATGCGCTACGGAAAAGAGCAAGCTGTGATGAACCATATTGAAAATCCTTCCGTAGATACCATTCGCGAATTAGGTGAAAAAGTGGTGGAGAATAAATATGGAAACTTGTTTCAGATGTATGAAAAAATTGTAGATCAAAACCCATATAAAACTCCTATGATGATTTATCCTGCGGTTCATTACACTATGGGAGGCGTTTGGGTAGATTATAATTTAATGACTACTATTCCGGGTTGTTATGCAGCTGGGGAAGCTAACTTTAGCGACCACGGAGCAAATAGGTTGGGAGCAAGTGCCTTAATGCAAGGTCTAGCCGATGGGTATTTTGTGCTGCCTTATACTATTGGGGATTATCTTTCAAAAGATATTAGAACAGGAAAAATTTCAACAGATTTACCAGAATTTGATGAGGCCGAAAAGAATGTAAGAACTACACTTGAAAAGTTGATCAATAATAAGGGTTCTAAAAGTGTGGATCACTTCCACAAACGTTTAGGAAAAATCATGTGGGATAAAGTTGGAATGGCTCGTAACGAAAAAGGACTTAAGGAAGCCATTTCTGAAATTAAAGCCTTACGAGCTGAGTTTTGGAACGAAGTAAAAGTCCCAGGGACTATGGATGAAATGAATCCTGAACTTGAAAAAGCAATGCGCGTTGCAGATTTCCTTGAATTGGGAGAACTATTCGCAAAAGATGCCTTGCATAGAAACGAATCTTGTGGTGGACACTTTAGAGAAGAATACCAAACCGAAGAAGGAGAAGCACTAAGAGATGACGAAAACTTTATGTACGTTGCTGCTTGGGAATACAAAGGAGAGCCCAGTGATGCGGTATTGCATAAGGAAAGCTTAGAATACGAAAACATTGAAGTAAAAACCCGTTCATACAAATAGACTATGAAGCTTACATTAAAAATTTGGAGACAAAAAAATGCCCAAGCGAAAGGGAGTATGCAAACCTACGCTATAGATGGCGTTGATGGAGACATGTCCTTTTTAGAAATGCTGGATGTTTTGAACGAACAACTTATAGACAAAGGGGAGGAACCTGTAGTATTTGATCATGACTGTCGTGAAGGAATTTGTGGGTCATGTTCGCTTCAAATTAATGGCGAGCCACATGGACCAGATCGACTAGTAACTACCTGTCAATTACATATGCGTAAGTTTAATGACGGAGATACCATTGTGATTGAGCCGTTCCGTGCAAAAGCCTTTCCAGTGATTAAGGATTTAATGGTAGATCGTAGCTCGTTTGATAGAATTCAGCAGGCAGGAGGGTTTATTTCTGTGAATACTTCAGGAAATACCATTGATGCCAATGCCATTCCTATCAACAAACACGACGCAGACGAATCTTTTGAAGCCGCTACTTGTATAGGTTGTGGTGCTTGTGTTGCAGCCTGTAAAAATGCAAGTGCTATGCTTTTTACTTCAGCTAAGGTAAGTCAGTTTGCATTGTTACCCCAAGGACGTGTTGAAGCGACACAACGTGTTTTAAATATGGTAGAGCAAATGGACAAAGAAGGCTTCGGAAATTGCACTAATACCGGAGCATGTGAAGTAGAATGCCCAAAAGGAATTTCTTTGGAAAACATTGCTCGTATGAACCGTGAATATTTAACGGCAAGCTTGAAAGGATAAATTACTATTATTAAAGGTATACTGTATAAATCCTGAGTTTTCCACTCGGGATTTTCTATTTTTATAACATGATATCGAAACTTCCTAACGTAACTACAAGTATTTTTACAGTCATGAGTAAAATGGCTTCGGAATATGGAGCCCTTAATCTTTCCCAGGGGTTTCCCAATTTTGAAAGTGACCCAGTGCTCATCGAAGCTGTTTCAAAGGCAATGAAAGATGGCTTTAATCAATATGCGCCAATGCAAGGAGATTTGGGATTGCGGGAACGAATTTCTGAGAAAGTACAAACCCTTTACGGTAAAAAATACAACCCCACTAATGAAATAACTGTTACTGCTGGAGCCACACAAGCTATTTTTACGGCCATTGCTGCCACCATTCATAAAGGAGATGAGGTAATTATTTTTGCTCCAGCATATGATTGTTATGAACCTGCGATAAAACTTTTTGGTGGAGTTACAAAAGCCATTCAATTAAAACCTCCTTTTTATACACCTAATTGGGATGAGGTCGCTCAAGCTATTACAGCAAATACCAAAATGATCATTATTAATAGTCCGCATAATCCTAGCGGCATGGTTTTTTCTGAAAAGGATATGTTACAATTACAAGCTTTAGCCGAAAGGTATAATCTGTTGGTAATAAGTGATGAGGTGTATGAACATATCATTTTTGACGGGGAAAAACATCAAAGTGCGGCACGTTTTGAATCACTTTCTCAACGGACATTTATCACGGCTTCTTTTGGTAAAACCTTTCATAACACTGGATGGAAAATGGGGTATTGTTTGGCACCAGAGTATTTAATGAAAGAGTTTCAAAAAGTGCATCAATACAATGTGTTTTGTGTAAATCATCCTGTGCAAAAAGGGCTGGCAAGTTATCTTGGGGAGCCTAATCACTATCTTTCTTTACCCAAGTTTTATGAAGAAAAACGCGATGAGTTTCTGAATTTAATTAAAGATTCAAAATTTCAAATTACACCTTCAAAAGGCACATACTTTCAGCTATTGGATTATTCAAAAATTACTGATGAAAGCGATATTGCTTTTGCTGAAAAGTTAACCAAAGAATTTAAGTTAGCTACCATTCCAACTTCAGTTTTTAACAAAAATCAGGAAGATTTCAAACAACTTAGAGTCTGTTTTGCTAAAACTAATGAAACACTCCAGAAGGCAGCAATAATTTTGAATAATATCTAAAAATTATAGGAACAGACTTATAATATAAGTTTCTTCAATACTAGGATTAAAACATACAATTAGAATTTCTTTTTAATTGGTTTTAAGAATGGTAATTTTAGCATAATAAAGCATAAAATTAAATTATAGTATGGATAACAATGGTAATAATAACGGAAAAGTTTGGGATGTAAATGACACTTCGGCAAAATGTCCCTTTCTTAACGGTGAAATGAATCAAACCGCTGGAGGTGGAACATCTAATAGAGAGTGGTGGCCAAACCAATTAAAATTAAATATTCTTCGTCAAAATTCATCTTTAACAGACCCAATGGATGAAGGTTATGATTATAGAGAAGAATTTAAAAAATTAGATTTAGCGGCTGTAAAAAAAGATTTAAATGATCTAATGACTAACAGTCAAGAGTGGTGGCCCGCAGATTATGGGCATTACGGACCTTTATTTATCCGTATGGCGTGGCATGCAGCAGGAACCTACAGAATTCAGGACGGTAGAGGTGGTGCTGGTTCTGGATCACAACGATTCGCACCGCTAAATAGCTGGCCTGATAATGCTAACCTTGACAAGGCCCGATTATTACTTTGGCCCATTAAAAAGAAATACGGGAAAAAACTTTCTTGGG
>NZMG01000057.1 GCA_002694465.1 Flavobacteriaceae bacterium | reverse complement strand
TTCATCGTATAATCTTAAAAAATTTCAAAATCACAACAAAAAGCCCTCAAAAAAATCTCAGGTATTTTACTTAGTCTAGTTTAATTTTCGTCTGAAATACATATCCTAAAATATATATTCCTACGCTGTCAATTTCAATATATCAATGAACTCTTTTTATAACTTTTTCGCTACTTTGAAACTCGTGTTTTTAATTCACTCATCCGTTTTGCGGGTGCAAATGTAATACTATTTTTTTACCCTGCAATACTTTTCAAAATATTTTTTAAAAAAGAACTTTTGCTTTTTTCAGATTGAAACTTATTTCTCTTTCAAAGCGGGTGCAAATATAATTTGGTTTATTACATTCACAAACATATTTTCAATCTTTTTTAATGATTTTTTTAAACTAATTTTTAAGTACTTGATAAGCAAGAATAAACATTTTTAAAAAGTTTCAAAATATACCATACCTATATATATTACCAAATTGATAAAATAGATTAAACATCGTCCTTAAAAGTATTGATTGATGTATTGTAAAACGAATTAAGTAATAGTATCTTTGCCACTTAATTTTCAGAAAAAATGATTGCAATTACCCTACCTGACGGAAGTGTAAAAAAATACGAAGCCGGAAGCACTCCTATGGATGTTGCTAAAAGTATAAGTGAAGGACTTGCTCGTAATGTAATTTCTGCTTCCTATAATGATACCACTATAGAGTCTACCACTCCATTAAATGAGGACGGAAGTTTGGTGCTTTATACTTGGAATAATGAAGAAGGAAAAAAGGCCTTTTGGCATTCTACAGCGCACATATTGGCACAAGCTTTAGAGGCTTTATACCCCCATGTAAAACTATGGGTAGGCCCTGCAATTGATAAAGGGTTTTATTATGATGTTGATTTAGGGGAAGACACTATTTCTGAAAAAGACTTCAAAACTATTGAAGATAAAATGCTAGAAATTGCACGCGGAAAGCACGATTTTAAAATGCGTTCTGTAAGTAAAGCAGATGCTCTTTCTTATTATAAAGGCAAAAACGAATATAAAGTTGACCTCATTAATGGTCTTGAGGATGGGGATATAACTTTTTGCGACCATGATAACTTTACCGACTTATGCCGTGGAGGACACATTCCTAATACCGGTATTGTAAAGGCGGTTAAAATTTTAAGTGTTGCCGGAGCCTATTATAAAGGTGATGAAAACAATAAGCAACTTACTCGGGTTTACGGAATAAGCTTCCCTAAACAAAAAGATTTAACCGATTATCTAGAATTGCTTGAGGAAGCCAAGAAAAGGGATCATCGAAAACTTGGAAAAGAATTAGAGCTATTCACTTTTTCACAAAGAGTTGGACAAGGACTTCCGTTATGGTTACCTAAAGGAGCAGCTCTAAGAGAGAGATTAGAAAACTTTCTGAAAGCTGCACAAAAGAAGGCTGGATACGAAATGGTTGTTTCTCCGCATATTGGTCAAAAAGAACTATATGTAACCTCTGGGCATTATGCAAAATACGGAGAGGATAGTTTTAAACCTATACAAACCCCCAATGAAGGTGAAGAGTTTATGTTAAAACCCATGAACTGTCCGCATCATTGCGAAATGTATAATAGTAAACCTTGGTCATATAAAGATTTACCGAAACGTTTTGCAGAATTTGGCACTGTTTATCGGTATGAACAAAGTGGTGAGCTTCACGGCTTAACGCGTGTTCGAGGGTTTACTCAAGATGATGCACATATTTTTTGTACGCCAGACCAACTGGATAAAGAATTTAAAGACGTTATTGATTTAGTACTTTATGTTTTTGGATCGTTAGGTTTTGAAAACTTTACCACTCAAGTTTCTATTAGAGATCCAAAAAAGCCTGAAAAGTATATTGGAAATCTTGAAAATTGGGAAAAAGCCGAAAAAGCTATCATTAATGCCGTTGAAGATAAAAAATTAGACTATATTATAGAGGAAGGTGAAGCGGCATTCTACGGTCCAAAATTGGACTTTATGGTGAAAGATGCCTTAGGAAGAAGTTGGCAACTAGGGACTATTCAAGTGGATTACAACTTGCCCGAACGTTTTGAACTTACATATAAAGGGAATGACAATGAACTTCACAGACCCGTGATGATTCATCGTGCACCCTTCGGAAGTATGGAGCGATTTATCGCTATTTTATTAGAACATACTGGAGGAAACTTCCCGTTATGGCTGATGCCAGAACAGGTTAGCATCCTTACATTAAGTGAGAAATATGAAAAATACGGGCAAAAAGTTTTAAATTTGCTTGAAAATGACGAAATTCGCGCCCTCGTTGACAACCGCAACGAAACTATTGGCAAGAAAATTAGGGAGGCAGAAATGAATAAAATCCCTTATATGTTAATAGTTGGAGAGCAAGAAGAAAATGATGGTACGGTTTCTGTAAGAAAACACAGTGAAGGAGATTTAGGAACTATGAGTATTTCAGAATTTTCTAACATGCTGCAAGCAGAAGTAAAAAAAGACATAAAAGAATTTAAATAAAGTTTAACTAAAACCCTATATAGCCATAGCAATACGAAGAAAAAGATCCCGAGGACCGGCAAGAGTCATTAAGGAAGACCAACATAATATCAACGAAAAAATTCGTGCGAAAGAAGTACGTCTTGTTGGAGATAATGTTGAAGTGGGCGTTTACCCCATAAAAAGAGCCTTAGAGATTGCCGAAGAATTAGAATCGGACCTAGTAGAAATATCACCTAACGCAGAACCACCTGTATGTAAAGTGATGGACTACAAAAAGTTTGTTTACGAACAAAAGAAAAGAGAAAAAGCACTTAAAGCAAAAGCTACCAAAGTAGTGGTAAAAGAAATTAGGTTTGGACCTAATACCGATGACCACGATTACGACTTTAAAAGGAAACACGGAGAAAAGTTTCTAAAAGAAGGAGCCAAGCTTAAAGCATATGTTTTTTTTAAGGGTCGTTCTATCATTTACAAGGATCAAGGGGAGATTTTACTACTTCGTTTGGCACAAGATTTAGAAGAATTTGGCAAAGTGGAACAAATGCCAAAACTAGAAGGAAAGCGAATGACGATGTTCATTGCACCTAAAAAGAAATAATACTTCGGTCGTAATTACTGAAGATAACAATAAAGCGAAATAAATTAAAACGTAGGAAAAATGCCTAAACAAAAAACAAAATCTAGTGCTAAAAAGCGTTTCAAGCTTACAGGTACTGGTAAGATTAAAAGAAAGCATGCGTTTAAAAGTCACATCTTAACCAAGAAGTCGAAAAAACGTAAGCTTGCTTTAACTCATGACACTGTTGTACACAAGAGTGACGAGAGTAATGTTAAACAAATGCTTCGAATGAAGTAATTGCTTAACCGGTTAAAACAAATTAATAACCCTGGAGATAGGCCAAGTATGATTAAAGTGTTGAAATTTCAACCGCCTACTACAAAAAACAATTAAAATTATGCCAAGATCAGTAAATTCAGTTGCAAAAAGAGCCCGAAGAAAAAAGGTTCTAAAGCAAGCCAAAGGTTACTTTGGAAGACGTAAAAATGTATGGACTGTTGCTAAAAACGCTGTTGAAAAAGCGATGCAATATTCTTACAGAGACCGTCGTGCCAAGAAAAGAAACTTTCGTGCATTATGGATAACTCGTATAAATGCGGGTGCCCGTCAACACGGAATGTCTTATTCAAAATTTATGGGAGCAGTAAAAGCGAATAACATCGAATTGAACCGTAAAGTTCTTGCCGATTTAGCGATGAACCACCCAGAAGCTTTTGAAGCCATTGTAAACAAAGTAAAATAAGGCGGAAGCCTATTTAATAACAATCTTATTTCGCTAAAAAAACCCGCTCAATGAGCGGGTTTTTTGTATTCTATGTCTTCTGCTTTTTCTTCTTAGCTGCAGGAAATAATACGTTATTTAATATTAATCGATAGCCCGGTGAGTTTGGGTGGAGTGCCAATTCGGTTTTAGCATCCCCTACTCGATGCTGATAATCTTCAGGATCGTGACCTCCATAAAAAGTAAAGAAACCTTTTCCGCGGATCCCATGAATATAGCGTGCTTCGCCATTACTTTTATTCTCACCCATCACTAACACCGTTGACTTTACTTCATTCGGGTTAAAAGCCGTTGTTTGCCCCATAAATCCTTTTACCAACGCGGTATGGTTTTGCACCAACATACAAGGAATGGGATCCCACTTTGCCGAATAATCCATTAACGTAAAATAATCAGTATTTCGGTTTACCTTTCGTGTATTGGTGACATCTATAGAAGAAAATTCGTATACATTGGGACTACGTTCTAACGTAAAGTCTTTAAAAGCAAATGTTCGGTTATAATCTATTTTACTTTGATAACCAGACTCACTAGGGTCACCGTCAAACATAGGTTCACAAATATCTACGCCTTCGGCTGCCAAGGCAATATCAAAACTATCGGTTGCACTGCACATGGCAAACATAAAACCACCACCAATTACATAATCTCTAATTTTTAAAGCAACGTCTCTTTTCTCTTCGGAAACTTTACTATATCCTAACTTTGCTGCCAATGCTTCTGCTTCTCGCTTTTGTTCAATATACCATGGCGCTGTTCGATACGCTCGATAAAACTTTCCGTATTGCCCTGTAAAATCTTCGTGGTGCAAATGAAGCCAATCGTATAATAGTAATTGATCTGTTAATACTTCTTCATCATAAATAGTAGTGTAAGGAATTTCGGCATAAGTAAGTACCATGGTTACAGCATCATCCCAAGGCTGATTTCCTTTAGGCGAATACACCGCAATTTTTGGTGCTTTTTCCAACACCACCGCCTCCATATTTTGGGAAGGACTACTTATTTCTTCTAAAATCTGATTGGTTTGCGAATCGCTCATAACCTCAAAAGAGACTCCTCGTATTTGGCACTCTTTCCGAATAGCTTCAGTATCGGGCAACAGAAAGGAACCGCCGCGATAGTTTAGCAACCACTTTGCCTTCATCTGTTTTTCTAGCACCCAATAGGTAATCCCGTAGGCTTTTAAATGCTCGGCTTGGCCTTCGGCATCCATAGGAATAAGAATATAGGATGCAAAACCTTTAAAACTAAAAAGTAGTATAAATAGGGTAATAATAATTCGACTCATAGTGCTAAGATAACGACAAATTTTGAGCCAAATTGGGTGAAATTCCTAATTATTTAAAAAGGAATCCCGTCATCTCCATCGCTTGGCGTAACATCGTCATTCATAGAACTACCAAAAGCTTCATCGGGGGAGGGTAAATTGGAAGGCTTAAACGTGTCATCATTCGCCGCATCATTCATTCGGGAGTGAATTTCGGTTGGGAAATCGAACATTTCAAGATTTTCGAAACGTCCTAAATGTCCAACGAATTTCAATCGAATTTCGTCCAAGCCACCGTTACGGTGTTTGGCAACGATAAACTCAGCTTGGCCAGCTGTAGGAGTACGCTCTTCATCATCCCATTCGTCAATTTTGTAGTATTCTGGACGATAAATAAACGAAACAATATCGGCATCTTGCTCAATCGCTCCCGATTCACGAAGGTCGCTTAACAAAGGACGTTTACTTCCTCCACGTGTTTCAACAGCTCGCGAAAGCTGCGATAATGCAATAACAGGAACGTTTAATTCTTTTGCAAGCGCTTTTAAGTTTCGGGAAATGGTCGATATTTCTTGTTCTCGATTACCTCCTTTTTGGCTTCCACCCGCAGTCATTAACTGAAGGTAATCAACCATAATCAATTTAATCCCGTGTTGGGAAGCCAATCGTCGCGCTTTTGCACGAAGATCAAAAATGGAAAGAGACGGTGTGTCATCGATAAAAAGGGGTGCTGTTTCCAATCCTTTCACTTTTACATTCAACTGTTCCCACTCGTGTTTTTCAAGGTTTCCGGTTCTTAATTTTTCGGAAGAAAGTCCTGTTTCCGAAGAAATTAAACGTGTGATTAACTGTACAGACGACATTTCCAGGGAGAAAAATGCCACAGGAATATTGTAATTCACTGCCATATTTCTAGCCATCGACAAGGTCAAAGCCGTTTTACCCATCCCTGGACGTGCTGCAATAATCACTAAATCACTGGGCTGCCAACCTGAAGTTAATTTATCTACCTGAGTGAATCCTGAAGGAATTCCAGATAGTCCCTCTTTGTTTGCAATTTCTTCGATACGCTTTTTAGCTTGAATTACTAAACTTTGAGCTGTTTCTGAAGAACGCTTTAGGTTACCTTGAGTGACTTCGTATAATTTAGATTCTGCCGTGTCGAGTAAGTCAAATACATCGGTACCTTCATCGTATGATTCTTCAATTATTTCATTCGAAATTTTAATTAAACTTCGTTGAATGTATTTCTGAAGAATGATTCGTGCATGGAATTCGATATGTGCCGAAGACGATACTTTTTGGGTTAATTGAATGAGATAAAACTCGCCTCCAATGATATCAAGCTTTTTTTCCTTTTTAAGCTGTGCCGAAACCGTTAATAAGTCAACAGGTTCACTACTTTGGAAGAGTTTGTAAATCGCTTCAAAAATGTTTTGGTGTGCTTCTTTATAGAATACTTCGGGATGTAGAATATCGATTACTTCATCCACTCCTTTTTTATCAATCATCATCGCTCCTAATACAACTTCCTCTAAATCAACAGCTTGTGGAGGTAATTTTCCTTTTTCTAAAGAAATTACCTGAGCCGAACGGCTGGAATATGAGGTTTGAGGTTGTACTTTTTCCATATAGCGAATGTAAAAAAATTGTTAAGTGCAACGAGCATTTTTTTGAATTAGCTGTTCACCATTGGTTAACAATTGAACTGTTAACAAGTTAAAAATATTGTTAATAACCACAAAAAAAACCGATATTGAATTATCGGTTTTTTGAAAGGTGTTGGTATTGCTGGAATTAGCTTTTATACTCACCCATTTTAGAATATTTATCCATTCGTTTTTCAACCAAATCTGTTGGGGATAAGTTCTTCAATTCGTCATATGCTTTTTCAATTGCTTTTGCAACGGCGATATAAGCTCCTTTTTTATCACTATGAGCTCCTCCCAATGGTTCCTTAATGATATGGTCGATTAATTTTAATTTTTTCATGTCGGTAGCCGTTAGTTTTAGGGCTTCCGCGGCTTGTTCTTTAAACTCCCAGCTACGCCATAAAATAGAAGAGCAGCTTTCTGGGGAGATCACAGAGTACCAAGTATTTTCCATCATAAGCACTTGATCACCTACACCAATACCTAATGCACCACCACTAGCTCCTTCACCTATAATAACCACAATAATAGGAACTTCCAATTTCGTCATTTCTAGAATATTACGAGCAATGGCTTCACCTTGTCCGCGTTCTTCGGCTTCAAGTCCAGGATAGGCGCCAGGGGTATCAATTAAGGTAACTACAGGGATTCCGAATTTTTCGGCCGATTTCATTAAGCGTAGCGCTTTGCGATATCCTTCTGGATTTGCCATCCCAAAGTTACGGTATTGTCGTGTTTTGGTATTATAACCCTTTTGCTGACCAATAAACATAAAACTTTGGTCACCTAATTTGCCAAGTCCACCCACCATGGCTTTGTCATCCTTAAATCCTCTATCGCCGTGTAATTCTAAAAAAGAATCCCCACAAATGGCTTTAATATAATCCATGGTGTAGGGACGGTCTGGGTGTCTTGATAGTTGTACACGTTGCCAAGGGGTTAAATTTTTATAAATTTCCTTCTTGGTTTCGACTAATTTTTTTTCAATTTGTTTACAGGTATTGGATACATCTACATCGCTTTCCTCTCCAATAAGACAAGCTTTGTCATACTGTTCCTGCAATTCTTTAATAGGCAATTCAAAATCAAGATATTCCATAATTTCTCTTGCTGAAGTTTGATTGTTGTGAACTACAAATATAAAATTTTGTACTTAGCTTAGGGGTATTTCTTTACTTTTTCTGTAGGCTTTCATTTTTAAAATTCCGTTTAAAATTACAGTAGCCAAAATTATAAGAGCACCATAATAAAATTGTGGGCTCATATTTTCTGAATCACCTAAAATCCATAAAGCTAAAATAATTCCGTAGACCGGTTCCAAATTGATGGTAAGCATGACCGTAAATGGTGATAACCATCGCATGACATGTACCGAAGCTATAAAAGCATAGGCTGTACATACGGATGCTAATAAGAAAAGATACCACCAGTCTGAAGTAGAAACAATAAAAAAATCGGCAGTAAAACTTTCCGTAAATAGTAGGTACACAGAAATACAAAGCATCCCAAAAATTAGTTCGTACATCGATATCACAGAAGCTTCGTAACGCTTTGCATACCTCCCATTAATAACCGAGAATAAAGCACTTAAAAAGGCAGAAATTAATGCGAGGATAATACCCCAGAAGTATTCCATACTTGCCTGAAAAATAATGAAGAGTCCTATTACTGCAATTAAGCCGAAAATCACTTCATAAAAAATTATTCTTCTTTTGTAAAAAAGGGGTTCTAATAATGATGTAAAAAAAGCCCCTGTTGACATAATCGCCAACGTAACTGAAACATTTGATACTTTAATGGCTCCAAAAAAAGTAAGCCAATGCACCGCAATGATTAATCCAGCAATAAAAAAACCAAATAATACTTTCTTTGGAAATCTAATTTTCTTTCTAGCAATGGCAATATATAAAAGGACAAAAACGCTAGCCAATCCCATGCGATACCAAACCAAAGGAATTGCATCTAGTGAAATCAATGCCCCTATAACTGCTGTAAATCCCCAGATAAAAACTATAAAATGGAGGTGTAGATAATTAAGTAATTTATCGTTTCGCATTTCGGAGAAGGTATATGGCTAAAATACCGAAAACAAAATTAGGAAACCAAGTTGCCAAAAAAGGCGAAAATGTACTTTGTTCCGCTATGGTACCAAAGATCTTATCGAAGAATACGAAAATCATTCCAATGCCTATTCCTATGGCTAAATTAATTCCCATTCCTCCTCTTCTTTTTACCGAAGAAACGGCTACTGCTATTATGGTTAAAATATAGGCAGATACGGGCAAGCTCCATCGTTTGTAACGAACCACTTCGTACCTATTTATATAGGAAGATCCTTTTGCCTTTTCTCTCGCAATAAAGCTATTAAGTTCGGTAAAATTAAGCGTTTCTGCAATGTAAGCTACGGGCGTTAAATCTTCAATTTCAAAAGGAAAAATAGTATCTTTTTTTGGAGCTGAAACGATAGAATCTTCCCTTTCTCCAATAAATCGCTTGCTATAATTAAACAAGGTATACGTAGAATCTTCTTCGTTATAAACAATTCTATTGGCGGCTAATTTGTATTTCATTTTATTGCCTTCAAAATGCTCAAGAGAAAAGTCGTTTCCAGACTTTTCCTTCACATTAAAATAGCTTACATAAATATATTCGTTTTCATTAATTTGTCTATACACATTTGCCTGCTCTCGATCCTTACCTCGACTCTTATTAAGGTATCGATAACTAAACTCATTAAAACCTTTACTTGCTGTAGGAGCCAAATAATTTCCGAGGAAAAAAGCGCCAATACAAACAATAGTAGCACCAATTAAATACGGTCTTAGAAAACGATAGTAGGAAACTCCACTACTCAAAAAAGCAATGACCTCTGTGTTATTTGCCAATTTTGAAGTAAACCAAATAATAGACAAAAACAGGAACAATGGAAATAATAAATTAGCGAAATACACCGTAAAGTCTAAATAGTAAATCGCTACCTGAATAAAAGGCACTTCGTTGGCTAGAATTTTATCGATTTTCTCGGCTAGATTGATGGTAATTCCAATAGGAATAAAAAGCAACAAAAGGAGAATAAATGTCCCTAAGTACTTTCTTAAAATATATCGGTCGAGTATACTAAACATTACAGTCTTTTATCCATATTACGGACCATGGTGTTTTTCCAAGAGGCAAAATCTCCTGCTAATATATGCTTTCTCGCTTCACGAACCAACCAAAGGTAAAACCCTAAATTATGTATTGTAGCAATTTGTCTCCCAAGCATTTCATTCACCGTAAATAAATGTCTTAAATAGGCTTTACTATACGCCGTATCTACCCAAGTAATCCCCATTTCATCAATTTCTGAAAAATCGTCTTCCCACTTTTTATTTTTGATATTGATGGTCCCGTTGGCAGTAAACAACATTCCGTTTCTTCCATTTCGTGTAGGCATGACACAGTCGAACATATCTATACCTAACGCAATATTTTCAAGAATATTAATAGGTGTTCCTACTCCCATTAAATAGCGGGGTTTGTCTTCTGGTAAAATAGCGGTTACCACTTCTGTCATTTCGTACATTTCTTCAGCAGGTTCACCTACCGAAAGTCCGCCTATGGCATTCCCATCTGCTCCTACCGAAGCGATATATTCTGCAGATTGTTTCCGAAGATCTTTAAAGGTACTCCCTTGTACAATGGGAAAGAAAGTCTGATTATACCCATACTTTAACGGAAGCTTTTCAAGGTGAGAAATACATCTGTCTAACCAACGATGCGTCATATGCATCGACCGTTTTGCGTAATTATATTCACAAGGATAAGGAGTACATTCATCGAAAGCCATGATAATATCTGCACCAATGGTTCGCTGAATTTCCATCACATTTTCCGGTGTAAAAAAATGGGTACTTCCGTCAATATGCGATTTAAACTTAACACCTTCTTCCTTTATTTTTCTATTGGCTGAAAGAGAATATACTTGGTAACCCCCACTATCGGTTAAAATATTTCGATCCCAATTCATAAACTTGTGCAGACCTCCCGCTTTTTCTAGAATTTGAGTCTGTGGACGTAAGTATAAGTGATACGTATTTCCTAAAATAATATCTGGATTAATCTCTTCGGCCAATTCTTTTTGATGCACCCCTTTTACGGTACCCACTGTACCTACAGGCATAAAAATGGGTGTTTCCACAACCCCGTGATCCAATGTAATGGTTCCCGCTCTTGCCTTAGATTGCTCGTCCTTTCCTTCTAACTTAAATTGCATGAAATACTGTAAATTGAGTTGGCAAAGATACCCTTTTATAAATTCTGATTTGAACTTTCCTAATTCAGAAATTTCACAACTGTTAACTAAAACCTTCAAATCGTTAATAACTGCTCAATTTTTCACTTTGTCCCACTTTTTGAAAGTGGTATTTTTGAAGCAGAAAAAACAAAAACTCTATGCCAGATATGCAACATCTCAACGACTTGGTAATTCAAGTACGAAGAGATATTTTAAGACAGGTGCACAAAGTGAATTCGGGCCATCCAGGCGGTTCATTGGGATGCACCGAATTTTTTGTAGCCCTATTCCAAGAATTAATGGAGCGAAAAGAAGGATTCAATATGGATGGAAAAGGAGAAGATATTTTCTTTCTTTCCAACGGACATATTTCTCCTGTGTTCTATAGTGTCTTAGCACGTTCTGGCTACTTCCCAGTGGAAGAATTAAATACCTTTCGGTTGCTAAATTCGCGATTACAAGGACACCCAACTACGCATGAAGGCCTTCCAGGGATTCGGATTGCTTCTGGATCTTTAGGACAAGGAATTTCTGTAGCAATAGGCGCAGCACATTCAAAAAAGTTAAATAACGATTCGCATCACGTTTATACACTTTGTGGAGATGGAGAATTACAAGAGGGACAGAATTGGGAAGCGATAATGTATGCCGCCGGAAACAAAGTAGACAACCTTATTGTAACGGTAGATTATAATGGCCAGCAGATTGACGGTTCTACAGATAATGTCCTTCCGTTAGGAAATTTAAAAGGTAAGTTTGAAGCTTTTGGTTGGGATGTAATGGAGATTGAACAAGGTAATAATATGGAAGCTATTATGAACGGGATGAAAACGGCAAAATCTAAAACAGGCAAAGGAAAACCCGTTTGTGTATTGTTGCACACGGTGATGGGCAATGGTGTTGATTTTATGATGCACACCCACGATTGGCACGGAAAAGCACCTAACGACGAGCAGTTAGAAATTGCACTTTCTCAAAACCCAGTGACTCTTGGGGATTATTAATTCGGAAAAAAACACGATGAAAAAATATATAGATTCAGGTAAAAAAGATACACGTTCTGGCTTTGGTGCTGGGCTTACCGAACTCGGAAAAACCCACCCAAATGTTGTTGCTCTTTGCGCCGATTTAACAGGCTCTTTAAAAATGGACGATTTTAAAGCAAACCATCCAGAGCGATTCTTTCAAGTAGGGATTGCCGAAGCAAATATGATGGGAATTGCTGCTGGATTAACTATTGGAGGAAAAATTCCATTTACAGGAACATTTGCTAATTTCTCTACAGGAAGAGTGTACGATCAAATTCGTCAGAGTATTGCGTATAGTCATAAAAATGTGAAAATATGTGCTTCACACGCTGGCTTGACATTAGGGGAAGATGGAGCCACCCATCAAATTTTAGAAGATATTGGCTTAATGAAAATGCTGCCAGGAATGACCGTAATTAACACCTGTGATTACAACCAGACCAAAGCCGCTACCATAGCCATTGCAGATCACCACGGACCTGTGTATTTACGATTTGGAAGACCTAAAGTTGCCAATTTTACACCAGAAAACCAATCCTTCGAAATTGGAAAAGCAGTACAGTTACAAGATGGAAATGACGTTACTATTATTGCCACAGGACATTTGGTTTGGGAAGCATTGCAAGCCGCTGAAACATTAAATGAACAAGGAATTTCTGCCGATGTCATTAACATTCATACCATTAAACCTTTAGATGCTCAGGCTATTTTAAAAAGCGTTAAAAAAACAGGATGTGTTGTTACTGCAGAAGAACATAATTATTTAGGAGGCCTTGGGGAAAGTGTTGCAAGAGTCCTTGCACAAAATAACCCGACACCACAAGAAATAGTTGCTACTCAAGATACTTTTGGGGAGTCTGGTACTCCAGAACAACTTATGGAAAAATATGGATTAAATGCTACAGCTATTACCAAAGCAGCATTGAAGGTGATGACAAGGAAGTAATATCTTTTTTTGTACCCTAATCAAAAAGTCCCGCAAAATGCGGGACTTTTTAATTTAAAGAGTGCTATCTAAGTAATCTGGCAAACCATCACCATTAGCGTCTTTATATTCTAAAGTGGTAATGGTGGTTTCCATAGTGCTTTCATTGTAGACACTATTTATTTCAAACTCATCTGCGCCTAGTTCAGGATAAGGATCTCCTTCAGCTAAAATATATTCGCGAACAGTTATTTCTTGAATGGTAGGTCGTCCGTCATTGTCATCATCCGTATCAAAATAATTGGGAAGTCCATCGTTATCTGTATCATCATCTTCCTCAATTTTATTTCCGTTTAAATCTTCATAAAATGTTGGAATACCATCACCATCTTGATCACCAACTCTGGTGGTATACAATTGAAAAGTAAAGATTAATTGAGAATAAAAGGGTATTGGAGAACCGTTTGGCGGACTCACATAATATCCTAATCCTGAAGGAATAAAGACAGCACCTACGCCATAATTTTCAAAACTTACCGTACCATCTGGATTAGTAATAGGGCCAGTTGGTGATGTTTTAAACTCAATCATCCCATCTTGAAACCCATTAACAACGGCTGTTAAGTCAAAACTCACAGGACTTGCCGCACTATCGAATAAACTGGTGTATGGTGACAATGTGAATTCAGTATTCAAAAACCTACCTTCATACCTTAGCGTAACAACATCTGCAAATGTAGGCTTTTGCCCACCACCTTCAAGAGCATTTAAATAATACAATGTATAATTAACCCCTTCATCTACTCTATCTGGAACCGTCTTTGAAGAAACTTGATCTATTAAAGGAATCTTATTTGCATTATCTCCAGCAATAGTATCGAACTTAATTTTGTAGTCAAAATTGGCAGGAGGATTGGCAAATTCTTCGTAATTATAAAAGTGCGTTTGCAAGTACTCTTCTATAATAGCAACAGATACAGGGGCCTCTTCTCCTCTATCTCTAGCAGGAACAAAAGTGACACCGTCGTCCTTCTTGTTACAAGAAAAAACAGTAAACATTAGTACCGCTATTATGGAAAGTAAAAAAACAGATTTCTTCATCTTCAATTTTTTGATGGCGCAAGATACAATTTTCAACTATTTTTGTAATGGCTTTAACGTAGATTTAAACGCTTTTATATGCGAATAGATAAATATTTATGGTGTACACGATATTTCAAAACCCGAAATATCGCTACACAAGTGTGTAAAAAAGGAGCTGTTAAAGTAAACAATGAGCCTGTTAAACCCTCCAGAGAGGTATATCCAGGCGATTCTATTACAGTGAGAAAAGATCAAATTCATTATACGCTTGAGGTAATAGATATTCCCGAAAACCGTGTAGGTGCTAAGTTAGTAAACCTATATAGGGTTGATACAACCTCCCCGGAAGCGTTTAAAAATCAAGAACTATTAAAATACTCAAAAGAGTATTATCGCAAAAAAGGAGTGGGAAGACCTACCAAAAAAGATCGAAGAGACCTAGAGGATTTTACAGACACAACCGAAGACTAATTTGTTATCTTTGCCGTATGCAAACAACCACAGTTATTTTAAATCATCGCGAGATTGTCCATAAAATTAGAAGAATGGCCTATCAGGTTTATGAAACTAATGTTAATGAAACCGAGGTTGTAATTGCTGGGATACACGAGAATGGTTTTATTCTAGCCAAAAAGCTAAAATCCCAAGTCGAAAAAATAGCACCTTTTAAAGTGATTTTATGTGAGGTCACTATGGATAAAAAGAATCCTATTAACACGGTAAAAACTTCATTAAAATTATCTGAGATTGAAAATAAGTCGGTGGTATTGGTGGACGATGTGCTTAACTCAGGAACAACTTTAATTTATGGTGTAAAACATTTTTTGGACATACCCTTAAAACAATTTAAAACGGCAGTTCTAGCAGATAGAAATCACAAAAAATATCCTGTAAAGGCAGATTTCAAAGGGATTTCACTTTCTACATCCATAAATGAAAATGTAGTTGTCGATTTTGCAAAAAACAACTACAGTATTTCTTTAAAATAATTTAAATAGTATTTTCTCTACAATTTCTTTTTCTGAAAGTCCATCACAGCCTACAATAATATTTGCTTGATTGTAGTAATAATTTCTTTCAAAAAGATGCTTTCTTATAAAATCGTTTAATACCTCCTTAGAATTTATATGAGAAATAAGAGGCCTACTTTCTTTCTCTTTCCACAGACGTTCAACTAGTGTATCTACAGAGCATTTTAGATAAACAGTTAAAACATTATTACTGCGCAATAAATCCTCCATAACCGCACCATAGCAAGGTGTACCTCCTCCTGTAGCAAGTATTAATTTAAAATTTTCTGAAAGTATTTTCTGAAGCAATAAAGCTTCCTTTTTCCGAAAATAAATTTCGCCTTTGGTTTCAAAAAGTTGACTAATGGAAGCGTTTTCAGAAGTTTCAATATAAGCATCCAAATCTTGAAAAGGAATATTCATCACTTTAGAGAGATGTTTCCCAAGTAATGATTTTCCGGATCCCATATAGCCAATTAAAACCAATTTCATCATTATATACTAGTTGCAAAATATGAAGACTAAATGCCCAACCTTGACATCTTCCTAGTGTTTATTAAATATTTATAGGGCATTTTACAATAACAAATATCGCAATATCTCTAAAGAAAATGATTAATTTAAAAGATTAATAAATTTCTATTAATTTTACTTTGCTTAATAAACATAATGATATTATATTTGCACCCGCAAACAGAGAAATTTTTTGTTTGGAAGCGGGTGACAAGCCCGCTAAATTTTTAATGACCTGGTAGCTCAGTTGGTAGAGCACCTCCCTTTTAAGGAGGTGGTCCTGGGTTCGAGCCCCAGCCAGGTCACAAAGAAAAAGTCGGAACTTAGGGTTCGACTTTTTAGTTTACTGTAATACCTACCGAGGTGCTGGAACTGGTAGACAGGCATGGTTGAGGGCCATGTGTCCTAAGGACGTGTGGGTTCGATTCCCATTCTCGGTACAAAAAACGCTGACACTTCGGCGTTTTTTTATGCGAAGTACATCACTTGTTTGTTTAATAATTCAATTGTAATAGTAAACAATATTTCATTTTCAGAAACAAATTTTAGTACCTTCGCCTAAAATGTTTTTATGTTCGTTAAGACGCAATTCAGCATAAAAGACCTTGAAAATCTAAGCGGAGTAAAGGCGCACACCATTAGAATTTGGGAAAAAAGATATAATCTTCTAGAGCCAGATCGCACTCAAACCAATATTCGATTTTACGATTTAGAGAACCTAAAGCGTTTACTAAATGTTTCTTTTTTGTATCATGAAGGATACAAAATTTCCAAGATTGCAAATCTAGACGAAAGAGAAATAGCTCAGATAATCCAGGAAAAAGAAGCGAAGAACAAGGAGGGATATGCATTACAAGCCTTTAAAACAGCTATGTTTGATTTTGACTATCATTCTTTTGCGAAGGTTTACAATAAACTTTCCGAAACAAAATCGTTTAATAGTATTTTCTTCGATATTTTTATTCCCTTACTTACCGATATAGGAAATTTATGGTCAACTGGGAGTATCGACCCAGCCCACGAACGATTTATTTCTGAAATAATTAGGCAAAAAATTATGGTTGAAAACCATAACCTTCTAGAAAATCTAAAAGAGAAAAAAGCGCCACAATTTGTGTTATATCTACCCAATGAGGAAATTCATGAAATTGGACTTCTTTTTGCCAATTACAAATTGCTTTCAGAAGGAATTACAACTATTTACCTAGGCAATAATATTCCACTAGAAAGTTTGAAACACCTTTTAAAACACTATAATTCGCTTACGTTCTTATCCTATTTCACGGTAAAGCCAGACCGTGAATCGGTTTATGAATATATGGACCGGTTTGATAAGGAAATTTGTTCCAAAAATAATATGCAGTTATGGCTGTTGGGGCTTAAAGTAAAAGATGTTGATCATAAGAAATTGCCTAAAAATGTAACTGTAATAAACAACTTAAAAATTCTTGAAGAAAAGATTGTCTCACTAAAATAATCTTAAATTTTTCGACAAGTTCATTTTTTTGTTTAAATATTTTGTATTATTGTTAAACAAATTATGAATAAGACAATCGCGATCGTTGGTTCCGGGTTTTCATCACTTGCTGCAGCTTCTTATTTAGCTAAAGAAGGGAATCACGTAACTGTGTACGAAAAAAACAGTACCTACGGGGGAAGAGCTAGGCAATTAAAAAAAGAAGGGTTTACTTTCGATATGGGTCCTACTTGGTATTGGATGCCAGATGTTTTTGAAAAGTTCTTTCAGGATTTTGGAAAAAATCCTTCACAATATTACCAACTTATAAAATTGAATCCTGCCTACCAAGTATATTTTGGTGAGAATGACTCTATAACTATAGGCGATACCCTTGAAAAAATTAAAGAAGCATTTGAAAAGGAAGAACCCGGAAGCTCCGTAAAGCTTCAAAAATTTATTAATGAAGCGCAAGATAATTACAACATTGCTATTAAAGATTTAGTCTATCGACCAGGACTTTCACCTTTTGAATTGGTGACACCTGTGACGATGAAAAAAATCGGGCAATTTTTTAGCACCATTAGTAGAGAGGTTCGAAAGGAGTTCACCAATCCAAAGCTCATTTCCATTTTAGAATTCCCCGTTTTATTCCTTGGGGCCAAACCTTCAAATACTCCTGCTTTCTATAGTTTTATGAATTATGCCGATTTTGGTTTGGGGACCTTTCATCCCAAAAATGGAATGTACAGCGTCAT
Organism: Flavobacteriaceae bacterium; assembly: GCA_002694465.1. Classification (GTDB taxonomy): domain Bacteria; phylum Bacteroidota; class Bacteroidia; order Flavobacteriales; family Flavobacteriaceae; genus Halomarinibacterium. Next base: position 12,482 of record NZMG01000057.1, on the reverse strand, counting down.
TGAAGGAATGGTAGCGCTTGCCAAGTCGTTAGGCGTTCAGTTTAAAGCAAATATGAATGTTGAAAAGATAAACGTTGTAAAGGGAAGGGCAACCTCATTAACCATCAATTCACAAGAAATAAAAGCCGATATCACCTTAAGTGGCGCTGATTACCACCATACCGAGACGCTTTTAGATAGTAAATACAGACAATACTCCGAAAAATATTGGGAGAAAAAAGTATTTGCACCCTCTTCCTTACTTTTTTATGTAGGGTTTAGCAAAAAAATAAAAAACGTGTCCCATCACACCCTTTTTTTTGATGTTCCTTTCGATGCACACGCAAAAGCCATTTATGACACTCCTCAATGGCCAGAAGAACCACTGTTTTATGCAAGCTTCCCTTCCATAACAGATAAGAATGCAGCGCCAAAAGGTAAGGAAGCTGGCATCTTTTTAATTCCGCTTGCACCTGGGCTTACAGATATCGATGAAGTTAGAGAGGAATATTTTGAGTTAATCCTTAAACGATTCGAAAAAGTTACAAACCAAGATGTGAGAAATTACGTTATATTTAAAGAAGCTTTTTGTATTAACGATTTTATTAAAGACTATAATTCTTACAAAGGAAATGCCTACGGATTAGCCAACACCTTATTACAGACCGCCTTTTTAAGGCCAAAATTAATAAGCAAAAAAGTAAAAGGATTATATTTTACTGGACAACTAACGGTGCCAGGACCCGGAGTACCACCATCGCTAATTTCAGGAAAAATAGTTTCAAATCTTATTCAAAAAGAAATTGCAACCAAATGAAAGCATTATTCGACACTGTCTCTGAAACTTGTAGCAAAAAGGTAACCAATACCTACAGCACTTCCTTTTCTTTAGCTACCAAAATGCTGGCTCCATCAATAAGGCAGGATATATATAATATCTATGGCTTTGTTAGGTTTGCAGATGAAATTGTAGATTCGTTTCACGAGTATGATAAAAAAACGTTGTTTGATAGATTTGAAGTGGATCTCGATAATGCCCTTAAAGATAAAATAAGTCTCAACCCTATTCTCAACTCTTTTCAACATACCGTTCGTAAATATAACATTGAACGAGATTTAATAGATTCCTTTATGCTGAGCATGCGTTTGGATCTTTCAAAAAACACCTACAAAACAGATGAAGAATTTAAACAATATATTTATGGCTCTGCAGATGTTGTAGGCCTCATGTGTTTAAAGGTGTTTGTAAAAGGCGATGTTCAAAAATTTGAAGAACTAAAAGAAGCAGCCATGAGTTTAGGGTCTGCCTTTCAGAAAGTAAATTTTCTAAGAGATTTAAAGGCAGATTTCGAAGGTTTAAATAGAACATATTTCCCAAATACCAACCTCAACGAACTCGATGAAATTTCAAAAAAGCAAATTATAAATGAAATTGAAAGCGATTTTAAGCGAGGTTATGAAGGCATTTTAAATCTACCCACCGAAGCTAAGTTTGGTGTGTTTATGGCATATAGATATTATAAAAGACTATTGAAAAAACTTCATAAAACCCCTGCAATCGAAATTAAAAACGCGAGAATTCGTGTCCCTAATTATGAAAAGTTTGGGCTATTGACACGTAGCTATGTAAAATATCATTTAAATTTGGTGAAGTAATTATGACCATAGTATACTGGATATTAATCTTTCTTGGAACTTTTTGCGGTATGGAGTTTATGGCTTGGTTTACCCATAAATATGTGATGCATGGTTTTTTATGGAACTTACATAGAGATCACCATAAAAAAGATCACAAAAGCTGGTGGGAACGGAACGATGCCTTTTTCCTTTTTTATGCTGCGGTGAGTATCTTTTGTTTTGTCCGTTGGCAATACTATGGGTTTTGGGCTGGGCTACCTATTGGATTAGGAATTTTCTCTTACGGAGTCACCTATTTTTTAGTGCATGACATTTTTATTCACCAACGGTTTAAAATGTTTAGAAATGCCAATAATTGGTATGCACGAGGAATACGACGGGCTCACAAAATGCACCACAAACACCTTGGTAAAGAGGAAGGTGAATGTTTTGGTATGTTATTTCCTCCTTTAAAATATTTTAAAAAATAACGTATGAAATACCTATACCTTTGGCTCAATATAGGTTCTTTTATAATTCCGTTTCTTTTTAGTTTTCATCCAAAACTCCAGTTTTACAAAAAATGGCGTTCCTTTTTTTTGGGTGTGTTGGTCATGATGGCCGTTTTTATTCCGTGGGATATTGCCTTCACACGAAATGGTTTTTGGGGATTTAATGAAGCTTACACCACAGGGATTTATATTTTCAATTTACCCTTGGAAGAGTGGTTATTTTTTATTTGCATTCCGTACGCTTGTATTTTTACACATTATGCGTTGCTCACATTATTTCCAAAATTTTCTATTTCAGAAAAAATAACCCAAATAAGTTATCTAGTATTAATTTCTACGCTTATTGTGGTGCTTTGGTATCATTATAACAAATGGTATACATTAGTATGCTTTATATATGCCTTGGTGCTTTTAGGTATTACCTACAATTTCAAAAAAACAGTATTACCTTCTTTTTTCGCAACGTATCTAATTATTCTTATTCCATTTTTTATTGTCAACGGAATTTTAACAGGAAGCTTTATTGAAGAGCCAGTAGTTTGGTATAATAATTCTGAAAATCTTGGATTACGTTTAGGGACCATACCTATTGAAGATACCATTTACAATCTCGGGATGCTTTTAACAGTCCTATTGGTAACTGAGATTTACAGTCAAAAACAGAAAACCAACTGAATCTCTAAATGAAAAAACCGCCTTGGTGTAAAGCGGTTTTTTCATAGCAAATGTTTCTTTTTAGAGGAGGCGAAGGGCTCTTACTTTATGTTTCATTTACATTGGATACTAATTCAAAAGCAAAAAGTTTGCCAAAACTTATTTGTTTATAGTTTTCAAGTCTTTCATTAATAAAACCATTAAGCCCTTATTTACCCTACCAAAAAAAAGAGCCTTGTAAATTACAAGGCTCTTTTAATTAATTTATTGTTTATTTATTTCTTGATTATACGTTTTACTACTGAAGATGTTTCTCCTTCAATGGAAATAAAATACAATCCTGTTGCATAACTTTCTAAAGAGAATGAAATTGTATCGTTCATTCCTTGTAAATTAATAGTATTTATAATTCTACCATTCACATCACTTATGACTACCTTCTTTAGTTGCTCGTTACTATTATTCACTAATTGAACATTTCCAAAAGATGGGTTTGGAATTAAGGCTATCTGATTTTCAAAGGAATTTGTTTCAGTTCCTAGGATCTCTTCAACCGTTACATCAAACGTACAGCTAGATGTATTTCCATATTCATCTTCGGCGGTCATCGTAATGGTATGAACTCCAACAGCAACATCAGTTCCTGCAACAGGAGATTGGGTAAGAATTGGATCTGTAGTACAATTATCTACTACCGTAGTAGAAGGAGCATAATCCGGTAGGGTATATAGCTCCCCTTCATTTACCTGCACCGTTTCGTCTGCTGGACATGTAATATCTGGAGCAATGGCATCAATAGTTACCTCCTCTTCGGTTCTAGCACCTAGACATCCATCAACTCCTAAATTAATATCGTCATTAGCAACTCCATAATCTGAAGACAAACAAACATTTGCCCAATTCGAAGCATTATTATCGTCCCCATCTCTTCTATAGGATCCTGTACAGCCTTGTGTAAAGCTCGCTCCATCTCCAGTCCAATCCAAATCGGCAGCGGTAATATTAAATCCATTAATAGTAACATTTAGACCTGCAATTGCAGCGGCTGAATGTTGCCAAAATAATGAATCAACCACATTACCTTGATCGTCTATAATAATAATCCATCCCGGATTGTTATCGTTCCAGAAGACGTTATTACCCCAATATCCAGAACCACCACTATCATTCCAATTCATAACTGAATCGGCACCCATATTCCCTATAGGTTGAACAATTGGATTTGCAATATTAATATTATTATAATCATCACTTACAGCTACTACATATCCCGTATAATCAGCTGCAAGACCTACATTCTGAATTTCTAATTGATCGGGTGTTTGTAAGGTAACTTCAGAAATAACTAATTGCGATAATGGAACATCGGGTGTTTCTTGTGCAAAGACGCTTGTATTTCCAATAGGTGTAAAAGTATAGTCATTTCCTTGGAATAGTAATGTACCACCTGTTGCAGCATCATACCAACGAATCACATTATTAGGATCTAAAGGAATGGCCGAAACCGTTACATCATCCCCCAAACAAAAATCACTTCCGCCGCTCGTTGTTGGACCTGGTGGCAATGCTAAAACTTCAATATCATCAGTATCAGAAGAAGCTACAGAGCAGTTTCCAGCAGGAACTTCATAAGTGATAGTATGAACACCTACACCCGCTACCACCGGATCGAAAGAAAAAGAAATTCCATTCCCATCATCTGTAACACCTGGACCGCTATACACACCTCCTAAAGGCGTTCCTCCTCCTAAGCCTGTTAGCTCATCGGCACCTTCACAAACATCTTCTGGAGCCGTAAATGACGCCAATTGACTCGGGGTATCGAAAGCTTCAGTACCATCACTTCTACTTCCAGAAGAGCCTTGATCTGCACTTACTCCTAATCCTCTTTTTGCAAAAGCATCCCATAAAATACATTCATTTATTCCTCCATATAAGGCAACATCTGCCGCAAAAATCGCATCTCTACCATCCACAAATCCTGGGCTGCAAGGTTGAAGTTTCATTCCTTCAGTAACTAATGCCATTGCCATAACATTTCCGGCATCTAAATTAGGGTCTCCTGTAAAGTTAAAAATATCTGCATCCCAGCCATGTTCATCGATAAGTGCCCAGGTCATTTCCCAAATGGTTGTTGCCCACACAGAACCCACACCATGCGGCACTGCAGCGGTTTTAATATCATCGTATGTTTGTGGATTTACAGCTACATCGGTACTATACGGGAAAGGTCTAATTCCTGCACCCCCTGGACCTTGTCCAAATAAATAGGTACCCACTCCTCTTGGGTCTGTTCCCGTATCACCAGGTTCAATGGTCATTACCGCTCCATACCAATCACTCCAACCTTCACCCATTTGTTCTTGGTTACCTAAACAACCCGAATTATTGGGACCTCCAGTGAGTCTATTGGAAATTCCATGTCCATATTCATGAAAGATTACTAAATTATCAAAATCACCATCCTTATTGCCGCAAACGTACATCTGCATGGTAGGATTACTACCATCTGGTGGTGTTCCAAAGTTTGCATTACATGTCCCTGAGCCATCTTGAGCTTCAGAGTTTACAGAATCACTTCCTGCACCACCATTTCCGTAGTTATTCTCCTGAAAGTTTCCTGAGGCTTCATCAAATCCATAGATGTACATCACATCATGAATAATGTTATTCCAATAAAAAAGATTGGTAATTGCGGCCGATTCATACTGTGTGCCAGCCGTATAATTTTGATCAAATGGATATCCCGTAAAATCTAGAGTGGCTCCACCATCTGGTTGAAATCCAGGATTATCACCATCTTCGTAAGAGTTTGTATTATTCCCTCTGGTTACGGTATACTCAGCACCAGCTATACCATCGGTATCGTGCCACCCAAATGGAGAGGCCGTAGGGTTTGCTGGTAAGGTTTCAATAGTTCTTGCCCCATAGTAAGGACTTTCAATTGGTGGTGCAAAAACTTCATAACTATTTGGAATAACCGCAATACTTTCATTGTTTCTTTCTTCAATTAGCTCACAATAATTTGGTATATCATAAAGATTTTTGTTGTAATCTAATGTTTCATGAATACTGTGATCGTGCTCAAAATTACAACTAGACATCCAGTTTACTTGATCTAAAACGGTTCCAGAATTTGCATCTACACGAACACTCCACCAGTTTTGCTGTGCTTTTTCTTCAATAGAAAGATCCCACGCTAATGCTAGTTTATTGTCTTGCGTAATCTGGTAAACTAATTTGGCAGGAATATCACTTAAGGAAATCCCTCCTCGGCTTAGTAATGTTTCCTTATTTACAGTGCTTTTTTGCTGAAGAATATTTAATCCTTCTGAAATAGAATACCCAAAGTAATTGGCTGCTGCCTGAACGGCTTGCACCGCATTAATAGAAACCGTGGTTCTTCCTGTAGCTTTCTGTGCAACATCTTTTACAAAATGATTATTCGATTTTAACACCTGTCCGTTAGGAAAAATATGAATACTAGACTGGGTTCCGTTAATTTCAATTCCGTTGAGTGTTTGTGTGTAATACACATGTAAAACACCGCTGGTTCGACTCGTGTGTTGACTCGTAATTACCCAATTAAAATCTTGTTGAGTAATCTTGTTATTTTCTAGTAGTTGGTCAAGTTCTTGGTCAATGCTTTGTTTAACGTTTTGCGAATTTACCGAGGTTACCAAAATCAAGGTAAATGCAAACATTAGCATAATAGTTTTTCTCATAATAATTTTAAGATTTAGTTAGTTTAAGGTGAGGATGTTGTAAATCTATTAAAAAAGTAAATAGCGCACAAGAAAATTACGTTAATGAATTGTTTTTTAACATCCAATAGGTTCGTTTAAAGCTTTATCTACTATTCCCTTTAAATCTAATAATTTTGGTTATTTTAGTAAGAAATAACTTGCTACATGAACCAACCCGATGAACTCATCTTTGAAATGCAACAAGGAAGCGAAAAAGCATTTTCACAATTATATGAAATGTACTCCCGTGCTATTTATTCGGTGATTCATGTGATTCTTCGTGATGATGAAGTAACCGAAGAAGTCTTACAAGATGTGTTTGTAAAGGTTTGGAAGAATGCCAACTCATATTCTGTGGAAAAGGGACGGTTTTATACTTGGTTACTTAACATTGCGAGAAATACTGCCATAGACAAAACCCGATCGAAATCTTTTAAGAACTCCAATAAAAACCTTTCTACAGATAACTTCGTATATGTGATAGGGGGGCACAACGATTTAAATGAAAAAACAGACGCCATCGGAATTCAAAAATTTGTAGATAAATTAAAACCTCTTTGCATCAAACTTCTCGATTTACTTTATTTTAAAGGATACACCCAAACAGAAACCGCCGAAGCACTGGAAACTCCTCTAGGGACCATTAAAACACGTGCTAGAAACTGCATCAAAGACTTGCGGAAATTGACATTACAAGAGGTATGAAAAAGATAGAAGACATCATAGAATCTGGAACCTTAGAACTTTACGTTACGGGTGCTTTATCGCAACGTGAAGCTATGGAGGTGGAAGATATTTTGGAGGAATATCCTGAAGTAAAACGTGAAGTTGAAAAGATTGAAGCGGCACTCATGAACCTCTCCTATGATGATAGCTTTACCATACCAAACTCGGTTTGGGAAGGCGTGCTTAATTCTATACAGGGAGTTAGAAAGTTAAATGTTCCAAAAAAGTCCACCAATTGGTCTATGATGACGGGATGGGCTGCTGCCATTGTATTCTTATTAGGAATTTTCTGGATGCTGAAAGAAAACAACACCCTAGAAAATCAAGTGCGAGTAACCTCAACGCAAAATGCCGTATTAAAAGGGAAAGTTTCTACGACCGAAGAAGCTCTGGCTTCCTCACAAGAGTTACTAGACATCATTCGCTCCAAAGATTATCGGGAAATTAATCTCCCTGGAAACGTAGCGGTATCGCCAGAATCGTATGCCAAAGTGTATTATAACGATAAAGATAAAATAGCCTATATCGACGCACGCGGATTACCCACACCTCCCTCTGGAAAAGTATACCAAGTGTGGTCACTTATTATGGATCCCTTAACCCCACGTAGTGTAGGGTTGTTGGACAATTATGAAAGCACCGATACCAAAGTCTTTAAACTAGAAAATATTCCAGATCCAGAGGCCTTCGGAATTACACTCGAGCCAGAAGGTGGTAGTGAAAGTCCAACGCTTAACCAACTCTATACTTTGGGAATGGTTTCACCATAATTTTAATTAGAGATTACACAAAAAGAAAGGGCATCCACTTGGATGCCCTTTTTACTTCTTATGCTATAGGTATTATAATTCCTTCACTTTACCAGTCATCACAGGTCCTAACTCAAAAGAGGCTTCTTCCAATTCGGCTTTTAATTCTTTTACCTTTTTGGAATTTCCATTGGCTTTATAAACTAAGGCACTATGATATAATGCCACAGGCTCAAACGTTTTTCCTTCCACCCCATTCTCGATCGTTTTTAAAGCTTCCGCATCTTGTCCATTTTGTAGTTGTGCCAACGCCAAATACGAATGTATTAATGGAGTATTTCTATTGGCTACTTCCTTTTCAGCAATTTCTAATGCCTTTTTTGGAGCGGCTTCCGCATATAATTCAATTAAGTAGGTATTATACATGCCGCCGTATTGCCCCGCTTCTACAGCATTCACAAACTGTTCTTCCGCATTTTTGGAGGCTGCAGTATTTCCTTCAAAGGCATATAGTTCTGCTTTCAGTAAATGATAATCTGGCAACTGGTGATTTTTCATCACAGAATCTAAAATTCGATGTGATTCCTTCGAATTTCCTTCCGCAGCATACACAATCCAAGCTATTTTTCGTTTTACATAACTATTATCGGGTTGTAATTCTAGCGTTTTTAAATAGTGTGCATAGGACTCTTTAATTCTCGCAGCGTGTCCGTAAAAGTCGGCTAAATTACTATAGCTCCAAATCTTTAGGGGTTTGCTTTCGTGAGATTCGGCTTTTTCTTTGGCCATTTCCATATACTTGATAGCACTATCCAAATCTCCACTATGATCGCTCCACTTCGACAAACGAATGAGATAATTATAATCGCTCATGTCCTTTAAGGCTGAAAGATATTCATAGGCTCTGTCATAATCTCCCAATTCCATAGCACTATCAAAAAGCATTAACTGCGTAGGCCGCTTTTGGGAAGGACCTTCAAAACTTTTTTGCAGTAAGTCGTTGGCTTCTTTAAATCGGTGTTGGGAAATGTAATTTTTTGCCAAGCCTCTTTCAAAACCATCACGAAAATTATCTGCCGAAAGAGCAATGGCTTTTTTATATAATGTTTCGGCAGCCAATAAGTGTTGCATGTTTCCCGTTTCGGCAAATAATTGCTCATACACATTGGCTAACTGACCTATATCACCAATCCCAGTGGTGTCCTTGTCCAATCGGTTGGACCAGTATCGCTGTTGCAATAAGGTTTCATCTAGTGTAGGTGTATTTTTTGAATTTAAAAAAACATCGTAATCTTCTACATTCGTTATTTTTTCATACTTGGGTTTTGACTCACAACCTATGAGCAATAGCAACCCTAAGAGTATTATATAGCCTTTCATTTTTTTAAAATTTTTGTAAAAAAAAGAGCAACATAGGGTTGCTCTTTTTTATGTTTTTAATCATTTCTATTGCACTGGGCTTTCCAAATAAGGGAAAGGAAGTGTGAAATCTCTATCGCCTGGCCCTACACCATCGCTTGTTAATTGTGGTGTTCCGTTATTTCCGTCAAAACGTGCTCCATCATTTCCACCAAACATAAGGATGAGTGAAATATCAATAACATCGTCTGCTAAGGTTCTTCCGGTTAATGCAAGTCCTGTATTAGGGTCAAAATACGTAGTTTGTGCATTAGGTGCTACTTGTAAGGCATCAAACTGAGCTAAAACAGTAGTGAATGTTGCTGCATCCAATCCAAGAATGTTTGCCTCGTAATCCAAACTCACTCCCAAAGCATCTCCATACACATCGTGATATGCTTCTAAGGTATTCTGAAAAATCGGTTGGAAAGAAGCTCTATCACTCACTAAAGACACGTTAAAATTATCTTTTATGGTTCCGCTTCCACTAAACACGGTGTTGATTCCTGGGCGCCCCATAATATCTTCTTGACGGTAGGTTCCGCTAAAGTCTAACAAATCGAAACAAGAAACACAGCTTCCACCGCAATCTACTCCTTCTTCGTCACCGTTCATAATTCCATCATCACAAGAAGCTTGTTCAATGACATTTCCGTTATCATCATCATCTTTACACTGGGTAAACAATAGTCCCAAACAAAGTGATAAAGCGATATATTTTATATTTTGAATTTTCATCTTTTTCTCTTTTTAAAATTATTGTTTTCTTTTTGTGGTTACCCATACATTGTACGCATCTGGCAATCCATTAATACCCACATTCCCTGCAACGTGTGCTGGTGCGGTTCCTAACATACTATTAGGTACTTCTACCACCACTGCCATGACATTTAATCCTTCAAAAAAGTCGGATGCCTCTCCAGAAGCTAAAAATCCTTCGGGCGCTGCAGCTCCAGAAACCACTAAGTTAAACTGGTTAAAATCGAAATAAAACGCATCCCGTCTAGGTCCTGCATAAAAAGACATTCCGTTGTCGGTCGCTGTTATGGTTTCATCAATTCCAGAAATCTCTACTTGTCCAGAAAGATTGTCTCTGTTAATGGTACTAATCATTCCCACTTCGGCAGGCGCATAAGGACCAAAGAAATACATCACACTATCTCTTCGGATGGCTTGAATCACTAAATCTTCTACAAAGTCTCCCGTGTTGTCGATGTTAAATTCAATAAGCACATTTTCATCAAAAATAGCATTTTCGGTAACGGCACCTGGCGTTAACGGACCTTGAATGGTGGCAATAAATACGGTATTGTCTGGATTGCTGCCTTCAAAGGCATACAAATCTGCAATATCTACAGTGGTTCCGGCTACTGCTGGGGAATCAATGTGATCTGCCGCAATCAAGACTACCGAGAAGACTCCTAGTGCCACTACTGCAAGTAATCCATAAAATTTTGTCTTTTTCATCTTTTAAATTATTAGTTTTTTAATGTGAGATGTAACGCCCTAATCATCTATTTTTGTCTAAAAGTAAATTGTTCTTGGGCATTTCATACGAATGTTTGTTATTTGATTAAATTTACTTTCCCTTATATACGGAGAAAATAAAAGTATGGTTTTTAAAGATTGTAAAAATAGTTCGAAAAACCGCAATTGCCTACAAAATTAAAAAATGAACCCATCTTCCGCCGGTTGGATCCATAAATTTATTAACGAGTTTCCCAAAAAGGAACTCATAGATAGCTATTCTGGGCTGATACCCTTTTATGAAACGCTTAAAAATAGCGGATTTATATACGGGGTATCGGTAAAAACACTCTTGGACGTGCCTGTAAGTGACTTAATACTCACCCAAGAAGAAAATACAAAGGTCAATTTATTTCACGCGTTACTGTTTATGTACCATTCGGAAAAGGGTACGTATGACATCCCCGAGGCCATCGAAACCATGGTACTGTTTTATAAAACCATCGAAAAAGGGAAGCCCGGATTTTTTCAGAAATTAAGTTTTACCAAAAGTCCTTCTGAAAATTTGGAACGCATCTTGGCGGCACGGATTCAAGAATCGAATACCCTTATTAAAACCGATGCGGCATCCATTTTCACCTTTGCCTTGATGTTTGGCGATGTTTTGGCATTTCAGTATTACCTAAAACATCCCGATGGCTTAAAAAATTATCTGGAAGCCTTTGAAGAAACCCTCATACAGTTTAGCATTTGGGCGTTGCAAAGCAAGCAGAAAAAAAACAAATACGATGCCTTGGTCATCGAAATGGTGTCGGAATCTGCCCAATACGTTACCCATAGCGATGATTCCTTTTCCCACGAAATTGTGGACCAACTCAAGGAACGCACCGTGCTTGAAAAACAATTTGTACTGGATATTTGTTGTCTAGCGGTGTGGGACGATAAAAAAATTGACGCTACCGAAAATACCTTTTTAAAGGAAGTGGCCTTTCATTTAGGGATTAGCCACGAGTATTTGGCACACAGCATTGCCCATATTAAAGCCTTTTCGGAAGCCAACGAACACAAAATAAAGTTGTTTCAATACTCCCACCCTGTCAAGCAATTGTACAAACAAAGTACCGATACCGTAAAACTCTTGGTGTTGCGTAACAAAAAACGATTGCTTAAAGAACTTAACGAAAGTGGCGAATTGATGGTACTCTTAGGGCAATCCACCACCCGCGACCTTACCCGCGAAGAAAAAACCAAAGTAAAGGAGCAGCTCTTGGATATCTGCAAGACTATCCCTTCGCTTACTATTTTTATGCTTCCCGGTGGGATGCTGTTACTCCCGCTTTTGGTAAAATACATCCCTAAACTGCTCCCCTCTGCCTTTAATGAAAATAGGGTTGATGAGGATTAATGTCCCTTGTCATTTCGAGCTGTCACACTGAGCTTGCCTGTACTGAGCTGTCACACTGAGCCTGTCGAAGTGCTGTCGAAGTATCGAAGTGCAAGCGAGAAATCTCATATTTAGGGGTCTTATAGATACTTTGTTCATTTTCTTTGCTCGTCCAAAGAAAACGAACCAAAAGAAAAGACTCCTTTTCAGAGGAATTTTTGCTTCGCAAAACCGTCTTGAAAACTCCGCG
>NZMG01000056.1 GCA_002694465.1 Flavobacteriaceae bacterium | reverse complement strand
TGTTGTCAAAACATCGAAGGACATGTAAAATGGCATCTGTTTCACGTATATTTCCTAAAAACTGGTTTCCAAGCCCTTCTCCTTTACTGGCTCCTTTTACTAAGCCAGCAATATCAACAATCTCTACAGTTGCTGGAATTACACGTTCAGGATTTACCAACTCCTCTAATTTCAATAGTCGCTTGTCTGGAACATTAACCACACCAATATTGGGTTCTATAGTACAGAAGGGGAAATTGGCACTTTGTGCCTTTGCATTGGACAAACAATTAAATAATGTTGATTTTCCAACATTGGGTAAACCTACAATTCCTGCTTTCATTTAGATGCTCTTGTTTTGTTTTAAGAAGCCGCAAAGATACATTTTTAGGAAAAGATTAAACATTTTTGGCAATTCTTTTAAGTAAAAACTGAGTTAAATGACTAAATTTATACAATAACCAAAACATATAATTATGAAAGCAAAAAATATAGCAATCTTCCTCACACTTTTAGCGTTTGTTTTTTCTGCTCAGGCTCAAGAAAATAAGGTGATAAAAAAGGAAACTACAGTAAAAAAGGTGATCACCAAAGAAGGAAGTAAAGTTGTTGTGAAGGAAGTAAAAGAAGTAGATAAAGAAACAGGGGCTGTAATAGTTGCAGATGACGAAAGTGAAAATCAAGAGTTCAATGAGGCTATTAAAAAAGACACCGATAAAGAAGTAGTTACAGATCAGGAAACCATTGATGTAAAGAATGAAGCTTTAATTGCTGCAGAAAAGAAAAGGCAAGAAGAAGCTCTTAAAGCGTCTATTGAAGCCGAAAAGGCAAAAGCCGATGCTGAGAAAAAAATTCTTGAAGAACAGAAGCAAGCTAGAATGAAAGCCTTGGAAGAAAATCGTAAAAAGTTAGAAAAAAGAAGTAAGGGAATTGCTCCTTTAAAGAAGGACAATTAAGTGAAGCCAAAAAATAATAAAGCCCCAAGTTGGGGCTTTTTAAGTATTTAAGACAAACTGTTTATTCATTGTGCATAAAGCGTTGTTTTCCTAATAGTACTTCTTCTGTTTCAACATGGTCATCATCTGGCACACAGCAGTCCACAGGGCAAACAGCAGCGCACTGAGGTTCCTCATGAAAGCCTTTACACTCGGTGCATTTATCGGGTACTATATAGTAAATTTCATCGCTAATAGGCTCTTGCGTTTCGTTGGCATCTACTTGCTTGCCATTAGGCAATACAACGGTCCCTTCTAAACTTGTCCCGTCTGCATATCGCCAGTCGTCTGCTCCTTCATAAATAGCTGTATTTGGGCATTCAGGCTCACAAGCACCACAGTTTATACATTCATCGGTTATTATAATAGCCATAGTAGAATTTCTTTTTCTAACTTTGCCGCAAATTTAATGCCTATTTAGGGCAACTCCAAACAAAGCATGCAATTACAACAAAGAATTAACGCTTTTCAAAAATTAGGGACTTTTCTTGCGGAATTATCCTTAGCAAATTCTCCACATTCTGAAATACTACAAACAGCTCAAGACCACAACAGATGGTTTACTCTAGACAACATTAGATTTGCATTACATAGTTGGAGTGAAGCACTTTCCCAAGAAAATATTGAGAAGTGGCTATCTCCCTATCCCTTTTCAGAAAAGGAACCAAAATTGGTTGCCATTATTATGGCTGGAAATATCCCGCTGGTAGGGTTTCATGATTTTATTTCAGTTCTTATCTCTGGAAACAAAGTACTAGGCAAATTATCTTCAAATGATAAGATTCTATTACCCTTTTTAACCCAAAAGTTAATTGAAATTGAACCTAGGTTCAAAGATTCAATTCAATTTTCAGATAAAATATTAGAAAACTTTGATGCTGTGATTGCCACCGGAAGTAATAACACTTCCCTTTATTTTGAACACTACTTTGGGAAATATCCAAACATCATTCGGAAAAATAGGAATAGTGTTGCGGTCCTCTCTGGAGAAGAATCTCCTGCTCAATTAGAAGCGCTATCGAAAGATATATTTACCTATTTTGGATTGGGCTGTAGAAATGTATCAAAATTATACCTACCCAAAGAGTACGATTTTAAACCCTTTTTTAATGCCATGTACACGCAAAAGGACATAATACACAATGACAAGTACATGAACAATTACGATTATAACAAAGCCGTGTATTTAATGGGCGGAGTTAATTTATTGGATAATGAATTTATGTTGCTAAAGGAGGACACAGGCTTCTCCTCTCCTATTTCGGTAGTTTTTTACGAATATTATAACTCTTTACACGAAGTTGAAAAATATCTAGCGGAAAACACTGGAAAAATACAATGTGTGGTTGCCGATAGCAATGTTGAAAATACAATTCCTTTTGGGAAAACTCAATCGCCAGAACTTTGGGATTATGCAGACGGGATTGATACTTTAGAGTTTTTATTGAAATTATAATTTCCGCAGACATTTATCGAAAAGGATTTCGAAGCAAATAGCGTCTAATTTGTTGAAATTCTCTTAATAAATTGTCGATAAAATACCCTTATTTGCATGTAGATTTCACATCTTTGCACTGTAAAATCTAAACTCGTGAAAAAACATAATTTTAGTGCCGGACCCTGCATTTTGCCGCAGGAGGTGATAAAAAAATCTGCTGAAGCCGTTCTCAATTTCAACAATTCAAACCTTTCTTTGATCGAAATTTCTCATCGTAGCAAAGACTTTGTGGCGGTTATGGATAATGCTTGTGAACTAGCATTGGAGCACCTTAACCTTCAAAACAAAGGCTATAAAGCATTGTTTTTGCAGGGAGGTGCTAGTACACAGTTTTTAATGACAGCTTATAATTTATTAGAAAAGAAAGCGGCCTATCTTAACACAGGAACTTGGTCTAGTAAAGCTCTAAAAGAAGCTAAACTTTTTGGCGAAGTCATTGAAGTTGCATCTTCTAAGGATAAAAATTTCAATTATATCCCTAAAAACTTCAATATTCCTTCAGATATTGATTACTTCCACTGCACAAGTAACAACACTATTTTTGGAACACAAATTAATTCATTTCCAAAGGTTAATGTACCCCTCGTATGTGATATGAGTAGTGACATTTTTTCTCGTGAATTGGATTTTTCAAAATTTGATTTAATCTATGCCGGTGCTCAGAAGAATATGGGTCCTGCTGGAACGACTCTAGTGGTTGTAAAAGAAGAAATTTTAGGGAAAGTAAGCAGAAATATCCCTTCTATGTTGGATTATAAAATTCATATTAATTCAGAGAGCATGTTTAATACACCGTCGGTTTTTGCGGTGTATGTTTCGATGCTCACCTTAGATTGGTTAAAAAATTTAGGAGGAATATCAGCAATAGAGAAGATCAACAACAAAAAAGCTGACACTATTTATACAGAAATTGATAGAAATCCCTTATTTAAAGGCTTCGCTCAAAAAGAAGATCGTTCAAAAATGAATGCTACTTTTACCTTGGTCGAAGGAGCAAATCAAGAACTTTTTGATGGCCTCTGGAAAGCAGCAGGAATAAGCGGTATTAATGGTCACCGAAGTGTTGGTGGCTACCGCGCCTCTATGTACAATGCACTGCCATTAGAAAGTGTACAAGTACTCGTTGAAGTAATGAAAGAATTTGAAAGAAAATCATAATTAGTAAGAATGAAAGTATTAGCAAACGACGGGATCTCTCAGACGGGGATCGACGCTTTAGAAGCGGCTGGTATAGAGGTAATAACTACAAAAGTAGCTCAAGAGCAATTAATTAATTACATCAACGAACATCAAATTAATGTCATCTTAGTTCGCAGTGCCACTAAGGTGAGGAAAGATATTATTGATGCCTGCCCAAGCATTAAAATTATTGGTCGTGGAGGCGTTGGAATGGACAATATTGATGTGGAATACGCAAGGCAAAAAGGATTGCATGTTATTAACACACCTGCAGCCTCCTCTGCATCTGTAGCCGAATTGGTTTTTGCACATCTCTTTGGAGGAGTTCGATTCTTATTTGATAGCAATCGAAACATGCCTTTAGAAGGTGATACCAAGTTTGGAGAGCTAAAGAAAAGTTATGCCAAAGGAAAAGAGCTTCGTGGAAAAACCATGGGGATTGTTGGTTTTGGTCGAATTGGTCGTGAAGTGGCAAAAATTGCTCTTGGCTGTGGAATGAAAGTAATTTATAGTGATAGCTTTGTGGAAAACGCTGCTATTTCCTTAGCTTTCTATGACGGACAAAAAGTAAATTTTTCATTTAAAACTCAGTCGTTAGAGAGTTTATTGAAAGAAAGTGATTTTATTTCTCTTCATGTTCCTGCACAAAAGGAGTATGTTATTGGAGCTTCCGAAATTTCTCAAATGAAGAATGGTGCGGCACTTATAAACGCTGCTCGTGGAGGTGTTATTGACGAAGTGGCTTTAATTGAAGCTTTGGAAAATAAAAAATTATCTTTTGCTGCACTAGACGTTTTTGAAAATGAGCCTACCCCAGAAATTAAGATTTTAATGAATACAAAAATTTCATTAAGTCCTCATATTGGTGCTGCTACATTAGAAGCACAAGATAGAATTGGAGAAGAGCTTGCTGAACAAATTATTTCGATATCGAAGGCCTAGTCAATTATGATTAATTCTTTTTAACCTTAAAAGAATGAAATTCAACGAAAACGTAAATAAAGGGCATACTTTACCTTGGCTTTATTTACTACTTTTAAACCAAACATTAAAATAACTTACAAATGTCAGGAATTCTAGATTTATTAAATAGTGAAGCAGGACGCCAAATAGTGATGGGTGTAAGCCAAGAAACTAAGCAACCAGCCGACAAAACAGCTTCTGTGCTTCAAATGGCACTACCCTTGTTAATGGGAGCAATGAAAAGAAATGCTTCTACTCCAGAGGGTGCGGCAGGCTTGTTAGGTGCCTTAAATAGTAAACACGATGGGAGTATCTTAGATAATTTAGGAGGCCTTTTTGGAGGAGGTGTAAATGAAGAAGTAAAGCAAGATGGAATGGGAATTCTTGGTCACGTTTTAGGTGGATCTCAAGGAAATGTGGCAAATGCGTTGTCCCAAAAATCTGGAATGGACTCTCAATCGGTAATGAATATTCTACAAATTGCAGCACCACTTATTTTAGGATATCTAGGTAAACAAAAACAGCAGCAAAATGTTCAATCCCCAGATGCACTTGGAGGTCTTTTAGGTGGATTATTAGGCGGTGGAAAAAAGCAACAAAAACAGCAAAGTTTAATTGAATCTATTCTAGACGGTGATAATGATGGCAGTATTGTAGATGATTTAGCTGGTATGGTATTTAATAGTGGTAAAAAGAAAAGTGGACTTGGAGGTTTACTTGGAGGACTATTTGGAAGAAGATAGTTATCTACAACGAATCTAAATGCCCTTTTTAAGGGCATTTTTTTTGTTAAACACCGTTAAAGTTAACAAGATAGCAACAGTAATTTTGTAATTTTGATAAAATACACTGCTATGAAACACGTAATAATTATACTAGTAACGATTATTGCTTTTGCTAGTTGTAAAAGCACCTATTCCAATGGTGATAGTGATTCCAATAAAATTTCTAACGATACAATTAAAATTAAAAATGATTCGCTGGAATATGAAATTATGATTATTGAGCCTGGCTTCAATAATTGGTTAGCAACCCAACCACCAAGGGGATATTATGGGCAAAGTTTTTTAGAGTCTAGAAATCAGCAGTTTGTACAACAATATAATTACAGAGTCCAGAATCCTCAACAATTTGATCCGCTACTCTATCAACAGGAAATTAATTATAGGATGGGAGTAGATTATGGATATGAAGTTAATTATATGCTCTACAATTACTTTATTTATTTTCAACGACAATACAAGCAAAATTTTATTGGTGGCAGGAGAAGAAACTAATTTTATAAAGCGACTAAAAACTAGATGGGGTGTTGATACAAACTGGCGAGTATTTGTCATTTTTACTGTATTTGCAATAACTGGGACAACATCGGCAAAGTTTGCAGGACCTTTAACAGAAGTCTTAGGCATTACAAAAGAATGGAACCCATTTATTTATTGGCCCATTAGAATTATCATCATTTTACCTATTTACAAGATATTGTTGCTTATTTTTGGATGGCTTTTTGGAGAGTATACTTTTTTTAAGCAATTTGTATTAAAAATGTTACGACGTTTAGGATTAGGATTTTTAATGAAATGATTTTATTAAAAAAACATACAAGTCTGTCCTTTGTCATAACATTTGTGCTATGCCTTACGTTGCTATTGCCTTCCGCAATACAATTCACGCACTTATTTGAGAATCATAAGCACATCTCTTGTGGTGATACTACGACTCATTTTCATGAAAAAGAATCGGATTGTTCAATCCAAAATTTTCATTTAAATACTTTTTCTTTCCAGTTATTTGAATATCCAGATTTTTCAAAAAAAATCATCTTTACCGAAAGGATTAATCATTATGTTAGTCTTTATCTAAATCAATATTCTTCTCATTATCGCCTAAGAGGACCTCCTCATATATCTTAATTTTTTAGATTAAATAAACTACTTTAACTTTTTTAAAATTAATACTATATGAAAAAAATATATAGCCTTTTTGGCCTGTTATTTATATACCAATTTACTTTTTCTCAAGCTACCTTGGAGGGTAGTATTATGGATGAAAACAATCAACCCATTTTAGCCACTGTTTATCTACCTCAAATTGAAAAAGGAGCCGTAAGTGATGAACTTGGAAAATATATCATTACCCAAATCCCGAATGGAAGCTATTCCATGATTATATCCGCATTGGGATACGAGACTTTATCGTTTAAACTAAGTTTTGTAAAAAATGAACCTATTACTAAAAATATTATTTTAAAAGAAAGCGCTGTGGAAATGGAGGAAGTTATCATTTCTACTCCCTTTCATAAACTACAAAGTGAAAATGTTATGAAAGTGGAACGAATCACCACAGATCAACTTACCAAAAATGGCGCGGTAAACCTTTCGCAAGGTATTTCAAATATGGCAGGAGTATCTACGGTAAGCACTGGTAATGGTATTGGCAAACCTGTAATACGCGGATTGAGCAGCAATAGAGTCCTTACCTATACACAAGGGGTTCGACTTGAGAATCAACAATTTGGAGATGAACACGGACTAGGAATTAGTGGCAATGGAATTGAAAGTGTAGAAGTTATAAAAGGTCCCGCCTCATTACTCTATGGGAGTGATGCTATTGGGGGAGTGCTTTATTTAAACCCTGAAGGATTTACTTCGGTAAATGAAACTGAAATAAATGGATTAGGAACCTACTTTTCCAACACAGAAGGATTTAACAGTAGTTTTGGCGTTAAAACTTCAGGAGATAAACTGAAGTTTCTAGTGAGAGGAAGTCGTTCATCATTTTCAGATTATGAAACAGGAAATAACTATCGAGTAACAAATACGCGCTATAATGAATATGATGTAAAAACGGGGGTTCGGTTTCAGGATAAAAATCTAAAGTCGACCCTTCGTTATAATTATAATCGCTCTAATATTGGAATCCCAGAAGAAATTGGTATTCAAAATTCGTCAAAGGAGTTACTACTCCCCTTTCAGGAAATTGATAATCACATACTAAGCTTAGACAACTCTTTGTTTTTTAACAACTCAAGTCTGGATATTAAAACGGGTTATCTCTTTAATGATCGTAGGGAATTTGAGGAATCTGTTAACGAAGCCGCACTAAGATTAAAACTAAAAACATTTACTTATGATGTGAAATACAACCTTCCGGAATGGGGTCAATTTACTACAATTGTAGGGGTGCAAGGAATGATTCAAGATAACAAAAATTTTGGGGAAGAGATTTTAATCCCAAATGCAAAAAAGACAGATGTTGGAATTTACACAACCACGCATTTGCATCTAGAAAATTGGGACTTACAAGGCGGACTTCGACTAGACACTAGAAAAATAAAAACAGAAGATGCCCGAAACTCTCAAGACGAAGATTTTATACCTTCTATAGATAAAGATTACACCAGTTTTAATGCAGCTTTAGGAGGTAAATATAATTTTTCAGAGACATTTACTGGGCGACTTAATTTGGCAAGTGGTTTTAGAGCACCTAATCTAGCTGAACTAACATCAAACGGGGTCCACGAAGGAACTGGTAGATATGAAATTGGAAACTCTGATTTAAATAACGAACAAAGCTTCCAAACAGATTTAGCCTTCGAATATCGCAGTGAACATTTTGAAGCTTTTGCCAATGGATTCTACAACTCCATAAACAATTATATCTATATTAACCCCACAGACGATTTTATTGAAGATGATCCTGTTTTTAATTATGTTCAAAATGGCGCAAAATTATTTGGAGGTGAAATCGGATTTCATTTACACCCACATCCTCTTGATTGGTTACATTGGGAAAGTAGTTTTGAAACAGTTATCGGGAAACTAAATGATGGTGGATATTTACCCCTTATCCCTGCTAACACTTTAAACAATACCATTAGAGTTGAATTGAATAATAAAGGCTTTTTTAAGTCTCCTTATGGTTTTATTACGCTTGAGAATATTTTTTCGCAGAATAATACAAGTGAATTTGAAACTACAACAAAAGGCTATAACTTATTAAGTCTTGGTTTTGGCGCTATTGTAAAATGGAATAATATTAAATTTAACTGGGGTTTATCTGCCACCAATATTACTAATGAAAGTTATATCAATCATTTATCTAGGCTAAAAGCAGACCATATTCTTAATCCGGGAAGGAGTATTAATTTTAATTTAGGTTTTACCCTTTAAAAAAAGCCCCAATTGGGGCTTTTTTTTATTCGTTTACCTTAACCTCAATGGTTTGCGGCGTTGTTTGTTGTTTTTCATTAGAAAAAACATAGGTATATAACCACATTAAAGTAAATGTGGGGATAAAGTCGAAGGGTAAAATCTCTTCAATAAAGACTACTGCTGCAGCAATTTTACCAGTAGTGCCTTCATACATATCACTCATTTTTTTAGCAGCAATAGGCGCCCAAATTAGGTCCAGAAAGGGACCCACTACTGGTATAAACATTGTAGCCATACCAACGAGATCATATAAGATACTTTTTCTAAGTAATTTGAATTTGGTATTTTTCATTTTCAATAATTTAATTGATTATAATAACGCAATAAACATGCCAAAATTAGGATAGTTCTGTTCCTATTAATTTTAGAAATTCATTTCGTGTTTCAATCTTTTCAAATTGTCCTCTAAAACCAGAGGTTGTGGTAACGCTATTCTGCTTTTGTACGCCACGCATCATCATACACATATGCGAAGCCTCTATTACTACCGCAACTCCTTTTGGTTTTAACGTATTATTGATACACTCTAGTATGTCATGCGTTAAACGTTCCTGTACTTGTAATCTACGGGCAAAAACATCCACTACCCTCGGTATTTTGCTTAAACCAACTATATATCCATTGGGTATGTAGGCGATATGTGCCTTTCCAAAGAATGGTAAAATATGGTGTTCACAAAGAGAATAAAGTTCTATGTCTTTTACAATTACCATATCGTTGTAACTTTCGGCAAACATAGCGCCGCGAAGTATTTCGGCTGGATCTTGACAATGTCCAGAAGTTAGAAATTGCATCGCTTTGGCAGCTCTTTCCGGTGTTTTTAAAATACCCTCCCTATCCACATCTTCTCCTATTCCTTTTAAAATTTCAGAAAAGTTGTTTTTTAAATCATCCGTTACACTTTCATTGTACTCTTCAAAATATTTATAGGATCCCATGTGTTTCAAATTATATTTTTGCAATCTTTTAATGCTCAATATGGCGATTAAATTTTACTAAATCGACAGCAATAACCCATTTTAACTTTTCGTTAGTAAACAATACTATTAGATAAACTTAGTTTTGTTTAACAATCAACTAACCAATCACTCCAACTGTCTAATGAAGTGATTTTGCAAATCAATCCGGTACAAACCTATTATGGGCTTGTAACAATTTAAAATAAAGCATGTCTTTATTAAACAAAATCATCAATCAATGAAATTTACGATTCTAATCATCACCCTTTGCATCTCATTTTTTACACTATCTCAAGAAAAAAAATCACTTACCATAAATCGAACAACAAATGCTCCAAGAATAGATGGTATCCTAGATGACGACGCTTGGCAAAATGCAGAGGAAGCCAAAGATTTTACGCAGTTTAGACCTGAAATGGGTCTTGCCGAAAAAAAACATCAAAAAAGCATTGTAAAAATGGTATATGATGACAATGCTATTTATGTAGGAGCCTATTTGTACGACAATCCAGGTGACATAATGAAGCAGTTTACCAGTAGGGATAACTTTGGGCAATCAGATTTTTTTGGCGTTGTTTTAAATCCAAATAATGATGCACAAAACGATACTGAATTTTTCGTTTTTAGCTCAGGAACTCAGGCAGATGCTATTGCCAACCCAAGCAACGGAGAGGATTTTGGATGGAATGGTGTTTGGGATAGTAGTGTACAAATTGTAGAAGATGGTTGGATTGTTGAAATGAAAATTCCTTATGCAAATTTACGATTTGCAAATCAAGAAATACAAACCTGGGGATTACAGTTTCATAGAAGGTTTAGAACCGATAATTCTCAATATTCTTGGAATCCCATCGATAGAACCAAAGGGAATATTGGTCTGTATCATGGCGTTCTTAACGGAATTGAAAATATCTCTCCTCCTACTCGATTGAGTTTTTATCCCTTTGCATCGACATTAATTCGCACTTTTGACGGCGAAACAACAGACGATTATAGTTTGGGGATGGATGTAAAATACGGACTTACAGAGAACTTTACACTAGATGCTACTTTAATTCCAGACTTTAGTCAGGCTGGGTTTGACAATGTACAGCTTAATTTAGGCCCGTTTGAACAAACCTTTTCTGAGCAACGACAGTTTTTTACCGAAGGTGTTGATCTTTTTAGTAAAGGAAATCTATTCTATTCACGTAGAATTGGTGGTCCCCCGTCAAGTTACCCTGAAATTGATGAGGATAATGAAGAATTAATTGGTCAACCTAATAAAGTGAAAGTGTTGAATGCGGTAAAAGTTTCTGGTCGTACAAAAAAAGGGCTTGGAATTGGTTTTTTTAACGCTATTACCGAAAAGACATCCGCAAAAATTAAAAATATTAATACGGGAGAAATACGCGAAGAAGTTGTGGAACCTTTTACCAACTATAATATAATGGTTGTGGATCAGCAATTCAATAAAAACTCTTCTGTTAGTTTAATTAACACAAGTGTTATTCGAAACGGTGGATTTAGAGATGGTAATGTGACAGCTGCGTTATTCGATATTACAGACAAAGCAAATAAATGGAATGTTGATGGCGCTGTAAAGATGAGTAATTTGAATCTTCCTGAAGATAATCAAACTGGTTTCAGTACATCTCTTGAGGTAGAAAAAGTAAGTGGAAAATATCGCTATGGTATTGAAAATGTAACCGCAGACACCAAATATAATATTAACGACTTAGGGGTTTTATTCAGAAATAATTATAACAATTTTCATGCCTTCGGATCCTATCGAATTTTTGAACCTACAGAAACGTTTAACAACATTAATGTGTATATATGGGCTCAATACGAGTCGCTATTTAAACCTAGTAAATATACTGGTAATGAAGTAGGTTTAGACATTTATACTCAATCTACAAAACTTTGGGAATACGGGATGAATGTTAATTACAAAATAGGAAAACAACACGACTATTTTGAACCTAGACGCGAAGGCTACTTTTTTACTTTTCAAAACGAAATGAATGTTTCTACCTATATGGGAACCAATTATGCTAAACGCCTAGCTAGTTTCGTTAATGCAGGTTTTGCAACTCAATTTGACCCAGAAAGAGATTTATTCTATTATTGGATTGGAGCAGAACCAAGAATGCGTTTTACAGATAAATTTTCCTTAAGCTATAGTATCAATTATCAAGGTGGCGGCGGGGGGCGGGGATTTGTCACAAATCTTGATGATGATATTATCTTTGGAGAACGAGATCAAAAAACTGTAACAAATAGCATTTCTGGAAGCTATAATTTTAATCCCTTTCATGCACTATCACTTTCTTTTCGAAATTATTGGGCCACCGTGACTTATGACAACCCTTTATTTGTGCTCCAAGAAGATGGTACGCTTTCCACAGAAGACAATATTTTAACAACCGATATTAGCGACCCTAATATCAATTTTAATACTTGGAATTTAGATTTTCGCTATACTTGGCAATTTGCTCCTGGAAGTCAATTAACAGCGCTTTACCGGAATTCTTTATTTAATTCAAATGCAGAGTCTTCTGCAACCTATTTTGAAAGTATTGAAAGGCTTTTCGAACAGCCCATAGAGCACGTTTTCTCACTTCGGGTAGTCTATTTTATTGATTACAACAACATCAAAAACGTTTTCAAGAAAAACTCCTAACTCACTTCCCTTGTGCATTCAATACGAATATGCTATTTTCACGAAGTAATTCTAGGAAATGATTTCAGCGAAGAATATTCATAAACATTTTGATACCCTCCATGTATTAAAAGGAGTCGATTTATCTATTGAAAAGGGAGAAATTGTTTCCATTGTAGGTGCTTCAGGCGCAGGGAAAACCACCTTATTGCAAATTATAGGGACTTTGGATAATTTTTCAGAAGGCGCTTTGGAAATTGACGGAATTTCCATTGAAAGTTTAAATAGAAAAGCCGTGGCAAAATTCCGAAATGAAAAGTTGGGATTTATTTTTCAGTTTCATCAATTATTACCAGAATTTACCGCCTTTGAAAATGTTTGTATTCCGGCATTCATTAAAAATACATCAAAGACCGAAGCCGAAAAAAGAGCCAAAGAATTACTCCACTTTTTAGGCTTATCACATCGCGAAAATCACAAACCTAACGAGCTCTCTGGGGGAGAACAACAACGGGTTGCAGTTGCGAGAGCATTAATGAATAATCCTGCCATTATTCTTGCGGATGAACCTAGTGGAAATCTTGATACAGAAAGTGCGGAAAACCTTCATAAACTTTTCTTCAAATTACGGGACGAATTTGGACAAACTTTTGTCATTGTAACTCATAATGAAGATTTAGCCGAAATGGCCGATAGAAAATTAGTCATGCAAGACGGGAAGATTATTTCGTAATATGAAGCATAGTAAGCTTAAAGAATTTCTAGACGAAAAAGCCGACTTATACAATCAGCCAAAATTTATTGAAAGTGATCCCATTCAAATTCCCCATCAATTTACAAGAAAAGAAGATATTGAAATAGCAGGGTTTTTAACGGCCACAATCGCATGGGGAAATCGTAAGAGCATTATTAATAATGCTCAAAAAATGATACAGTTGCTCGATAATGCTCCTTATGAGTTTATAATGAATCACTCTCATGAAGATTTAGCATCCCTCACCTCTTTTGTGCATCGTACCTTTAATGGAGTTGATTTTACTTTTTTTGTAAAAGGACTTCATAATATCTATGTAAATCATGAGGGCTTAGAAACTGTTTTCTTGAAACATGCAGAAAAGGATTCCCTTCAAAAATCTATTTCAGAATTTAAAAGAATATTTTTCAGTGTACCTCATTTTCCTAGAACGCAAAAGCATGTAAGTGATCCATTAAAAAATTCTGCTGCAAAACGAATTAATATGTTTTTGCGCTGGATGGTACGCAATGACAATAGAGGGGTTGATTTTGGAATTTGGAATAGTTTAAATCCCAGCCAGCTTTCCTGCCCACTAGATGTTCATAGTGGTTATATTGCCAGGAAACTAGGTCTTTTAAAACGGAAGCAAAACGATGCCAAAGCACTATTTGAACTTGACTCCAGACTTAGAAAACTTGATTCAAAAGATCCTGCAAAGTATGATTTTGCACTTTTTGGATTAGGCGTTTCCGAAAAGTTTTAATTATCATTCCTTTAACATAAATACATAACAATATGCAATAATTTTAATATTAAATTAAAGAGATATTTATAGGTGAAATCTTTTAATTAAGCAAAATATAATAAGTTTTTGTAAACAGTAAAATGATTATCCCCAAACTCCCCACTAACGAAGCCGAAAGACTTAACGAAGTAAAAAAATACCATCTTTTAGATACCTTACCAGAAGCGCAATATGACCAGATTACTTCCTTGGTTGCTTCTATATGTGACACACCCATTTCTTTGATAACCCTAATGGATTTTAATCGAATTTTTTTTAAATCACATTTTGGAGTTTCAATTACCGAGTCCCCAAGAGATTCCTCCTTTTGTGAATACACTATTATAAGCCAAGATGAAGTTTTTATAGTTGAAGATGCTAGAAAAGATATCCGTTTTAAAGGCAATCCATTAATTGAAGAAAAGGGAGTGGTGTTTTACGCAGGAGCTCCTTTAATAAATGAAAAGGGATTCCCATTAGGATCCTTATGTGTTTATGATGTTAAGCCAAGAGTTTTAACTGAAAAACAAATTAATATGCTTAAACTGATGGCTAAGCAAGTAGTTAATTTGTTCGAATTACATCTTAAAAATAAAAGGTTGTTAGAAATTCAGCAAGAGCAACGGTTACGAAACGAGCGGTTGCAAAGTTTTGCTAAGGTGGTTTCGCACGATTTAAAATCACCACTAGCAAATATTCCTTCCCTTTCTCAAATGTTGAAAGAAGAAAATAAAGACTCCTTGCCCGAAGAATCTTTATTATACTTAAATTATATTGAAGAATCCACCCTTACCCTAAAAAACTATATCGATGGGATGCTTCAATTTTATAAATCTACAGAGCTTCTTGACCAACAAAAGAATAGTATTTCGGTAGTTAGTCTTTTTGAAGAAATTAAAGAGATGCTTATTTTAAATAAAACTGAATTTGTTTTCCCTACAGCCCCAACAACCGTACACATAAATAAACCAGCAATTAGTCAAATTCTATTAAATTTAGTAGATAATGCATTTAAATTCAATGCTGGTGATGGCATAAAAGTGCAAGTTACATTTTTTGAAACCACTGGTTTTTACATTTTTACAGTGGGGGATAATGGAATGGGAATCCCAATAGATAAACAAGATGACATATTCGAAATTTTTAAAACAGGTGGAATTAAAGATCGAAATGGAAAAGAAGGTACTGGAATTGGATTGGCAACTGTAAAAAACTTAGTAAACAAATTAGGGGGAGAAATTACGCTAGAGTCTGAAATTGGTAAAGGCAGTATTTTTACATTTACAATAAAAAAATAAAAAGATTGTTGTATTTTATCGTAAAAAAGTGTCGCTTAGTCGATTATTTTTATATATTTGAATTCATAACCCCAAAATAACCGACTTATGAAATCAAAAATTACTTTATTTTTTTTAGCAACTTTAGTGATGTTAAGTTGTTCAAAAGACAATTCAATTGAGCAGGAAACCTTTACAGAAACCATAGATAGAAGATTGGAACCAGGTGATATCGATGATGGAACCAATGGTGATCCTAATGTCATCTACGAAGATTTTCTCCTTGCAGGACAAAATATGGATTCCGGTACGGTGACCGTGACCGTTGAAGGTGGTAATGTTGTAGTGAATTACTCAACAAATCAAGACTGGGTAATCACCGAAACCCATTTATTTGTAGGTGATATTAACGATTTACCAACAAATGGAGGTGGAAATCCCAGAATTGGTCATTTTCCCTTTTCAGGAGAGCATACCAACGGTACAACCGATGTAACTTATACTACATTAGGTATAGAAGAAGGTGATTGTGTTTACATTGCCGCTCATGCGGTTGTAACAAATATTATAACTGGTGAAACTGAAACCGCTTGGGCAAATGGTGACCCAATTGGAGGAAACAGTTGGGCCATGGGATTTGAAGCTTGTTATTAATAATAACCCACTAATAATTAAAAAGCCTTCTTAAATTAGGAGGCTTTTTTTATGCTTTAAAATCAGATAAGCATTTCTTATTAAAAATCTATGTTTATATTTGGCAAATAAAAATAGGAATGCAGTTTAAACACCCAGAAATTCTTTATGCCCTACTCCTACTGCTCATTCCCATTTTTGTTCATCTTTTTCAATTACGTAGGTTTCAAAAAGTAGATTTCACCAATGTAGCTTTCCTTAAAAAAGCCACTTTACAAACACGAAAAAGTTCGCGTCTTAAAAAATGGCTTACACTCCTTACTCGCCTATTGGCATTGGCTTGTATCATTTTTGCTTTCGCCCAGCCATTTTATGCTTCTAAAAAAGCTTTAAATACCGAAAAGGAAACGGTTCTTTATATCGACAACTCCTTTAGTATGGAGGCCAAAGGAAGTAATGGGCCTATGCTTAAAAAGGTCACGCAGGATATTTATGAAAATGTAAATGGTAAAGAGAAGCTTAGTTGGTTTACGAATGATGAGTCGAAAAAAAATGTTTCTCAAACCGACTTTAAAAACGAAGTCCTCTCTTTAGAGTATTCGCAAAATCAGATGGATTTGCAGGATGTTTTATTGAAAGCACAGCAATTATTTTCAAAAAGCACTACGGCAGATAAAAAATTAATCCTTGTTTCAGATTTTCAACAAAAAGGAAGTTTTCCAGCGGTGGATTCTACGTTTTCTATCAATGTCGTTCAAACGAAACCCGTGGTAACTGCCAATATAGCCATTGATACGGCCTATATTATTTCGAAAAATGCAAATAGTATACAATTACAAGTGACGGTTTCAAAAACGGGAGATCTTCCAGAAATAGCGTCCATATCGTTATTTAATGATGGTAAACTCATTGCAAAAACCGCAGTAGATTTTTCAGAAAGCACCAAAAACACAATTGTTTTTGACATAGAAAATACCGAAAGTTTTATTGGCGAAGTACGCATTGAAGATACCCAGCTTAGCTATGACAACTCACTGTTTTTCAGTATTAATTCAAAAGAAAAAATAAAGGTATTATCTATTAACCAATCCAATTCAGATTTCTTGCGAAAACTATTTGATAATGAAGGATACGATTATGTTCAGCAGGAATTTAATCAGTTAAACTATAGTGTCATTCCCTCGCAAAACTTTATCATTTTAAATGAATTAAAATCCATCCCAGCATCTTTAACAACCACGTTGAGAGAATTTAGCAATCAAGGAGGAAGTATCTTTAATATTCCTGCCAAGGATTTAGATATTGCCAGTTATAATCTTTTACTCAACACACTGCAAGTAGGGACAATTAATGGAGATGCTATTTCTGCAGAAAAGAAAATTGCAAAAATTAATTTCTCCCATCCATTGTATACTAATGTGTTTGAAAAAAGGGTTACTAACTTTCAGTTTCCCTCCGTACAATCATTTTTTCAAATGACATCTAACGCATCAAATGTCTTGTCCTTTGAAGATGATAAGCCCTTTTTACTTCAAACTGGAAATACCTTTGTTGCAACTGCCGCTTTTAACCAAGAAAATTCAAATTTTAAAACCTCTCCCCTTATTGTGCCTACGCTCATTAATATGGCGCAGCAAAGCTTGTCCCTCCCCAAATTATATTTTGAAGCAGGGAAATCAAACACATTTGCCATTCCTGTAAAGCTTACCCAGGATGAAATTGTGACCTTAAAGGATAGTATTTCCTCTTTTATTCCGCTGCAGCAAACCAAGGCCAACAGTGTTGAAATTACTACTGAAAATGAACCTGCCAAAGCTGGAAATTATGGAGTTTACCAAAATGAACAGCTGTTACAATACATTAGCTATAATTACCCAAGAACTGAAAGTAGGCTAACCTATGTAAATGCTGAAGATTGGGAGGGAGTAGAAAACTTCTCTTCGGTTTCTGATTTGTTTAATTCTATTGCCGAAGAAAATAATACTACGAGTTTCTGGAAATGGTTTGTTATTTTTGCAGTGTTGTTCCTTTTAGTTGAAATGTTTATCCTAAAATTCTTTAAATGAAGATTTTACTGAAATCCGCCACCATTGTTGACCCCACCAGCAAACATCACTTAAAGAAAAGAGATGTTCTCATTGAA
Organism: Flavobacteriaceae bacterium; assembly: GCA_002694465.1. Classification (GTDB taxonomy): domain Bacteria; phylum Bacteroidota; class Bacteroidia; order Flavobacteriales; family Flavobacteriaceae; genus Halomarinibacterium. Next base: position 18,011 of record NZMG01000056.1, on the reverse strand, counting down.
AAAGGAATCATTAAAAAAATAGCTACTGCTATCACTGAAGCATCCGCAAATATTATTTCCCTCAAAAATTTACATATTTCACAGGGTTGGTTTGATAGTAGCGTGTCTTTTGGAGAACCTGGATATGAAGAACGCGAAACACTAGAAAACGGATTGCGAGTAGCGGCCAAAAGCGGATTTACGGCTGTAGCTGTAAATGCAAATACCAATCCCGTTACCGATTCGAAATCGGATATAAAATTTCTAAAATCAAAAATTCACAATAGCCCTGTAAATTTATATCCTACGGGCGCACTCACAACAGGAAGCCAAGGAGTGGATTTAGCAGAGCTTTTCGATATGCAAAATGAAGGCGCTGTGAGTTTCTATGACTATCAGAAGCCTATCACCAATGCTAACCTATTGAAAATTGCCTTGCAATATGTTCAAAATTTTAACGGATTGGTACAATCCTTTCCCTTAGAAGTTTCGGTTGCAAAAAACGGTATGGTCAACGAAGAAGTGAATGGAACAAAGCTTGGCCTTAAAGGAATTCCGGCCCTTTCAGAAGAGCTTCAAATAGCACGAGATTTATATTTACTCGAATACACCGGTGGTAGATTACACATCCCCACCATTTCTACAGCCGCTTCTGTCCAGCTCATTAAAGATGCCAAAAAGAAAGGACTACAAGTAACATGTAGCGTTTGTATAAATCATTTGTATTTAACAGACGATGTCCTTGAAAGTTTCGACACAGATTATAAAATACTTCCACCCCTTAGAACTGAAAAAGATAGAAAGGCATTGCTTAAAGGATTAAAAGATGGCACTATCGACGGAGTGACCAGCGACCACAACCCTATTGATGTGGAGCATAAACGTACCGAATTTGACCACGCTCTCTTTGGAAGTATAGGCCTAGAAAGTTGTTTAGGAGCTTTGTTAAAAGTAACCGATTTGGAAACGGCTATTGGCTCTCTTACAAGGCTAAAAAGTACATTTGGGATAGTTTCCTCAAGTATTACGGAAGGAGAGCCTGCAAACTTAAGCCTTTTCAACCCCAATATAGAATGGGTTTTTACAGAAGAATCTATCCTTTCAGCCTCCAAAAATGCAGCGCTAAAAAATCAAACCATGAAAGGGAATGTGTATGGGATTATTAATAACAATCAGTTGGTAATTAATGAATAATCCGTCTGCCAAAACAAAAGCCATTATTGCTTATATCACTTTTATTGGATTGCTTATTGCCATTTCCATGAATCAAGAGAAAAAGGAAGAATATACCATTTGGCATATCAAAAATATGTTTGGGTTGTTAATTATTCTTTTTATAGCAGTGGCGCTTCAAAATAGTTTTGTTGGTTTCTACATTTACTGGACGTGTGCTATATTTTGGTTATTTTCTTTAATCATGGCTATTGCTGGGAGAAAAAAAGGAATTCCTTTTCTAAGTGAAAAATTTCAACAATGGTTTACTTTTTTGGGTTAGAAAGTTTATCTTTAACTATTAACACTAACCTAAAATTTTTAAAATTATGTCAGAAACTGCTTCAGATAACGGAAAAACCGTTGCTATTGTCGCCTATTTAACATTAATAGGATGGATTGTTGCATATATAATGCACAACAATAATAAAACAGAACTTGGTGCCTATCATTTACGTCAAATGTTAGGAATTATACTTGTAGGAATTGCACTTAATGTTATAGGTGTTTTTTCTGGTATCTCAATTCTTTTTTGGATTTGTAGAATTGCTGCTATTGCGTTATGGGCCTTAGGAATAATTGGAGCGTTTAATGGTGAAAAAAAACCAGTACCTGTGCTTGGAGAACAATTCCAACAATGGTTTAAAGGAATAGGATAAAAATATTTTCCTTGTAGTATAGATGCCGTATTTTTGCGGCATCTTTTTTTATTTATGAAACATACACTCTCTTTAGAACACAATTACAAGCCAAGTTCTTTAACTGAAAATGCTCCGGTAATCATTATGCTTCACGGCTATGGAAGCGACGAAAACGATTTGTTTTCTTTTGCTTCCGAATTACCATCAGAATATGCGGTCATTGCCTTAAAAGCGCCTCATAGGCTTCAACCTTTTGGGAATGCTTGGTACCATATTTATTTTGACAATCCGAAAGGGAAATGGAGTGACGAAGAACAAGCTATTGCATCTAGAGAGCTAGTGGTAAAAGTAATTGACGAAATCATTGAGAAATATCCTGTGGATAAAGATAATGTAACGCTCTTAGGCTTCAGTCAGGGAACGATTCTAAGCTTTGCTGTTGCATTAAGTTATCCCAAAAAAGTAAAAAATGTAATTGGTTTAAGCGGTTATGTAAACGACGCTATTTTGAAGGAAAATTATTCTGAAAATGATTTTAGCAATTTAAACATTTACAGTTCTCATGGAAGTGTCGATCAAGTCATTCCAGTAGAATGGGCACGAAAAACGAAGCCATTTCTACAAGACCTAAATATAAATTGCCAATATTCTGAATTTCCAGTAGGACACGGAGTTGCCCCTCAAAATTTTTATGAATTTAAAGAATGGCTTAAAAACCATTCCTAATTTGGATACAATACCGAAGAAATTGGAGTTAGTTCCAATTCCATTTTATCATTATAAAAATATTCGATAATCATTTCTCCCCAGAATTTTCCGTCGCTAAAGTCGGCAAGAATCCAACGATGATTTAAAAACTTTACTTTATTCACGCGCATTTCCCCATACATGCCTTCTACTGGAATTAACGTATTTCCACCCTTTTCGAGATTTCTTTCATAAATCATTTCAGTCACTACTTTTTCTACTTCTGCTGCATCCAAGCCTAGATTTTCTAAATAGGTCATGGCGTTATCATTTCCTTGTAAAGTAAAATAGTTAAGATTTCCAATGTTATCTTGTAATACATTAATTGAATCATTTGCTGTTTTTACTTTTTCTGTAAGCGAATCAATTTTACTTTCTTGCGATTCAAAAATGGACTTTTCATTCATATATTGAAACAGGATGAATAAGACCGCAAAGAAAAATAGATACATAAAAATTTTAGACTTCATAACTATACAGTAATTTTTAAGGTGTCATACGCCAAATGAACATGTTTAGGAAGCTTGGCTTCTACTTCCTCATGGAAACCCATTAAATGACTTATATGTGTAAAATAGGTGGTTTCGGGTTGCAATTCTTCAATTAATTCCAAAGCTTCTTTTATATTTAAGTGTGACTCGTGATGTTTTTCACGAAGCGCATTAATCACCAATACTTTTAGACCTTTTAACTTTTGCTTTTCAGTATCGTCAATGGTTTTTACATCGGTCATATATGCAAAATCATCTATTCTAAAACCTAAAACAGGCAAATTTGCGTGCATTGCCTCCACGGGAATAACAATTTTTCCTCCTAACTCAAAAGAGTGCTCTTTGCTAATTTCAACTTCTTTAATGGTTGGAGCTCCAGGATATTTATTTACCGTTTCAAAAACATAACTAAATCGCTGTTTTAATGCTTCAAACACTCTCTTTTCAGCATAAAAAGCTAGTTCGCCTTGTCTAAAATTAAAAGGTCGAATGTCGTCAATTCCAGCTACATGATCATTGTGCTCGTGAGTTAACAAAACACCATTAATAAACGTAACGTTTTCTCGAAGCATTTGTTGTCGAAAATCGGGACCACAATCAATAACGTATTGGTAATCTCCCCAAGCAATCATTACCGAAACCCGCAATCTTTTATCTTTAAAATCGTTACTTAGACAAACAGGATGCGAGCTTCCAATAACAGGAATTCCTTGGGAAGTACCAGTTCCTAAAAACGTAATAGTTAGGGGTAAATTCATTGGCACAAAAATAACAGTATTTTTTTTGTTAGCCTATGGTATTTACTACCTTTGTAAAAGGGTACTTAATATAAAATTGCTATGCCAGAAATCATTCCAGGCGATAAGAATTTTGAGACCATTCCATCGATAAAGGATAAGGCTCTTAGAATTAATTTAAACGAAAATATTTACGGAACATTTGCAGAAATTGGGGCGGGTCAAGAGACTGTACGTAATTTCTTTAGAGCAGGAGGGGCTTCCGGGACCATTGCTAAGACTATGTCGGCTTACGACAAAGATTTTAGCGATGCCATTTATGGAGAAGAAGAGGACGGGCGTTATGTCACGGAGTCGCGATTAAAGAAAATGTTGTCGCATGAAATTCAACTAATTGAAGAACGAATTGTTAGGGAAAAGCATCCCAACAAAATGTTCTTTTCTTATGCCAACACGGTTACAACAATAGATTTTGCTAAACAATTTAAAGGGCATGGTTGGGTAGGAATACGTTTTCAAACCGATCCTAATGAAGATTATAGCGAAATAGTGCTTCATATTCGTTTTAAAGAAACCGAAGCCGTATTACAGCAACAAACCCTTGGAATTCTTGGTGTAAACCTTATATACGGTGCCTTTTATAAACACGATCAGCCTAAAAAGTTACTTCGTTATTTGTACGATCATATCGATAAAGATAAAATTGAAATTGATACTATTAATTTTGAAGGTCCAAAATTTAAAACAGTAGATAATCGATTGATGAGCCTTCAATTGATCAAAAATGAAATGACCGAGGCAGTTATCTTTGGCCCTGATGGAAATAATATATTACCTGCTCGTATTCTTTATAAAAAGAATGTTCTTGCCTTACGGGGAAGTTTTAGACCAGTGACAAAGGTCAATATGGATATGTATGAAAGGTCCCTTCAAATGTTCTTAAATGAAAAGAAAGTTGATCCAGAAAAAACATTAGTTATTTTTGAAATTACATTATCCAATTTAAGAGCCGAAGGAGAAATAGACGAACAAGATTTTATGGATCGTGCCAGATTGCTTTGTTCGTTAGGGCAAACAGTTATGATTTCTAACTTTAAGGAATATTACAAACTAGTTGAATACTTTTCAAATTATACACGCGCCAGAATGGGACTGACTATGGGTGTCAATAATCTAGTAGATATATTTGACGAAAAATACTACCGCCATTTAAGTGGAGGTATTCTAGAGGCTTTTGGAAAACTATTCTTCAAGGATTTAAAAGTGTACCTCTACCCTATGCTTGACCCAGAAACAGGTGAATTGATAAACAGTGACAATTTAAAAGTTCACCCACGTATGAAAGAATTATACAAATTCTTTAAATACAACGGAAAGCTAGTGGATATTCAAGATTACAATCCAGAAATATTAAGTGTATTCTCTCGAGAAGTGCTCAAAAAAATTGAAGATAACGACTCTGGATGGGAGAAAATGCTTCCCGAAGGTGTCGCCAATCTTATTAAAGAGAAAGAATTATTCAATTATCATAAGGACTCTAAAAAAGAAGTGACAAACTAGTCCAATATTTGGGCAGCATGTTCTTTACTTTTAACTTTATCGATTACTCGATCGATAATTCCTTTTTCGTTTATCACAAATGTAATACGGTGGATTCCATCAAACTCACGCCCCATAAACTTTTTGGGTCCCCAAACACCAAAGGCATTAATAACTTCCTTATCCACATCAGCTAATAAGGGATAAGGAAAACCAAATTTTTTCTTGAAATTCCCTTGTTTTCTTTGCGTATCTGCACTTACACCAAGAATCTCATAACCCGCTTTTTGAAGCTCACCATAGTGGTCACTCAAATTACAAGCCTCCACAGTACAAGTAGGTGTGCTTGCCGCAGGGTAGAAAAAAACAACTAGTTTTTTTCCTTTATAGTCTGACATAGAAATGGTATTTCCATCTTGATCTTTGGCCGTAAAATTTGGTGCTTTGTCTCCCGGTTTTAGTGTATTCATTTATGTATTTTTGTTGGATTAAATAGAAATAGTTGGCTTTACTAAAGCGAATGTAAATTTACTGAAAATGACTAAGAAGGAAAAGGTACAATTTGTTATATCTACGTTAAAAGACTTATATCCACAAATCCCTATTCCGTTAGACCATAAAGATCCTTATACGCTTCTTATTGCCGTGTTACTTTCAGCTCAAAGTACCGATGTACGGGTAAACCAAATTACCCCGCTCCTTTTTGAAATAGCAGACAACCCCTACGATATGGTAAAACTGACCGTGGAAGAAATACGAGAAATTATAAAACCTGTTGGGCTTTCTCCTATGAAAAGTAAAGGCATCCACGGACTTTCAAAAATATTAATTGAAAAACACAACGGAAAAGTACCTAAAAGTTTTGAAGCCTTGGAAGAACTTCCTGCTGTGGGGCATAAAACGGCGAGTGTGGTGATGTCGCAAGCATTTCATGTTCCAGCCTTCCCTGTAGATACCCATATCCACCGATTAATGTATCGATGGGGTTTAAGCAATGGTAAAAATGTAGTCCAAACCGAAAAAGACGCCAAACGCCTCTTCCCTAAAGACCTTTGGAATGAGTTACACTTACAAATAATTTGGTATGGTCGTCAATACTCACCAGCACGCGGTTGGGACTTAGAAAAGGATGTAATTACAAAAACAGTGGGGAGAAAGAGTGTTATTGATGAATATTTGAAAAAGAAAAAATAAAAGTTTCGGTTAACGTGTTTGTGTATGATTTCGTTGCGTGTTTAAGCAACTAATTTAGCAAATACAAACCGAATAGAAAATCCGCGAGACACGAGCACGAAGTGCGAACTGTGCGCTAGCAAATTTTCGTAAGTAAGCTTGCACTAGCAATGAATTATACACGTTGTTGCCCATAGTTATTTTTTCGAACTTACTTTTGATTCTAAATATATCCGTTCTCCAACTTCAAATACGACAATATTTGTCAATTCTAAATCAGAAAAGTTTTCGCAACATATTCCGTATTTTTCTTTATCAGCGTATATCGCAGAATAAGCTTTGTTAAGTTCGATTACCAAATCCTTTTTCTTAAAACCATTTTCGTTTTCAATTTCGTATCCAATAATTCTATCCAAAGGAAATTCAATAATTAATAATGCTTTCGCACTATCCGTTACGGTTTGTTCCGCTCCATTCAGTTTATCGAGTTCAGGATTTTTTAAGTTTATTCCACCTACGCCACCTTTTTCTCTAATATATCTTTTTCCGTTCTCGCCTTTAATTTGAAAAGGATTTGCGGATTTTATCATTCCGCCAAACATTAAGTCAGTTTTTTCAATTTCTAGAAACCGTTCTGAAATTGGCTTTATTCCACAACTAATGATTGAAAAAACGACGATAAATGTTATTAAACTGCTTTTTTTCATAATTGTGGGCAACTCGTTATATCCTAAGTTTTATCATGGTTATCCGGGTATTTAATGGGGATATCGCAAGTTTTTTGTCATGGTTATCCGGAAACCCTTTTATCAAATATAACAAATTCCACCTATCCACCCCTCACTCCCTTTTCGGAAATTCTTTTTTCCCCGTGACGATATCATATAATACGGCGACTTGGGCTTTGGCAAGGTTAAGTTCGCCCTTAAGGCGTTCTATTTCCTCATTTTCTGTAGTTTCTTTTACAGCGTTGGTACTAAAGTAACTTGGAAGTTATCATTTCAAAAATAAAAAACTTTTTTATGGGTTTCAAAATTTAACATTCGTGTATTGAATGCCACACTTGTTGGTAAAATAGCTACAGTTGTGGGTGTATTTGCTACAGCTGTGGTGTAAAATGCCAATCGAGTGGGGGAAATAGCCAATGCTGTGGGGGAAATTGCTACAAGTTGTGGGTGTAAATGCCAGTTGTGTGGGGGAAAATGCCAACTGTGTGGGTTAAAAAGCCAATGCTGTGGGTGTAATTGCCAATAGCTGTAACAGTCTATACACAGGTGTTGCTATTTGTGCCCTGCAATGCGCTTAAGGTCTCTTACTTTACGCAGGGCGGTGTTGAGTCTGCTCTCCATACCGTCTAACTGCTCAAACAACTGTAGGTCGTTGGCTAATAACTCAGATAAAAAACGTTTTAATGTTTGTTTATAGCCTGTTAAACCAAGTTAGGAGTTTTTGAGTATAAAATAATTGCGCTCTTACACTTAAAATAAGAAGAAATGGGTGTAAAAAGGGCATAAAAAAACCCCAGAAACAATCGGGTTCTGGGGTTTTCCAAAGTTTAGTTTAGAAGTGCTTCAAACTTCAATTTATTATAATCTATAACACTTAAAGCCTTCGAGTAATCCAGAAGGAACCTAATGGTTTCTTCTTTTGGAACTAAGTTTTTATTCACGCGTTCCGGACGTGAAGTTTCAGAGTACAAGTTTGCCATAGAGCGTTGTTTTGAGGTTAATGTTAAAAAATAACGCAGGCTTTTGTACTTTATTGTCTAATTGGTTAATATAATGTTGTGTTTATCAATTATTTTGCGCATATTAATGAGTGCGTAACGCATACGACCTAGCGCAGTGTTAATACTTACGCCTGTTTGCTCACTTATTTCCTTAAAACTCATATCGCGATACATACGCATCATTAAAACCTCTTTTTGATCATCTGGAAGCTCTTCAATTAACTTTCGTACGTCTTCTTCTACCTGTCCTTTAATAATTTGCTTTTCAGCATTTAAAGCACCATCACTTAATACTGAAAAAATATTAAAGTCCTCATTGTTTTCAAACTTAGGCATGCGGTTATTCTTTCTAAAGTGATCAATAACCAAATTATGCGCAATACGCATCACCCAGGGTAAAAATTTACCCTCTTCGTTATAGGCGCCTCGTTTGAGGGTTCTAATAACTTTAATAAAAGTGTCTTGAAAAATATCTTCAGCTACGTCTTTATCATACACTTTCGAGTAGATAAAACGAAATATTCTGTCTTTGTGGCGGGTGATTAATTCACACAGTGCAGCTTCGTTACCATTCATGTAATCGCTTACCAAAAGCGCATCACAACTTGTGCTTTGTTTCATATCCATACTTTTTTAATAAATAAACAACTATTGGTTTTTGGTTGTCTAGTAAATCTGTTTATTTAAAAGTAATGGTATGCTATAGGCAACGGTTTTTGTGTTACTGGAGGTAAATATAACAACAAAGATTTTACAAATACAAAAAAAAGTGCGTTTTTTCTGAAAAATATATCGTTAAACCTCCTATTCTATTGTTAAATTACCTTAATAAATACAATAGGTCGTAAAACACATCGTTACCATTTTCTTTATGAAGCAGTCGCTTATTTTTCTCCTTCTTATATAGTATCTTTGCAAAAATTGCCATAAGAAATTGATCGAAACTGCCGTAGATATTAAAAAAAATATCCTTATTCAAGGAGCTAAATTACACAACCTTAAAAATATTACGGTTGCTATTCCACGAAATAAACTTGTTGTAATAACTGGTCTTTCAGGTAGCGGAAAATCGAGTTTGGCGTTTGATACGTTATATGCCGAGGGCCAACGGCGTTATGTAGAAAGTCTATCTTCCTACGCACGACAATTTCTAGGAAGACTAGACAAACCCAAAGTAGATGCCATTAAAGGGATTGCGCCTGCCATTGCTATTGAACAAAAAGTTAATGCAACCAACCCACGATCTACAGTAGGAACTTCAACTGAAATTTACGACTACCTTAAACTCCTTTATACTAGAATTGGCACTACTTACTCACCTGTGTCAGGAAAGTTGGTGAAAAAGGATACCGTGACCGATGTCGTCACCTACATTAAAACACTTCCTGAAGGTGAAAAACTTCTTCTCCTCGCTCCTATCCATTTAGAGGAAGGAAGAACCATGGAGAATAAACTAAAAACACTGGCACAACAAGGATATGCGCGTGTAAAAATGGAAGGCCAAGTGGTTCGATTGGATGAATTAAAAGGAAAATCCTTTCCAAAGGAAATTCAATTGGTCATAGATCGAGTCATCACACAAAATGATGAAGACTTTTACAATAGACTTGCCGATGCCGTGCAAATTGCCTTTTTTGAAGGAAAGGGCGAATTATATATTGAACACCTTTCAGACGGTAAACAAAAAGAATTCAACAACCGTTTTGAAGCCGATGGGATTACTTTTATGGAGCCCAATGTGCATCTGTTCAGTTTTAATAATCCGTATGGGGCCTGCCCAACTTGTGAAGGCTATGGAGATGTTATTGGGATCGATGAGGATTTAGTAATACCCAATACGGGGCTTTCTATTTATGAAAACGCTATCTTCCCTTGGCGGGGCGAAAGTATGGGTTGGTATCGAGATACTTTGGTAAATAATGCCTATAAATTTGACTTCCCAATACACAAACCTTGGTTCGAACTTACTGAAGAACAACAAAAACTCGTTTGGGAAGGAAATCAGTATTTTGAAGGGCTCAACGATTTCTTTTCCTTTTTAGAATCGAAAAGCTATAAAATTCAAAATCGGGTGATGTTATCTCGCTATCGAGGTAAAACTAAATGCGTAACTTGTAAAGGGAAACGACTTCGCCCTGAAGCGGGATACGTTAAAATTAATGGTAAATCCCTTCAAGAATTGGTGGAACTTCCGCTCGATAAAGTCGCCGATTTCTTCAAAAACATAGAACTCAACGAGTATGAGCAAAAAGTAGCAAAACGTTTGCTTATAGAAATTAATAACCGTCTTCGTTTTTTAATGGACGTAGGACTAAGCTATCTCACCCTGAACAGGAAGAGTAATACGCTTTCGGGAGGGGAATCCCAACGAATTAATTTAGCCACTTCGTTGGGGAGTAGTTTAGTGGGATCTATGTATATACTCGATGAGCCTAGTATTGGATTACATCCAAAAGACACTGAAAGACTCATTGGCGTCTTAAAATCCCTACGAGATCTAGGAAACACTGTGATTGTTGTGGAACATGACGAAGAAATAATGAAAGCAGCCGATGCTATTATTGATATTGGCCCCGAGGCCGGAACCTTTGGTGGAGAAATAGTAGCCGAAGGAACTTTTGAAGATATTTTAAAAAGTGATTCTCTTACCGCAAAATATCTAAACGGCGAGATGCAAATTAAAGTACCCGTAAAACGTCGAACTTCAAAATCGGCTATAGAAATTATCGGAGCACGCCATAATAACCTGAAGAATATTAATGTTCGTTTTCCGTTGGGAGTTTTTACCGCTGTTACAGGAGTTTCGGGCAGCGGAAAGAGTACCTTGGTAAAAAAGATTGTATATCCTGCCTTGCTTCGGGAGATTGGAGGCTATGGGGAAAAGCCCGGACAGTTTAGTGAGTTAAAAGGAAACTTCAGTAGTATAAAAACAGTCGAGTTTATCGATCAAAACCCCATTGGTCGTTCTAGCCGATCCAATCCGGTGACCTATATAAAGGCGTATGATGATATTCGGAATTTATTTGCTTCACAAAAATTAAGCGATATACGTGGGTATCAAGCGAAGCATTTCAGTTTTAATGTTGATGGCGGACGTTGCGAAACTTGTAAAGGCGAAGGCGAGGTCACTATTGAAATGCAGTTTATGGCCGATGTACATTTGGAGTGTGATACGTGTAATGGAAGACGTTTCAAAAAAGAAGTGTTGGAAGTGCAATTCCACGAAAAAAACATACACGACGTACTTTCGATGACGGTGGATGATGCTATTGCATTCTTTTCATTACATAACGAAACTAAAATTACCAATAAACTGCAACCGCTTCAAGATGTGGGATTAGGGTATGTACAATTAGGACAGAGCTCCTCTACCCTCTCAGGCGGGGAAGCGCAACGGATTAAATTGGCGTCCTTTTTAATTAAAGGAAATACCAAAGACAAAGCACTGTTTATATTTGATGAGCCTACCACGGGACTCCATTTTCATGATATTCAAAAATTATTGGCTTCCTTTTATGCGCTTCTAGACAAAGGACACACCGTCATCGTGGTGGAACACAATCTCGATTTAATAAAATGCGCCGACCACATTATTGACTTAGGGTTAGAAGGCGGGGAAAAAGGTGGCGAGGTCATAGCCCAAGGGACTCCAGAAGAAGTGGCAAAAAACACAAAATCCTACACAGCCAGCTATTTAAAGGAAAAGATTTAGTATTTTTATAATAACCAATAACTGGGGAGTTATGAAAATTTTCTATTCTTTTATCGTTTTTTTTCTTTCAATTGCTGCTTTTTCGCAAGATGAGTTTATCTCCATGTTTCAAGAAGGAAATTTATGGAACATTGTAGGTCTTGATGGTTTTGGTGGCCCTCCAACAAACTACTCTCATCAAATAATTGGAACTACAGAAATAAATGGAAAAACTTATTATGATATTTCCCTTATGTATTGTCGTTTTAGAGAAGAGGATGGTAAGGTTTATTCTCAACAGGATGGCATAAGTGATGAATTAGTGATAATTGACTTCACCTTGGAGGTAGGAGACACTTATACCTTTGATTTAGAAGGAATATGGAATCCTTGCTATGCTACTAGTGATCCGTATTTAGAAGAAATGACTGTGGTAAGTAAAACTATTGAGTTTATCGCCGGAATGAATAGGATTGTAATTGAATTTGACGAAGGAGAATTGTGGATTGAAGGAATTGGAAGCACTCGAGCATTTGTGCCAGGAGGACAAGGAGTTGATTCTGGTGCTTTGTTATCTTGCTTTACTAAAAATGGCAATACATATTTTTTTAACGATTTTACAGAATGTATTTATCTAGATATAGAATCTTATATTGAAAATCAAATTATAATTTACCCCAACCCTGTAACCAAAACCTCAATTCTACAATTTCCAGAGGAAAGTGAGATTGATACTATTAAAATATTTGATGTTTCATGTAGATTAGTAACCGAAGAAATTATCTTAAAAGATTACTATACTATCGATGCGATGCAGTATTCATCGGGGTTGTATTTCTATCAAGTCCTTTCAGAAGGCAACGTTTTGAAGACTGATAGGTTTATTATTAAGTAACTTCTCTCCTTTATTTAAGAAAACTTTAATACGTACCAAAAACTTTGGCACGCCAATTGCTTTATATATATCAGTTGCAGTTTTAGTTAACGTTCACTGCAGCGACTTAAAAAATATAGTTTTTTGGTTGGTTAGTTTTTTAATTACCCGTCGATTGTTCTAAAACAACGGCGGGTTTTTATTTTTCACACTTACCTCAAAAAGTATCTTTTCAATATCCCCCCTTTCGAAACCCTTTCAAAATCAGATGTTTTCATTTTTGGCACGGTCGTTGGTTATTTATAAAATGTACACGGCAACCAAAAAAGAATGCAAGTACAAACCCTCCCTGTTGCAAAACAGGCTTTAAAAATTAAGATTATGAAAAAAGTAACAGCACTCGTACTCGGACTCTTCGCAGCGGTCTTTTCAGTAAACGCTGCTAGCGAAAATGCAAACCATTATTACGGAAGTTTTAACAACGGTCAATCCTACATTTTTGTGGAAGGCGGTGTAGAATTTTCAGTATTTCCAGATGGTCAATTCGACTTTGTTTACGTTGGACCTAATCAAGGAAGCAATGTAAACGTAAGTATTAATTCGCCCAACGTAAGTATCTCCTACAATTCAGGATATAATTATGATGCTTATGTACAGTACGATGATTATGGTGCTGTGATACAAGTTGAAGAAGTTCCTATTTATTATGACGAATACGGAAGGATTGTTCAAGCAGGTAGCGTAGAAATTCGATATACCAACAGACGTATTGTGCGTGTAGGTGGAATGCATATATACTATAACCACTATGGCTATTATTCACATTACACTGGCTTTATTAGTCCTTGGTACACAACCTATGTATATCGTCCTTGGCACGTGTATTATGCGAGACCTTTTTATAGTCACTGTATTGTTTATGATTACCCTTACCGTAGATATTATCGTCCTGTAAGATATTCGTATCACCATCACAGAGATTACTATAGAAGAGGATTTAAAAACTACAGAAACGGTCGGAGAGAATTTGCTCGTGTAGGAAGTAGAGTTCATTATAAAGACGGAAGAACTGTGGCTAACAGAGATTATAAGCCAAACCGTGAAAATACAGCGGCGCGTTATAACAAACGAAATGATAGAGATGGAATTGCTAGTAATTCAAGACCAAGTACTTATGGGAATACCTCCAAGGGAAGACCTGTAACAACAAACGCACGGCCTAAGTTTGATAAAGAAAACAAAGGTCGTCCAACGGTAAATCGTGGGAATCCTTCTAACGCTAGGCCAAAGTATGATGGCAATGTGTCAAGAGAAAAACCTAAAGTTGATAGCGCTAGACCTAGCTATAGTGGTAATTCCTCCAAAGGGAGACCTAATTCAAATACCACACGTCCAAAAGTAATAAAGGATTATGGTAAGAGTCGCCCAACTGTAAATAGAGGAAAACCTTCTACATATTCAAAACCAAAGGCAAGTAGAACAAAGCCTACAGTTACAAGTAGAAGCACAACGGTTAAACGTAGTACAAATAAAAGCACCCGATCTACTACAAGTAGTAGAAAGACCACTACTTCAAACTCAAAAAGTACCGTACAAAAAAGAGGTCGTGGATAAAGATTTTTTGGTTGGTTAGTGAGAAACCCTCGCCGAAGCGTAATAGCCTAGGTGGGGGTTTCGTTTTTTAAGTCCTTTATTAATGTAGCCATTTTCTGTGTGAGGGATTTTCGGCTATACCCATCAATACTCGATGTGGTCGCAGCAAGTTTTCCGCTTTTGTAACGATTGTATTTTTCTGCTATAGATTTTTTCAAAGCAACTTCATTAGTATAAGTGAAGTACTCCCCTGCTTTCGTTTCCTTTAAGATTCCTTCTATATCACTTTTTTCAGGTCCTATGGCTACAATAGGACGCTTGGAGCGAAGGTATTCAAACAACTTTCCGGGAATAATAGCACTGGTTTCTTCCTTGTTCATTTCAATTAACAACAAAACTTGGGCGCTATTCTGAAAGGAAATAGCCTCCTGGTGTGATACATATCCCGGTAATACAACATTTTCAGAAAGGTGAGATTTCTGAATTTCTTCTTTAACATCTTTTGAAACTAAACCCACCAATTTTAGTTCTAAATCATTTGAAAAACCGTTGACTTCATTTTTTAATTCTGAAAGTACTTTCCATAACAATTTTGGGTTTCGATTACTTAACAACGAACCGATGTGTACCAAACTAAATTTTGAATCCAATAGCACCTCTTTATTTTCCGAAGTGTCAAATCCGTTGGTAATCACTTCCACAGGTTTTGACGTGAGCTCCCTAAAATCTTGCTGTGTCGTTGGGCTAGTTACAACAACCAAATCTGCCGCTTGCAACACCTTTTTTTCTAGTTTTTCGTGTTTTTTTTGAGCCGATTTACTCAATCGAAGGGATTTATGGTAATGAATTGTTGTCCAGGGGTCTCTAAAATCGGCAATCCATTTGAGTTTTAATTGCTCTTTTAATTCCACCCCAATTAAATGAAGACTATGGGGTGGTCCGGTTGTTATAAGGGTATCAATATCTTTATTTTCCGAAAGGTACTTCGTTAAAATTTTCACTGAAGGGGCTACCCAGCCAATGCGTGCATCTGGGATAAAAAGGTTTCCACGAGCATATAAAAGGAGTTTTTCTATCACCGATGGCTTTTTTTCATCAATGATACCACTACTTATCTTTTTGGTTTTCTTTTTGGAAAGCAGTCGAGCGTATTTATAAGGTTCCTTAATGGGATGTCTTATAATTTCAAGATCTCTGGGAATCTCTGCCAACAGGCTTTCATCTATGATAGGATAATGCGGATTTTTTGGAATAAATAAAACAGGTTCGATCTCAAAATCCCGAAAATACTTCACAAATTTTAGCCAACGTTGTACTCCAGGTCCTCCAGCTGGCGGCCAGTAGTAGCAGATGATGAGCACACGTTTCATACTAAGTTTCTCTTACAGATTTAGATTTTCTCCACTGAAAAAAGAGACCACCTAAAAGTAGTAATAATAACAATACAAAACTTATCAAACTATAGGTGCTGCCTTTTGCTATTACTTCAGGTTCAAATTTAAATTCGATGGTGTGTATTCCTGCTGGAATCACCATCGCCCTTAGGACGTAATTCGCTCTAAAATGTTCCGCTGGCTCACCATCGATATAGGCATTCCATCCCTTGGGGTAGTACACTTCAGAAAATATGGCTAATTGATCTGATTCTGTTGCCGTTTCGTATACAAGTCGGTTGGGTTTGAATTCAGTAATATCAATTGTAGCTAATGTATCACGGGTAACTTCCTTCACAGGGATTTTATCCAAATAGTCTTTATGAATCACTGCAATTTTTTTGGTATCCAGACTATCCAAGTTTAAAATTTCTTCGTTGGTATTGTTGGCTGGCATCACCCCTTCTACAAACCAAGCAGGCCCGTTAGCATAAGGGTTTTGCTGTGCATCGATTCCTCCTTTATTATCGGGAACCAAAATGTATTTTACATTAAACATGCTCAAAATTTCGATATTTCCTCGATCGAGATAAAAATCGTACAAATCGCGCATTCTTCCCATTTTTGCCGCGTGATACCCACCTAAGGCATTGTAAAAGAAACTGGCGCGCCCACTATTAAATGCATCGGTAGTGGCGTCATATACTCTAAAGTAATCCGAATCCTTTTGGATTTTAGAATCTCCTTCCGTTACCTGAAACGGTTGTTCCATCACTCTTTTCGATACAAAATCTTCATTGTTTACATATCGTTTGTCCACTCCTACTAAGTCTATAACAACTAATAGCGCTAAAACTGCAACTGCAAGGGTTTCTTTTAGTTTTTTCTGAAGCAATAACCATAAAGTTCCTGCGGTAAGTAAAACAAAAACTAAGGAACGAATGGCGTCAGTTGTAAACAGACTCATCCTATCTGCTCTTATGGCATCGACAAACTCCATTCCCATTTCGTCAATGAAGAAAGAATCGTACGGACTAGAAAAACTGAATAACAACGATTTCCCAAGGAGAAAAATAATCCCTAATCCTCCTACAATATATGTGCTAAATAGTAACGCCTTCTTTTTCTTTTCTTTTGAGTTGACATCATTAAAAAATTGATGAAGCCCCACAACCGCAATAATTGGAACGACCAATTCTATAATCACTTGAATGGAAGAAACCGCTCGAAACTTATTGTATAATGGAATATAGTTGATAAAAAATTCGGTGAGAAATTTAAAATTATCCCCCCAGGAAAGGAACAAGCTTAACAATAACCCCGAAACTGCCCACCATTTTAACCTTCCTCTAATTAAAAACAATCCTATGACCGCTAAGAATATGACAACCGCTCCAATATAGGCAGGTGCAGCTACAATGGGTTGTTCGCCCCAGTACATAGGGATTTGATTTAAAATTTGATTGGCTTCCTGCAGGTTGGCACCCATTTTTAGGAGCTCGTTAATGGTTTCAGAATCTTCTGGAAATGCTTCCGAAGTTCCACCACCCATAAAACGAGGAATAAATAGATTAAAACTTTCTGCTATTCCGTAGCTATATTGAGTGATATATTCATAATCTAAACCGTCTGTAGAGACTTTTTGGGTACGGTCCGGATTTATAGTTAATTCACTTTTCCCACGGGTGGAAACATCTGCATATTCCTTAGTTGCCATTAAATTAGTGCTGTTTAATCCTAACGCGAGGATTACAGCTACCATCATTATTCCCACCGACTTGAAAAAATGTGGCAACATCTTCTTTTTGTAAGCATCTATTAAATAGGCAATCCCCAAGCATAGTACTAGTAGCAATAAATAGTAGGTCATTTGATAGTGATTCGCTACCAATTCTAGCCCCATGGCTATTGTAGTTAACAAAAATCCTTGCAAATACTTTCCTTTAAATGTGAGTATAATACCGCTTAAAACCAAAGGCATATAAGCGATGGCGTGCGCTTTTGCGTTGTGTCCAACGCCCAAAATAATAATGAGATAGGTAGAAAATCCGAAGGCCAAGGCACCTAAAAAAGCCAATTTATAATCAATTTTCATGACCATAAATAAAATATACATCCCAATAAAATAAAGGAAGAGATAGTCGGCAGGACGTGGTAAAAACCGAAGGGTTAAGTCCAGTTTTTTAATATAATTATGAGGGTATTGCGCTCCCAATTGGTAAGTGGGCATTC
>NZMG01000055.1 GCA_002694465.1 Flavobacteriaceae bacterium | reverse complement strand
CTTTAATGTTTCTAGCTTAGCTTCTGGAGTGTACATGGTACAAATCCAAAGCGAAAGCGCACAAACAGTAAAACGATTGATTAGAAGATAATCAACCTAAATCTTTAATAGTAAAACCCCCTCCAACAATGGAGGGGGTTTTGTGTTTTTAATATCCAACTGATATTTAAGTATTTATACTTATTGTATCCCTACTCAAATCCCTATACTTTAGTACATAATAAAACTAACTAATTATTAATCATTAAAGAAAACTTAATTATGACACCATTTTTAGGACAGATTCAAGCTTTTGGATTCAATTTCGCACCCCGAGGTTGGGCAAAATGTGAAGGACAATTATTACCAATTAGCCAATACAATGCACTATTTTCATTATTAGGAACTATGTATGGGGGAGATGGAAGAACAACCTTTGGACTTCCAGATCTCAGAGGTCGATCTATAGTAGGAACGGGAAACGGACCTGGGTTATCAACAATCACTCAAGGAGAAAAAGGTGGTGTAGAAAATATTACCCTTACCTTAAATAATCTTCCTTCTCATACACATAATATAGGTGTGAGCACCAGTACAGGAGAGGAAGCAAACCCAAGTGGAAAGCATCTAGGAGCTATTACAGATGGGTACGCAGAAGATGCAGATGCAAATCTAGCAGCACCATCCAATGCAGGTGGAGGACAATCATTCAATAGTAGAAATCCATTCTTAGGGATTAATGTGTGTATTGCTCTTGAGGGTGTATATCCATCTAGAAACTAAATATTAACTAACCTTTATACTAAAACAATTTATTATGGAACCATTTATCGGACAAATTCAAGCTTTCGGATTTAATTTTGCACCACGAGGGTGGTCGCAATGTAATGGACAATTATTACCAATCAGCCAATATACAGCAGTATTTTCTTTATTAGGAACCACTTTTGGGGGAGATGGGCGAACAACTTTTGGCCTTCCTGATTTGAGAGGTCGCTCTATCGTAGGAATGGGTAATGGACCTGGATTAAGCAATATTACTTGGGGAGAAAGAGGTGGAGAAGAAAATCATACACTTACTGTAGCCCAAATGCCTTCTCATACACACAATATCGGCGTAAATTCTGCTGCTGGAGAAGAATCAAATCCAAGTGGAAAACACCTAGGTGCAATAACAGATGGATATGCAGAAGACTCTAATGCAAACCTAGCTGCACCAACAAATGCTGGTGGTGGACAATCTTATAGTATAAGAAATCCATTTCTTGGAATCAATGTTTGTATTGCATTACAAGGAATTTTCCCATCACGTAACTAATAAATTCTAAACTCAGTATATAATTGATTTAAGGCCGTTGTGTATATAAATTCAGAACGGTCTTTAAATTATTTCTTAATTGAAACGATAAGTTTTGGATTTAATCCTACCTCGTATTGAGTATTTACCGATAAAGCTTCTTGCTTATCATCAATTTCACAAAAGATATAGGGAATGGTTAGTCCGCTTTCTTTATTAGTAAGCACTTCATTATGAAAAATCTTTATTGTGGTTGTTACAGCTAACGCTGTATTATTTTTAAGTTCAGAGTGCGTAAAACACACTTCTTTTTTTGGAAAAAAATAGCTTTCTACACCATTAAAATTATACTGTAAAGCTTCGCGTTTATTTAACGAAAAAACTTTTTTATCCACTCTGCTTGAACTATTAAAAATAATTGAATTATTATCAAATTCTTCTTTATGATTTAATAAAGAAAGTTGAAGTGAAATCTCTTCAGGAATAAGACTTACATCTCCACGGCATTGTTTCATTACATTGGCGGTGATTGCCACTTGAGGTTCTCTTGCCAAGGCATGTTGTAAGCATTCAATAATGACAACATCTATCTCGTGAGAATTTTCTAAATTTATTTTAGTGGCATCTTCAAGAATTACATTCTTTAAATACGCTTCGGCCCCTAAGCTCTTAAAAACATTTTTAACATGGGCAAAGCTAATGGGATTTACCTCAACCAAAGTTAGTTGAATTTCTTCAGAAGTATATAAAGTTAATAGCGGTAAAACGAGAGTTGCAAAAGGACCCGATCCACAATACAAAATTTGCAAAGGTTCTTTATTTTTACTTTTTATTTTTGAAATGGCTAAATAAATTCCGCGAACAAATTTTTTTGTTCGCATCATATCATCCAGACAACGAGCCGCCCAAGTAGGTCCAATGGCAAGACCGTGAGGAAGTGCTATATTATCTCTGTTTTCCTCAGTTTCATATTCAAGGTTACTTATTTCCAAAAGTAATTCTTTATAGGATTTTAAAGCATTACTTAATTCAAAATAGTCTATGTCTTCACTCAAGATTGCCGGGGCAATGTCCTGTAGTCTTTCCAAATAATTTTTCATCTAATAATTTAAAAGGGGAGTTTCCTTGATGCTCTAAAATAAACAAATTTATTTCTATAGAACTACTAGCTATTATTTTTATGGCGAAAAAAGCACCATTGGTCGAATACTTTAGGAATTATAGTGAATTAAATCTATATTTAAAGAACTAACTAACCAAAATTATGAAAGAAAACATCAGCCGAAGGATTTTCATAAGAAAATCTGCCGTTGCAACTACTGGTCTTGCTCTAGTTGCATCCTCAACCCCACTACTTGCATTTTCGGAAAGTAATTCACCTTATAAAGGGTACAATCCCTTTGCAGAAGAAAAAAATGATTTACGCACAAATCCATTTGGCAAACACATTGCTGTATCTGGAAAAATATTTAGTTCCGATGGAGAAACAATTCTACCCAATACAAGTGTAGAAGTTTGGCATTTATCTCCAGATAGTAAAAAGTTTAGGCATAATGCTAAAATAAAAACCAATGAAAGCGGTGAGTATTATTTTATAACAGGCCTCCCCTATAAAGAAAAAAATGTCCCTAGAAATATATTCTTTAAGGTGACAAATAATTCTGAAAGCTACTTTACAAAACTATATATTTTGAGTAATACGGCTTATTTTAATTCTCAACATTGGGAAGAGAATCAAAACCTTGGTAAACACTTAGCTACACTTAGCGAATCAACTAATACTCAAATGAGTATACAATTTAATATTTCACTAACTAACCAAACTTTAAAAAACTAACTATTATGGAACCATTTTTAGGACAAATTCAAGCTTTCGGATTCAATTTTCCACCTCGTGGATGGGCTTTTTGCGACGGACAATTACTCTCAATTGCTCAAAATTCAGCCCTTTTTTCTTTGTTAGGAACCACCTTTGGTGGCGACGGACGAACAACATTTGGGTTGCCAGACTTACGAGGTAGAAGTATTGTACATGTGGGTAATGGACCTGGTTTAAGTACCATTACTTGGGGACAAAAAGCAGGAGTAGAAAACCATACACTTACTGTAGCCCAAATGCCATCGCATACTCATAATATAGGGGTTAATTCAGCCTCTGGCGAAGAAACTAATCCTAGTGGAAAATACCTTGGTGCTATTCAAGATGGATACTCTGAAGATTCTAACGCCAACCTTGCTTCTCCAGCAAGTGCTGGAGGTGGGCAATCTTATAGTATTAGAAACCCTTATTTAGGAATTTATGTAAGTATCGCCATGGTTGGCATTTATCCATCCAGAAACTAAGTAAATGAACACCAAAATTGGGTTATTACTACCTAGGTCGGATATGTTTCCAACTTTGGCTGGAGATATATTGAATGGTTTAAAGCTTGTTTTTAAAAAAAAAATGGATGTAGCTTATACACCATCATTTATCATCGAAGGAACAGGTAATGCGGCAGACGATTCAATAATTCAAAAGGCAGAAAAATTATTGCTACAGGAAGATGTTGACCTCACTATAGCTTTCTGTAGCATATTTAAATTAAAAGAACTTGAAGGTGTATTTACAGCTTATAAAAAACCTTTACTCCATATTGATTTAGGAGGAAGAATTTTAAAAAAAGAACATGTTAGCCCAAATGTTTTATACCACACCCTTAACATATGGCAAGCTAGTTATGCAGCGGGTAGATATGCTGTTAATGCCTTTGGAAAAAAAGCAGCCATTGTAGGGTCTTATTATGATTGTGGGTATCAAATAACCGAAGCATTTGTTCAAGGACTGAATGAGGAAGGTGGTAAAGTTGAAGCTTTTTGGGTAGGTCCCATGGACTATAAAGCAGAATCGTATGATGCTATGATTGAAGCAATTAAACAAGCAGATCCAGATTTTATCTATGCCCTTTTTAGCTATAAAGAAGGTGAAAAAGTGTTTCGAAAAATAGCGGGTTCAGAAATAAATGGAAGAATACCTATTCTTTCCAACCCTTTAATGAATGAAGAGACTTTAGAGGATTATAAAATTGAAAAAGTAACTTCAATTGCATCTTGGTCTTTGGATGATGAAAATCCTGAAATGAAATCATTTATTACAGATTATAAAAGTCTGTACAGTGAAAACCCAAATATTTTGAGCCTAATGGGTTTTGAAATTGGACAATTGGTTTCAAAAATAATAGAAAAGGAGCATCGAATTCCTAGTAATATTGGTGAATATATGGCGAATAAAAAAATTGAAACACCAAGAGGAACAGTACATTATAACGCCTATAATGAATCCTATCCAGCTACCTTTAAGGTGAGACAATTTAAATTTCGAAAAGATAATTATCAAAATGTGGTAACAGAAACTTTAGATGCAAGTGTAGCATCAAACCAAAACGAAAAATTTGAAGAATCGCCATTAGCAGGATGGCAAAATCCATATATATGCACCTAAAACTGAAATTAAAATTACGTAAAACTACGTATTCATTTTACCAATATGGAAACCTAAATTTGCTTTTATATTGTTAATTATCAAAATATTAGACTTACTATTCATTTAAATAAAACATTATGAAAACTATTACCACTCTACTTACTATTGCCATTACCTTTATGGCCCTAAGTGTTAGCTTCGGTCAAAAAGTAGCCATTGTAGGTATCAGCCACGATACTTCTGAAGGATTTACGTTCGTCGCAACACAAGATCTTCTTGCAGGTGAGCAAATACGTTTTACAGACAATGAGTATGATGCTGCAGCCAATGTATTTACATTTGGCATTGGTACTACCGGTGAATTTGTAGTAACCTGGGTTGCAACTGCTGCAGTCACAAAGGGAACAGTGTTTTATGTGAAAGAAGGAGCGTCTAATTCATTGACAATAACTTGTTCAAGTGGAACCTGTGGAACCATTACTTGGTCTACCAATACGGGTGTTGGAAATGGGGCCTTTTCTTTTGCTTCCGATGGGGATTCACTATATGCCTATGCAGATACCAACGACGATCCAAGGGATGCTATTGGAGAAATCTACTCGGTGATGTATACCGATAATTTAACCATTCCAGCCAACGAAAGCCCGCTTTCCGATTGGCCCAATGCCATCGTTACCGACGGTTTTAGTTTTCCTGTCAGTGGCGCAGACAGAATAGAATTTGCTTTCAGCCCGGCTTCTCAACGAGATAGCAGGACCAAAGTGGATCTGGAAAATCCTACGAATTATGTTAGTGGACCCTCTGCTACCGATCTGTCCATTGTTCCCTTTACCAACTTTAATTTGGTTGGGGCAAATCCGGTCTTATCTATAGCCGCCTCACCAACCTCAGTAAATGAAAATAGTGGAACCGGGATGGTGTATACTTTTACGCTCGATGCCCCGGCGGTTGGAGCAATTACTGCAAATTTTAATGTAAGTGGAACTGCTACTTTTACTACAGATTATATACAGAGCGGAGCAGCTTCATTTAATGCCTCAACAGGAACTGTAACCATCCCGAATGCTGCAACGACAGCTACAGTAACACTCACTCCCGTTGGAGATACTACTCTGGAACCCGACGAGACTGCTATTTTAACACTGGCCGCCGGAACAGGTTATACAGCTGGTAGCCCAAGTTCTGCAACCGGAACTATCCTTAACGATGATACACTGGCGGTAACTCCTTTAGTTGCAGTTACTGGAGGAGTTCATACGATAGGTGGCACGGAAGGGTTTTCCTTTGTTGCCCTTGATGATATTGCTGCCGGTACCGAAGTATTCTTTACAGAAAATGTCTTCGACAATAATTTATTGCGATTTACAGGCGCTGAAGCAGTGGTGCGATGGATTGCTCCTGCTGGAGGCGTTTTACGAGGTGAAGTCATCGTAGCCACCGAAGGCCCTGCCAATGTTTTTACAACCACTTGTAATAGTGGAACATGCGGAAGCGTTACCTTAATTAGTGGTGTTTTCGATTATGCCAGTAATGGGGAGGCCCTTTTTGCTTACACAGATACTGATACGGATCATACTAATGGTATCACCGCCATTTCGGCCGTTCTATTTACAGGGACGTCCGCGATCCCAGGGGGAAATATTCCTGCGGGTGAAGATCCATCAGGAGTTTATGTTGGCTCAGTAGTGGTTGACGGTTTTCCTGCATCACCTCCAATACGAACTGAATATAAATTTCCACCTGAGAGAGGTGTTACCGTGGATCAAGCAAACTTTCAAAATGTTACAAATTGGTTCCATGCACAACCAATTGCAACCCTATCGACTGTACCATTTGCTAATATTATTATTACCACAGGTTCTAGTAACCCTACCTTAACATTAACAGCATCGCCCACTACAACAGTAGAAGATAGTGGAACAGGAATGGTCTATACTTTTATGCTTGATGCAGCCGCTACGGCAGATATTACAGTAAACTTCACTGTTTCTGGAACCGCAACCTTTACAACAGACTATACGGTCTCAGGAGCAGCTACCTTTTCAGCAACTTCTGGAACAGCAGTAATATTAAATGGAAATAATAGTGTTGCAGTAACGGTTACTCCGGTAGCAGATGCCCTTGTGGAGCCAACCGAAACCGTAGAATTAATGATAGCCTCCGGAACCGGATATGACGGTGGAAGCCCTAACTCGGCCTCGGGAAGTATTACAAATGACGACACCAGTAATTCAGATCCCCTTGTCGCCATTACAGGTATGAATCATATTACTCAAGATGGATTTTCATTCGTAGCTGCTCAAGACATTCCTGCGGGAACAACCATCTATTTCACAGAAAATGCATTCGACAATACCACCTTATTATTCGGTACAGGGGAAGGCGTTTTTGTTTATACCTCTCCTGGAACTATTGTTCCAGCAGGAGATGTCATTGTCATCAAAGAAACATCGCCTAATGTCTTCTCGCTTACTTGTAATGGAAATACAGGTGCCGCTTGCGGATTATTCTCGTTAGTTAGTGGAAATCTTGCACACGACACACTTGGTGAAACGCTCTATGCTTATGAAGATAGCGACAACGACCCATCCAATGGAGTAGACGATATTTATGCCGTTATGTTTACTGGGCTTTCCTCAGGTCCTTCAGGAGGATCAATTCCAGCTAGTCAGGACCCATCAGGGATATATTTAAACGCCCTGGTCATAGACGGTTTCCCGGCAACTAATCCCGATAGAACTGAATATAGATTTGCCTTAGGCGAACGAGGAATCCCTGTTGGGACTGCCGATTTTGAAAACACCGCAGCCAATTGGTTGCACGGACAACCGAATCAGGACTTATCTCCTATTCCGTTTGCAAACCTTTCAATTGTAGTCACATTTACTGCGCTGGCAGATCTCTGTGTCGATGCAGGCGTTCAGGCAGGCCTGGGCGGCGGAATGCCAGCAGGTGGTGTTTACAGTGGACCCGGAGTTACTGATGATGGTAACGGAACAACCTATAGTTTCGACCCTGCAGCAGCAGGTGTTGGAGTACACACCTTGACATATACTTCGGGAGGAGGAAGCGCGATGGATGACGTTGAAGTATTTGCCTTACCAACAGTAACATTTACAGCTCTTGCCGATCTCTGTATCGACGCAGGAGTACAAGTCGGTCTTGGCGGAGGAACTCCAAACGGTGGTATTTACAGCGGTGCGGGAGTTACCGATGATGGAAACGGCATGACTTATAGTTTCGATCCTGCTGCCGCAGGTGTTGGAACCCATACATTAACATATACGTTTACCGATGCCAATGGATGTACAGATAGTGCTTCAGATGATGTAGAGGTATTTGCCTTACCAACAGTAACATTTACAGCTCTTGCCGATCTCTGTATCGACGCAGGAGTACAAGTCGG
>NZMG01000054.1 GCA_002694465.1 Flavobacteriaceae bacterium | reverse complement strand
TCCACCGGGAGAGGCATCTACACCATCAATAGCCGCAGGCTGTTGTGCCTCTGTAGTATAAGTAGCTACAGGGATTCCAATAAAATAAGCGGTTAAATCGGTTACCGTAATGGTTTGGTTGGCTTCGGGTGTAAAATATAACGCCACATCCAAACTCGTAAAGGTATCGATGGTTAAATTGGTATTAACCACTTCGGTTCCGGGAGTCCCTGTGGTTATG
Organism: Flavobacteriaceae bacterium; assembly: GCA_002694465.1. Lineage (GTDB taxonomy): Bacteria > Bacteroidota > Bacteroidia > Flavobacteriales > Flavobacteriaceae > Halomarinibacterium. The sequence continues at coordinate 181,106 of NZMG01000054.1, read as the reverse complement.
CCGGTTGCATTCCCATTAATCATAGTGACATTACGTACATTCTGCGGAAATCCTACGGCGTCTAATTCGGCTTGAAAGGCATCTCTAAAATCGGGAGCTCCTGCGGGTAATAATTTGGTAGGGTCCTGCTGAATGGGATCTCCCGCCATTAAATGTCCTAGCAAGTGGTCGGCAAGCATTTCCTTGGCAGCTGGAGAGCCTAATACCTGGTCCACCAATGCTAATGCAGTTGGGTCACCCACATCTTGCGCAAAATAATTGATTAAATACTGAAGACTAATAGGAATATTGGCACCGCGATGTGGTGAATCGAACGAGATATACAAACGAGTTTCATGCGGAATGCTATTGGCTTCCATATAGGCTAAGCCGTAGCGAGCGATGAGTCCGCCCATACTTGGGCCTAACACAACCAACTCTCCGTCCCCAACTTTTTGTGCGTTGATTTCTTCAATTAAGGCAGCGAGCACCATGGCATTTCGTTGAATGTAATCGCCTCCTCCATCAATGTCTTTGCCATCGGTCGTATAAAGGGGGGCATTTAAAATCACAATATCGTAGCCTTCTGCACGAAGGATATCGGCCATATTTTCTCCTCCAAAACTTAAACTTGCGTATAATCCGCCTATATCTCTTGCATCGCCTGGGTCAAAGCCGTCTAACACAATAATGGGGTTATCTAATACACCATCTACCAAATCCACAAAGATTTCATATTCACCCTCACCAAAATAGGATTGTGTCTCGTCGTACCCTTGGTAGGCTACATTCGCCACAATGGTTGAAACAACACCTCGCTCTGGATAATGTGCAGGATCTGGGGTGGGCATAAAGCGAAACTGCGCTTGTGACAACTGAAAAGAAAGGAAAACTACAAGTAGGAAAAGTTTTTTCATCGGTATATAATTTTACACGATGAATATACTACTATTTTAAAATTTAAAAAATTGTTTAATCCACCAAAGCTTTTTGTTGCTTAAAGGCGAATACTTTAAAGGCAATTCTAGCCAGTTGGCTTTATGCAGTATACTTTTATAATGACTGAAGGTTTTAAAACCCGCTTCTCCGTGATAACTGCCCATACCACTTAGTCCAACCCCTCCAAAGGGCAGGTTAGAATTGGTAATGTGCATCACCGTATCATTCACCGCACCACCCCCAAAAGAAAGGGTGTTTAAAATCTGTTTTCTTTCGGAAGCTTTTGTAGTAAACACATAACACGACAAAGGTTTGGGTAATTGCTGCACTTTTTGAATGGCTTCGGAAAGGTGTGTATAGGTAATCACGGGAAGAATAGGTCCAAAAATTTCGTCTTGCATCACGGTATCTTCAAAACCTACATTGTGAAGGATGGTAGGCTGAATATAGCGTTGCGAAGCATCTGTACTACCTCCATAATACATTTTGTCTGTATCTATTAATGAAGCCAATCTTTCAAAGTTGTTGTCATTAATAATCTGAACGTAATTATTGTTTTCAAAAGCATAGTTTGCTTTTTCAATTTCCCTTTTACAAGCTTCCAAAAACTTGGCTTCTATAGCCTCATCTACCATCACATAATCGGTGGCAATACAGGTTTGTCCAGCATTTAAAAACTTACCCCAAACAAGGCGTTTGGCGGTCATAGCAATGCTAGCAGAAGCCGTCACAAATGCAGGGGACTTCCCTCCTAGTTCCAAAGTGACTGGGGTTAGCTGTTCGGCGGCTGCTTTGTAGATAATCTTTCCTACGGGCGTGCTTCCGGTAAAGAATATTTTATCGAATTTTTGTTTTAAAAGTTCGGTTGTTTCGGCAACACCGCCTTCCACTACGGCAAAAAATGCCTCGTCAAAATGTTCCGAAATAAGTTGGTTCATCACCCTAGATGTTTCCGAAGGGATTTCGCTAGGTTTTAAGATGACGGTGTTTCCAGCAGCTATGGCTGCCACTACAGGACTAAATGATAAATTATACGGATAGTTCCACGCCCCTATCACCAAACACACCCCTAAGGGTTCAGGAATGATATAGCTTTTGGCAGGAAAATTAACCCAGTTGGTTGCAACGCGCTTTGGCCTTGCCCAAGCACTCAAATACTTTTTTGCATGGGCGATTTCTTGATACACCAACGCTAACTCCGTAGCGTAGGTTTCAAAAGAAGATTTTTTAAAATCCTTGTAAATGGCTTCAAGAAGGAGCTTTTCGTTTAGTTTTAAAACTTTTTCAAGCGTTTTTAATTGCTGAAGTCTAAAGGAAAGTTCCTTCGTCTTTTGGGAGTTGAAAAAAGTTCTTTGTTTTGAAACGATTTCGTGCATATAGCAAAGGTAAACTTCTCGATACAAATATTTTCAAGACGGTCAGAGATTCGTTTGAAGTGACATACCCTTTACCCAGCACCCAGTACCCTTAACCCAGTTATCCTTTCCCACGGTTAAGCACCCGATATTCTTCGTAGCATTCGCTAATAGCATCGAGTATTTGAAGGTCGTTTGCTGTACGGATAAAGTCTTCAGAATAGCTACAGTTGTTCAAAATTTCGTCTACATCGACCCTTTCTAACTGAAGTACCGCCATTAAGGTTTCTCTATCGAATTTAGATTGAAGTAAGTTTCTAATGTTGTCATCTTCCTTCATTTGCCGAAGCTTTCGCATCTGTTTGGGTCGTTTCCCAAAGACATTATAGAGGAAATCGGCAGGATTAAAAACAGAGTTCAACACTCGGGAGACAGCCCCGGGCTGACTTTGCCCTCCTTCGTAACCACCACCTAATCCTGCAATTCGGTAGCGATAATTATCATAAATAGGAATAATTTTGGCATCGACCTCCACATAGCCTGTAAGCTGCACGGGGCGTATCACTACTTCTTCAAGAGCGATACCTAATTCGGTCATTTTTACTTTAATATCCCCGTATTTTAACCAGTCGTTAGTAACACGAACCCGAATAGACTTAAACCCTAAATAAGAGAAATATAAGGTGTCGTTTACGGCCGCCTTAATCATAAATTTTCCTTCCTTCCCAGTGGAGGTTCCTTTTACTTGATTAAGGTTAACAATGTTAACATTTTCAAGAGGTTCTTCAGTAGCATCGTTAACAACCACCCCTTTAATTTCTCCTTCTTCTTGAGCAAAAGAAGGAGCTATAACCAATAAAAGAAATAAAGTAAATAGAATTTTTTTCATAGCACTAGCAAAGCAAAAGTACTTTTTTTGACTCTAATTTCTTGCCAAAGTTTCGTTAAGGTGAAAATAATTATCAATTTTACATACGTTTTCTTCTTCTACCGCCCGTGCCAGCACTTTTTGGGCGATCATCTCTACGTCTGCTTTTTCCTTTAAATTTTGGTTTATCTCCGCCAAATTTTGGACGGTCATCACCACCAGATCTTCCTTTTTTACCAAAACCTCCTTTTTTTCCGAAGCCACCTTTTCCAGAGCCTCCTCTTTTACCACCGCGGTTTCTTCCGCCACGGTCTTTGGAAATCTCGATATCTACCTTGCGGTCGTTATATTGAACGTCTTTAAAAGCCTCTAATACTTTATCGGTATGGGCAACATCGGTATTAAAAAACGAAAAGGTATCCATGGTATCTACGTGGAATACATCGTCTTTTCCTAGCTGTGTAATTTCACGAACTAAATCTTTTAAATCCATCCATTGCAAGTCATCCTTTCGCCCTAGATTGATAAAGAAGCGAGTGCTCTCGTCTGAAAATTTCTTCGAAGATTCTGCCTCGTATTCTCTGCTTCCCGCATCTACGTTTAGATCTTTTGCTTTTTTGTAGTAATTATAAAAACGCGTAAACTCTACTGAAAAGACTTTTTTAATCAACTCTTCTTTCGAAAAGCCTTCTAACACCTCATTAATCTTAGGAAGATAGTTGTCAATTTCATGGTTAATCTCGGTGTCTTTTATACTGTTTGCCAAGTGAAACAATTGCATTTCACAAATTTCCATTCCCGAAGGAACTTCCTTTTTTACAAATGTTTTAGAAATGATTTTCTCAATGGCTTTAATCTTTCGGATTTCACTTTTTGTAATAATAACCATAGAAACCCCTTTCTTACCAGCACGACCTGTACGTCCGCTACGGTGTGTGTAGGTTTCTATTTCATCGGGTAATTGGTAATTAATTACGTGCGTAATATCGTCCACGTCAATCCCACGAGCGGCCACATCGGTGGCAACTAGCATTTGGATTTGACGATTTCTAAAAGACTTCATCACTAAATCACGTTGATTCTGACTTAAATCTCCGTGCAGTGCTGCGGCGTTATACCCATCTTCAATGAGCATTTCGGCTACTTTTTGAGTATCGCGCTTGGTTCTACAAAACACTACAGAGAAAATATCGGGATTGGCATCGGCTAGACGCTTTAAGGCTGGGTACCGATCCTTGGCACCTACCATAAAATATTCGTGAGAAACACTATCTGCTCCCACATTTCTAGTTCCTACAGTCACCTCTTTGGGGTTATGCATAAACTTTTTGGCTATGGTAGAAACTTCTTTAGGCATGGTAGCACTAAATAACCACGTGCTTTTTTCTTGTGGCGAATGCGAAAGGATTTCGGTGATATCTTCATAGAAACCCATATTCAGCATTTCATCGGCTTCATCGAGAACGCAATATTCAATTTTTGAAATATCGATCATTCTTCTGCCAATCATATCCTTCATTCTTCCAGGCGTAGCTACAATAATTTGTGCTCCCTTTTTAATTTGTCTGGCTTGGTCACTAATACTGGCTCCACCATAAATGGCCACCACGTTTAAGCCTTGCATATACTTACCGTATAGTTTTAATTCGGTTGTAATTTGCATACACAATTCGCGTGTTGGCGAAAGAATTAAGCCTTGGGTAGTGCGGCTTTCCACTTGAATTTTTTGAAGCATAGGAAAACCAAACGCGGCTGTTTTCCCTGTCCCTGTTTGGGCTAAAGAAACCATATCGGTTTCAGATTCTAAAAGAATGGGAATGGTTTTTTCTTGAACTTCGCTTGGGGTTTCAAAACCCAAGTCTGCAATGGCTTGAAGGAATTGTTCCTCCAATCCTAACGATTGAAATGTAGACATATAAAAATTTACTAGTTAGTGTGTTGATAGGAAGCAATCGACTCCAGTAAACCTTACGCTTCAACCGCAACACTTCCTCACCCTGAGGAATTTGCGGCAAAGATAGATTTTAATAGCGAATAATAAAGTTTATTGGGAATTATTTAAGGAAAGGTACTTTTTCATAGCTTGCATTGCTGTTATTTGATGTCTAAATTATAATTTTATCAAAACTAAAAAAATGAAGATAAAACTTTTGCTTATTGCTTTACTTATTATTTCGCAACATTCAATTTCACAAACTATAGAATTTGGGCCTATGGTTCAATACCATAGAACTGCATTTCAAAAACCTGACTCTGGGACCATTGTAATATCAAATAATGGCGCTAGTGAAGGGGTTAAAACTACTGAAACCGATCCAAATCTAGCATTTGGAGGGTACTTTGGATACTATACCGAAAACACATTTGCTTATATTGGAGAACTTTTTTACGTTGGTACATCCTCTCCTAACTATGGTGATAATACATTTCATAGTATTAATCTTGTGCCAAGTGTGGCTGCAGAAATAATGAATACCAACATATTTATTAATATAGGTGCTGGTGCAGGATTCATAATGAATAAACCAGATTTTGAGGGAGTTAATGATGTAAAAGGTGAATCATACAATAATATTGATTTTCTCGTAAAATTTGCATTAAATTTTAGATTGAAAGAATTGTTTACCCTAGACGGTGGAATTTTAGTAGGTGGAAGTGATATAGTTGATAATCAAAATAGATTTCATTTTTATTTTGGAGCTAGGGTTCCGTTAAATTTAATTTTAGATTAAATTACAGTGAAAGATACTCTATTAGTTTACGCATCGCCTTCCCGCGATGCCCAATTTCTCCTTTTTGCGTAAGCGACATTTCGGCAAAGGTTTCTGTAAATCCGTTGGGCTGAAAAATGGGGTCATAACCAAAGCCTTTTTCGCCTCTCGGGGATTGAGTAATAATGCCTTCACAAATTCCTAAGAACATATTTTGTCGTCCTTCCAAGGTTAGGGCAATGGCGGTTTTAAATCGGGCAGCACGATCTTCAACACCCTTCATTTCCTGAAGCAATTTTTGCAGATTGTCTTGAGCACTTTTCGTTTCCCCTGCATAGCGAGCACTATACACCCCAGGAGCACCATTGAGGGCTTTTACTTCTAAGCCTGTGTCGTCTGCAAAGCAATCGTACCCATAATGGGTTTTTACGTATTCGGCTTTAAGAATGGCATTTTCTTCAATGGTTTCTGCAGTTTCGGGGATATCTTCGTGGCAGTTTATATCGCTAAGGCTTACCAATTCTACATGCTTAGGAAGTAACAATTGTACTTCTTTAAACTTATTAAGATTATGCGTGGCGAAAACGAGCTTCATTACTTTGAAGAATGCAGCGCTATTCTATTCCCTTCACAATCTATAAAGACTCCCATATACCCGTGTTCTGGAGAGATTTGGGTTTTGGGTTGATAGATTTTTCCGCCTGCTGCTTCTACCCTGTCTAATTCATTTTGAACATCCTCACTATAAAAATAGACTAGTGTTCCTTCTTGACTTGGCACATACGTTTCTTGCTGTACGAGGGTTCCTGTGGCGCCTGGTACATTTTCACCCTGACCCGGAAACCAAGCCATGAGTACCCCTCCAAAATCGACTTGGTGGAGTTGCACTTTAAATACTTTTTCATAAAATTTTACGGCACGTTCCATATTGGAAACCGGTATTTCTATCCAAGCAAAGATGTTGTGCTTCATAATGTGTTACTTTTCTAAAATGGTTTTTAACTTAGCCAATCCTTCTTCAAAATCTTTTCCAACAGCCTTATCCATATTCATAAATAACATAAAGATGCTCATAGGTAGTTTGGCATCCCCATAAAATCCCCAAACAACTTTGGTTTGGTTATTGCCTTCATCTGCTACTTTTATATAGCCTTGACTCACCGATTTCCAAGGTTTTAAAAATCGGAGTTCGGTTTCGATTTTTTCATTTTCAACAATGTTGACTATTTCTTGTTCCCCAGAACCCACTTGCTTGTGATCACTTTCCCAGGCCGAAATAAATCCAACGGTTCCGTCTTGACCCGTAAACGTTTGCTTCATATTTGGGTCGCGCTCCTTCCAAGGAGACCAATAATCTTGATTTTTTACATATTTTAAGTATTGGAATACTTCGCCTAAAGGTCTATTGATAACAATACTTCTATTGGATTCGTATTTCTTGGGCGCTATAGCCGCTAGTAAGATAAATAGAACTACAACGGCGGCAATAATGTAAATAGCAATGTACATAATGAGGAGTTTTTAGTTGATGTATAAAATTACGTTTTTTTTTGATTGTAAAAGCGTTCCATGATTTTATCTACACTCTTAATAGTTTTTTGGGTCCATTGAAACTCCAATTCAAGCTTTTCATTTTCAGTGAGTTGCCAATCAACATTCTCAATTCGCATACGTGTCACCACTTCTTGTAGAATGATGGCTGCCGAAACCGAGATATTTAAACTTTCAGTAAATCCGTACATCGGAATTTTTAAATAGCCATCGGCCTGCTCCATGACCTCATCGCTCACTCCGTATTTTTCTTGTCCGTAGAAAAACGCACTCTTTTTAGACACATCAAACTCATGGAGTAAAGTAGAATTATCGTGAGGCGTTGTTGCTATAATTTGATACCCTTTTCCTCTTAACTCTTGAATACATTCTTTGGTACTTTTAAATCGGTGAATATCCACCCACTTCTGTGCACCCATGGCAATTTCCTTATCGACTCTTTTTCCGAAGCGTTCTTCTACCACATACAAATCTTGAATCCCAAAGACATCACAGCTACGCATCACAGCACTGGTATTGTGTAATTGATACACATCTTCGGTCACTACAGCAAAATGTCGCGTTCGCTGGGCTAGCACTTCTTTAAAAAGCTCTTTGCGACGATCGGTGAGATAGCTTTGTAAATATTCGAACAGTTGTAAATCCAATGAGAATGTTTAATTTTAAAACGAAGATAAATAATTTGATTGTTATGAAAATTACCGTGCTTACAGGAGCTGGAATTAGTGCCGAAAGCGGATTAAAAACCTTTCGGGATAGCAATGGCTTATGGGAAGGACACGATGTTATGGAAGTGGCTTCGCCCCAGGGGTTTGCTAACAATCCAGCCTTGGTTTTGGATTTTTACAATCAAAGAAGAAGACAATTACTGGAAGTATCGCCCAATGAAGCCCATATCGCTTTGGCAAAGCTTGAAAAAAACTACGAAGTTGCCATTATCACGCAAAATGTGGATGATTTACACGAAAGAGCAGGAAGCACTCGAGTAATCCATTTGCATGGAGAATTGTTAAAAGCACGAAATGTTTATTCAGAAGACTCAGTATGTGAATGGAAAAAAGACATCCACCTTGGTGATGTTTGCGAAAACGGACACCAACTACGTCCGCATATTGTTTGGTTTGGCGAAGCGGTTCCCATGATGGAGGTGGCGATTGATTTGGTGTATGCTTCCGATATTGTGATGATTGTAGGCACCTCGATGCAGGTGTATCCTGCGGCAGGGCTTATTCAATATTGTAAAGGGCATATTCCTGTCTATTTTATTGACCCCAACCCTTCGATAGCTCCTTCAGAAAGAATTCGAGTTTTTGCTGAAAAAGCTACCACAGGAGTTCCCAAAGCCATTATTGATATTGAAAATAGAAGATAATGGAATTGTATGATGTTTTAAATTTTACCAATGCTGCGCGCACCCATCGATTAAAAGCCGCCAAGTGGGTGTTGGATCATCCTGAAATCTTTGAGGAATTAGTCCATGTTTGTTTTAAAAATGATAAAGAGATTTCGCATAAGGCCAATTGGGTATTGGAATTTGTGTGTTTAAAAGAATTACGACTCCTTTATCCTCATCTTGATTATTTCTTTCAGCATCTTTCCTCTGTTAAAGAAGATTCCTCAGTTCGGCCCTTGTCACATATTTGCGAATTGCTTTGCATTGTCTATTTCAAGGAAAAGGATCCTTTATTGAAAAAAGCACTCACCATAAAACACAAAGAGTTGATGGTTGAGTGTTGTTTCGATTGGCTTATTACCAACCAAAAAGTGGCTTGTGAAGTGCGAGCGATGACATGTTTGTATTATTTAGGAACCGAAAAGGACTGGATTCATCCAGAGTTGAAAACCATCATTAATCAAAACATCCACACAAGTAGTGCGGGATATCAATCTAGAGGAAAGAAAATCCTTCAAAAAATAGGCTAATGGGCTTCAGGCAATAAAGGACCTCCTAGTTCTTTCAGAAAAAACAGTTTCCCCGGCAAAGTAGGCATCCAACTCGACGGTATCCATCGCGATGGTCCATATTGAAGGGTAACGCACAAACTCATTCCTTGCCAACAAGCGCCTCTAGTGGGGTACACCCCATCGGCTCCACCTATGCAATAATCGCTTTGTAAAAATAGACCCGGTCCTATGGTATTTGCCCAACAAGGGATTAAGGTAAATCGGCTAGAAAAACTATGTAATGAATTTTGCTCAATGGTTAAAGGATGTAAGGCTTGCCCAATGCGATAAGGAACTGCTTTCCATGCTGCATCGGTTTCAAATTCATCCCCAATTTGAGGTTCCCAAAACGCGATATGACATGCTCTTCCTATTCCGTAAACAGTAACCAATTTACCTCCCGATTCTTTAATAGCATTTATTTTACCTTCATATTGAGGAAGCGCCTCTTTTGTAGCAAAATTTCGTTGCAGTTTTGGTATTGTTAAGTCTCCTAAGGGTTCAAAAAGTGCTTTATTCATAGCCAATTCGAAAGCACCATCCTGGGATGTATCCATGGTATCCCCCTGCTGGTTGGACCACTCATCCATATTGAAGGTATGTACGTGTTCGCAGGAAATCTGGGTTTCTTTTAATAAATCGACCACATGTTTATACATTCCCATAGGCCCCACCGGCAGAATAATGGCTAATTTTTGGTTATGTTCTTTGGCTCTAATAATTTCATTGGCAATCTCGGCCCCCATATGGTATTCTAAATCCACCAAATTATCTAAGGCTTCAGGAGTAAAGTTTTTATTCCAATGAGGTGCCTTATTAAGAAGTTTATCTAGCCCCAAATCACAACAATCATCTATTTTTTGTAAATCCCAGCCTTTGGGATAAAAATTTTCGAGTAATGAGCCTTTTACAGTATTTAAGAAATTTAGTTTTTCCATAAGAACAGAATTATTGAAGAAATAAATTAGATTAGAGGGAATCACGAAGATAGCGATAATTAAAGAATTTCTTTTGGTTAAAAATTCTGACTTCAATACTTCCTAACTGCTGTGGCTTCCGTATCTTTGCGTTTTCAAATTTTACACCTATGTCTACGCAATCGCTCAAAGCCATTTCTCCTATAGACGGACGTTACGCCTCGAAAACCTCATCGCTCGTTCCATTCTTTTCGGAAGAAGCCCTTATAAAATATCGCGTTTTAGTAGAGATAGAATACTTTATTGCTCTGGTTGAAATGCCTTTGCCACAACTAAAAGATTTCGACAAAACATGTATCCCAAAGCTTCAGAAAATTTATTCCGAATTCACTACAGAGGATGCCCAAAAAATAAAAGAAATTGAAAAGGTGACCAATCATGATGTTAAAGCGGTTGAGTACTTTATCAAAGAACAGTTTGATGCATTGGGAATTGAGCAATACAAAGAGTTTATCCATTTTGGATTAACTTCACAGGACATCAATAACACTTCCATTCCGCTATCCCTTAAGGATGCTATGAATGAAGTGTACATCCCTTTATTCTTTGAAGTAAAGGATAAGCTGAAAGCCTTAGCCACCGAATGGGAGAACATCCCAATGCTGGCGAGAACGCATGGACAACCCGCTTCCCCTACCCGTTTAGGTAAAGAAATTAATGTATTTGTGGTTCGATTGGAAGAGCAACTTGATTTATTAAATGATGTAAAAAGTGCCGCAAAATTTGGAGGCGCTACGGGGAATTTTAACGCTCATAAAGTAGCATACCCAACCATCGATTGGAAAGCCTTTGGGACCCATTTTGTTCAAGAAAAATTAGGATTACATCATTCGTTTCCTACCACGCAAATAGAGCATTACGACCATATGGCCGCCTTGTTTGATGGTCTAAAACGTATTAATAACATTCTTATTGACTTGGATCGTGACATTTGGACGTATGTTTCCATGGATTATTTTAAACAGAAAATTAAAAAGGGAGAGATTGGTTCCAGTGCTATGCCACATAAGGTCAATCCTATCGATTTTGAAAATAGTGAAGGTAATTTAGGTATTGCCAATGCCATGTTTGAGCACTTGGCAAGTAAGCTTCCTATAAGCCGTTTGCAACGCGATTTAACAGACAGCACTGTACTTAGAAATATTGGAGTTCCTATAGGACATACCCTCATTGGTTTTCAGTCGACACTAAAAGGATTGAATAAATTATTGCTGAACGAATCTAAATTTGCAGAAGACTTAGAAAATAATTGGGCTGTAGTGGCTGAGGCCTTACAAACCATATTACGCAGAGAAGGTTTTCCAAACCCCTATGAGGCTTTAAAAGGACTTACAAGAACCAACGAAGCCATTACTAAAAAATCAATTGCAGACTTTATTGAAACCCTGGAAATTTCTGAAGCAATTAAAGCAGAAATGCGTGTGATTACGCCTAGCAATTACACTGGAATATAAAAAAAAGGCTCCAAAAATTTGAAGCCTTGTCATTTCACAACCTATCCCTATCTATGCAGGGGTCTCTGGACAGGAAATGGAATATTATTAATCTTGGGGGCATTAATAATTCTATGTTTTCAACTACAAAACTCTTACCAAAATTTTACATAACCTGCTGATATACTTGGGTTTTCGATAAAAGGATGCCTAAATTCGACGTATAAAAAAACGCCTCAATTTCTTGAGGCGTTTTAATGAAAAATTATTACTAACTACATTTCTGAAAACACTTCCCCTATTCCAGACAACTTAGATAAATCCAAATCGCCTCGCTCCATGGTTTTCATTAATTTTAAGGCTTGATCGGGCCTCATATCGTCGCAAAGCAATCTAAATATTCCAAAACCCTTTTCAGAACTACTTGCAAATACAATAACTTCATCTATCGCGGTTTCTTTACCCACATACTTCATGGTCATATGCATATCATTGGACTTTACAGAGCCTAGGGTTTTATATTGCTCTTGATCAATAATTCCCTTAATAATTCCTTTTTCACTTTCATATTCGGTTAAGTTTCCATTTTTAACGGGATAGGCAACCACATTAATTTTTTTAATGGTTTTAAGGATATCCTGTTCTTCTTCTGTGAATTTACTATCATCACTTTGAAACAAACTCGTAGCAATATCCACTTTTAGAAATCGATCATCCTCCTGCTTGTCTACTAAATAGCGTTGTAAGGACTTTCCGTTATCGCAACTTATTAATGTAAGTGCAGCAATAACTAATACGGTTAAATATTTTAAGAGTGCCATGGTTTATCCTTTTTTCTTTTCAACATTTTTAAGCTCTTCGCTTCCAGGAACGTTTAGGTCTTTTGTAAGTTTAGAAATTTGCTTCAAATCTATATTTCCAGTAATACTCATAATAATGGTACTATCTTTTCCGTCTACATTTCCTTCAAGAAACATAAGCAATTCGCTTACAAAGCTTTCGTTCTTTCCTTCTTTTGAATAAAACTTAATGTTTTTTCCATCGTCTTTTACACGCATAAGTTCATTAAGCCCTTTGGAAGATGCTAAATACTTTTCTACAGATAGTTTCATACGTGCACCTACCTCTTTGTTTTCGGTAATAAAGATTTTAATGTTATCTAGGTTATTCACCATTTCCATATAATCTCGTACCTCTTTATCCTTCGATTCTATATCGATTTCTGCCAAAAGCTTAAACATATTCTTGGTAACGATAACCGAAGTAACATCTTTTTCATCTTCAAACTTATCGAAGAATCCTTGCGAAAAGCCTACCATTGGGGCTAATAACATTGCGAGTATAAAAAGTGATTTTTTCATTATTTCTATTGTTTAATAAGGGTTTATTTTAAAATTAAATTTTTTGATTCGGTAAATTGATTGATTAAATTGATGGTTGCTGTATTTTCTGAAAACTCGTTAATAAAAGTTACTTTTTGAGTGCCTTTATTTAAATTTTCTGAAAGTAAAAACATGGTTTCCTTGGCTTGATTAAACGCCATTAATGCCTCTTCTTCTTCGGCAGACAAACCGTTATTATTAAAATACATATAGCTTGAAATTCCTACTAAAAGCGCTACCGAGGCTGCAATACTCCATTTCCAGAAGTTGTTTTGTTTTCTTTCTGAAGGCAATTTAATTTCCTTTTCAAAAGTTTCCTTTTTAGCTTCTTGAAAACTAGCAAACAAAGCAGTGTAGCCTTGTAAATGTTCGGGTACGCTTCCTGAAGAAAAGAAATCCCGTAATTGAGCTTCTTCTGCCAGGGTTGTGTTCCCTTCAAAATAGGCATCTAGTAGTTTTGTAATTTTAGCTAACTCCATAGTTGTATTTTTTTAATAGTTCATCTCGAACGGTTTTACGGGCGCGCGATAAATTAACACGTATCGCCGTTTCGTTAATGTCCAGCATTTCAGAAATTTCGTGAAATTCAAACTGCTCTACATCCCTTAATTGAAGGATCATTCGCTGTTTCTCTGGCAAGGTTTCCATTATTTTAAAAACCATTGAAACCCCATCATTTACTTCCACAGTACGCTGTAAGTTTTCACTATTTTGATAATTACTGTGTACAATTTTTAAATTGGAAGCTTGCTTCGACTTTAACCTATCCAAGCAATAGTTTTTGGTCATTGTCATGGCAAACGCTTCTGGGTTTGCATAGTTTGTAATACGTTGTTTCCCTTTCCATAATTTCAAAAAAACTTCCTGAACGGCATCTTCTGCTTCTTCACTAGAAACCAAAAGGCGTTTTGCCATACGATAAAGCTTATCCTTAAAAGGAAGCACTAAAGCTGTAAACTCTGTCTGGTTCATAGTGGGTTAGTGTAACACATTAATAATGCCGTTCTATCCTTACGACGAATAACTATATTTTTTGTTACATTTTAATTGTAATACGCAATAATGTAACTATTTTAGGGGTTCTAAAGAAAACAAAATTAAAGTACTGTGAAAAAATCCTACGTCCTACTATTACTTTTCGTCGTTCCGTTATTTACTTCTTGTTTTAAGGATCTTGATGATGAAATTACCCCTGCTTCGGTTTCTGAAATAAATGATTTTATCTATCGCGGACTCAATTTCTTCTATCTCTATAAGGCAGATACCCCCGAATTGGCAAACGACGCTTTTGCTTCGGATGCAGAGTATAATAACTTTTTAAATTCCTATGCGACCCCTGAAGCATTTTTCGATTACTTAAAGTCTTCACAGGATCGTTTTAGCATTTTGGTGGATGATTATGTGGAGTTAGAAAATGCCCTAGCAGGTGTTTCAAAAACCAACGGAATGAATTTTGGGCTCGTTTTATATCCCGATGGCAGTGGTAATGTTTTTGGATATGTACGTTATGTTTCTCCCAATACCGATGCCGCCACCAAAGGATTACAGCGTGGCGATATTTTTAATACTATTGATGGTACGCAGTTAACGGATTCAAATTTTAGTGAGCTCATTGCTCCTGATGCCTACGGAATAGGTTTAGCCACCTTCGATGGACAAACCATTACGCCCACAGGGGAAACTGTACAGCTTATCAAAGCAGAATATTCTGAAAATCCCATTTTTACTACACAAACTTTCGATATTGACGGAAATAAAATTGGTTATCTTTTGTACAATGCCTTTACGAATGAATTTGATTCGCAACTCAACGCTGCCTTTGGACAATTTAAAGCCGAAGGAATTACAGATTTGGTTTTGGACTTACGCTATAATGGTGGGGGTTCTGTGCGTACAGCAACCTATTTATCGAGTATGATTACTGGACAAAATACCGGACAAGTATTCTATACGGAACAGTGGAATGAAGACCGACAAGCCGATTATGCAGAAGACGGTGTGTTTGTAAGCACTTTTGAAGGTGGTGGCGAAGCCATTAACAGTCTTAACTTAAACAGAGTGTATGTATTAACAACTAGCAGAACAGCTTCTGCGAGTGAGTTAGTGATTAACGGCTTAGCACCTTATATAGATGTAATTCAAATAGGAACTAACACTACCGGAAAATACCAAGCCTCTTTTTTACTATACGATGCACCTGCTCCTAATTTTAGTAGAAGTCAAGCCAATATTAACCATAAATACGCCATGCTACCTTTGGTGTTTCAAACGGCTAATTCAGTAGGGTATACTAATTTTGTGGATGGATTGGTTCCAGACATCGAGCAAGCCGAAGATTATAGCAATTTAGGAATCTTAGGTGATGTAAACGAACCGCTTTTGGCTACGGCAATTGCCGATATTACGGGGATTCCTATGCCTGCCCCACGTCGCATAAACGAACTTGAAATTATTTCGGAAAGCAATGCGAATTTGCCTCATTACCAAGTGATGTATATTGAAAAGAAATGACCGAAAAACAAGTCATAAAAGCGCTCACCGAAAACTTAGGTTTTTATAAAGACCTACTAACCCATTTGGATGTAGCCACTGTGACTTGGAAACCTTCTGAAACTTCTTGGAGCTTACTAGAAGTGGTCTGCCATTTACTGGACGAAGAACGGGAAGATTTTAAAGCACGAATTCAGCATCTTTTCAATAATCCAAACACCCACCCACCTGCCATTGACCCACAAGGTTGGGTTACAGAAAGAAATTACGTTAAGCAAGACTATAAAACCGTTTTACAAGCCTTTTTTAAGGAAAGAACAAAGTCTATTGAATGGCTTAGTGGTTTAGAAAATGCCCCATGGAAAAACTCATTTGAGCATCAGCATTTTGGAACCATGAGCGCATCTTTGTTTTTAACCAATTGGCTAGCGCACGATTACTTTCATTTTAGACAAATACTTAAAATTAAATACCTCTATCTTCAATCTAAGTCATTACATAGTCTGGAATATGCTGGTGGTATTTAAAATCTAATAACGCTCCTCCCCCGTTTCGGCGCGAGCAAGCTGTTTTCCATTATTTTAGTTTCTATATTGATAAAAATAATATCTTTAAGGAAACGAACCTTACATGATCAAATTCTTTAGAAAAATTAGACAAAGACTGCTCACTGAAAATAAATTCAGTAAATATTTTCTTTATGCTGTAGGAGAAATTGTTTTGGTGGTAATTGGAATATTGATTGCATTACAAATCAATAATAATAATGAATTAAATAAACAAAGAGCGAAAGAAGTTCAGTTCTTAAAGAATCTAAAGAGTGATTTAATATTTGAAGAAAGTGAACTTGAACGTTACATTGAAATTAGAGAAAGTATCGTGAACTCTGCTCAAATTGCACTTGAACACTTTAATGGCAAACCCGTCGAGAATATTCAAATGTTTAATTACCACACTTTTAACGTGGGAATATGGCAAGAATTTCAACGGAACAACAACACTTTCATAGAATTATTAAATTCTGGAAATTTTACATTAATCTCAAACGAATCAATAAAAAATGAGCTTTTAAATTTAGACTTAATCCACAAACAAATTATTTCATATCGGGAACATTTGAGAAATGATATGGAGCACTATTTTTATGACCCTTGGTTTAGAACTGTTGATTTAGACCCTTTTGCTCAAAGCTTTGTTTTTTATGCCAACAATGGAGATTTTAA
This sequence comes from Flavobacteriaceae bacterium, assembly GCA_002694465.1. Taxonomy (GTDB): domain Bacteria; phylum Bacteroidota; class Bacteroidia; order Flavobacteriales; family Flavobacteriaceae; genus Halomarinibacterium. The sequence continues at coordinate 164,254 of NZMG01000054.1, read as the reverse complement.
TAATGAAATAAAGCTTTCCATGGAAGAAATTGATAGACTGATTAATAATACAGTCTTTAAAAATGGATTTGTCGTTTCTGTATTTACAAATTCATTGATTATCGATGATTACAAAAAAATGAAAGATTTAAACAAAAAAATTGTTGATTTAATTAATAAAGAAATAACGAAAGACTAACCACCTGCCAAATGATAAAATTCTTCCATTATCGAAACATTATTTTGCATTTGCAAAATCAAATGTCCAGTGGACATTTGGTTGAGATAGCCGCTTGCGGACATACACAATATAAAAATAGAAGTAATGATTAAATTTTTCAGAAAACTGCGCAAACAACTACTTACTGAAAACAAGTTTAGTAAATATCTTTTGTATGCCATGGGTGAAATAATCCTTGTGGTGATTGGAATTTTAATTGCGCTCTCCATTAATAATTGGAATGAAAACATGAAGCAAAAGACCAAAGTCAACAACTATTTAAAGAGTATGGTTATTGACTTAAAAAGTGATACTAATGCATATGATAGAATTATAAGCAGCTTTGAGAATCAAGTAGCAGCAAACTCCTCAATCTTTAAAGACAAAAGCTATCAAGAATTACCGTTAGATTCCATAGTCTCAAGGATTACCAGTTATTATGCAATGCATCAAATAGTAGATCAAACTTACCAAAAAATAAAAAATTCAGGACTTTCAGATAACCTAGGTTCAAAGGAATTAAATGATGCAATTAACAACTATTATTCAAATGGTGTAAATTCTTTTAACACCTACTTACAATATGATAAAGAACGCTCCACAAGAGATGACGATTTATGGTTTCTCACTAATAACTACGAAATAAATCTAACCCACCAAGCTACTGAAACTATAGAGCTTCCTTTTTCAGAGAGCGAGGAGACAAGAAAAAAAGCCATCATACAAACCATCGAGTCTAATCTTGGCAGAAATTATTTAAGGCATAATATAAACAGAAAAAGAGTAGGAATTATCATTGCAAAACAAACAAAAACTGAAGCAGAAGAACTTATTGAATTGATTAATAAAGAGCTAAAAATAGACACTAACTAAATGATCAAATTCTTTCGAAAAATTCGCCAGCGATTACTTTCTGAAAACAAGTTCAGTAAATACTTGCTGTATGCTATTGGGGAAATCATACTTGTAGTGATAGGAATTTTAATTGCGCTCTCGATTAATAATTGGAATGAAGATAGAAAAATAAGACAATTAGAACGATCCACCTTAAAAGAATTGAAATCGAATTTACTCGTGGATATTCAAGATTTTCAAAGCGATTTGCGAGGGTATACCGTGGCATCAAAGTCTTCCGATATAATTTTGAAATATATCGATGAAAAAATCCCTTTTCACGACTCTTTACAAATCCACTTGGGAAAAATCCCCATTCAAGGAGTTTTTACTCCCAATAAAGCCGCTTATGAGAATCTGAAAGTAGTTGGAATCAATTTAATTTCAAATGATTCGTTAAGAGCGGCCATAAGTGATTTGTATGAAGGAAGGTATTTTTATGTGCAAAAGTATTTAGAAACAGAATACCAAATAGACCGTGAAAAATTTGGAGACTTTTACCTAAAGGAAATGGAAGAATATTCATTTTTAAAATATGCAAAACCTATGGATCCTGAAAGACTGGCTGGAAACCACGAGTTTAGAAACCTCGTCATGCACCGAAAATCAAAGATAAATGGATGGTTTAAAGTGCAATTTGAACTTAACATCAAAAAAGCAAGTCAATTAATTGAAATGATTGAACAGGAATTAAAAAAATAAAAAACCCTGCCAACCGAAAGTAGGCAAAACAACCACCCAAAAACGCCATGGAAACGATTAAAAATTTTTTAGAATTTGAGCTTATTACCATAGGCGAAAACACCTTGCGGGTGTATTCCATATTTGCCATTTTGGTCATTTTTATGCTCACAAAAACCCTCTTATGGCTCATAAAAAGGGCACTCTATCGCAAACGGATATCCAATAAAATAGATGTGAAGGATTCCTATGCGCTATTCCAAATCATTAAATACGTTATTTGGGTGATTGCCATAGGCTTTATCTTAGAAGCCCTAGGGGTAAAAGTGACCTTGCTATTGGCAGGATCTGCTGCTTTACTGGTAGGTATAGGATTAGGACTACAACAAACGTTTAACGATATGATTTCGGGTATTATCCTCCTTTCAGAAAAATCGATACGGGTAGATGATATCTTGGATATTGATGGCATGGTTGTGAAAATACAAAGTATAGGGCTACGAACATCTAAAGGAATAAACACCGATGAAATCTCTATGATCATTCCCAATTCACTCATAACCACCAATAAAGTGATTAATTGGAGTCACCAGTCGGAAAAAGCACGATTTAGAGTGGATGTTGGTGTTGCCTACGGTAGTGATGTAGATTTAGTGATAAAGGTGCTAGAAGATAGCCTACTTGAGCATTCCGATATTTATGACGAAAAATTAATAGAAGTAAGGCTAATCGATTTTGGCAGCTCCTCTTTAGATTTTCAGGTCTTATTCTTTAGTGAAAATATTTTTAGAATAGGAAAGGTAAAAAGCGACATTAGAAAAACCATTCATAAAAACCTAGCAAAAAATAACATCACCATCCCCTTCCCACAACTCGATTTACATATAAAAAATCCAAAATCAGAAATTTCATAACATATTTTAAAGCTAGCCAATTTTAAAACCATGAAAACTACCTTTTTAATACCCACCACATTTCTAATACTCATTATTATGTCAGGATGTAAATCTGAAAAATCGGAATACGACCGTATGGTCGAATTTGGGCAAAAATACACCGATGCCTGGAACAGCAAGCAACCAGAAAACATGGCTTCATTTTATGCTGAAGACGGAGCGCTTACCGTAAATGGCGGAACCCCGGCCGTAGGAAGAAAACAATTAGCTGCCACCGCACAGTCCTATATGGAAGCATTTCCCGATATGGTCTTAACCATGGATAGTCTCACCAAAGAAAAAGATACCTACAGATACTACTGGACTTTTAAAGGAACCAACACAGGTCTTAACGGAACGGGCAACAAAGTCGATTTTAGTGGTTTTGAATAATGGACGATAAACGAGCAAGGACTGGTTCAAAAATCCATTGGCACTTATGATGCCGAGGAGTATACTAGACAACTGGAGGGAAATTAAAGAATTATATAAAAACAAAATCGTTGAAGAGGACAGAAGGATGTAAAAAATACGACGAGACTATTTCCGTTAGAACCATTATTATAAAAAACTGATACCGAAATCTTAACTCTAAAAACGATGGTGGGTAGTATTGGCTAGTAGTAAAGTACCCCAGGCTTAATTTAACCTAAATAATACCTAAAAAGTTTTACCCATTTAAACATTAATCGTAATATTGCAATAAGTAAATAAAGAATATAAATGGGATTAACAAAAACCGAAATATTTACAGACCAGCAAAACGAGATCTCTCTATTTGCAAAAGTATTAGGACATCCAGCAAGAGTAGCCATTTTACAACATTTGTTTAAAACCAATTCATGTGTTTGTGGAGATTTAGTAAACGAAATTGGTTTGGCTCAACCCACCATTTCCCAACACCTAAAAGAACTAAAATACTTAGGGCTAATTAAAGGAAATGTAGAAGGAACAAGTGTTTGTTATTGCATCAACACCCATAATTGGACTGCAATGAAAACAGTAATGACTGCATTTCTAAATCAAGATATAACCGAAAATCAAGATTGTTGCTAAATAAAGTAAACTAATAATTCTAGCATCGTAAGAAACGACTACCATGAGCGCCAAAACAAATTTATTTCAGGATATAGAAAAGCTAATAAACAATCTAGATCCGCAATCCATTTCCGCCGAACGTAAAGCTGTTCTGCAACCCCTAATCGATTTTATACAAATAAAGGTTTCAAATCTTCAAGAAATTAGAATCAACTTTATCTGTACCCACAATTCTAGAAGAAGTCATTTATCGCAGGTTTGGGCACAAACTATGGCTAATTACTTTCAAATTAAAAATGTGGTATGTTATTCTGGAGGAACAGAGGAAACAACACTTTTCCCAATGGTTGCCGAAACCTTACAAAATTCAGGCTTTGAAATTAAAAGACTCTCTGAAGGCACGAATCCTATCTATAGTATTAAGTATGCCGAAAATCAACATCCTATCATTGGATTTTCAAAAAAGTTGGAGGATTCCTTTAATCCAAAATCCAAATTTGCAGCAGTCATGACTTGCGATTCGGCAAATGAAGCATGTCCTTTTGTTCCAGGTGCAGAAGCCCGTATTCCCATCACGTTTGAAGACCCAAAAGCATTTGACAACACACCACAACAAGCAGAAAAATATAATGACAGAAGCTTGCAAATTGCAACCGAACTCTTTTATGTTTTCTCTCAAATTAATTCTAACTAATGGCATCAAAAAAGCTAAGTTTTCTCGATAGAAATCTAACCCTTTGGATTTTCGTCGCAATGGCAATAGGAGTTGGACTAGGTTATTTTATTCCTACATTTCCCGAAATCATAAATTCATTCAATAGCGGCACAACCAATATTCCAATTGCCATAGGATTAATTTTAATGATGTATCCGCCATTGGCAAAGGTTAATTATGCCCTCTTGCCAAAAGTTTTCAGAAACACAAAAATCCTTTCTATATCCCTTATTCTCAATTGGATTATTGGTCCTGTTTTAATGTTTGTTTTGGCCATTACATTTTTACGTGACTATCCAGAATATATGGTCGGACTCATCTTAATTGGGTTAGCACGTTGTATTGCCATGGTTTTGGTATGGAACGACCTTGCCGAAGGTAGCAGTGAATATGGTGCAGGTTTGGTGGCTTTGAATAGCATTTTTCAGGTGTTTGCCTACAGTTTTTATGCTTGGATTTTTATCACCTTGCTTCCACCCTATTTTGGTTTTGAAGGGGCTATTGTAGATATTTCCATAGGCACCATTGCAGAAAGTGTGGCCATTTATTTGGGAATTCCGTTTGTGATGGGAATTTTAAGTAGAGTCATATTGGTAAAACTTAAAGGGGAAACATGGTATTCTAAAAAGTTTATCCCCACCATTTCGCCAATAACCTTAATTGCCTTGTTATTTACCATCATTGTCATGTTTTCGCTAAAAGGAGAATTGATTGTAGAAATCCCAATGGACGTTTTCATTATTGCTGTTCCGCTACTTATCTATTTTACCTTAATGTTTATTATTGGCTTTTTCTTTACCAAAGCTTCCGGTGCAACCTATGACAAAACAGCCTCGGTGGCGTTTACCGCTGCAGGAAATAATTTTGAATTAGCCATTGCCGTCGCCATTGCTGTTTTCGGACTGAATTCCGGGCAAGCATTTGCAGGAGTCATTGGTCCTTTGGTAGAAGTTCCTGCCCTAATATTATTGGTTCGTGTGTCTTTTTGGCTTCGGAAAAAATATTACGGAAAAACCAAGGACCTCGAAACAAACCAAACGAAATAACAATACTATACTTTATGGAATATTCAGTGAAGGCTAGTTCATTTTCAAAAGATCAAGCGGCAATCAACATAAAAACTTCAGCAATTAATTTTGGAATCACACCTGAAACAGCCGATGATTTACCCAATCCAGCCGAATTATTTTTAGGATCCTTTTCCGCTTGTATCCTAAAAAATGTGGAACGTTTTTCTGCCTTAATGAATTTTGAATATTCTAATGCCGAAATCACGGTAAAAGCAACACGGCTAGAAAAACCACCACGAATGGACGAAATTTATTATGAGTTACATATTTACAGCCAAGACGAAAATGTGAACCTAAGTCTGCTTAAAAAGAACATTGAAAAATTTGGGACCATATTTAATACCGTAAAGCTATCCTGTACTATTATTGGAGACATTAAACTAATCTCTCAATAATACTAGTGCCCTATCCCGTGTAAGATTATGGTTACACAAGTTGGTTTGCAAGAAGATTTATTTCTATTTTTAATACTTGATTTGTTCATCGTAACATTCAGTACAATTCATGTACAAATCCATTGCGCTTCATTTTAACTAGCTGTAACCCATGATTAAATTCTTTAGAAAAATCCGCCAACAACTACTCTCTGAAAATAAGGTCAATAAATATCTATTGTATGCCATAGGTGAAATTATCCTTGTGGTGATTGGGATTTTAATTGCGCTACAAATCAATAATCTGAATGAAGCCAAAAAGACCAGGGCTCAAGAAGTGGCCTATTTAAAGAATATTAAGAGCGATCTTGAAGTCACCAATGCAGAAATAGACCAATATGTAACCTCAAGAGCGCAACGTGCTAGTGCCGCCAGTAGTGTTGTAGAACATTATAATGGAAAACCTATAACCGATTGGAATGAATTTAACAAGCACACCATAGATGTATATACTTGGCAGCGGTTTTATCAAACAGATAATACCTTTCAGGAACTTATGAATTCTGGGAATTTTGCCATCATTTCTAATGATTCTATTAAAAATGAACTGCTTACCGTAGATAAGCTTTATAAAAAATTAAAATATACAGAAGACCATTTTAGATACGATGCAGAAATAACATTGTATGAGCCGTCTTATGCCATGACAGACATCCACTCGCTATCCAACAATTACTTCTATCAAAAATCTGATGGCAAAAATGGCTTTTTAGGAAATTTAGGTGAAGATGATTTTCGCGACATGCTAAAAGACCAAAAACAGAAAAATGGATTTGTATTTGCTGCCATGTACTTTAAAGGAATGAATACTGCGCTGGTAAACATAAAGGAAAAAAACGAACATATAATAGCACTTATAGACAGCGAGCTACAAAAATAGCATCATAACAAAAGTACACCTGCTTATTTAAACTATTATGGCACACGGAAGTTTATCTCAATTTAAAGCAATGCCCACCCACTATAAGTCCAATATTTCCCTTTTTCTGTAACATTCCACATAGTAAGGAGACCCATAGGGAATCAATCAAAACCATCAACTATGTATTCAAATCAAAGAGTCGGCAGAATCACTGGCGCATTATTGCTATTCATTTTTATTTCAGGTGTCGTAATATTTCAATTTTTACAAGGTCCTGTCCTTTTTTCAGATAATTTTCTTACTACTACTTCCCAAAACTCCAACCCTATCATCATTTCGGTCTTACTTAGTATTTTAAGTGGACTTGCAACCATCACGGTTGCGACCCTTTTACTACCCATTTTTAAAAGGCATAATCCCCATTTGGCCTATGTATATTTTGCCTTTTGTATTTTAGGTTTTATTGCCATTATGATCGATAATGTAAGTGTCATTTCTATGCTAGAATTGAGTAACGAATATGTAAAAAATGGTAATCATACTTCAGTGGACATGCTGGAGACTCTAGTGTATCAAAGGCATCGTTGGACGCACTACTTCTATTTATTACTTTCTTGCTTCCCTGTTTTTGTTTTGTATTACACTTTATACCTATCTAAGCTTGTACCTAGAATCATTTCTATTTTTGGAATATTTGCGGTAATACTTATGTTTATAGAAGAAGTCCTTTCCATTTTTGGTCATAGTATAAGTATGAATATGTTGCTTCCCATAGCTTTAATTCAAATAACACTGCCCCTTTGGTTACTTTTTAAAGGATTGAATACGCCGGTACTGGCAAAGGATAACGGATAAAAAAAGGCACACCACAACGTATCTGTTTTTTTGGGAGGATGCTCACCCAACACCATTTACAAACAGAAAAAATCCTATACAAGCAGGGGTATTTACCCCTTTAAAAACAGGAAAAACTTTATAGCCAGATAGAATAGAAAGTAGTCAGTTTAGCTTACAAAGTAATCACTTAGGCTAATGAGTATATACAATTTGACTGATAATGTAGTCTGTTTGGCTTACAAAGAAATCAGTTAGGCTAATAAGAATATGCAATTTGGCTTACAAAGTAGCCAGTTTGGCTAATAAGAATAAGTAATTTTGCCTATAATGTAGGCAATTTAGCTTACAAAGTAATCACTTAGGCTTATAGTATGGGCACCCAAGTAGAAACCCTAAAAGAGTTTATGGGGAAGAGGTAATTTGTTATCTTTGAAATAAGGTCTCCAGATAACCATGATAAAACTTAAATATAACGGGTTATCCAAAAGAAAACCAAAATGAACATAGATAAACTTGCCATAAAAGAACAGAACCTTTATTCAAGTTTGATGGAGCTTGAGGGAACTATTGAGGAAAAATCTGATAAAGTTGTCTATTTCAGAATATCTAAAGAGTATCGAGAAATTCATCAGGAATACTCAAGATTAGCAAAAAATGACTTAGAAGCACTGAAGAGAGGATTGTTTCTTACTTGGTATTCAATAGTCGAACCAACTTGGTTAACCGGAATTGCAGACCTTGATGAAGATTCTGAAGAAAGAATAATCAAGATTTTAGATAGAAGACTTAAAAGAAATATTACCGATTATGAACTTGATTGGATGTTGGATTACTACTCGGGTTGGGATTATGTGTTTGAAAGATTTACTGATTTCAAAAACTTTCAAAACAGATTAAAAAGTAAATCAAAAACTGAATTGCCTAATGAAATAAACAGAATGAAAATGGGACAAAGAGGGCAAATGGGAGTTTATTGGAATTCACTGACAAGATTAAATAAAACCAGTAGCTAACAAGGTATAAACTGCATTAAAACGACAGATTATACAGAACGTTATGCAACATTTGAAATGAGCATCGAAGGTTTAATAGAAAAGTATCTCAAACTGACAAAAATCTGTGCGGAAACAGATTATGCTAACAAAAAATCTGTACGGAAAAACAACTCGTCTGTAAACGAAATGAATAAGATTGTCGAATTGATTTCTAAAAATGATAACAGAATTGAAATTCAAAAGTTTTCGGAATTGCTCACAATACAGGATAACAGAACCAATCTTTGGGTTGCAATACATATTTTACAAAAACTAAACGTTGACAAAAAAACGGAACAACAAGCATTGAACATTATTAAAAAAATCGCTAACGGAAATGGAGCTGATGCAATGGGATATAAAAGTTGGTTATCTGATTACAAACTGAAAAACAAGACCGAATAAAAATAAGTTTTACAACAACAGCTATAGGTCATAGCTTCCCTTGAGGTAGGCTCCTCCATATAATCAAACCGTTAGAAACAACTTTAAAATTTAAAATAATTGCGGAAAACGATTTACATAATTACTATAATCCTACTAATAATTGGAATTGCTTTATTCGAGTTTATGGCCCTCAACACAATGGTTAGTTTAAAATACGAAACTCACGAATTGAGTGATTGTATTTCCTCTGTTTCTGATGTTAATTTATGTAAAGCAATCAGGACATTCCACATTTTAGCATTATTTTGTGTAGGAACTATAATCGTACTTCTCCTATTTAAAAAACGGATTTTAAAACGAAACTCGGAAATTAATAGCTAATTTTCAGCAACGAAACCATAATCTAAAAGGTTTTACGACATTAAAAATGAATGACAGAATATTAGCATCTAAATTAGTAGAAGACTTTTTATCTGGCAAAATTGACTTTAAGCAATTCGCAATGGATTTTCCAGAAGATGAAAATGATAGTGATTTAAGTGAGTTGTTTGACTTAATTGAACATAAACCAAAAGTTGGCGGACTTTTTGGAGAAAGCAAATCTGATTCTAATCGTAGAATGGAGCGAATTAATGAACTAATTGCAACGCTTAAAACATAGTGCAGTACAACCACGGTTATAATCCAGTAGGAGAGTAGGAGAGCATGAGTAAAAGAAGAATTTTAACTAATTTTAAACAAATAACTTTTTGACTATTTTTTCGAGGTGGTTCCCCCACTCCGACTTTTAGTCTGTGGCGAAGCCGTCTGGGCACAATAGCCCCGTCGAAATTTTAGCTCAGACCATTTTATAAAATTTAATTAAATTGAGAAAGGATATCAAAATCATTTTGTTTTCAGTAACAACCTTTCTCGTTTTAATTATGGTTGTTTTCTTTTCTTTTGTTTTTAATCCTAAGCATGACCAAACTATAGAAAACAAAACTCAAGATTTTAGTTGTGGAAATAGTGGTGGCATTTATTCAGAATTCTCTGAGAATAGTAGAAATTTATTTATAGCTAATTGTGCAGCTTGCCATAAAAAATATAAAAAAGCAACAGGTCCAGCGCTATCAGACCTACAGAATAAGATAGTATATCCTTCTGAAAATTATTTATACATCTTCATAATTAATGAAGATTCTTTAACAGGCAAGGATCTTGAAAGAGCAAAACTAATTAGTAAAGAATACCTATCTGATTACCAACACAAGTTCAGAATTACAAAAACTGAGGTTGATGATATTTTACTCTACTTGGATTAAACTGTTTACAACAACGGTTATAGCGTATTTCGGATGGATTGCTTTCGCAAGTTCGATTCGCTCGTGCCCTAATCGAAATGGCTCCGCCAGTCGCACCTTGTGCTCGTGTCCTAGCAATTTGCTATCTTTCGGTTATGGCGGAAAATCCTCGCTGATTTTCACGCAACGAAATCATGCACAAATACGCTGTGGGCAATTATGAAAAACAAATCATTAAAATTCTATTCTCTTATCATATCAATCTTTTTCTGGTCTTGTATATCTGAGAATAAATTAGAAAATAAAAATTCTTCCGCTAGCGAATTACTTTTTAGTGAAAGGTTCAACATTATTAAAAATGAAGTTGGAAAACCAATTGATTTTGTTTTCAAAATTGATAGTTCTAACAAAAAACTAATTGAAAAAACCGAATTTTATAAATTAAATCTAACTGGATATGATTCTATCTACATTGGACAAAGTAATGATACAATCTATTCTTATGACGAAGGAATGAATTATAAAGCAATATTTCTCATTTTAAATGATTCCATTTTTCAGAGATATAATAGGTTAGGAGATGAATTAAGGACTAAACTGAAAAAATATAATGACTCAACACTAACATTTTCTTTTGAGGAAATAAAAAGTGAATCTGAAATGGACATAATAATTATCGGAGTAAAATATCCAAATAAAACTATTTCTGAAATGACTATAAATAGAAATGGGAGAATAATTGACATAAAAATAAGAGAAAAGACTAACAAAAAATAACTATCCACAACATCGGCAATTGGGTATTACGTAATGTAACTAAAGCCAAACCGTTAGGTGAAATTTGAGAAAATGGATTATCTAAAAATTATAGAACGGACTTACTATTCACACAAAATTGCTAAATCCTCGAGCTTAAAATCTGCTACCTTTAAAAAAACGGATAAGTATCCAACGAGTGAGGGAATTAAATTTGAGAACACAGATTTTGCAGGAGAAATTTTTTATTACGCAAACGAAGAAATGGATTATTGTGAAATGTCGTTTTTGATTTATAATGGCGAAAAATATGATGCAAAAGTTATAAATAAACCCAACGAAAGTGAATTGAGAAATGCGATTTCGGATTTCTTGACCATAAATTTAACTGAATTAAAAAACGTTGGCTAACAAGTAGTTCATTACAGCTGAAATTCCTTAACAAAATTTCGAGCCTTTTTGATAAATTTATGATTACGTTGAATTGATACTCGCGTACCATTCTGTAACGAAACTATATCCAAAACCGTTGACACGAATTTGAAAAAATTGCAAAACATATTACTCCTACTTTTGATTTTGGCTTCCTGTTCTATAAAAAATTCAGTAGTAAAACAGATAAATTCAGAATTCAAAACTCAATATCCAGAAATCAAAAGCTATTCAAAAACTGAATATCAAGAGAAACTTCGAAATCGAATTCTGCCCAAATTTTTAAATGATTATAAACTAACAAATTCGAATCTGTATGTCGTAGAAGCTTTTCAAAATAGGGGTGGTCATCACGTTGTAACCAAATATCAGACTGTTTTTACATATTTTTGGCAAGATGGCGAAATATTGGAAGTTTATTATGTGGATGATAATGATGAATTAAAAATAAAAAAGGAACAATACTGGGGTGCGGACTATATGATTTCTACTTTAAATTTTATTGAAGAGCAATTTAAGCGAAACGACCTTGACTCAATCCGCAGAGTTTCTGAAAATTTGTGGAAACACCAGTTTAGCCACGCAGGAGAATACTTTATTACTGAATTAGATAATAACTTAAATATATTGAAAAGTTTAAAATGTACGGAGTTCGCATTTGAATGAAACTAATAGCAACAATGGCTATAAGAAAATTCTAAGTCGGGACTACCCTTCGACAAGCTCAGGACGACGCTTCGGGAAATTCCTGCAGGATTTTCTCTTGTTCTTTTTATTTTATTAAATTAGTAACTAACCATACACAAAACCGTTGTATGTAATTAAAATATGATTGCATTAAGAAGCATACCAGATTTTCCAATATATTTTGATACAACCTTTTTGGATGGTAAAGACATTCCAATTATGCTATTGATTATAATCCTTATGCTTTTTACCTACCGAAAAATAAAGAATTACAAACCAAGTACTGACCCGATTGATGATTTTTCAGAAAATGAAATTCCGATTCGAATAGATTCTCGGGATATTTTAATGCAACCAAAAGAGAATAATAGTAATTTGGAAATTCCATTTATTAATTTTTCAATCAATAAAGTTTACATTATCTATGCAATAATAGCAGTTATTGTTATACTAAATTATATATGGAATTATGAAATCTCTGAATCATATAGATAGAATATAACCATATACAACAACAACTTTAAGTAATTTCAAAAACTCATAGCCGAGACTGTTAAAACCTCAACCCAAACCCTAGTCGTACATTCCTTCCTTTGGTTTGGTAACGGTATAATTCTTCAAAGTCGGTATTAAGGATATTATCCACCCCTAGCATCAATTTAAGGTTTTTGGTGAGTTGGTGGCTGGCGTTAAAGTTAAGTAGCGAGTAGCTTTCTAGTAGTGCCGTTTCACTTTCAAAGGTATCGGGATTAAAAAAGGTGTCGTCACGGTCTGAGACATTCATAAAACTTAGGCCCACATTCGTTTTTGTAGTAGGGGCATACTGCACACTGGCATTCACTTTATGTTCTGGAATACGCAAGGCAAAACGCTCATCGGCTTGGGTATTGGTATAATTGGCAGTGAGGGTCACTTGTGCTATGGGGGTATACAACACTTCCACCTCTACCCCAATGGCTTTAAAGGTTTCGGCGGTATTTTGGTATTGGTAGGCAAACAAATCGGGGTCTACCACCACAAAATCCACAAAGTTTTCTTCCTCCCGTTGGAAATAGACCGCACTTACTCTAAAGCGCTTGTTGGAAACCTCAAATCCGCCCTCTAGGGTGGTGTTTTCTTCGGGTTGTAGCGCCTCATTCCCATAAATTGGGTCATATATCTGAAACAGCGACGGCGTGATATAGGCAGTGCTATAGGAGCCTAAAAACTTCAAATTAAAAGTACTCACATCCACATTATACGACGGATTTACCTGATACACCAAGTGGTTTCCGTACAAACTGTGGATATTCATTCGGGCGCCTGTGCTTACATTCAGTCCAAAAGCAGAGGTGTACAACACATTTACATAAGGATCGAAGAAATTAAATTGGGCAGTATCCTCATCCACATCCTGCGCAAATTGCATATCCCCAAACGGAATGGTAAAAGAATTCATCTTGCTCAAATTCCCGCCTAACCCAACAATGGCTTTAAATTGCTTGCCGAAATTATACTGCAAATAGTTGTCAAAATTGTACACCTTAGAGTCGTATTGGGCAGGAAAGGAGGAAGTGATTTCACGTTCCACCACGCTGTAGTTATCATTAAATACATACACCCCTTTGCTAAATTTCCATTCAAAATGCCCTCCCGTACGGAATTGCTTGGTCTCGTTGGTATAATCGGCATCGGTATAGCTAAAATCATCAAAGCCTGATGTCAACTTATCAAACGCCACAAACTGACTGATGGTGATGTCCTTGGTGATATTTACCCCTAGATTTACTTTCGCATTAAAATTATTAAAAAGGTCGGCCTCAAAAGCATCTTCTCCTTCGGGTGCTGCAATAGCTGAAAGTCCGTTACTGTAACGATGATTTGCTTCGGCTTGGTAAAAGAACTTGCCCACACTCCCCGAAATCACCGCGTTATTGGTGATGCTTTCCACGGGATAGCCATCATCTTCGGCACTTCTATCGGTCCCAAACATACTCGTGGTGCTCACGGCAAACGGCTTTTTGGAAGGGTTTTTTGTGGTAATGCTAATCACCGCCGTCGCGGCACCACTTCCGTATAACACACTGGAGGCGCCTTTCATCACCTCAATTTTTTCAATGTTGGCAAGGGAGACCAAGCGTAAATCGAAGTCGTTCGAAATTTGTGAGGCATCATTCAACGGCACGCCATCCACCAAAATAAGCACTTGCCTGTTGCGGCCTCCGCGTACAAAATACCCAAGATTTTGACCGTTGTTGCTATTGCTTCCGTTGATTTCGAAGCCTGCCACCTCATTAATGACTTGTGCTACCGATTTCCCCGCGTTCTGCTGAAGGATTTCCTGCGAAATGACGGTGACGGTCTTTCCACTTTGTTTACGATCTATAGACACTTTGGTATCGATATACACCGAGTCTAGCTTTTGCACCGAATCTAAAACGGTTGTTTGTTGTGAAAAAAGAAAGGAAGTCCCCAATAGGAAACTCACTGAAAAAAATAAAATCGTTCTCATTTTAAAATAATTTAAAACGGAAAAAGCAGAAGCTATAAAAGGGTATTTTATACACTCCCAAACCTTTATCCCGAAAGTTTGACAAAATGTTGAAAATTGGCAGGTCTCCTGGCTTGCCTGTCGCACTTACCTTCCCATTCCTAAGGAACAGTGGTTTGAAGAATAGTGCTATCAAGACAAACATCGTCTTGACGGCTTACAGTTGCGGGAACAGCTTCGGATTCTAACCGAATTCCCTTTTAATTTTCCTTTACCAAAAAAGAAAAACCAAATTTCGGGTCAAAAATACATTTTTATAGATTGCCCCTACAAGATAAATTCCATTATTTTTGAAGATGCTTAAAAAACTATTTCCACTACTCATTCTCCCCTTTATTTTCTCCTGCAAACATGCGGAAGAGAAAAAAACAATAACACCTACTACCCCATCGATTGCGGTACAATACGCCCAAGGATTTGAAATTGAAAACTTCGAAACCTATAAAATAGTCACCCTTAAAAACCCTTGGCCGGGCGCTACCGAAACCTATACCTATGCCCTAGTCCAAAAAGGAGCGACAGTTCCAGAAACACTTGAGGTAACGAAAGTGGTGGAAGTTCCGTTAAAAAATATTGTAGTGACCTCTACGACGCACATTCCTTCTTTGGAAATGTTGGAAGTAGAAGACAAACTGATTGGATTCCCGAATCTCGATTATATCTCTTCCGAAAAAACACGTGCCCTTATTGACTTGGGGGCCATAAAAGAACTAGGCAAAAATGAAGACATCAATACCGAAGTGCTTATTGATCTAAGCCCCGATGCCGTTGTGACATTTGCCGTGGAAGGTCAAAACAAAACGGTTTCTACGATTCAGAAAACGGGTATTCCAGTTTTGTACAATGCCGATTGGACCGAAACGCACCCATTGGGCAAAGCCGAATGGATTAAGTTTTTTGGAGTGCTCTTCGGAAAGGAAAAAGAAGCCGATCGTATCTTTTCAGACATTGAAAAAAATTATAATGAATCAAAACAATTAGCCTCCACTTCCAATACAAAACCCACCGTATTAAGTGGGGCGATGTTTAAGGATGTTTGGTACCTCCCCCAAGGGGATAGTTGGGCAGCACAGTTTATAAAAGATGCCAACGGCGACTATCTCTGGGGCGATTCTGAAGGCACCGGAAGTCTTTCCCTCAACTTAGAAAGCGTGTTGGAAAAAGCACAGCAAGCCGATTTCTGGATTGGTCCCAGTCAGTTTTCAAGTTATGCTCAAATGGAGGAAGCCCATTCGGTCTATACAGAATTTAAGGCGTTTCAGGAGAAAAAAGTATTCAGCTTTACCACAAAAAAGGGTGCTACAGGCGGAGTTATATATTATGAATTAGCCCCCAATCGTCCCGATTTAGTATTGAAAGACATCATTAAAATTTTACATCCCGAGCTTTTACCGGACTATGAATTATTCTTTTTTGCACCTTTGCAATAATGGAAACCCAAAAATCGTATAAAAAAGTATTCCTGCTATTATTCGTTTTACTAATAGCCTTCTTCCTTGTAAATATTAGCTTAGGGTCGGTGGCCATCCCGTTAAAAGATATTTTTGCTAGCTTTTTTGGCGGGGACGTTTCAAAATCCTCTTGGGAATACATTATTACACAATACCGCGTTCCCAAAGCCATCACAGCCATTTTAGTAGGTAGTGGATTAGGGGCAGCTGGGTTATTTATGCAGACCCTTTTTAGAAATCCACTCGCAGGCCCATTTGTCTTAGGATTGAGCAGCGGTGCTAGTTTAGGGGTAGCCTTTTTAATTTTGGGAGCCGGAGCGTTTGGAGGCTTTTTAAGCAATGCTTTGGTAAGCGAATGGAGTTTGGTGTTGGCATCGGCTTTTGGGAGTTTTTTGGTCCTTCTGGCGGTGTTAGCAGTTACCTTTAGAGTAAAAGATACCATGGCGATTCTAATTATAGGATTGATGTTTGGGAGTGTCACTTCGGCAGTGGTAGCAGTGTTATCCTATTTCACCAATGCCGAAAAACTACAACAATATGTTTTTTGGTCCTTCGGAAGCCTGGGAAACCAATCCTGGAATGGGGTGCTCATACTAACCATTTGTGTGCTTGTGGGACTATTCATTGCATTCTTTTCGGTGAAATCATTAAACGCCTTACTCCTAGGAGAGAACTATGCGAAAAGTTTAGGGGTTCAACTAAAACGGACGACCCTACTTATTATCTTTTCCACAAGCATTCTCGCAGGAGCCATCACCGCTTTTGCAGGGCCTATTGCCTTTATTGGTTTGGCAGTACCACATATTACCCGGCAATGGGTAACCACTTCCAATCATAGAGTGTTATTGCCTGCAGTGCTGCTCCTAGGAGCTATTGTTATGCTTATATGCGATAGTATTGCGCAAATACCGTTTAGCGAATACACACTACCCATTAATGCCATTACATCCTTAGTGGGTGCACCTGTCGTGATTTGGTTATTGGTGAGAAAGAAAAAATTATTGTTTTAATGGCTTCGGAAAACCAACATAGCGTATTAAAAGTGACGAATCTTTCTATAGGATATTCCCATAAAAAGAAGGATACTGTGGTGGCTCAAAATCTTTCTTTCGAATTAAATAAGGGCGAACTCATTGGAATGGTGGGTGCCAACGGCATTGGAAAATCGACCCTACTCCGGACACTCACTGGAATGCAGAAACCACTTGCAGGAACGATTTCAATATTAGGAAAAAAATTAGAAGAATATCATCCGTTAGAATTGGCATCTTTATTAAGTGTGGTATTTACGGAAGCGCCTGCCTCAAAAAATTTGTCGGTATTAGAATTTGTTTCCCTGGGAAGACAGCCCTATACCAATTGGATGGGAACACTCACTCCTAACGACAAAGAAAAAATTGACTGGGCGTTGGAGATAACCGATACCCAAAAGCTTTCACAACGAAAGTGTTTTGAGTTAAGTGACGGGCAGTTACAACGTGTTGCCATTGCTAGGGCTTTGGCACAAGATACCCCCATCATCATTCTCGATGAACCTACCACACACTTAGATTTATATCATCGAGCATACGTATTGAAATTGTTGAAAAAACTCACGAAGGAAACCGAAAAAATCATCCTTTTTTCGACCCACGAAATAGATTTGGCGATTCAATTAAGTGATAAAATAGGCGTACTAACAACAGACGCATTTTATTTCGACCAACCTTGCAAACTCATTGAAGAAGGGAAATTTAATGCCCTTTTTCCCGAAGACATCATCCTTTTTGATGCCAAAACAGGTCGATTTACTATAAAGGATTAAGTATCTTTACTAAAATTTTCTACCTAAAATGAGCGAAACTTTTATCGTCTTTCTTATTGGATCTCTTTCAGCCCTTGCGGGTGCATATCTTGGCAATTTAATCGCACAATTACGAAACAAAACCCAAACGGGAAAGTTGGAAGAGCGTATTAATCAGTTAAAAGAACAAGAGGAAAAACTTCAGGAGCGTCTTCAACATACTATTGATGAACGAGAAACCATTCGTAAAGAAAAAGACTTTTTAAATACCGAATTGGTTAAAAGAAATGCTCAAAATGAAAATCTTGAAAGAAAGCTGAATGAGCAAAAAGAAGAGCTTGAAAAATTACAAGAAAAGTTTACCGCCGAGTTTGAAAACCTTGCCAATAAAATTTTAGACACAAAATCTGAAAAATTCACCAAACAGAATAAAGAAAACCTAGATTTAATCTTAAAACCGCTCCAGGAAAAAATAGCCACTTTCGAAAAACGTGTAGAAGATACCCACAAAGAAAGTATTGATCGTCATGCGATGCTTCGTCAGCAGATTATAGGGCTAAAGGAGCTTAACGAGCAAATGAGTAAAGAAGCTACAAATCTTACCAAAGCACTAAAAGGAGATAGCAAATTACAAGGGAATTGGGGGGAATTGGTTTTAGAAAGAGTACTTGAGAAAAGTGGTTTAGAAAAAGACCGAGAATATTTTGTACAAACCAGTTTTACTAACGAAGACGGAAAAAGAGTCCTTCCCGATGTAGTGCTTCACCTTCCCGATAATAAAAAGATGATTATCGACTCTAAGGTCTCCTTAGTAGCCTATGAGCGTTTTGTAAATGAAGATGATGATGATGATATAAAAGCACGATTTTTAAAAGAACATATCAATTCTTTAAAAAAGCATATTGAGCAATTAAGTGCTAAAAATTACCAGGATATTTACAAAATTGAAAGCCCCGATTTTGTGCTACTTTTTGTGCCCATTGAACCTGCTTTTGCCGTTGCCATAAACCACGATAGCGGATTGTATAATTGGGCGTTTGAGAAAAATATTGTGATCGTAACTCCTACCACATTACTTGCCACCTTACGTACCATTGATAGTATGTGGAACAACGAAAAACAGCAACAAAATGCATTAGAAATAGCCACCCAAGCAGGGGCTTTGTACGATAGCTTTACCAGTTTGACCGATGAATTAATTAAAGTGGGTAAACAAATAGGAACAGTCCAAGGCACTTATGAAACCGCTATGAAAAAATTAACGGGACGAGGGAACCTCATCACTAGAGTAGAACGATTAAAGAAACTTGGAGCCAAGGCCAGTAAAAATATTGACCAAAAGCTTTTAAAAAGGGCTGAAGAAGACGAAGATGAATAAAAAAAGAGGCTGAATCATATTCAGCCCCTTTTTAAAAGGAAAGGAAAAAGTAAAGACTACTTTTTAACTACTTTAAAAGTCTTTTGTAAATCGTTAGACATCACGGTCACAAAATAAATTCCAGAGTTAAGTTGTGCCATATCAATGGCAATAGAAGTTCCTTCGACTGCTTGTACATCTACTTTTTTTCCTAAAATGTCGTAAACTTGGAACGCTGTTAAAGAAAATTCAGAGGTCACAGTCAATTTATTAATTACTGGATTAGGAAAATGGTTTACGCTTAATGCAAAGTTATCTTCCACTCCTGCAATTTGTTCAACCGTAATAACGCCTTCCATGGCAGAATGCACATCACAACCGTAAGGATTTACTCCCGGCATGGTAAATGTGTGAGAAAAGGTAAATCCTAGTCCGGTTTCAACTCCGCTGTCAAAAACTTCTGTAGATCCAGAATCACTTGTTACGGAGTGAGGTACTGTGTCTGCCCAAGTCCAGGTAACGGTATCACCAACTTCAATTGTAATGGTGCCTTCAGTACCTGTGGTTGTGGCCCAATCAATAAAATGTTCTGTTTGTGCACTAGCAAACATAGTGGTTAAAAGTGCGACGAATAATAAAGTAACTTTTTTCATTTTAAGTAATTTTTAAAGGTTAATTTTTAATATGTTGATTTATTAATATGCAACGTGTGTTTATAATTTCATTTTAAAAGACTCTACTTAAGTTAAATCCAAAGAAAAAATCGCCATCACCCCAATCGCCTTGCCCTTGGACAATAAATCCATCTTCGAACATGGCCTGAGCGTTCGTAAAATGCATTTGAAATACATGACCTCCTGTTTCCAAATCAACACCAATGGAAAGCGGATTTTTAAAAATGGAATTACTATTTCGGTTTAGGTGAATTCCATAATCCATATTTAAACTCCATCGCTTGGTTAACTTATAACGCCCTCCCACACCAACAGCAAACTGGTTATTTTCTTCATCATAATTTTCAAATTCGGTGTCACTTATTTCAACAAAGCTTCGGGTAGCCAAGTTTTCCTGAACATGAGTAGGTGCAATGAGGAACGAAAAGTCTTCTGAAAATTTCCTTGATATAAGAATTTGATTTACATAATTCACTCTATCAGCAAATTCGAGTTTAGGCAACAAATCTTTATCAAGTGAGGTATTTATAGTTACTAAGTTATATCCCACGATAGTAAATGGAAATCCGTCATTTTCTTGCTGAACTAATCGGTACTTTGCGTGAATACCATATTTTTTCTGAAAAGAACTTCTAGCAACTCCAATATTAATTCCTTCGGTAATTCCGTAAATGAACTTTAGTTGAGTAACCGCATTATCTAGTCCAAACAAATCATCAAAACCATTTTTTACAGTTCCAAATCGATGCGAAACAATAAAGAATAGGTCTTTCTTTCCAGCTAGTTTTGTCGATTCAAAATTGACAATTTTTAATCCTTTAAATGCTGAAGACACTGTATTATCTACTTCTACTCCTGCTTCTAATTCGCTTAAAAGATCCTCTTGACCCAAAACTAATAAGGGTAGTAATAAAATTGTAAATAGTAGTTTTTTCATAGTTGGTGGGTTAGTGAACATTGGTCTAGTTTTGCTATTTCAAAAAGGTCATCGTACCCAATACAACGTCCTTTGATAGTTACTTTTTTATTTATTTCTAATCCCTGAGGGAGTTTTTTAAAAGTACACTGAATAGCTTCATCAAGAGTTACAGATTGGGCATCCATTTCAGTAATAACTCCTGTCACTTCAACCGTTTTATTTAAAATACCCTCGGTATTTTCTGAAGCAAACATACCTACCAATTCTTTTGCTTCTACTTTAACGAAAGCTTCTTCAGTTTCAATGTTCCTATGGTTTTTGTAGAGGTACTTATAACCCGTATAAGCACCTACTACAATCACCAAAAACGCTATTAATATGTAATTTCTCTTTTTCATAGATACTATCGTAATAGCGAATATTTTACACTCACTTGGACTTCATTAGCAATTTTATTACTCACGATTTTTGGTATTTCAATGTTAAAATCGGTGGGGTTTAAAACAAATTGTGATTCTACACTCAAGCTATCCCCTTTTTTTGAAATGGATACCGACGTTTCAAAAGGTTTTGTAACCCCATGTATGGTAATAGTTCCTTCTAAAGTATAATTTGATGTTCCATTGGAAAGTTTTGTAGCCGAAAAATCTTTTAATTTTCCTTTCACTATTGCCTTTGGAAATTTTGAAGATTCCATATAATTCTCATTAAAATGCTCTTCCATTAGTGCAACTTTAAATCGAAAACCATTTATCAAAACCAAAGAAGCAAAATCACCCGTTTCAACATTCAAAATGGCGCTTACATTTTCATTTTTTGCTTTTACTTCTTCAAAGGAAGGCACCGAAGCTTCAAAAACAATCGTCCCGTTTTTGGTACTATATTTTTCTTGTGCCACAACTGGAACAGAAATCACAAAACTTAGGAATATTATAAAATACTTCATTTTCATATAATTAGTTTTCCAGAAGACCGTCTTCTTCCCATGAAACAATAAGATTTATAGTAGCTTGTGGTAGCCTTGGTCCCCCCAAAGGCATTAATCCAGATTCTCCCTCGTTACGACTAATTCTATCAATTAATCCTCTAGAGATTACTGCTTCTCTTACATTCTCAAAGGTTACCAAGGGCATGGGTGCACCATTTTGAGGAGGGTTGGAATGGCATTGCTGGCAAACGTTATCAAATACAAATTTGACACCTTGAAACGTAGTCACTTCTGGAGCTTCTTCTTCTGGCTCCATAACATCGTCTATGGTATTATTACTACAACTAGTAAAGACAACTAAAATGAATGTAAGGGTAATTGCTTTTGAAAACATTGGGTTGTTATTAGTTAGAAAACGCGTTGTTTATTGTTAAAACAAGTAAACACGTTTTTACCCTACCTAAATTTTAAAAATTACGTTTGTAAAATGAAATCTTAGGTTAAATGACATAAAAAAATCAAAAATAAAGGCTTATGTAAATCTATTAAATAGCAAAATGTTACACTTTATCGATTTTAAATATTCCTTAAACGAAAACAGACAATTTAACAATAAGATATTTCCTACATATTAATATTTTTGACCCCATAAGAAGTTAAACCCCCAAATTAAACCACTTATGAAATCATTATTACTATTCATTTTTTTTGTCCCTTTTTTGGCACTTAGTCAAGTAGGTATTAACACAACAACCCCCCAAGCAACTTTAGATGTAAACGGTTCCCTACGAGTTACAAGTATTCCAAGTTCAAACGCTGCGAAAGTTATTGGAGCGGATGCTGATGGTACAGTAAGTCAAGTTAATATAGGTGATAATTTACAATTAAGTAGTGGTACACTACGCAGTAATGGCTCTACAAAATATTTTGTGGCAACCAAATCCACACCTACCATATTTTCGGGACATCCATTTCATAATGTAGATTTACAATTAACAACTACAAATAAAGATATTGTTGTATTTAGACTGTCGGGATCATCAAATAATTATGAATTTACAGGAATTTCTGGTGGTACCGATGGAAAACATATTATTTTATTAAATGTTTCCTCCAATAACTTTAAAATAACCAATGAGAGTCTATTATCGCTCCCCCAAAATAGAATTATCACGATGGCCGGTGGATTTGAACAAACCTCTGGAGAAGGGTTGGTTGAATTGGTTTATGACGGTACTATTAATCGTTGGATTGTATTAAATTTCAGAAACTAAAAATTCCAACTCTCCTTTTAAAACTTAAAAAAAATGCCTTCTATAGAAGGCATTTTTTTAGTTCAAATATTACAAATTCAAAATAAAATATTTTCTTCTTAAAAACATCATTATTTAGTTAATTATCAACACTTTAACGAATTTTTTCGAATTACGTCGTAAAATTATAAATGATGTGTGGTTATTGAGTATATTTAATTGAATATTAATCAATTGGGGTTGATTATGAAGTTAGTATTATTTTTTTTGGTCTTTTTTTCTTGTCACCTTAGTTTCGCCCAAGTTGGTATCAATACCACTACTCCGAATGAAACTTTGGACGTAAATGGTACGTTAAGGATTCAAAATACAGGATCCATTAATTCTTCAAAAATATTGGGTCGTGATACTAATGGAACTGTAGGAACAATCGATGTTGGTGATAATATCACTATTAATAATAACACCCTCTATGCAGATGGATCTAATCAATATGGAATTGTAAATATTCCTATTACGGCTAATACACCCAATACCAAAATACATAATATAGATTTAGATTTAGGAGGAACTAATGCATTTAAAACCGTGTTTAGATTAACTGGAGCTAACGCTAGTTTTACCATTACTGGGATAGATGGTGGAACAGATGGTAGACACGTCCTATTATTAAACATCACCACCAGTAATATGACATTAGATCACGAAAATGTCCAATCTACAGCATCAAATAGAATCAATACCTTAGGAACCCCAAGTGAAGCTACATCTGGCCAAGGTGCCATTGAATTGGTGTATGATGGTGTTTTAAACCGCTGGCTTATTCTGAATGTGAGAAACTAATATAAAAGTTACCTATTTAAATACATTCTTCGTCTTGAATATATTTCATAGAATTCATCATCTTTTAAACTGTCAATAAACAAGATACTTTCTCCTGTACTTTTCATTTCTGGTCCTAATTTTTTATCCACATTGGGGAATTTATTAAAACTGAAGACAGGTTGCTTAATAGCATATCCTTTTAATTGGGGATTAAAATTAAAATCGCTTATTTTATTATGCCCAATCATCACCTTTGTTGCATAATTCACATAAGGTTCTCCGTAGGCTTTGGCAATAAACGGTACTGTTCTCGAAGCTCTTGGGTTTGCTTCTATGATATAAACATTATCATCTTTAATAGCAAACTGAATGTTTATAAGACCTACTGTATTTAACGCTAGAGCAATTTTTTTGGTATGATCTTTTATTTGCTGAATGATTAAATCCCCTAAATTGAAAGGAGGTAATGTCGCATTAGAATCTCCAGAGTGCACTCCACAAGGTTCTATATGCTCCATAATACCTATGATGTATACATTTTCTCCATCGCAAATGGCATCGGCTTCTGCTTCAATAGCGCCATCTAGGTAATGATCTAGTAATAGTTTATTATTCGGGATTTTACGAAGTAAATCGACGACATGTTCTTCCAATTCCCGCTTGTTAATTACAATCTTCATCCCTTGTCCTCCCAGTACATAGGAAGGTCTAATAAGTAAGGGAAAGTCTAATTCATCGGCAAGCGCTAATGCTTCTTCGGTCGTTTCGGCAGTTCCAAACTCTGGATAAGGGATATTATTATCTTTTAACAATTTTGAAAAACTTCCTCTATCTTCAGCCAGATCTAGTGACTGATAGGTCGTTCCCATAATTTTAATTCCGTAACGATCCAATTTTTCAGCAAGTTTTAAAGCCGTTTGCCCACCTAGCTGAACAATAACCCCTTCAGGTTTTTCGTGACGAATGATGTCATATATATGTTCCCAAAATACAGGTTCGAAATAAAGCTTATCTGCCACGTCAAAATCGGTCGATACCGTTTCAGGATTACAATTAATCATAATCGTTTCATAGCCACATTCAGCCGCAGCTAGCACCCCATGAACACAACAATAGTCAAACTCTATTCCTTGGCCAATTCGGTTTGGACCAGATCCAAGTACAATAATTTTCTTCTTATCGGTTACGGTACTATCATTTTCTGAAAATGGCTTCCCATTTGTGGTCTCCATTTCGTTTTCGAAAGTAGAATAATAATAAGGTGTTTGAGCTTTAAATTCTGCAGCGCACGTATCTACCAATTTATACACTCGCTGAATATTTAATTCTTCACGCTTTTTATATACTTGGCTTTCTAAGCATTTTAGCATATGAGCAATTTGTCTATCCCCATACCCCTTTTGTTTAGCCTCTAAAAGCAATTCGCGAGGAAGCGTATCTAAAGTAAAACGTGAAATTTCCTTTTCGAGTAGGTATAGCTCTTCGTATTGGCGAAGAAACCACATATCAATTTTAGTGATTTCATGAATACGACTTAACGGAATACCCATTTGGATTGCATCGTAAATCACGAAGACTCTATCCCAGCTTGCATTGGTAAGCTTATCTATAATTTGGTCGTAATTGGTATAGCTTTTTCCATCTGCCCCTAGTCCGTTTCTTTTAATCTCTAATGATTGCGTTGCCTTATGAAGTGCTTCCTGAAAAGAACGACCAATTCCCATCACTTCCCCAACTGCCTTCATTTGGAGTCCTAAGGTACGGTCTGCCCCTTCGAATTTGTCGAAATTCCATCGAGGGATTTTTACAATAACATAATCTAAGGTTGGTTCAAATAAAGCAGAAGTAGATTTTGTAATTTGATTATCTAATTCATCCAAATTATATCCTATAGCAAGTTTTGCTGCAATTTTAGCAATGGGATATCCCGTAGCTTTTGATGCCAGAGCCGACGAGCGTGATACACGTGGATTTATTTCAATGGCAATAATGTCTTCTTTTTCATCTGGACTCACTGCAAATTGCACATTACACCCTCCAGCAAAATTTCCTATGCTGCGCATCATATGAATTGCCATATCACGCATGCGTTGGAAAGTAACATCACTTAAGGTCATTGCCGGGGCTACCGTAATGGAATCACCCGTATGGATTCCCATTGGATCCATATTTTCTATGGTACAGATAATAACTACGTTATCGTTATTGTCTCTAAGTAATTCCAATTCGTATTCCTTCCACCCCATCATAGCTTTATCGATCATCACTTCGTGAATGGGTGAAACTTCCAATCCATTTCGTAAGTGTTCATCAAAATCTTCAGCCTTATAAACAATGGATGCTCCTGCACCTCCCAAGGTAAAAGAAGATCTAATAACTAATGGAAAACCAAATTCCTGAGCAATTTCTTTTCCTTTTAGGTAGGAATTTGCCGTTGCTTGAGGAGCCATGGGAATCCCAATTTTACCCATTAATTCTCTAAACTGTTCTCGATCCTCCGTAATATTAATGGCATTAATATCTACCCCAATAATTTTTACACCAAAGTCTTCCCAAATTCCTTTTTCATCAGCTTCAATACATAAATTTAATGCTGTTTGTCCTCCCATGGTTGGCAATACGGCATCAATTTGAGGATGCTCTTTTAGTATTTTAACCAATGATTTTGTGGTTAAGGGTAAAAGGTAAACATGATCTGCCATAGACGGGTCCGTCATAATGGTGGCAGGATTAGAGTTAATTAGGATGGTTTCAATTCCATCTTCTCGAAGAGAACGTAACGCTTGTGATCCAGAGTAATCAAACTCGCATGCTTGACCAATAATGATAGGTCCTGAACCAATTATTAAGATGGATTTTAAATCGTTGTTTTTGGGCATTTTTACTTCTTTTTTTGGCGTTTAAAATTACGATTCGTTAGGGTATAAAAAAAAGGTGTTGTTTAAAAACAACACCTTTTTATGTATAAGTTATCAACATTATTTCTTGTGACGAGGTTCAGAAGATACAGATAATTTCTTTCTGCCTTTCGCTCTACGCGAAGCCAATACCTTACGTCCGTTTACAGAAGCCATGCGCTCTCTAAAACCGTGCTTGTTTCTTCTTTTCCTTTTTGATGGCTGAAATGTTCTCTTGCTCATTGTAATTTAGGTTAAATCTTCTGAAATTTTCCTACTCTAAGACCTTTTCTTAAAGTCGGGTGCAAATATACAATCATTTTTCACTTAGACAAACCGAAATGTGAAAATATTTATGATTGTTTTTAGTACCTTTGCCAGCCTATATTAAACAACGAAACATGTTCAATAAAAATATAAAATTAGTACTAACTGCCCTTATTCTAGGTTTATCCGTTTGGCAATTTGCTGAAGGAAACATTGGTAATGGAATTATGTATTTCTTCCTATCTTTAGTTTTTGTTTTCCTTTACTATAAAAATGAATTGATTTTAATGGCATTTTTACGACTTAGAAAGCAAGATTTCCCCGGTGCAAAAAAATGGTTGGATAGAATTAAAAACCCAGAAAGTGCCCTCGTTACAAAACAACAAGGATATTACAACTACCTCAATGGCTTAATGGTTTCTCAAACCAATATGAATGAAGCTGAAAAGTATTTCAAAAAAGCTGAAAAACTTGGTTTAAGTATGAGTTCAGATATGGCTATGGTAAAGCTCAACCTTGCGGGCGTAGCCATGACTAAAAACCGAAAAAGAGAAGCAGAAACCCTTTTGGCTGAAGCTAAAAAACTGGACAAACACAATATGCTTGGGGATCAAATTAAGATGATGCA
This sequence comes from Flavobacteriaceae bacterium, assembly GCA_002694465.1. GTDB lineage: Bacteria > Bacteroidota > Bacteroidia > Flavobacteriales > Flavobacteriaceae > Halomarinibacterium. The sequence continues at coordinate 136,498 of NZMG01000054.1, read as the reverse complement.
ACAGCAAATGAAAAAGGCAAATATTCCAAGACAGCAATATGGGAGATCTGGTAGAGGCGGGAGATACAGATAATAAATTGTTGGTTTTTAATAGTTTATTTATTTTTAACAAATAAAAAACTATGTGTTTTCTTTAATTTTCTCACAAAGCATTGTTACATTTGCTTGCTAACCAAATCTAGTGCCTATGGGTAAAATACTACTTGCCCTATTTATTCTTACCTCACTAGCTTCCTATGCTCAAGATTTCGAGCCCAAGACTTATTTTTCAGATGCCATTGAAAAAAACATTAGAAAATATAGGGTTAATGCAAAAAGGGCATATATAAAAAACGACTTAGAAAGAGCTCAGTTTCTTTTCGACTCCTTAATTAATCACGTTGTAAAGAACACTTATATTGATAATTTTAAGGTGCGAAAATTTAGTGGTCGAAAAATTGAACTTCACGAATTCGAAAAGCCCATATACCTCATTACTTATGCTACTTGGTGCACACCTGGTATTGGTGAAATACCTGCGCTTAATGATATTGTAGATGCCTATAGTGATGAAATAGATTTTGTTATGTTATTTTGGGGGCCAAAAAAAAAGGTAAGAAAGTTAAAAAATAAGATGAATAACAAAATTAAAATTCTCTATGTAGATGAAAAGGAGAATAAAAATGATTTTGTTATTCGATGTATGAAACACACACTCGGGTTTCCAACGTCCTTCTTCATTTCTTCAGATAAAAAGGTGCTTGATGTGAGAAGAAATTTTTTACATCATTACAGCGAAGAATACACCAAGTCCTATAATGCCAACTACCAAACCTTTACAAGCGGAGTTTCATTACTTTTAAATAAGGATTAACTTTATTTATTTCGAAAAAAATAGCTTAATCGCAGCTATTAAAAGAATTACAGCAAATATTTTTTTCAGAATAACTTGATCTATTTTCACAGCTAATTTTGAGCCCAAAAAACCTCCAACCACAAAAAATACAGCTATTAGAACAGCAAATTTCCAGTTGATTGGATATCCAGATTTATGATACGTGTATGCGGCTACAAATGTTACTGGGACAGCTAACACAGCAAGGCTCATCCCTTGTGCTTGATGTTGATCATATCCTAATAATAACATCATTAATGGAATCATGACAACACCGCCGCCAACCCCCATAAAACCACTTAGAATTCCAGCCAAAATACCTATGACTATTAATGAGATTGCAATTTCAAAATTCATATTAATTGGTTTTGTAATGGCCTTTTTCTGGAATTTCTATATAGTATTCTTTACCACTACTGTTTTTAAGATAGGTATCCCGAAGCCATGGATTATGAATTTTCAAAATCTTATAATTAATATCAAACTTTTTGGCAAAGTCGGCAAAGTCAGTTACTGCGGTATCTACTTTTACTTTATAGGAAGGGATTTCTTTATAAAGATCCTTTTCTCTAAAATTGAAACCATATTTTTCAGGATTACTCAAAATCTCCTTAAAGGCTAATATTCTAAATACATATCTACTGGTTTCAGAATTCAGTAACAAATCGTAGTAATCATTTACTTTTTGACGTTCAATTTGCTTATTTATTCCACCATTGCCAGCATTATAAGCCGCTGCAGCCAAGGTCCAAGTTCCAAACTTTCTTTTTGAGTCCTTTAAGTAATCTGCTGCTACTTTTGTAGCTAATTCCAAATTATAACGTTCGTCTACATAATCGTTTATTTCAAGTCCATATTCACGTCCTGTTCCTTTCATAAAATGCCAAAAGCCAGCTGCACCTGCCGGAGAACTATTATTTTCTAAAGCACTTTCGGCAACAGCTAAATATTTAAAATCATCGGGGATACCGTATTTTGCTAATAACGGCTCTATAATTGGAAAGTATTTATGAGCTCTTTTAAAAATAAGCAAACCGTTAGATTGCCAATAGGTATTTACCAATAATTCTCTATCCATTCTTTCCCGAACATCCGGATCATTCAACGGCACAGGTTCTCCTGCAAAATCCATAGTTTCCGGAAGCTCTAAGGCATATATGTTATAGTCGTTTACAAGCTTTTCCTGCATATTTTCAGAAGGTTTTGAAGTGCTTTTCCCAGGATCTTGCACAGCATTTGTGCACAAAACAAACACGGCTACTAACACGGTTCCCAATCCAATTTTTGATAAAATATTCATAACAGTAAATTTTCCTTAAAGATAAAAAATAGCAAATGGCAAACTAGTGGTTTTCTATAATATTTTGTAGCATTTTACTCACTTTACTTCCTTTATTTAAAATCATAATATGGGTACCGCCTTGCAAAATATTAGCGTTCTTAATATTCTTTATTGGAAAGACAGCATCTAAATCTCCGTGAATATGATAAACTTCTGTATCTACATCATTTCTATTCCAGTTTACCATTTTTTCGATAGCCCAATCTAAATAGTCTTTATCTTTTATAGAAAGATATTCGTTATACAATCGCAATCTTTTTTTACTTCGGGGACCAATGGCAAATTTTGTTAAATCGCCCGCTGATGTCACAATACTCGTAGGCAACAATTTATAAGCTTTAGTAACTTTTGCAACTGTAAATCGTTTGGGTAACTCGTGTTTCGATTTTACACTCGAAATAATAATAAGTTTTTCCAATTTTAGGTATTTTGCCATTTCCTGAACGACCACTCCTCCAAAGGAAACACCCACTAAAACAGCATTTACCTCAGTAACAAAAGCCGCCATCCTTTTAGCATAAGATGTAAGGGATTCTTTTTTTTCTGGAATTAGCCATTCAATAATATGCACTTCATATTGATCTATTGGAAGGATAATATTTTTAAATATTTCTTTACTCGCAGCGAGCCCTGGCACAAAATACAAATGAATTTTAGTCATATAGAATCCTTTAACAGTCCTTTTGGCAAAGGGAACTTATAAAATTTGTAACTTTACAGTGTAAAGATACTATTACTATCTAAAAACAATGAAAAAGGTTGTTCACCCATCGTCCACACGCGGAAATGCCAATTATGGATGGTTAGAAGCAAACTATTCTTTCAGTTTTGCAAATTATTACGACCCTAATCGCTTACAATTTGGATTATTACGAGTGCTAAATGATGACATTGTTGCCCCTGCTATGGGATTTGGAAGACACCCTCACCAAAATATGGAGATTGTTACCATTCCGCAATCTGGAGCTGTTAAACATAAAGATTCCATGGGAAACGAAGGGATAGTCGCGGCTGGGGATATACAAGTCATGAGCGCAGGTAGCGGGGTTGAGCATAGTGAAATAAATGCCAGCGCCAAAGAAGCACTTAAATTATTTCAAATTTGGGTATTTCCTGAAGAACAAAACGTTGCACCGAGATATGATCAAAAAAAAATAGCTGCATTACTTACACCCAATAAAATAAGCACTGTTGTGAAGCCAAAAAATGAAGCGCAGGAGAATGAGCTTTGGATTCATCAACAAGCCTATTTTAACCTTGGAGAATTTACGGAGGATCGCTCCACGAACTATACCTTAAATCAACAAGGACACGGCATATACCTCATGGTAATTGAAGGCCAAGTTTCTGTTGACGATGAAATATTAAAAAATAGAGATGCCATTGGTATCTGGGATACTAATGAAATAAGTATAACAGTAAAAAAAGGCACCAGACTATTGTTGATAGAAGTACCCATGAATTAACAAAACTCCCCCATTATGATTGAAGATGTTGACATCACAGACAATGAATTTTTAAGACAGTTTGAACTAGAAGTAGGCGACAATATGGCTCGTATTGAATATGCACTACAAGACCGAAAAATCTTCCTAACAAAATACGATATGCCCGACGATATGGAAGAACAAGGATTTCGGGATATTTTTATTAAAGCAGTTTTTGAAGAAGTTAAAAAACGAGGGATTAGCCTTATGCCTACGTGTCCAGAAATTGTAGGATTTTTAAGAAAAAACCGAAGAAAATACAAAGAATTACTTCCCGTTGGAATTAATATCTAGGCAAATAGAGGTTGGTTAACAAAATCAAAACGCACCAATCCATCCTCATCAATCTTGGTGAGTTTTACTTTATGAAGTGTATTTACTAACTCCGGATTCCACGGAGTTTTTACTTTTATATAATTTTCGGTGAATCCATGAATATAGCCTTCCTTATTTTCGCCTTCAAATAGCACCGTTCTGGTAGTTTCCATTTGACTTTCATAAAAAGATCTTCGCTTTTTTGCCGAAAGTCCGCGTAACATTTTACTCCTTTTGGCTCTCACCTTTTGAGGCACAACATTTTCCATTTCTGCAGCTAGTGTATTATCTCTTTCAGAATAGGTGAAAACGTGTAAATAAGAAATATCCAATTCGTTTAAAAATTGATACGTTTCTAAAAAGCGTTCTTCGGTTTCTCCTGGAAAGCCAACAATAACATCTACCCCAATACACGCATGGGGCATCACTTCTTTAATCTTGTTAACTCTATCTATATATAATTCTTTGAGATAACGACGGCGCATAAGCTTCAAAATATCGTTACTCCCACTTTGTAATGGAATGTGAAAATGCGGCACAAATGTTTTGGATTTCGCTACAAATTCGATGGTTTCGTTTTTCAACAAGTTAGGTTCTATAGAAGAAATTCGCAAGCGCTCAATACCTTCAACTTTATCTAGTGCTTCGCATAATTCGAAAAAGGTATGCTCATGTTTTTTGTTACCAAACTCCCCTTTTCCGTAATCACCGATATTGACTCCCGTAAGCACAATTTCTTTAATGCCTTTTGCCGAAATTTCAGCAGCATTTTTTAAAACATTGTCAAGGGTGTCGCTACGAGAAATACCACGTGCCAATGGAATGGTACAATAGGTACACTTGTAGTCACAACCATCCTGAACCTTTAAAAAAGCACGTGTTCTATCTCCAAAAGAATAAGAACCTACGTAAAAATCGGCCTCGTCAATTTCACATGAATGTACTTGTGTTTCTGCTTTAGGACTATCCAACAAGTCATGAATATAGCTAGTAACTTTAAATTTTTCGGTAGCCCCCAATACTAAATCCACACCATTCACATCTGCTAATTCTTGCGGTTTTAGTTGGGCATAACAGCCTACAGCTACGACAAAGGCTTCAGAATTTGCCTTTAGAGCTTGCTTCACAATGGTTTTAAAACGTTTATCGGCATTTTCGGTAACACTGCAGGTATTTATCACGTAAACATCTGCCTTTTCAGAAAAATCCACCCGCTGGAAACCTTCTTCAGAAAAACTTCTCGCAATGGTCGAAGTTTCACTAAAGTTAAGTTTACAACCTAAAGTGTAAAATGCTGCTTTTTTTGTACCGTTCATTCTTGTATTTTAGCAAACGAGGAAGCAAAAATACAAACTATAATTGTATCCTTAAAACCTATGGCGAAACAACGACTTTCATTAAGTTTCTTTCTATCAATTCTTTGTGTTTCCATAATGATGATTTCTTGTGGAGGAAAAAAAGACAATGAAAGAGACCACCTCGTTTTTCGGTATAATGAACACAGCAATATTTCTTCACTCGACCCTGCCTTTGCGAGAAATCCACAAAATATTTGGCCAACCAATCAATTATTTAATGGTTTAGTTCAGCTTGATGATTCGTTAAACATAAAGCCAGATATTGCCAAAAGTTGGGAGATTGTAGATAGCACTTGCACATTTTATTTTACGCTGCGTAAGGACGTGTATTTTCATAAAAATAAAGTCTTTGGGAAGGATTCTACAAGGATTGCAACGCCTCAAGATTTTGAATATAGTTTTAACCGTTTAATCGATCCCAAAGTAGCTTCGCCCGGAAGCTGGGTGATGAATTATGTAGATTTGGCGGTTGCCGAAAATGATTCGGTATTTAAGATTATGCTAAAAGAACCATTTCCTGCCTTTTTAGGAATGTTGGGAATGCGTTATTTTTCAGTCGTGCCACAAGAAGCGGTGGAGTTTTACGGAAATGAATTTCGAAGGAATCCCGTGGGAACGGGCCCTTTTCAGTTTAAACTTTGGGAAGAAAACGTAAAACTTGTCCTTCGGAAAAACCCTCATTATTTCGAAAAGGATGAAAACGGAGTACAACTCCCCTATCTTGAAGCGGTCGCCATTACATTTTTACCTGATAAACAGAGTGAGTTTCTTCAATTTGCACAGGGCAAAATTGATTTTATTTCGGGTTTGGATAATTCGTACAAAGATGAAATTTTAACCACCACAGGGAACCTTCAATCCAAATATGAAAAGGAGGTAAACCTCATTTCCTGCCCATATTTAAATACTGAATATCTTGGATTTTTTATGGATGCAGAAGCAGAAGAAATTCAATCGAAAGCACTGCGACAAGCCATTAACTACGGATTTGACCGTTCAAAAATGATCACCTATTTACGCAACGGAATGGGCATTCCCGCTGTCCATGGGTTTATCCCAAAAGGATTACCCGGGTTTACTGAAATAGACGGTTATGACTATCAGCCAGAAAAGGCTAGACAATTAGTAGCACAATACCAACAAGAAACGGGTGACCAAAATCCTGAAATTGTGATAGGTACTAACAGTCAGTATCTGGATATTTGCGAATACATACAACGGGAATTGGAGAAAATAGGTATTTCGGTTACAGTAGATGTGATGCCGCCTTCCACGCTCAGGCAAATGAAAAGCAGTGGCGAATTGGATATTTTCCGTGCCAGTTGGGTAGCCGATTATCCCGATGCCGAAAATTACCTTTCCCTTTTTTACAGTCCTAATTTTGTCCCCCACGGTCCTAATTATATGCATTATAAAAATGAAGTCTTTGATAGCTTGTATCAAAAATCCCTTTCAATTAATGATATTGAACAGCGAAAGCTTTTATATGCCAAAATGGACTCTTTAATAATTGCCGATGCCCCTGTAGTACCTTTATTTTATGATAAAGCCATACGGTTTGTCAATAAAAAAGTAAGCGGATTGGGTATTAATCCACAGAATTTTTTGTTTTTGAAACGAGTTAAAAAGGAGCGGTAACTGTAACAAACACAGTCCTTCACAGACTAATAAAGAAACTTTCCACAGGATTCCATTTAGCTTCATACACCTTTAATCTATAAAGGTCTTGGAATTCAAGTTTTTGGTCTAAATATTTTATTATTATGAAATATACAACAACAGGCACACGGCTAAACCACAAAATATTCATTAGAACAAGGCAAACTAATTTTGATGTAAAAAAACACTTTGGCCATACTACTATTGAAAATTTTGTTGACCACACCAAAATGAAAGGTCATGAATTTGCTGCTTTCCAAAAACGTATGTTTCAGCAAATGAAAAAAGACAGAAAAAGACGTCGCATCGTATTTTTGATTTCCTGCATTGTCACTCTTTTAATCATTATTGGGTTTTTGATTTTCTGGAATACGTATGATTTTAGTTTATTAAAGTCTTCGGAGTTTTAACCTTTCCTCCAACTCGCACTTTCATCATAAACATGTTGGAGAATTTTGGCGTCTTCTTCGGTAAATTCCATATTGCGGCGTGACATCACAATTTTCGCAGTTTCGAAGGCTTTGTTGGTTTTGTAGGTGGTCATTCCTGCTGCACCACCCCAACTAAAGCTAGGGATAAAATTTCGTGGAAAACCACTTCCAAAGATATTGGCACTTACACCCACCACCGTTCCTGTATTAAACATGGTGTTGATACCACATTTGCTATGATCACCCATCATTAACCCGCAAAACTGTAACCCAGTGCGAGCAAAGCTTTCGGTTTCATAATCCCAAAGGCGTACTTGATCGTAGTTATTTTTTAAGTTGGAGGTATTGGTATCGGCACCTAAATTACACCATTCACCGAGCACCGAATTCCCTAAAAACCCATCGTGTCCTTTATTGGAATAGCCAAAAAGCACACTATTACTTACCTCGCCTCCTACTTTACAATGAGGCCCAATGGTGGTGCCTGTATATATTTTGGCAGCCATTTTAACGGTAGCACTTTCACAAAGAGCAAAAGGACCACGAATCATGGCACCTTCCATAATTTCGGTATTTTTACCAATATATATAGGTCCATCTTTGGCATTTAAAGAACAAAGCGGAAGTACCGCTCCTTCTTCAATAAATATATTTTCTGGATAAAAAGCTACAGTGGTTTCGGGGATGGGTTGCGATTTTCTCCCTTCAGTAAGGAGTTTAAAATCACGGACAATAGCTTCGTGGTTTTTACTGAAAATATCCCAAGTATGTTCGATTCGCAACACATCGTTATAGGAGTATTGAATGACCTCGCAGCTTTCAAAATCTACTTCTTGGTCTTCTTCCGAAAAAAAGGCAATGGGCTCGTCTTCATAAAAAATCGCCTGATTTTCAGAAAGGTTTTTAATAAGATTGACCAAATTTTCCGAAGGAATAAAACTGGCGTTTATCAGGATGTTTTTTTCCAACTCCACAAGGGGCCACTTTTCAGAAAGGTAATCTTCGGTTACTGTGGTCGTAGTTGAACCTAACAACAACTCCCATTTCTCACGAATAGTTAAAATCCCCACACGAATATCTGCCACAGGTCTTGTAAAAGTAAAAGGCAATAATTGATTGCGTACGCTGCCGTCGAAAAGAATGTAATTCATTTTTTTGAAAGTAAAACCTAAAGGTACTTATTTTTGAATGACCTAAAATAAAAAAACCTCCGATTTCTCGAAGGTTTTATATGTTGTATAAATTCGTAAGAATCTATTCTTCCGTTTTTGTTTCCTTTTTTGCAGGCTTTTTGAACTTGTCGTACTTGTTCTTAAATTTATCGATACGACCAGCGGTATCAACCAATTTATGTTTCCCTGTGTAAAATGGGTGAGAAGTTCTTGAAATCTCCAATTTTACTAAAGGGTACTCAACGCCATCTACCTCAATGGTTTCCTTTGTATCTGCAGTAGACTTGGTTAAAAACACATCTTCATTAGACATATCTTTAAAAGCTACCAATCTGTAATTTTCTGGGTGAATTCCTTTTCTCATCGCTTTAACGTATTTAGTACTCTATAATTTTGAGAGTGCAAATTTAATCATTAATTATAAATGAACAATAGTTTACGTATTTTTTTATTGAAATATTAAGCAAAGCTAAGATTCCTGTCTTCACAGAAATTCCGTAACATTTTAGTACATTTGTTTACTAACTGGCAAACCTGCCTGCCGAATGCGTAGGCTAAAAACTTTAAACTATGGACAATCAAAAAGCTTCTTTAAAAAAAATTGCACTTAACTATGGATTATTGCTGGGTCTTGCATCCATTGCCTTATCTGTGGTAACTTATGTCATGGGGGTTCACCTAGAAAGACCTTGGTGGGCATCGGTAATTGGTATTATTATCATGGCCGCTCTAATAGTTTATGGGCTTAAAGCCTTTAAACAAGATAATGAAGGTTTTCTTTCTTTAGGTGAGGCCATTAAAGTTGGACTTGCCATCTCAGTAATTGCAGGAATTCTAGGTGCCGTTTATAATTACGTTTTTGTTACAGTTATTGAACCTGATTTTGTGGCTCAAATGATGGAAATCACTAGAGAACAGATGATTGAGCAAAATCCAACAATGACCGAAGAACAAATGGAGATGGGGCTTAGTATTACCGAAAAGTTTATGAGCCCAGGAATTATGTCTGCCATGGCCATTATTTTTACACTATTCTTAGGTTTTATTATCTCTCTAATTTCGGGATTAATCATGAAGCAAAATCGCCCAGAAGGCTACTAGAATTAATCATTCATGAATCTATCTATTGTCATTCCGCTTTTAAACGAAGTAGAATCTCTTAACGAATTACACCATTGGATTGCAGAAGTCATGCAGTCTAATGGTTTTTCTTATGAAATACTTTTAATAGATGACGGAAGTACAGATGGTTCATGGGAAGTCATTGAAGCACTTCAACAAAAAGACCCGAACGTAAAAGGAATTCGTTTCTTAAAAAACTTCGGAAAATCGCAAGCGCTTCACGCTGGTTTTGCTCGCACACAAGGCGATGTAGTCATTACCATGGATGCCGATTTACAAGACAATCCTGAAGAAATCCCAGAATTGTATCATATGATTATGGAGGAAGGATACGATCTTGTCTCGGGATGGAAAAAGAAACGATTCGACTCTGTGATTGGGAAAAACCTACCTTCAAAACTATTCAACTTTGCCGCTAGAAAAACTTCTGGCGTAAAACTCAACGATTTTAATTGCGGTTTAAAAGCCTATAGAAATGAAGTTGTAAAAACGGTTGAGGTTACTGGCGAAATGCACCGTTATATTCCTGTATTAGCCAAAAATGAAGGCTTTGGCAAAATTGGAGAAAAGGTGGTGCAACATCAAGCTCGAAAATACGGTACCACCAAATTTGGAATGGAACGTTTTATTAGGGGATTTCTAGATTTAATTACCATTTGGTTTCTTTCAAAGTTTGGTAAACGTCCCATGCACCTATTCGGCGCCTGGGGTGCCCTTATGCTTATCATTGGGTTTTGCTTTGCACTATACTTAGGGATTGACAAGCTATTTATTAATACTTCGGGTAGATTATTAACCGAGCGCCCACAATTTTATATTGCCCTAGTTGCTATGATTCTTGGGAGTCAGTTTTTTGTGGCAGGATTTTTAGGCGAATTAATCCTTCGAAACAAAAAGCAGGCAAAAAACTACCATATTAAAGAAGTGCTAAACTTAAAAGAATAACGGTAATAATCGCTATTTTTGCACTTTCTTATCGAGAATAATTCAACGAATGAGATACATCGATCCCATTATTTTAGAAAAAGCCAATACATGGCTCACTCCTACTTTTGATACTGAAACTCAGCATACCATCAAAGAGCTTATCGCCTACGATTCTGAAACTCTTGAAGACAGTTTCTATAAAAATTTAGAATTTGGAACGGGTGGAATGCGCGGCATTATGGGGGTCGGTGACAATAGAATTAATAAATACACCCTCGGAAAAAACACCCAAGGACTTTCAAATTATCTAAACAAATCGTTTCCTTCTGAAGACATAAAAGTTGCCATTGCATACGATTGCAGACACAATAGTAAAGAATTGGCCAAAGTGGTTGCCGATGTTTTTTCAGCAAACGGAATTAAAGTCTATTTATTTTCAGACTTACGTCCTACACCAGAACTTTCCTTCGCCGTTCGCTACCTAAATTGTCATTGCGGGATTGTTTTAACGGCTTCTCACAATCCGCCAGAGTACAATGGGTATAAAGTGTATTGGCAAGATGGAGGACAATTGGTTCCCCCACAGGACGAGGAGATTATAGCGGAAATAAATGCATTGGAATATGCAGATATTAAATTTGAAGCTAACAAAGAGCTCATTCAATTTATAGATGAGGAGGTAGATACTCCCTTTTCAGAAGCTTCTTTAAAAAATGGAAGCTTTCATACCTCAAAAGAGGCAAAAGACAACTTAAAAATTGTTTTCACTTCCCTTCATGGTACCTCCATTACCATGATTCCTCGGGTGCTTGAAGAAGCTGGATATAAAAATCTTTCCATAGTTGAAGCACAAGCAGAACCTAATGGCGATTTTCCAACCGTTGTTTCACCCAACCCCGAAGAGCCCGAAGCATTAAAAATGGCTCTGGAATTAGCTGAAAAAGAAAAAGCAGATATCGTAATTGGTACCGATCCAGACTGTGACCGATTGGGAATCGCAGTGCGAAATCCACAAGGCACAATGGTTTTATTAAACGGAAACCAAGCCATGATTATAAAAACACATTTCTTGTTAGAACAATGGAAAAAGGCTGGAAAACTCAATGGAAAGCAATTTGTAGGTTCTACCATCGTCTCCACTCCAATGATTCAAAAAATTGTGGAAGCCTTTGGTGTAACCTATATGGAAGGCCTTACAGGGTTTAAGTGGATTGCAAAAATGATTAAGGATTTCCCAGAACTTACTCTTATTGGAGGTGGTGAAGAAAGCTTTGGGTATATGGTGGGAGATTTTGTTCGGGATAAGGATGCCGTGACTGCTACCCTACTTAGTTGTGAAATTGCAGCCCAAAAGAAAGCCGAAGGAAGTAGTATTTATATGTATCTTCAAGAAATTTATAAGGAGTTTGGGTATTACCAGGAAAAATTAATTTCGATGGTAAAGAAAGGAAAAAGTGGTGCTGAGGAAATACAGGAAATATTGAAAACCTACCGCAACAATCCACCCACTAAAATTGCAGGAAGTAGTGTTATATGTATCGAAGATTACAAAACGAGTCTTTCGAAAAACCTTTTAACCGGTTCGAGTTCTGCCATACAAATTCCAAAATCGAATGTCCTTATATTTTACACTGAGGATGGAAGCAAAATTGCAGTACGCCCCAGTGGCACCGAACCAAAAATTAAATTTTATATCAGCGTTAACGGCAAAAATGAAGAGGGTCTTCAAGAAAAAATAGCCGCTATCATTCAAGATTTGAACATCCATTAATGAACTATTTCAAAAAAATTATCCGTTATGCCCTTCCGTACAAAAAGTATGGAATCCTAAACATTATCTGTAATATTTTTTATGCTTTGTTTGGGACACTTGCGATGCTTTCGTTGTTTCCCATGCTACGCGTATTGTTCAATAAAACGGAACAACTTACCGTAGAACCAGAATTTACTGGGCTTAAAAACATAGGTAAGTTTGTGGAAGACTATCTAAATTACTTTGTAACTCAAAGAGCTAATGAAGGAGCTGGAGACGCGCTACTCTTTATGATTATTTTGGTGATAAGCACCTTTTTAATAAAAAACATTTTTGGTTATTTATCTATGTATTTTATTACGTTTCTTAGAAACGGTATCATAAAGGACATACGAAACGATTTGTATAAAAAGACACTCGTACTACCCATTTCCTTCTTTTCTGAAAAACAAAAAGGAGATACCATGTCGCGAATTACAAGTGATGTTAATGAAATTCAAAGTTCATTTCTTTCCATATTAGAAATGTTTATAAAGGAGCCACTAACGATTCTTTTTGCACTCGTTACTATGATTATCATTAGCCCACAATTAACGCTATTTGTATTCATATTTATTCCTATTTCTGGATATCTAATTACAAGGGTGGGAAAAAGCTTAAAAAGTAAATCGGATAGAGTTCAAAAAGAACAGGGTGCATTTCTATCTATTTTGGAAGAAACCTTGGGGGGACTTAAAATCATAAAAGGATTTAATGCTGAGCCTATTTTCAATGATAAATTTAAGCACACTACAGATAGGTTATTCAAATTTTCGAATTCCTTATTAAATCGTCAAAACTTAGCTGTACCCGTTAGTGAGTTTTTAGGAATATCTGTGATAGCCATTATTCTTTGGTATGGTGGTAGAATGGTTCTTGTACAAGGAACGCTTGATACAGAATTATTTTTAGTGTACATGCTTCTAGCCTATCAAATTTTGGATCCGGCAAAATCCATAAGTAAGGCGAGTTATAGTGTTAAAAAAGGAAATGCTGCTGCCGAAAGAATATTAGAAATTTTAGAAACAGAATCTACCATTAAGGATGAGCTTGATGCTATTGAAAAAGAAGGTTTTACGGATGAGATAAGTATTGAAAACATATCTTTTAAATATGAAAAAGAATGGGTTTTAAAGGACTTTTCATTAAAAGTACCAAAAGGACATACGGTTGCGCTAGTAGGCCAAAGTGGAAGTGGTAAGAGTACCATTGCCAATCTCTTAACTCGTTTTTATGATGTAAACATGGGTGATATAAAAGTAGATGGAATGGGGATAAAAAATATTTCATTAAGATCACTTCGCGGATTAATGGGACTAGTTACTCAAGACTCTATTCTATTTAACGATACCATTAAAGGAAACCTTCTTGTTGCTAATAAAGAAGCTACGGATGACGAAATTATTGACGCATTAAAAGTAGCAAATGCTTGGGAGTTTGTAGAAACTTTACCCGATGGCATCAATACTAATATTGGCGATAGTGGCAATAAATTAAGTGGGGGTCAAAAACAACGTTTAAGCATTGCCCGTGCAGTTTTAAAGAACCCACCTATTATGATTTTGGACGAAGCAACTTCGGCCCTTGATACAGAAAGCGAGAGACTCGTACAAGATGCTTTAGAAAACATGATGAAGAATAGAACTTCGGTGGTAATAGCACACAGACTATCTACAATACAAAACGCAGATACTATTGTAGTCCTTTCAAAAGGTAAAATTGTAGAGCAAGGAAAGCACGCAGACCTTCTTCAGAAAAAAGGAACCTATTACAGTCTCGTAGAAATGCAATCGTTGGTATAAAAAAAAAGAAGCAGTTGGGGCACTGCTTCTCTTTTTTTGCGATCCATCGCATTTGGGGCTTGCGATGAATCAAATTCATAACATAAATAGATTTCAAATATACACGTAAATTTTATTAATCCAAATATTTTATTGCATTTTATCTGTCATATATGTATTTCATCGATGTTTTTAACGTTTTTTGACCTATTTTTCTTACTTATAGACTGTAATTCTTGATAAATTGTAAGTTAAAAAAAAACGGGCCAGCCCCCGCTTAGGCCCGTTTAATGCAGTTCTTGTTACAGTTGGGGCTGATATAAGAACCTATACATAAGAAGTATGGTGTAAATTTAGTAAATATTTTCCTACAAAAAAATATTTTATGTATTTAATCTAAAAAAATAGACGTTTTGTCGACTTATTTCCCTTATTAAAAAAATATAATACCTTTAATTAAACTATTATACACTTAAAAAGTCCAACATAAAAGCACGTTAATTGGTAGAAGAACAATCCTTAGTAACTGCATTAAAGTCTCAAGATCTTAGAGAAAAAGCCTTTAGGGAGTTAATAACCACCTATAAGGAACGGTTGTATTGGCATATAAGAAAGATTGTTCTAAATCATGATGATGCCGATGACGTACTTCAAAATACGTTCATAAAAGTTTTTAGAAATATTGATAAATTTCAAGGGGAGAGCAAACTTTATACTTGGATGTATCGCATAGCCACCAATGAATCCATTACATTTATTAACAAAAAAGCAAAAAAATTACAAGTAACTTCGGAAGAAGTGCAACAAGCTGCACTATCCAATTTAAAAGAAGATGTCTATTTTGAAGGGAATGAAATTCAGTTAAAATTACAAAGAGCCATTACCTCGCTTCCCCAAAAGCAACAGTTAGTCTTTAATATGAAGTATTTTGATGATATTACTTATGAAGAACTTTCAACAATTTTAGATACCTCTGTAGGCGGATTAAAAAGCAGTTATCATATTGCGGTTAAAAAAATCACTACCTTTTTAGAGAACGATGAAACCTTTTAACAAATTGAAAGTCAAATTTTAAATGGAAAACGATAAAAAGAAATACACCTCTGGTTTTAAAGTCCCTAGCTCATATTTTGAAGCACTGGACGACAAACTCTTTTCTATTGTTTCTGAAGATAAATTTCCAGAGAATACAGGTTTTAATGTACCAGAAGACTATTTTGAAACTCTAGAAGAAAAGATTCTTTCAAAAACCATTCACGAAAAGGAATCTAAGGTGATTTCCATTTTTAAAAGAAAGAATATTTGGTATACCACCAGTATTGCTGCAAGTATTTTAATGCTTCTATTTTTAAATTGGAACAAATCGAATACAAATATTACAAACTGGGAATTAGCCGAAATTGAAACTTACATATATAACAATCTTGATATTGAAGCCCAAGAAGTAGCACAACTATTAAATGAAGAAGACCTCGAAAGTCTTCAATGGGAATCCCTTTCAATAACAGAAGAAACGATCGAAAATTATTTATTGGACAGTCTTGATGACACCTCACTTTTAATCGAATAAAATGAAACATATTCTTATCCTTTTTTTATTAATCGCAACAACAGCTTCGGCCCAACGAGGTGATAAAATAAAAGCTTATAAAACTGCTTTTTTAACAGAGTCATTAGAATTAACTTCTGATGAAGCCGAAAAATTCTGGCCTATTTACAATGCTCATGAAGAGAAATTAAGAACACTCAGAAAGCAAGAACGCAAAGAAATTTTTGAAATCATAAAAGGTGATTTCAATTCCCTTTCAGATGCCGAAGCAAATACATTACTTGACAAAGCAATCAGTTTAAAAGAAAAGGAGTTTTTATATCAAAAAGAATTAGTACAAAATTTAAAAGGAATTTTACCCGCCAAAAAAATTCTGAAATTAAAACGCGCCGAAGAAGAATTTAAACGAATTCTTTTAAACAAAATGAAGAATAGGCGAGGTGAAAAGCCCTAATGGTTATTCAAATGTTAGCTTTACAATACGGTTTTGTCCGCTTCCAAAAGCAACTGAATCATTTACAAACTCAATAGCATACAACCCTTCTTTTGACAATTCTTTCCAGGAATCACCAGCATCTTTACTATACGATATGCCCGGAGAACCTACCGCAACTATTCCATTTCCATTAGAATTAGGCACAAAGGCAACCGAAGATCGATACCCAGGTCCCTGTCCATTTGCAATCAGCTTCCACGTTTTACCACCGTCTTTAGTTATAGCCTTATTACCTTCATTAAAGGATTTGCTTTCCCAATCACCTCCAAAAATCACTCCTATTTTATCATTATAAAACCGTATTGAATATATCCCTGTCATTGCCTTTCCTTGTAAAATAGGAGTATTGTAAACTTTCCAAGTTTTTCCTTTATCAGCCGAATGAAAAATCCTTGCTCGTTTCCCTCCAGAAGCAATCCAAACATGATCCTCGAAAATGGCAATATTTGTATTACTTGCGGCAAAGCCTGCTTCACCTTCTTCCGTTTTTGGTAATAGAGAACAATCTACTTTATTCCAAGAATTACCTCCATCTCTAGTAATAAGTATGGATAGGCAATCTTGTGTGGGATCACCCATGGCGATGCCTTCTTTGTCATTCCAAAAAGCCAAGGAATCATAAAACACCTTTTCTCCTTTTTCTACGTATACTTCTTCAATGTTTGTAGCTTCGTTACCATTAAATCCAATTTTATACAACACGGCAGGATTCGCAATGCTTAAGACAAAAACATTCTCATTTGTGATGGCTAATGCTCTAAAGTGAAGCAAAGAATCTTCATATTTTATGGTAGCCAATTTGGGTATATTTCCATCGATTAATCCCACCATTCCCTTATTTGCTGCAAACCAAACACGATTTTCATTCAATGGAGCAATGGCCCGTATACTTAAACTATCAGTAAAAATAGTTTCAATTTTAACCCTATCAAACGATTTGCTTTTTTCAGAACAAGAAATTAATAAAAGGGTAACAAGGACTGCGGAAATAAGTTTCATTTAAAAAAATTTTAGCAAAAGTAATTAAAGCGAGAAAGAATACTAACTTTGCAGCCTATAAATTGATTATGAGACTCCACCGAAATTTGGTATTTGCAACCATCGATTCCCTTCATATAATTTTTAATGAAAAAAAGCAGGCCGATAAGGTGTTGAAAAACACCCTAAAGCGTGATAAGCGATGGGGTTCTCGCGATAGAAGTTTTATTGCCGAAACCACCTACGATATTGTTCGATGGAAGCGATTATATGCCGAAATTGCTGAAGTGAAAGAGCCTTTCGATAGAGAAAACCTTTTTAGGCTGTTTGTTGTTTGGGCTACCCTTCGTGGCATTAAACTTCCAGATTGGCCTCAATTTGAAGGTACTCCAACTCGTAAAATTAAAGGTCGTTTTGATGAACTTTCTAAGGTGAGAAAATTAAGAGAATCTATTCCAGATTGGCTAGATGAACATGGACTTAAAGAATTGGGCAAAGACCGTTGGGAAAAGGAATTAAAACACCTTAATAGCCAAGCAGATGTAGTTTTAAGAGTAAATACCTTAAAAACAAATGTACAACAGCTTCAAAATGCTTTAAGGGATCAAGAAATTGATACAGAACCCATTTCAGGTTTGGAGAATGCTTTAGTTTTAAAAGAGCGCGCTAACGTTTTTACTACAGAGCAATTTAAAGATGGTTGGTTTGAGGTGCAAGACGCTTCATCGCAACAAGTAGCACATTTGCTGAATCCAAAATCTGGGATGCGTGTTGTTGATGCGTGTGCAGGAGCTGGCGGAAAAAGTTTACACATTGCCACGCTTATGGAGAATAAAGGTCAAATAATAGCAATGGACCTTTATGAAAACAAACTAAATGAGTTAAAAAGAAGAGCCCGACGCAATGGAATTCACAATCTTGAAACACGTGTCATTGATTCTTCAAAAGCCATTAAAAAATTAATTGGTAAAGCAGATAAGGTTCTTATTGACGCTCCTTGCACGGGTTTGGGAGTTTTAAAAAGAAATCCAGATACCAAATGGAAATTACAACCAGAATTTCTTGAAGAAATAAAGAAAACCCAGCAAGAAATTCTTCAATCATATTCAAAAATGGTAAAAGAAGAAGGTGAGTTGGTGTATGCCACCTGCTCAATTCTACCCTCCGAGAACCATCTTCAAGTAAAAGAGTTTTTATCCTCAGAAAATGGAAAATCATTTACTTTAGTAAAAGAAGAAACCATCTTCCCTAGTGAATCGGGATTTGATGGTTTTTATATGGCACTTCTCAAAAAGAAATAACTAATACTACTTTAATGAAATTTATTTTTTTACCCCTCCTTACCCTATTATTAATCTCCAACACTTTTGCGCAACAACCGTATTATAGTGATGTGAATCTCAATTTAACTGGACAAGATTTATATTTTGAGCTACAAGGCAAAATTGATCAAGCTAGTAATAGCTTTACATATGGTGATGTGCGAGATGCCGTTTTAATAAGTGATGAAGATACTTCCAACAGTAACAATGTATTATTAGTTTACGGGTATAACGACTCCGACGGAAATTGTACTACCGACAGGAGTAGAGATAAAGGTGACTTTGGAGGTTCTACCTGCCAATGGAATAGAGAGCACGTTTTTGCAAGGTCAAATGCAAATCCACCCATGGGAAATGTAGATAATAACACTACTGGAATTGGCGCCGATCCTCATAACATTCGCCCTAGCGACCAACAAATGAATAACAACAAAGCAAATAAAAAATTTGCATCAGGAAATGGAAATGCTGGTAATGTAGGTAGTGGCGACTGGTATCCGGGAGATGAATGGAAAGGTGATGTGGCAAGGATGATTATGTATATGTATACGAGATACGGCGACCGTTGTTTGCCATCATTAACAGGTGTGGGTAGCCTACAAGGAAGCACAGAGATGTTACAATTATTTTTACAGTGGAATGCCGAAGACCCTGTAACACTTTTTGAGGATCAACGAAACGATTATTTTGAAACCTTATACGGTAATCGCAATCCTTTTATCGACAATCCCTATTTAGCAACTGTTATTTGGGGAGGAATACCTGCTGAAGATAGATGGGATTTATTTTCTATTAATGAGTTCAATAAAGCATCCATAACCATTTATCCAAACCCTGTTACTGAAACGCTCTATTATGAAACTTCAACTACCTTGGATGCCTATAGTATTTATGATGTTTTTGGTAAGGAAATAGTTACTAATCAACTATTGCAAAATGCTGAACCGATACATCTTTCGGCTTTACAAAAGGGAATTTATTTAATTGAATTTACATCGGAAGAAAAACGAATTATTAAAAAAATAATTATAGAATAAAAAAAGCGGGCAATGCCCGCTTTTTTATTGTTTAACTACATATCCCAAATTACTTCACAATAATTCTAGCTGTTTTAAATGTGGTTGTGGCTTGACCACCAACTCTAACAATGTAGACGCCACTAGATACATTTGACATATCAAGGTTTAGTCTATATGCTCCATCAATTTTTGGAACGCTTTTATTGAAACCAATTTCTTGACCCAACACATTGTAAACTGCTAAAAACACTCCTTCGTCATAAGCAGTTTCAAAAATCACTTCAAATTGGTTATTATCATTGGATACCACAACAAGATTAGCATCATTTATTGCATAATCATCAACTCCTAAGTTTGCGATATTGGCTTTATAATCTTCAGTTTCACCAAATAAAATTTCATCACAAGCATTTGCTGGAACTGGTCCAACACCACTAAATCTAGCTCTCATTAAATGCTCACCAAGCGTTGCATTAGCCGGAACCACTAAGTCGACTGTCTCAGTAAAGTTACCACCATTTTGTCCAGGAGCGAACTCATGATTATCTACAACAAGTTCATTTGCTGTAAATGTTAAATCATCATTATAATCAATCCATACGCTTAGAAATTGGCTACCATATTCAGACGATACTGTAAGTGGTGTAATATTTCCATTATCTAAATTTGCTACTAAGTTTGTAAAGTCACCATATCCTTCACATCCTGAAGGGTTGTTTATTCCACCAACTTCAAAAAGTCTAAATCCATGACCTGCATTACAATTAGAAACTGGAAGGCATAATTGGTTTTCTACCATCACAGAAGTTTCATCATTTGAAGCATCTTGATCTCCAGATAATGATGTACTTGACGTAATCGTATAAGTTCCAACAGTTGTGAAATCTGATGTCTGTGCGAAACTAAAGTTAAGTTCTTCTTCAGAAACAATAGTTCCTGGGAACGACTCAACTATTGGAGTTCCACCATTAACATTGTACTCTAAATCAAAACCTGACTGAATCGCCGCTCCGTAGTTTTTTACTCTTACGGTAATTGTTTCATCTCCAAGGCTATTTCCACTCGTTGGAGCTACAATAGCAATAACTCCCACATCATTTGCTAATAAATGCTTTACTTCCTTTGTAAACTCATTATTCGGAACATAACCATCACCACCTAAGGTAGTTCTAGCTTCAATACTATAAGTTTGTCCAGGATTGGATAAATCCACAGTTTGTGTAAATTGGTATGTAACCGCCTCATTAGAGTTTATGGTTCCAACATAAGTTTCAGAGGCTACCAAATTTCCATCAACTCTTAATTCCACTGGAACATTAGAAACAGAACTTAAGCTATAGTTTCTAATACTTACCTCTACGGTCTCTGCATTGGTTAAAATACCATTAGATGGTTCATTTATGGCGCTAACTCCTACGTCATTTGTAAAAGGTCCTAAGATTCTAATAGCAGCTACCCGAGATCTCCAAAAGTTGTTTGAGGAAAAATAATCTGCCGTGGTCCAAAAAGTAAACCCATCTGGATCCATGGTCATATGAGCATAATCTCCATATCTATATGTGTTTGTTCTTACACCTGGACCATCAAAAATTACAGTTTCCGCAACTGTCATTTGCCCTAGCGGATCACCATTAAAGCGTCCTGTATATCTTAACGATACTGGTAACGTAGTACTTGCCGTTGTATAGGCTAACGCAATATTTCCTTCAACATCAATCGCAGAGGTACTCATTAGCCTACTATGGCCATCTGCAATAGAATAAGTCCCTTCTTGATATATACTCCAAGGGTTTTGTGCATCATTTCGTAATTCAATCCATCTAATTCCACCTGTTTCATTAGCATCTATAAAAGTATTAAATGTGATTAGCCAAGAATTGTGCGTTGGAAAAGATCTGAAATTAGCACCAAAAGATATAATACCTCCATGTCCAGCAAGTCTTTGACTGGTACCTGGTTGGCGAATAGCGCCATTACCGTTACCAAAAAGTTCCCCTGCATCAAAAGGATCCGTTGGAATTTCCAAAGGAGCAGAAATAGTCGAATTAGCTGTGTTATCCCAATCTGGAATAACCTCCCAAACTTTTAAATGGTCAAATGCAATAGCCGGTGTCCAATCATCATCCTGTAAGTACGTAAAATAACCAGGGGTATTAGGATTTATTTCAGTTCCTAAAAGATTAGCTGGTTCAGCACTTTTAACAGTATTAGGATTGTTTACAATATCTGGAAAATTAAATATTATAATTTGTGGCGAAGTTCCACCATTTAACATTTCTTCTCTCTCCATAACAAATCCCTGTGTTATAGATCCAGCCAAGTTAACAGTACCATAATATCCATCATGCCA
Source organism: Flavobacteriaceae bacterium (assembly GCA_002694465.1). Classification (GTDB taxonomy): domain Bacteria; phylum Bacteroidota; class Bacteroidia; order Flavobacteriales; family Flavobacteriaceae; genus Halomarinibacterium. Next base: position 114,524 of record NZMG01000054.1, on the reverse strand, counting down.
AACTCCATATTTTGGATAATCTGGTAGACCGGAAAAAGCATATTGCCAAACATTATAAGCCCCTGCAGGATCATTGGTTTCTGAAACACCTATAGCCAACCCTAAGTTAGAACCTAAATTTCCAAACTCACTTACAACCCAACGATCTGCTAATTGATCATAAAGTACTATTGGGTCTCCATTGTTTGAACCAATCCCTAAAAATGTTGAAAGGTTTACAGGTCCCACTTGTAAATTTCCAGATTTATCAAAAATCTTAACTAGGGAATTTACAGAATGAACATAATGATTTGGACCAGCTGCCCCAGTAGGGTCGGGTGGTAAAAATCCAGATTCATTTTGAGAGGCACCAATAAAATTTTGAAGTATCGGTAAACTTCTTATTCCTCCAGGTTCTGTTTGAAGGTTTGGTATTACGCTAGGTGCTTTTTTCACCCTATTAGGAGTAGTGGATACACGTTGATCAACTACCATAGTAGGAACTTCAGAATCCATGTTCCGCGTATATTTTGGAAATTCGTCCATACGACCTGTTTTTCCAATATAAGTTCCAGTAATAATTTCAGTAGGCGGGTATTTTTCCTGAGAATAGGAACCAAAGCCCACAAATAATAGCATTAAAAATAGTAAAAGATGTTTTTTCATTGGTTTTAATTTTTTGAATGCACAATATATTGATTATTCATAAAAAAAATAGTAGTTTATACCAACTATTTAAACGAAAAATGAAAATTGAATCTCTTTTTGAATAGAACTAGGGATATTATTTGAACAATAGTAGATTTTTAAACAGGTATTTGTTAAAAGACTCGAATATTTAATTCCTAAGAATGGTAATTAATTAAGTATCTTTGTGCTTTCAAAATCTGGTATTCATGATTCACTTTTTTGGAGACGTAAAAAACATCGTTTTTGCTGTCCAAACCTCAGGAACACTTTCCAAAGAAACTATAGAAAAACTTGTGTGGTTGTTTGGCAACCAACCTAAAATAGAACAGTCCGCAATAGCGGATTTTTTTATTGGCCCAAGAGCTGCTATGATTACTCCTTGGAGTACCAATGCAGTGGAGATTACTCAAAATATGGGTATTGATGGAATTCTCCGCATCGAAGAATTTAAAAATGTTTCTGAAAGTTTCAAAGATTATGACCCCATGTTATTTCAGAAATATTCTGAATTAAATCAAGGTATCTACACCATTAATATTCAACCAGAACCTATTCAGGAAATTGAAGATATTGCAGCCTATAACGAAGCCGAAGGATTAGCCTTAAATGTTGAAGAAATTGAATACCTCTCAACACTTTCAAAGAAACTAAATAGAAAATTAACCGATAGTGAAGTCTTTGGTTTTAGTCAAGTAAATAGCGAACACTGTCGCCATAAAATCTTTAACGGAACCTTTATCATCGACGGAGAAGAAATGCCTTCTTCCCTATTCAAACTGATTAAAAAAACATCTTCAGAAAATCCAAACAGAATTGTTTCAGCATATAAAGACAACGTCGCTTTTATAAAAGGCCCAAAGGCAACACAATTTTCTCCAAAAACAGCAGACAAACCAGACTTTTACGAAAAGAAAGATTTCCAAAGTGTTATTTCTTTAAAAGCCGAAACACACAACTTCCCAACCACGGTAGAACCTTTTAATGGTGCAGCAACGGGAAGTGGTGGAGAAATTAGAGATCGATTGGCAGGTGGAAAAGGCTCCTTACCTCTGGCAGGAACAGCCGTATATATGACCTCCTATTCGCGATTGGAAGAAAATCGACCATGGGAAAAAGCAATGAAAGAACGCGAATGGTTGTATCAAACGCCTCTCGATATTCTAATTAAAGCCAGTAACGGTGCCTCCGATTTTGGAAATAAATTTGGGCAACCTCTTATAGCAGGTTCTGTCTTAACTTTTGAACACGAAGAAGAAGCCAGAAAACTAGGGTTTGATAAAGTCATTATGCTCGCTGGAGGAATAGGGTATGGAAAGGAAAACCAAGCTATAAAAGATACTCCAAAAAAGGGAGACAAAGTAGTGATTCTGGGAGGTGAAAACTACCGAATTGGTATGGGAGGTGCCGCCGTCTCCAGTGCCGATACAGGAGAGTTTTCCAGCGGAATAGAACTAAACGCCGTACAACGTTCCAACCCCGAAATGCAAAAGCGTGCCGCAAACGCCATACGAGGGATGGTGGAAAGTGATGAGAATCCCATTGTTTCCATTCACGATCACGGTGCAGGTGGACACTTAAATTGTTTAAGTGAATTGGTTGAAGAAACAGGAGGAAAAATAGATTTAGACAAATTACCTGTGGGTGACCCTACCCTTTCGGCAAAAGAAATTATTGGAAACGAATCACAGGAGCGAATGGGATTGGTTATTTCCGAAAAACATATCGAAACCTTACAACGTATCGCAGAGCGAGAGCGTTCTCCTATGTATACCGTGGGGGATGTTACTGGAGATCACAAATTTGTTTTTGAAAGTAAAACCACAGGAGCAAAGCCTATGGATTTTGCTTTGGAAGATATGTTTGGAAGCTCTCCAAAAACCATTATGAATGATGTTTCAGTAGCGCGAAATTATACCCCTGCTCAATATGAAACGTCTAAAATTAAAGACTATTTAGCCCAAGTATTACAATTAGAAGCTGTCGCCTGTAAAGATTGGTTGACCAATAAAGTAGACCGTTGTGTGGGTGGACTTGTTGCAAAACAGCAATGTACCGGGCCTTTGCAATTGCCTTTAAACAATTGCGGTGTCATGGCGCTCGACTATCAAGGTAAAGAAGGGATTGCTACCTCTATTGGGCATTCCCCCATAAGTGCATTGGTCGATCCCGTGGCTGGTTCCAGAAATTCAATTACCGAAGCCTTAACAAATATTGTTTGGGCTCCTTTAGAAAATGGTTTACAAAGTGTGTCTCTATCGGCAAACTGGATGTGGCCTTGTAATAATGAAGGGGAAGATGCTCGACTTTACAAAGCGGTAAAAGGAGTTAGCGATTTTGCTATTGATTTAGGGATCAATGTTCCTACGGGAAAAGATTCCCTTTCGATGAAGCAGAAATATAAAAATGAAGAGGTTATTGCCCCTGGAACGGTCATTATTTCGGCAGCGGGGCATTGCAATAACATCAATAAAGTGGTGGAGCCAGTGCTTCAAAAAAAGGGTGGAAGCATCTATTACATCAATATTTCTGAAGATAATTTTAAATTAGGTGGTTCTTCCTTTTCTCAAATTTTAAATACGATTGGAAATGAAGTACCCACAGTAAAAAATGCGACGTATGTTAAAACTGTTTTTAACACACTTCAGCAATTAATTTCAGAAGAAAAAATTGTTGCAGGACACGATGTGGCTTCAGGTGGATTAATCACCACATTATTAGAAATGTGTTTTGCCGATGTGAATTTAGGAGCTGTATTAGACTTTTCAGATTTTGATGAGAAAGACCCCATAAAAATTCTATTCTCAGAAAATTGTGGAATAGTTTTTCAAGCAAGTATTGATGAAGATGTTCAATCAAAATTAATAACCAATAATATCTCATTCAAAAAAATTGGATTTGTTGAAAAAGGAAATTTACTAACAATTAAGTTTTCTAAAGAACACATTGAAACTTTCAACATTAATAGGTGTAGAGATGATTGGTACAAAACATCATACCTATTAGATCAAAAACAAACGGCAAATAACCTTGCAGGAGAAAGGTATAAAAATTATAAACAACAGCCTTTAACCTATCAATTCCCAAGTCATTTTAATGGAAAACTACCAGCTTCAGCCACTTGGAACAAAGATGAAAGAAGGTTAAAAGCCGCGATTATAAGAGAAAAAGGAAGTAATAGTGAGCGCGAAATGGCGCATGCTATGTACCTAGCTGGCTTTGATGTAAAAGATGTCCACATGACCGACTTAATTAGTGGTCGAGAAACATTGGAAGATATTCAGTTTATTGGTGCTGTGGGAGGATTTTCTAATAGCGATGTTTTAGGCTCTGCCAAAGGCTGGGCTGGGGCATTTTTATACAATGAAAAGGCAAATACGGCGCTAAAAAAATTCTTTGAGCGAGAAAACACGTTAAGTGTGGGAATTTGTAATGGATGTCAGTTGTTTTTAGAACTAGACCTCATTAACCCAGAACATGAGAAACTGTCCAAAATGCACCATAATGATTCACATAAACACGAGAGTAGCTTTACAAGCGTGAACGTTCAAAAAAACAATAGTGTCATGCTTTCCTCTTTAGAAGGGGCCACTTTAGGTGTTTGGATTAGTCATGGGGAAGGAAAATTTAACCTCCCTATGGAGGAGAAAAATTATAATATTGTAGCCAAATACGGATATGAAGGCTATCCCTCCAATCCTAATGGAAGCGATTACAACACCGCCATGTTGTGTGATAAAACAGGAAGACATTTGGTTACCATGCCACATATTGAGCGATCCATGTTTCAATGGAATTGGGCAAATTACCCGAACGGTAGAAAAGATGAGGTTTCACCTTGGTTAGAAGCCTTTGTAAGTGCTCGAAAATGGTTGGAAAAAGTGAAATAATCACATAAATGTTGTGTAATTCTCTAACTTAAAATATATTAGCAGTCTAATCGTTGTTTATTTGCCCCCAAATCAATTAAACAAATCAAACCTACTCAATGAAGAAATTAATATTAGTACTACTCCTTTTTTCTAGTTTTTCTGGTTTTTCCCAAGACAAAAATGACAATAGTCCAGTTGCAATAACGCAATCCTCTACCGCACATTTTAGTGTATACCCCAACCCTGTAGAAGATCGTTTAAGTGTTATTACTACTTTAGAAGACTACTCAATTGAAATTATTAATTCAACAGGACAAGTTGTAAATTTTCAGAAAAACAATAATGGATTACAAACTGTGGACTATAGCAATTTAGCTAGCGGGATGTATCTTTTGAAATTAACTTCGGGAGATATTTCAGAGAGCTTTAAAATAGTTCGATTGTAAAATACAACTACATATCTTATTTAAAATGAAGCCTTTCTATAGGCTTCATTTTTTTTCAAAAGAAAACTGAATAATTTTTCCTAATTTGCAAGACAGAAAATTAGGCTATGAGCGACATTAAACGATTATTTGACTTTCCCTATCACCAGCTCAACACATATAATTTAGACAAAGCACTTGTAACTAAATATAATGGTGAATGGGTCGCAACGTCTACCCAAGAATATATTAATAAAGCCAATGCTATAAGTAGAGGGTTATTGCGATTAGGGGTGAAGAAAAATGATAAAGTCGCCATTATTTCGATGACCAATCGCACCGAATGGAACATTTGTGATATTGGTATTTTACAATTAGGAGCACAAGATGTACCTATTTACCCAACCATTTCTGAAGAAGACTACCAATACGTACTTAATCACAGTGAAAGTGTTGTTTGCTTTGTTTCGTGCAAAGAAGTATTGGAAAAAATAAACAAAATAAAAGATAACGTTCCTACTTTAAGAGCGATCTATTCTTTTGATGCAATTGAAGGTTGTCCAAATTGGATGGAAGTTCTTACGTTAGGTGAAGACGAAAGCAATCAAGAAGAAGTTGAAAAGTTAAAAGATTCTGTAGATGAAAATGATTTAGCTACCTTAATTTACACTTCAGGAACTACAGGGCGGCCAAAAGGAGTTATGCTTACACATAAAAATATTGCTAGCAATGCCATTTATAGCGCCGATAGATTACCTATAGATTTAGGGCATTCTAAAGCATTAAGCTTTTTACCTGTTTGCCATATCTACGAACGTATGCTTTTATATATGTATCAATACTGTGGAGTGCGCATTCATTTTGCGGAATCTTTAGAAACCATTAGCGATAATTTAAAAGAAATTCAGCCAGAAGTAATGACAGCCGTTCCAAGGCTACTTGAAAAAGTATATGATAAAATTTATGCAAAAGGAACCGAGCTCACTGGAATTAAAAAGAAATTGTTCTTTTGGGCGGTAGATGTGGGATTGGAATATGAACCCTATGGTCAAAATGGATGGTGGTATGAGTTCAAATTGAAAATTGCTCGTAAACTCATTTTTAGTAAATGGCAAGAAGCCTTGGGTGGGAACTTAAAAGCAATAGCCTCTGGGAGCGCAGCTTTACAGCCTCGTTTGGCAAGGGTTTTTAATGCTGCTGGCGTTCCTGTTATGGAAGGCTACGGACTAACAGAAACCTCTCCTGTGGTATCGGTAAACGATATGAGAAATGGCGGGTTCAAAATAGGCACTGTAGGAAAACCTATTGCGGAAACCGAAGTGAAAATTGCAGATGATGGAGAAATTCTTATTAAAGGACCTCAAGTAATGATGGGATATTACAAGGATCCAAATCAAACCGCTGAAGTTTTAAAAGACGGCTATTTTCATACTGGTGATATTGGTGAAGTAGATGACGAAGGGTTTTTAAAAATCACCGATCGGAAAAAAGAAATGTTTAAAACCAGTGGTGGAAAATATGTTGCCCCACAATTGTTGGAAAATGCGTTAAAGCAATCTCGATTTATTGAACAAGTCATGGTCATTGGAGAAGGCGAAAAAATGCCTGCCGCTTTAATACAACCCAACTGGGAATTTATCGCCGATTGGAATAAAAGAAAGAATTTAAATCTACCCAATAATCCTTCAGAACTAGTTTCAAACCAAAAATTAATAGACCGTATTCAAGAAGAAGTGGATTATTATAACGAACGATTCGGAAAATGGGAAAAAATTAAAAAGTTTGAACTCACGCCAGATATTTGGAGTATCGAATCGGGTCACCTTACTCCTACTATGAAAATGAAACGCAAGGTAGTTAAAGAAAAGTATATAGACCTCTATAATAAGATTTACGAACACCAAGTATAACAAATTTATCTTACCCCCACTTCAATAAAATTTCTACTCCATTAAAAATTAACATCGATTTACTATGCACGCATAGTATTTTTATTTATCTTTGGTATCTCAATTTTTTTAATGAAAAAAAAAACCATAGATTATATTCTAAGGGCCACTTGGATGGCGGTCTCCAAAATGTATAACGAAGAGGCCAGTAAAATGGATAGCACCATGGCTACAGGGTTTGCATTAATTAGTATTGATCCAGATGAAGATACACCCTCTACGTCTTTAGGACCCAAAATGGGCATGGAAGCTACAAGCTTATCGCGCACTTTAAAAAATATGGAGGAACGTGGGCTTATTGAAAGAAAGCCCAATCCGGCAGATGGCCGTAGTGTCCTTATTCACCTCACCCCGTTCGGAAAAGAAATGAGAGAATTTTCAAAAGGTGTGGTGCTTCGCTTTGATGAAGCCGTTAAACAAAACGTCTCTGAGGACGACCTAAAAACATTTAAAAAAGTTGCCAATACCATCATGGAAATGGTGCAAACAAAAAATAATTTTACGACCGATAAAATATCATAAGCATGTCAAAAAGAAGAATTAATAAAGTGGCCGTCATTGGTTCCGGAATCATGGGAAGTGGGATTGCTTGTCATTTCGCCAATATTGGCGTGGAAGTACTCCTACTCGATATCGTGCCCAGAGAACTAACTGATGCCGAAAAAGCGAAAGGACTTACTCTAGAAGATAAAGTAGTGCGAAATAGAATTGTAAATACCGATCTTCAAAAAGCCATAAAATCGAATCCTGCCCCGCTTTACCATAAAAGTTTCGCCAACAGAATCAACGCAGGAAACTTAGAAGATGATATTGCCAAAGTAAAAGATGTCGATTGGATTATTGAAGTGGTCGTTGAGCGATTGGATATTAAAAAACAAGTTTTCGAAAACCTAGAAAAACATAGAACTCCCGGAACCATAATTACTACGAATACTTCCGGAATTCCTATCAAGTTTATGAGTGAAGGTCGTAGTGAAGACTTTCAGAAGTATTTCTGCGGAACACACTTCTTTAACCCACCGCGTTATTTAAAATTATTCGAAATCATTCCGGGGCCAAAAACCAATCCTGAAATTCTTGAGTTTCTAAATGGTTACGGAGAAAAATTCCTCGGTAAAACAACCGTAGTAGCCAAAGATACCCCTGCTTTTATTGGGAACCGTATTGGAATCTTCGGAATTCAAAGCCTATTCCACTTGGTAAAAGATATGGGACTTACTGTAGAAGAAGTGGATAAACTTACAGGGCCTGTGATTGGGCGACCAAAATCGGCTACCTTCCGTACAGTAGATGTGGTTGGGCTAGACACCTTAGTTCATGTAGCCAACGGGATTTATGAAAATTGCCCTAACGATGAAGCCCATGACCTTTTTAAACTACCCAATTTTGTTCAAACCTTAGTGGATAACAAATGGCTGGGAAGTAAAAGCGGACAAGGTTTCTATAAAAAAGTACGTAAAGAAGACGGTAGTAGTGAAATCCTAACCTTGGATTTGGACTCGATGGAGTATCGCTCATCCAAAAGAGCCTCTTTTGCTACACTAGAATTAACCAAAAGTGTGGATAAAGTCATTGACCGCTTCCCTATTCTTATCAACGGAAAAGACAAAGCAGGTGATTTTTATAGACAAAATTTCGCAGGTATGTTTGCGTATGTTACGCATCGTATTCCTGAAATTTCAGACGAGCTTTACAAGATTGATGATGCCATGAAAGCTGGTTTTGGATGGGAACACGGTCCCTTCGAAATCTGGGATGCTGTAGGGCTTGACAAAGGTTTGGAACTCATGGAAGCTGCCGGAAAAGAACCCGCGGCTTGGATTCAGGAAATGAAAGCTGCTGGAGCGACCTCTTTCTACACTGTTAAGGATGGTGCTACCTATTATTACGACATTCCGCAGAAAAAACACGTAAAAGTACCCGGACAAGATGCCTTCATTATTTTGGATAACATTCGAAAAAGCAACGAGGTCTTTAAAAACTCGGGTGTTGTGGTAGAGGATTTGGGCGATGGAATCCTTAACTGCGAATTCCAAAGCAAAATGAATAGTATTGGCGGTGATGTGCTTACCGGGTTAAATAAAGCCATCGATCTTGCCGAAAAAGATTTCGACGGATTGGTAGTTGGAAACCAAGGGGCTAATTTCTCAGTGGGTGCTAACATTGGAATGATTTTTATGATGGCCGTAGAGCAAGAATACGACGAACTCAATGCTGCTATTAAATTCTTTCAAGATTCGGTGATGCGATTGCGCTACTCTTCCATTCCAACGGTGGTTGCTCCACACGGAATGACCTTAGGAGGGGGTTGCGAAATGACGCTTCATGCGGATCGCGTGGTAGCGGCTGCCGAAAGTTATATCGGTTTGGTAGAATTTGGCGTAGGAGTTATCCCTGGCGGTGGTGGAAGTAAGGAAATGGCGTTACGAGCATCCGACAGTTTTATGAAAGATGATGTAGAACTAAATCGTCTTCAGGAATACTTCTTAACCATAGGAATGGCAAAAGTATCTACTTCAGCCTATGAAGCCTACGATTTAGACATTCTGAAGAAAGGAAAAGATATCGTGGTTGTAAACAAAGACCGACAAATAGCTACGGCAAAAGCTGTGGCACGTCAAATGGCAGATCAAGGTTACACCAAACCCGTGAAGCGAAAGGATGTAAAAGTCCTCGGAAAGCAGGCCTTAGGGATGTTCTTAGTAGGTACTGATTCTATGGAAGCCAGCAAATACATTAGTGAACACGATCAAAAAATAGCCAACAAACTTGCCTATGTGATGGCGGGAGGAGATTTAAGTGAACCTACCCTTGTTACTGAGCAATATTTATTGGATTTAGAACGAGAAGCTTTCTTAAGTCTTTGTGGAGAACGTAAGACCTTAGAGAGATTACAGCATATGATCCAAAAAGGGAAACCGTTAAGAAACTAAAGTTATTTGACATAAGACTATAAGACTTAGGATATAAGAAAATGGCATCTAGACATAATTTTAGAAAATTGGAAATTTGGAAGTTGGGAATTTCACTATCTAAAGATATTTATACCATTACAGCCACATTTCCAAAATCTGAAACCTATGGTCTAACAAATCAATTACAAAGAGCTGCTGTTTCAATTCCTTCAAATATTTCAGAAGGAACAGCACGGGGAACAGACAAACATTTTATTCAATTTTTGGAAGCAGCATTAGGTTCAGCTTACGAAATTGAAAGTCAGTTAATAATAGCTTTAGAAATAGAATATATTTCAAAAGAGCAATTTAAAGAATTAGAGAAACAAATACATAAACTACAAAGTATGATTGCCAAATTCATAGACAATTTAAAGTAGTCCTATGTCGTAAGTCATACAATCATAAGTCATACAATATGAAAACAGCATATATAGTAAAAGCATACAGAACCGCCGTAGGGAAAGCACCTAAAGGGGTATTCCGATTTAAAAGAGCCGATGAGATGGCTGCAGAAACCATTCAGTATATGATGAAGGAACTGCCCAACCTAGATAAAACACGTATTGACGACGTCATCGTAGGAAATGCCATGCCAGAAGGTTCGCAGGGACTTAATATGGCACGATTTATCTCCTTAATCGGACTAGATTCTGTGGATGTACCTGGTGTTACCGTCAACCGTTTTTGTGCCTCGGGTGTGGAAACCATTGCCATGGCTACGGCAAAAATTCAGTCGGGAATGGCGAATTGTATTATTGCAGGAGGTGCCGAAAGTATGAGCGCCGTGCCGATGTCGGGTTTTAAACCAGAACTCAATTACGATATTGTAAAAGCAGGACACGAAGATTATTATTGGGGTATGGGAAATACGGCCGAAGCCGTTGCCAACCAATTTAAAGTGTCTCGCGAAGATCAAGATAAATTTGCGTACGAATCGCACCAAAAAGCATTAAAAGCACAAGCCGAAAATCGTTTTCAAGACCAAATAGTTCCTATTGAAGTGGAACAAACCTTTATCAATCCTACAGGAAAAAAGGAAACGAAAAAATATACCGTGACAAAGGACGAAGGACCTCGTGCCGATACATCTTTAGAAGTACTTGCAAAATTACGTCCTGTATTTGCTACCAATGGAAGCGTAACCGCAGGAAACTCTTCACAAATGAGTGATGGTGCGGCATTCGTGATGATTATGAGCGAAGACATGGTAAAAGAGTTGAATCTGGAGCCTATTGCTCGATTGGTGAATTTTGCTGCTGCCGGTGTTGAACCTAGAATTATGGGAATTGGCCCTGTAAAGGCAATTCCGAAGGCATTAAAGCAAGCAGGATTGCAACAAAAAGACATCGAATTAATCGAGTTAAACGAAGCCTTTGCCTCGCAATCCATTGCAGTGATTCGAGAGCTAGACCTCAACCCAGACATCATTAATGTAAATGGAGGTGCCATTGCCTTAGGACATCCGTTAGGGTGTACAGGATCTAAACTTTCGGTGCAATTATTTGACGAAATGCGTAAACGAAATATGAAAAACAAATACGGAATGGTAACGATGTGTGTAGGAACAGGACAAGGAGCCGCTGCCATCTACGAATTTTTGAATTAAATAAGAAATAGACGTAAGATTTAAAGACATAAGACGTAGGATGCTATGATGTTATCGTAAGTCCTAAGTCGTGAAATCTTAAGTCAAAAAAAAGAAACCTATGAGCACAGAAAAAACAAAAAGCCTCCTCCGCGGTGGACAATTCTTAGTAAAAGAAACAGCTTGTGAAGACGTATTTACGCCCGAAGACTTCACGGAAGAGCAAAAAATGATGAAAGAAGCGGTGATGGAATTTAACGATCGTGAGATTATTCCGCATAAACCACGCTTCGAAGCGAAAGATTATGCCTTAACCGAATCCGTCTTAAAAAAAGCAGGAGAACTCGGATTTTTAGGCGTTGCCGTACCTGAAGAATACGGCGGACTAGGAATGGGCTTTGTTTCTACCATGCTTACATGCGATTATATTTCCAGCGGAACAGGTTCGTTTAGTACTGCCTTTGGAGCGCACACCGGAATTGGTACCATGCCTATTACCCTCTACGGAACCGAAGAACAAAAGAAAAAATACGTACCCAAATTGGCTACGGGAGAATGGTTTGGAGCCTATTGCCTTACCGAACCCGGTGCAGGTAGTGACGCCAATAGCGGTAAAACCAAAGCGGTTTTAAGCGAAGACGGTACACATTACAAAATTAGCGGACAAAAAATGTGGATTTCCAATGCGGGATTCTGTAAGTTGTTTATTGTATTTGCACGTATCGAGGACGATAAAAACATCACAGGATTTATTGTAGAAAACGACCCTAATAACGGAATTACCATGGGCGAAGAGGAACACAAACTCGGAATTCGTGCCTCCTCTACCCGTCAGGTGTTTTTTAGCGATACCAAAGTGCCCGTGGAGAATATGCTTTCCGAACGTGGGAACGGTTTCAAAATTGCGATGAACGCCCTGAACGTAGGTAGAATTAAATTGGCAGCTGCCTGTCTTGATTCGCAACGCCGAATCACCACCACAGCCGTTCAGTATGCTAATGAGCGTAAGCAATTCAACACCCCTATAGCTCAGTTTGGTGCCATTAAAACCAAGATTGCTCAAATGGCGACCTCAGCCTATGCCGGGGAAAGTGCTAGTTACAGAGCCGCAAAAGATATTGAAGACCGTATTGCGCTTCGTATAGAGGCTGGAAACAGCCACCAAGAAGCCGAATTAAAAGGTGTGGAAGAATACGCTATTGAGTGTTCTATTTTAAAAGTAGCGGTTTCAGAAGACGTGCAAAACTGCTCGGATGAAGGAATCCAAATCTTTGGAGGCATGGGCTTTAGTGAAGACACCCCTATGGAAGCGGCTTGGCGTGATGCGCGTATTGCGCGAATTTACGAGGGAACCAACGAGATTAACCGAATGCTTTCGGTGGGGATGTTGGTGAAAAAAGCGATGAAAGGCCACGTAGATTTATTAGGCCCAGCCAAAGCGGTAGCCGATGAGTTAACAGGAATCCCCTCTTTTGAAACACCCGATTTTAGCGAGCTGTTTGCCGAAGAGAAAAAGATGATTGCCAATATGAAGAAAGTATTCTTAATGGTGGCGGGTGCTGCTGTGCAAAAATACGGTCCCGATTTGGAAGATCACCAGCAATTACTCATTGCGGCTAGTGATATCCTCATTGAAATCTATATGGCAGAAAGTACTTTATTACGTACCGAAAAGAATGCCAAGCGTTTTGGTGAAAAAGAACAAGAAGTACAAATTGCGATGGCAAAATTGTATTTGTACAACGCCGTATCTATAGTGGAGAAAAACGGAAAAGAAAGTATCATTTCCTTTGCGGAAGGCGACGAACAACGTATGTTGTTGATGGGCTTAAAGCGATTTGTAAAATATACCAATTACCCAGACATTGTAGATTTGCGTAACCTTATTGCCGAAAAAGTAACGGCAGAAAATAAGTATCCTTTTTAAGGATATTTTGGTTGGTTAGTTGAAAATCGCCTGTCTGTATGGATGGGCGGTTTTTTTTATTCAACATCCTTTACCTCCCCAAACCAGACCACCGCATAGTTGCCATAAATCCCAATGCCAACTGCTTGCCAAGGATGCGAACGCCACATCCCTTTGTTAATGATGACCGAGTTATGTCCTGCACTCTTCTTCCAGCTAGCAAGCGCTCCTCGAGCATTGGCGGTTTCACTCGTCCAATAGGCAATCTCAAACCCATTACCACTATAGTTGGTGAGCTCTTTGGGCTTGTCCCACATACATTTTGCTTTGGCGTGGTCACGGGTGTAGCAACAAGGCGTCCAAGGGCCTTTGTTAGACCAACTATGCATATTGCAGTTGCCCTTATCGGGTTGGTATTGGTCCAAGTCTTTGGCGTGGGTTTTAGCCACAAATGTTAGAGATGTGGATAAGGGAATACTGGGCAACCCCTTTTCTGCTCTGTATTGCATAATAAGATTGTACAGATTGGTTTCTTCTTGGGTAAGCTCTTGGGCGATAGCACTACCCATGACAAAGGGCACTACCAACAGGAAAAGCAATTTTTTCATAAGGAGTGTTTTATAGACGTCTAGCCTTAGTACGCTGTTACAACAAAAATAACCCCTTGTTTATTGTATCCCTATACTACAAATGCCCTATTTCGCTTACTCCCGTTGGTATTTTAATACAAGCCTGTTCGAAAAACAAACTGTCATTCCGAATGCAATGAGGAATCTCATCTTAAAGATTCTTCGGCTGCGCCTCTGAATGACAATGGTCTTACAAATTGGAATGTTATTCCGACCAACGCGTCGGGGCGGAGGGGTTGTTCCCCTACCCCTTCTGTACAATCACCTCCTTTAACAAATCCCGCTCACGGGTTACGGTTTCCAACTCTTTCTCTAAAGCAGCAATACGCTCTTTATAGGGCAAGGTCACATCGGGTGCGCTGGTAGAATACGTGTCTGGCAATTGCGACGCCACGTCCATAAAGAAGTTATGCTTTAGGCCAACCGATAACTCCCAAAGCAAATAACACTGTAAACTTTTTCTAAAACGATACCGCAATAACACCGATTGTGTTTTGCCTAGTATCTTTGCCAATACCGACTGGTAAATACGGTTTTCCTCTACATAGTCTCTAAACAACTTACCAATATGCGGCATAGGCGGAATCTCGATAGTGGGTTGTCTTTTCATTTTTAATGTCTTAAAGGTTAACACATTAGCTAAAATAATAACATCTTATGACTTTTAAAACGACTCCCATAACTTTTTAAACAAGCCAACTAGTCCTATAGATAAGCCAAGTTGTTTTAGAACTCACAAAAACCGAGTCTTAAAACTACTCCACTTACTTTTAAAGCTACTCAACTGACTACTAAAACTACTCAACTGACTACTAAAACAACCTATATGACTTTTAGGGCAATTTTTTTAGCATTTGGACTCAAAAAATACCACCGAGGGATGATAAATATTTTGAATAAATAATATAATAAATAAGGTAAAAAATAACCTTGGGATATATTAAGGCTTTATTTTAAATTTTCATCAATAGCAATAATCATAAGCCCTTCTAAAGTATATCTACGGTAAAACTTCATAAAGGCCATAAAAGTCAAATAAGTAATTCCTGAAAGAAAAATAAATAAACTAAAATTTTCAAGATTCCAATTCAGATAAATACTTACTCTTAGAAAAAGGTAAATAGATAAAAAATTAAAGATTAAGCACAAAGTTCTTAAGAAACCATATAAAGCAACATAATTACTCATCTTTGCTTGATGATTTTTACTATTTTCATATGCATAGTGAGTTGCAATTCTATTAAAATCATATTCATTAGCATATCCACGTTCATTTTTATATTCATTTGTGAATTTATGCCCAAGCTTTCCTAGCAATATATTAAGCTTATTTAAAATTATGTTTCGAAGTAAGCTATCTAAAGGACTAGTATAAAACTTCTTAAAATTTAAAAAATTACCAAAAAATAAGTCAAAAATTACACAAGGAAAAAGTAAAATTATTATAATAATACGCCATAGTATATCCGTCCATTTTCTTGCTGAATCCCAAAATTTATCATATTTCATATCTAATAAATATTTAGATGGATAACTATATACCCAATTGGCATATTTTTCCACTGTAATAGACGAAATAAAACTCAATAAATGTCCAATGATGTATGAAAGAATTATAAAGAAGAAAATACTTTCAAACTCAACTTTTGAAAATGATGAAACAAAATCAGTACTATTAAATTCTTTATTAGTTTTTAAGTAATCAATTATAAGATATGAATAAATTAAAACCGAACCAGGTATAAGATATCCTAAAAAATCATAGACTGAAAAGGGATTTTGTTTTGTCATACTATAGTACTATTAGGCTTTCCTTAGATAAATTATCACAAATTTCAATAAATAAAATCAAATATTCGCCCCCAATTTTTTCAAAGTTATTAACCAATCGCCTCATTTATAAACAAATAACTCACCGCCTGGATCACGCGCCAATCGGGGTAGCCATGGGCACTTTCCTTCTGGAAGTCTTGTACCAATTGCGCTGCCGTGGTAGGCGTGCTACAGCCTTGCAACAGGCTTTGTATGGCATGGTTGGGTAAAATTCTATTCCATTTTTTAGGGGGTATGTTTGGTCTCGCTTTTATCTCTTGTAAGGGGTGTACGCTAATGGGTTGCTGTCTTGCCTTCCAAAAAGGGCTGTCTTGCCAACGGGTTTCCATGGCGTAATACTGGTAGCGCGTGGTTAAGAAACCCTCAAAGGCGTGTTGTACGTTTTGCGCATAGTCTTTTAATACCCTAGTATGACCACAAAGCGCAGCTTGGATAGCTGCCCCTGCCTCCAAGCTATTTTGTAGCGCTTTATGGATACCAAAGGACGACAAAGGGTCGTAGGCAGAGGCACTATCGCCCACCGCCAACCAGCCGTCTCCCACCATGGTGTCTAGTTCGTATGCATTGGCAACCTTTACAGCAGGGGACGACACTTGGGTCAACCTGCTTATTCTCGCCGCTGTATGCGTGGTTTGTTGTAATAGATCAAGGTAATTTTCGGTATGTTTGAGTTGGTGGGTTTTTATCACTTCGGTATCGGTCATCAACGCCACCGCCAACGTACCGTTAGGCAACAATGCCGAGTACCACCAGCCGTGCTCCACAGATTCCACCAAGGTATGCGCAGCCCCAAAGGTTTCTAAGGCATCTTTGGGCTGTTCCCAATAGGTATAAATGCCGTGTAGATCGTCAAACTGTATTTTGTGTGCGCCTTGTAATTTGGCAAAGGCACAGGCACGCCCCGAGGCATCCACCACAAATTGTGCGTCGAGCTTGGTATTACCACACTGGAGTGTCCAACCGTTTTCGGTTTTGGTAGCGTTTTTAAGCCGTGTTTCAGCAAATAAAGTGGCTCCACGCTCCACGGCTAAGCGAAGCAACATGGTATCGAAAGCGTTTCTGTCTAAGTGCCAACCTTTTCCGTAGGTTCTAAAAATAAAGTCAGTGTATTCTAGTTCGCTTGTCCCCCAGGCCGAGGCAACCCCAGAAGAGGGTAAGTGATCTTCCTTTAAAAAATCTTCCCAAACGCCTAATTGTTTAAGCAATTGCGAGGTAGGTGGCTGAATGGTTTCCCCAACTCTGGGTTGTGAAAAATCGCTTTTTTCCACAATGGCAATAGAAGTAACCCCCTTTTGAAGCAATGCCAAAGCAGTGGATGCCCCAGCGCATCCACCCCCTATGATGACGACTTCAAAAGAGGGTGATTTCATTAGGCATTCTTTTGTTTAGCAACCACATTCACTGCTGCGGCAGGTGGCGTGGGTGGTTTATAATTGTCAATGGCTTCGGTGTTACGTTCACTTTCAAAAGCCCCAGGAAAGGAGCCTTCCAGAGTCACAAACCCAAGGTATTTCCAGCAAGTTACCATTTGTACATCGCCAAAATTATTGGCATTCGTATTTTCGGCAAAGCCACGTGTCCACTGTACTTGCTTGTTTTGGTTGTTCACATTCTTAACGGTATAGGGACGCTGTGCAGGCCACCACCAAATATTCACTTGCCCATTTTGAATGGCAGGCTTGTTAGGTCCTACGGTATTGATATTTTGAATAGAACACTCGTTAAAATCGGCTTGCCACGGCTGTGCCATATATTTGGTAAGGTCTCCAGGTTCCAATCCGTTGGCATAGTTATTATCGGCACCATTGGTAAGCGACAGTTTCCCTTTGGTTAACTGGCTCATGTCTTTTTGTTTAATTCGGAATAAATCGGAAGCATCAAATCCTGAAGGTAGGGGTTGATAAATGGAGGTATTACGGGTTATCCAAGTGATTTCAATCCCCGGACAAAAAGCTCCTCCCACACAATTTTCGAGATTGGCTTTATCCAAGGCCACTCCAGTGGGTAAGGGTTTAGGATTGGTTTTATCCATTTTTCCACTCGCAAACTGGCTCAAAATAAAGAATTGTGTAGCGGTTAAGCCTAAAAACTTGGAAGCCGTAAAATTGCTAATGGGGTTATCCCCTGCCAATAAAGGCATTAAGCTAGGCTGATTTTCTGCAGGTCCCGACTGTGGATCGCCTTGGGCGCCGCGTCCGCGCAAATATTTGGCGGCAAAGCCAGCAAATACTTCGGGGGAATCATTTATTAAATCGAAGTGATTTCCTGTTCCCAAACTAGGAATTCCAGCGACGTATTGGTACAGGTCGGGTCGCATGAGAATGGGTTGTACTTCGGTATAATAATTAGGTACATAACTGGTTTGAAACTCGCCATTGCTAAAAAG
Organism: Flavobacteriaceae bacterium; assembly: GCA_002694465.1. GTDB lineage: Bacteria > Bacteroidota > Bacteroidia > Flavobacteriales > Flavobacteriaceae > Halomarinibacterium. The sequence continues at coordinate 96,316 of NZMG01000054.1, read as the reverse complement.
CGCTGGATTGGCATTTAACTCACGTACATAGACATCATAGATGTCGTCGTATAAATTCACCTGATTGATAATCTGTGGTGCGTAGGCAGGTGGCCCCACACTCACCCAAGCAGGCACATCTACTTTTACTTGAGAGCCGTCGTCCATGATAATAGTCGCGGTAACGGGACCATCGGCAATATCATCAAACCAACCTTCATTATTGGCGTAAGCGGTAATTATAGAACCTTCATTACTGGTAGATCCAGAGTTTCCAAATCCGCCCAATACAATAAGTCCCCCTTTGTCATCGGTTAACGCAGAACCTAATGTACTTATAGGAAACGGACTCAATTTAGACAGAAATGGATAGGTTGCAGGATCCAAATCGAAACTTCCAGATTGATTCGCTCCATTAAGGGTAATGGGACCTGGGTCCAAAATGAGTTGTTGCCTGTTGGCGTCATTCATAGTGGAAGGATCGTTACTTGTCCCTAAGGCAAGGTTATAGCGTAGCGGATTGCTTGGTTTATTGTTATCGGAAGGCCATGTGGGCGCGTTAGGATCGTAACCACTGGGCCGTTGTTCTGAGGAAGTAAACGGATTGTTGGCATTGTTGGTTAAATATCCCTCATCATTTTTATAAACATAGGGCGCATTGGCAGGGGGCGTGGGGACATTCACTCCGTCCACATAAGGTCCCATGCCTGATCCTGTTTGTTGCATAAACTGAAACCAACTGGCTTTTTTACTGGCTATCCAAGTGGTCCATTGTATCGATTTTACACCGTTTTGTCCAGGTGTCACAACCACACCTTCTGGATTGGCAGCAGAATACTCATAAATTTTAAACTGTGCAGCCTGCCGAAGCAATTTACCGGTATTATCTCTAAACGTCTGTTTAGGATTTGGATATGTTGAATACTTTGTGGGTAATCCACCTTCGGTCTCTGGAGCTAAATAATATGCTTCGCTGTCTCCCACACGGGCAATACCAATGGCAGGATGTATTTTATATTTTGAACTCATAACTTAAAAAAGTTTACTGATTAATAGAATCTATATTTTTTAACAAGTTTTGCCACATTAATACTGTCGAACTCTGGCACATCGGGCTCAATGACCGGACCTCCTCGTAGCATAAAACTGAAATCATTTCCTGAAAATTGGGCATTTCCATGACACCCCATACATCCACCCATATTTATTTTGTCGTAGCTATTGCCATTGGGCAAATGAACATTGTAAAAAGGCTGCCCTCCTGCAAAATTTGACGTTTGCCCTGCTTCATTTCCAGTAGCAATTTGTTGCCCCGCAAACTTTTGAAGGGTATAGTTGGTTTCCACCACAATATTGGCTTGGAAATAGGTACTTAATAAATTGTTTTTGCTATCAATCTCATTAAAATTAAAAGGCTTATACTGGATATTAACCAGCTTATAATTTTCCCAAGGAGAAGAAGTAACCCCATTAGCATTGTTATACGCTTTAAAAGCATTATGTGCGGCTTTATTGGCATTAATAATAGCTTGAGGTATGTTGTGGTAACGACCATTCACACAAATACTTCCGTCACTTGGAAGACCAGCCGCCGTGTTTTGGTAATACAATCTACTATCATTGGCATCGCAATAGGGATCTGAAATAGTAGTCGTGGTCCCTGAGGGGGAATCGGTATGACTTACCACCGGTGTCGTAGCATCTGTAAACGGATTGATGACATTTCCATTGGCATCTTCCACCGGTTTCCCATCTGTAGTTAAAATATTGTCTTTCTGCTCAAAGGTGGCAAAAGTAAAATAAGGCGCAGTGGGTGTTTTATGAACAATATGTAAGGCTATTAATCCCCAAGTGGCGTCCTCATAATAACATGGATTGCCATTTTTCTTTTCATAATAGCGCACTTTGGTAGTGTGATATTGATTGATGCTATCTTTTGATGTTAGTAATCGCCAAGCGGCTTTAAGCATGACGGTACCTGTAGGAAAAAACACGGTACTATCTGTTGCCACGGTATCTGTGGCTACCGCGTTGGAGTAATTGATGATGGCATCATAGTAATCACCACCATGATTAAAGTAACTTTTACTAGTGATATAATCGAAATAAGTTCGGTTTCCTTTGGCAAGAAAGCGTACCAGTTGAGGAGACGAATTGGTCGCGGTAGGAGTCTTTGGATTAATCCCAGCGAACATAAAATTTAGTGAAATTTCGGAAGTCTCATCAAGATTGATAAAGGCTACATCGCTACTTGCACTTGCACAAGGCGGGATGGAATCTTTGTAGAAATACTTTGGTTTTGCATCATAATTATAAACCAATAGAGTGTCGCCTTGAAGCGTTGTTCCATTTGGTAAATTTTTCCAAGGATACATTTCCACTTTAGACCGATACGTATGCCAAACCAAAGGCACACTTTGGTCTCCAAAGAATTTAGACCCATCTGGAACATCGCGTGTGTTTTTGGCTCCTGTTTGTGATACGGCTGGCCAGTTTAGTGCTATAAATTCGTTCCAAGCAAAGTTGGCGGCTTCAGCTAAAGAGGCATTCATAGCCCCACTAGGAAGGTCTGCAGGCACGTTGGATGAAACAGTAATGGAAGTATCCAAAACGCCTTCAAATTGAGCTAATTCGGAAAATTTTTTCGATTCCTTACCATCCTTGCATTGGGCAAAAAGAAAAAGCGACAAAGTAAGAATAGTGATACTAATAATAGAAGACTTCTTCATAAGAGAGTATTTTTAAATGAGCTACATTTTCTTACGCCAGCGGGGAGAATTTTAGCGTACTACTGAATATTTTTTTGTCAGTACAACAAAGTTGCTAGTTAAAAATGGGAAATACCATACGTATTTATACGTAATTAGCTCATTTTAAAGGAATAACCTATTTCATTAACATAGGTTTCGCCAGGAAGTAACACAGCAGAAGGGAAATGGGTTTGGTTGGGTGCATCAGGGAAGTTTTGGCACTCTAAACAAATGGCAGGAAATGTTGCAAAGGATTCATAATTTCGTAATCCCATTTCGGGGAAATCTTGCGGTGTAAATAATACCAAACTAGGTTGATTGGTCGTTACCTGCATTTCAATTCCCGAAGTTTCAGAAAATAAGGTGGCTTTAACGTCTCCCTCTTTCAAAACAAAAGGAGTATCGAGTCCGTAATGCCCATTAAAGTGAAGCGTTGTAGGCTTGGTATAGTCAAAGGGCGTGTCTTTTACATTTAGCAATCGTCCCGTTGGGACAAGTCGCTCGTTAGTTTCTAATAGGTGGTCGCTGTTTATAAATAGTCGATTACCATTCACACTTCCTGTTCCATCCAAATTAAAATAAGAATGATTGGTAAGGTTAAGTACCGTAGGAGCATCGGTGGTAGCAGTATAGGTTATTTGCAACCTATTGGCTAGTAATTGATACTTAGCAAAAACTTTCAAATTTCCTGGAAAGCCACTAGCTCCAGCCTTGCTTTCCAAAGAGAACAGCACATAGGGATGATCCGTTTCCACCACCTCCTCGACATTCCAGAGTTGCGTATCAAAACCGTTGTTGCCACCGTGAAGTGTAATTTCATCTTTAAGAGGATACAAAGTGTTGTTCAAAGTAAAACCTCCCTTGCTAATTCGCCCTGCATAGCGCCCAATGGTAGCACCTAGACAGTAATTATATTGTTGGTAATGGGAAGACGTGTAGGCTTCGGCTTTGGGAAGTCCTACCACCACATCAATTAATTTTCCTTTCGCATTTGGGACTTGCAATCGCATGAGTGTGGCACCATAATTGGTTACTTCCATCTGGATTCCCGAAGGCCCTGTAAGTTGTATTTGAATACTTTCTGAATTAATTTTTATGGTATCTTTAGGGTTCTGAAGTTCTAATATAAAACTATAAAATTAATTAATGCATAAGTTATTTAGGTTCCCACAATTATTTCTCTTTTTCCTTTTCTCTTTAACCACCACCCTTTTTTTTGCTCAAGGAGAAACCGATGTCTATCTCGTTGACATTCAGGAAACAGACCAAGGTTTTTCGTTTGAGAACTTCAGAAATATTTCAAATAATGAGGGGTATGACAATCAGCCGTATTTTAAAGATGATACCACCCTACTCTATGCAAGAACTCATGGTGGGCAAACCGATATAAGTGTTTTGAATCTTTCAGAAAATACCGAGAAGTACTTCAACGCCAAAACGGAAGGAGGCGAATACTCACCACAGCCTGTCCCCAATAGTAACGATATTACAGCAGTTCGCCTTGATCCTGATGGGAAACAACGTTTGTATCGCTATACCGAAGCGGGTACATCGGAGGAATTTATTCCAGATTTGGTTGTTGCCTATTACACGCTTTACAATGAACATACTGTGGTAAGTTCCGTAATTGAAGGAGACGATTTGCACTTGGTAGTCTATGACCTTACAGAAGGAAATAGCTACAAATTACTGAAAGGAAGTGGGCGTTCTATTCACACCATTCCCGATACAAAAGCCACGAGTTATACCGCTAAAAACGAGGAAGGCAATTTTGATGTATATCAGCTAGATATGGAGACTTTAGAAAGTTTTTTTGTGTACCAGTTACCCATTGGCATTGAGGATTATTTCTGGATAACCGATTATAAAATCATCATAGGAAGCGGCGCACAACTTTTTTTATATGACCTATTCGGAAATGGCGATTGGAATAAAATCGCCGATTTTTCTGAAAAAGGAATTACGAATATTACACGTTTGTCCATAAGCCCTAATGGCACTAAATTAGCTTTCGTAGCTGAAACAAAAAAATAAATTTATGAAAGTATTTATATCCCCCTTTGAAGGGGGAACAAGGGGGATGTTTTTATTGATTCTCACTTTTTTCGGACTAAGTTTGGGATATTCCCAAACCGAAACCCGATTGTACGATATCATTTCTGAAGTTTCTTCCCAACGAATTGAAAAAGACATCACCACGCTTGCCAATTTTGGAACGCGACATACTCTAAGTGATACAGTTTCCAACACACGAGGTATAGGTGCTGCCCGACGATGGATTAAAAAAGAATTTGAAGCCATTTCAAAAGATTGTAACGACTGTTTGGAAGTGTTTTTTCAGAAAGATTTAGTAAAAGCAGGAGAAAATAACCGCATCACCAAAGATGTTTGGGTGGTAAATGTGGTGGCTGTACAAAAGGGTACCAAATACCCCAATCGATATATTATTATGAGTGGCGATATCGATTCCCGAATTAGCGACCCTAATAATTATACCGACGATGCTCCAGGAGCCAATGACAATGCCAGCGGAATGGCAGGCACCCTAGAAGCTGCAAGAGTTTTAAGTAACTACACTTTTGAAAATAGCATCATCTACCTTGGCCTAAGCGGCGAAGAACAAGGACTCTTTGGCGGAAAAGGTTTTGCCGAATACGCCAAACAAAACGGCATGGAAATCATAGGGATTTTTAACAACGATATGATAGGAAACACCACCGGTGTAGATGGCGTTGAAAGTAATCGTGATTTTAGAATTTTTAGCGAACCCGTCCCTCCCACCGAAACCGATAGAGAACGCAATGCCCGTCGATTTTATGGTGGCGAAGTAGATGGCATTTCGAGACAATTGGCGCGGTACGTCTATACAACAACCAAAACCTATATGCCCGAAATGAACCCCATGATGATCTATCGTTTGGACCGTTTTGGTCGTGGGGGTCATCACCGTCCGTTTAACGATGCTGGTTTTGCAGGCATTAGAATTATGGAAGCACACGAAAATTACACCCAGCAACATCAAGACATCCGTACGGAAAATGGTATTGAATACGGCGATAAATTAAAGTTTGTCAATTTTGAATATGCCAAAAAACTGACGGCTATAAATGCTATTAATTTGGCATGTTTGGCGTGGGCACCTCCTGCTCCAAAAAATGTAGCTATTGGAGGCATTGTAGTGCCTTCAGCCAAATTAAAATGGGATAAAGTGGACGGAGCCAAAGGTTATATAATTTATTGGCGAGACACCACTTCCCCTACCTGGGACTATAGCAGATATGTAGGTGATGTTTCTGAATTTACTTTAGAAGGAATTGTTATTGATAATTTCTTTTTTGGGGTGGCCTCAGTTAGTAAAGACGGTCACGAAAGCGTCGTTGTATTTCCAAATTCAATATTAAAATAATTATGAAAAAGATTTTAAGTTTAATTGTATTTTTAAGTTTCGCACTTTCAGTACAAGCACAATTTACAAAACAAGATACCCTACGCGGTAGCATCACTCCGGAAAGAGCATGGTGGGATTTACGGCAGTATAATCTTTCGGTGGAAGTATTTCCAGAGAAACAATCCATACAAGGGGTCAACACCATTACTTACACAGTGCTAGAATCGAAAGAGGTAATGCAAATTGATTTGCAAATGCCCATGAAGATTGAAAAAGTGACTCAAAAAGGCAAGGAGCTTTCATTTACTTCAGAAGGAAGCGCTCATTTTATTAAATTAAAAGAAAAACAAAAAAAGGGAACTACTAACACACTAACCGTTCAATTTTCAGGAACGCCCAAGGTGGCTCGAAATCCGCCATGGGATGGCGGTTTTACTTGGCGAAAAGACAGTCAAGGAAATCATTTTATTGCCAATTCAAATCAAGGGATTGGTTCCAGTATTTGGTGGCCTAATAAGGACCACCCTGCTGACGAACCCGACAAAGGGGTAAATCTTGAAATTACAGCCCCTTCAAATGTTGTAGCTGTAGGTAATGGAAGACTTATAAATTCAGAAGAAATGGGAGGCAAAAAAACATGGACTTGGAAGGTGGTGAACCCGATTAATAACTACGCAATTAATGTGAATATTGGAGATTACGTACATTTTTCAGAAAAATATAAGGGAGAAAAAGGGGAACTCGATATGGATTATTGGGTGCTTCGTGAAAATGAAGCAAAAGCAAAAGCCCAATTTAAACAAGCCCCCATGATGATGAAGGCTTTTGAGCATTGGTTTGGCCCATACCCTTTTTATGAAGACAGTTTTAAGCTTGTAGAAGTACCTTATTTAGGAATGGAGCACCAAAGCAGTGTAACCTATGGAAATGGCTATGGAAATGGTTATTTAGGAAACGATTTAAGTGGCTCGGGTTGGGGATTAAAATTCGATTTTATCATTATCCATGAAGCAGGACACGAGTGGTTTGCCAATAATATTACCAATAAAGATGTCGCCGATATGTGGATTCACGAAGGATTTACCGCCTATTCTGAAAATTTATATTTGGATTATCACTTCGGAAAAGAAGCCTCCAGCGAATATGTGGTAGGGACTCGTAAAATAATTCGTAATGATCGTCCTGTCATTGGCACCTATAATGTAAGTCACAGTGGTAGTAGTGATATGTATTACAAAGGGGCAAACATTTTACATACACTACGACAATTACTGGAAGACGATGAGAAATGGCGTAGTATTCTTCGAGGATTAAATACAGCCTTTTACCATCAAACGGTTACAAGCAAGCAGGTGGAAGAGTATATTAGTAAGCAATCTGGAATTGATTTAACCGAATTTTGGCAGCAATATCTTAGAACGACTATGATTCCGAAAGTGGAATACAAAATTATAGAGAATACACTTTCGTTCAGGTATTCCAACATCATTGAAAAATTTGATATGCCTGTTATCATGGTGATCAATGGAAAGGAAGAATGGATTTTCCCTACTTCGGAATGGAAAAGCAAAGAATTTAAATCCACTATTGAATCTGCGAGTATCAAGCCCGACTTTTATGTTGAATCCGAAGCATTGAAAACCTAATGGAAAAACCTGAATTGTATTTCCCAAGAGACGTTGAGTGGCGAGAATGGCTACACGACTACCACAAAGAATACGCACAAGGAGTTCATTTAATTTTTTATAAAGTAGACATGGAAATCCCTTCGATGCGGTGGGAGGAAGCCGTAAAAGTAGCGCTTTGCTATGGCTGGATTGATAGTACTGTAAAAAGTTTGGGCAATGGAAAAAGGCAGCAATATTTTTGTCCTAGAAACCCCAAAAGCTTCTGGAGTGCCTTAAACAAAAAATACATTGAAGAATTAGAAGCAGAAGGCTTAATACATGATAGCGGTTGGGAAATGATTCACCACGCAAAAAAAACGGGCACTTGGTCTGCCATGGATGATGTTGAAAATTTAGTGATTCCTGAAGATCTTCAGAATGCCTTTGCATTACACCCAAAAGCCTTTAAAAACTATCAAGATTTTGCACCTAGTTATCAAAAAGGATATTTGGGTTGGTTGTTTCAAGCCAAGAGAGCGGAAACGCGATTAAAAAGAATTCAAGAAATAATCCAGCTTTGTCAATCCGGTATAAAATCAAGGCAATCATATTAGTTAAAAATAACTATCTTTAAAAACTATCCTAAAACCAACCCAATGAGAATTTTACTATCACTTCTTGTCTTGTCTATAACGCTTTCAATTCAGGCACAAAAAAAGAAGGACAAGAAAGAAGAACCACCAAAATGGGATGTTGCCAACCCAGGTGACGACTTTAACTACAAACCGCATAGTTTTACTACCAACGAGGGAACTTGGATGAACTTAGACGTAAGTCCAAATGGGCAAACCATTGCTTTCGATTTGTTAGGAGATATCTATACAATGCCTATTACTGGCGGAAAGGCAAAGGCCATTAGAACAGGAATTCCTTTTGAAATTCAACCACGATTTAGCCCAAATGGTACTAAAATTTCGTTTACGAGTGATGCAGGCGGTGGTGATAATATTTGGGTAATGAATGTGGACGGAAGCGATGCAAAACAAATTACCAAAGAAGATTTTAGACTTCTTAATAATGCGATATGGACTCCCGATGGAAACTACCTAATTGCACGCAAACATTTTACTTCTAGAAGAAGTGTGGGTGCCGGGGAAATGTGGCAGTACCATATTACGGGTGGAAGCGGTCTACAATTGACCAAACGCAAAAATGACCAGCAAGATGTGAACGAACCCTTTATTTCGGCAGATGGCAAATATCTCTACTACAGTGAGGATATTTATCCGGGAGGTTACTTTCAGTATAACAAAGACCCAAATAAGCAAATTTATGCCATTCAACGCTACAGTTTTGAAGATGGTAAAACCGAAACTATCACTGGAGGACCTGGCGGAGCAGCGCGACCTACTGTCTCTCCCGACGGAAAAATGCTCGCCTTTGTAAAACGTGTTCGTACCAAAAGTGTATTATACATCCACAACCTTGAAACAGGTGAAGAATGGCCAATTTATGACAGTTTAAACAAAGATCAGCAAGAAGCTTGGGCCATATTTGGCGTCTATCCTAACTTCGATTGGATGCCTAATAATACTGAATTAGTCTTTTGGAGTGGAGGGAAAATTCTGAAGATAAACATAAATACCTTAGCTATTACCAACATCCCTTTTGAAGCCGATGTTACCATAGATTTAGCAGAAACGGTGCATTTTAACACTCCTATTGAAGACACTTCGTTTACTCCCAAAATGATTCGTCAAGCGGTTACTTCTCCCAATGGAAAGACACTAGTTTTCCAAGCATTAGGACATCTTTGGAAAAAGGAATTACCCAATGGGACACCGCAGCGAGTAACAGCCTCTTCAGATTTTGAATTTGAACCTTCTTTTTCACCCAACGGAAATGACATTGTGTATGTTACTTGGAATGATTTAGAAAAGGGTGCTATCATGAAAGTTTCATTACAAGGGGGAACTCCGGTGAAACTATCTTCTAATAAAGGTATTTATAGAACCCCTTCTTATGCGCCAAACGGTTCTACCATTGTTTTTCAGAAAGAAAATGGAAACCTTGCGCAAGGGCATTCCTTTACAAAAGAAGCTGGAATATATACCATGAATGCCAATGGAGGAAATGAAAAAAAGGTAACTGAAAATGGAGAGTTTCCCTTATTCAGTAAGGATGGAAAGCGAATATTTTTACAAACGGGAGGTAGCTATTTTGGGGCACTAACCAAAAAATTAATTAGTGTAAACCTCAACGGCAATGATGAAAAAGAACACATTTCTTCAAAATATGCCAACCGTTTAGTACCAAGCCCAGATAACAATTGGATTGCGTTTATACATTTACATAAAGTGTACATTGCCCCATTAATTATGAGTGGTCAATCCATAGATTTAGATAATAAATCCAGTTTTGCTCCCATTTCCCAATTAACAAAAGATGCAGGTACCAGCTTGCATTGGTCTGCCGATAGTAAAAAAGTGAATTGGACGTTGGGAGATGAATATTTTAGCAATGATTTAAAAGATCGTTTTACATTTTTACCCAACTCTCCCAAGGAAGTTCCCGAAATGCAATCCCAAGGAATTAAAATTGGATTAACGGCTTCCGTCAATAAACCTTCAGGGAAAATTGCGTTTACCAATGTACGTATTATTACGATGGAGGGCACTTCGGTTATTGAAAACGGAACACTAGTAGTAAATCAAAATCGAATTGAAAGTGTAGGAGAAACTTCAAAGATTACTATTCCTACAGATGCCAAAGTGTACGATTTAAAAGGAAAAACCATTATTCCAGGATTGGTGGATGCCCACGCGCACATTGGTGCTTTTAGGGATGGATTAACTGTTCAGCAAAATTGGCAGTTTATGGCTAATTTGGCTTTTGGCGTTACGACGGCCCATGATCCATCGGCCAATACCGAAACTGTGTTTACCCTTTCAGAATTACAAAAAAATGGACAACTAGTAGGACCTCGCCTCTACTCTACAGGATTCATACTTTATGGAGCCGATGCGGATATTAAAGCCTTGGTAAACAATCTAGAAGACGCTCGAAGTAGTATTCGCCGTACCAAAGCCTTTGGTGCCAAGAGTGTAAAGAGCTATAATCAGCCACGTCGCGAACAACGACAACAAGTACTAAAAGCTGCAAGAGAATTAGGCATAAATGTGGTTCCTGAAGGTGGCTCTACTTTTTATCACAACATTACCATGGTAATAGATGGTCATACAGGGGTGGAGCATAATATTCCGGTGGCACCTGTCTACAAAGATGTTTTGGAAATTTGGGGGAAAAGTGGCACTGGATATACTCCTACCCTTATTGTAAATTATGGGGGATTAAATGGGGAATATTATTTTTATCAAAGAGATAATGTTTGGGAAAATGAAAAGCTTTTAAAATTCACTCCAAGAGCAATTATAGATAGTCGTTCCCGCCATAGAACCATGGTCCCTAAAGAAGAATACGATAATGGCCATATTTTGGTATCTAATACCACAAAAGCATTGAGTGATGCAGGAGTAAAAGTGAATATGGGAGCCCACGGACAACTACAAGGTCTTGGAGCACATTGGGAAACTTGGATGCTTGCGCAAGGAGGATTAACACCTTTGGAAGCATTACAAGCAGCTACTATTAATGCCGCAAAGTATATTGGAGCTGGAAACGATATTGGGTCATTAAAAAAAGGTAAAATTGCAGATTTAGTGATTCTTTCGGAAAATCCTTTGGAAAATATAGAAAATACCCAAACTATTGAAATGGTCATGGCAAATGGACGTTTGTACGATGCTAATTCTATGGATGAAATTGGGAATCATCCTAAAAAGAGAGCTCCATTTTATTGGGAAAACGAAAAATACAACCAAGCATTCCCTTGGCACGAAGATACCCAAGGGTTTATGGATGGAGGCTGTAGTTGCCATTCTGGACATAATTAATTTTTGAGCAATTATCATTTACTAATTACATAGTTTATACTATATTTGATAACCATTAAAAAAAGGCACCTGTATTTAAGTGACCGGCCGTCTCCCCAGACCAAAACTTTAATGTTTTTGTCAGCTGGTCAATTAACTTAAAAAGGGTGCCGTTTTATTTTTCGAGAATGTATTTAGCACAACTCAATATTGCACAAGCCATTGCTCCCATGGATAGTCCCATTATGGCAGACTTTGTAAATAACACGGAGAGAATTAATGCGCTTGCAGAAAAAAGTCCTGGATTTATTTGGAGACTAACCGATGAGGAAGGTGACAATGCCTACGCTATTCAAGTTTTTGAAGACCCAGCGTTGTTAACCAATATGAGTGTTTGGAAAGATCGCGAAAGCCTTTTTAACTATGTTTATAGTACCGATCATGTAGAAATCTTTAAGCGAAAGAATGAATGGTTTTCAAAATTAAAAGGAATTCATATGGTGCTTTGGTATATTGAAGAAGGGCACATACCTACGCTTGCTGAAGGCAAAGAACGACTTGAATATCTTCAAAAGCATGGGGAAACAGAATATGCTTTCACATTTAAAAGCAAACATTAAAATGGGAAGTAACCTAACTCCTTTTTTTTGTAAATTCACTTATCCAATTATAAAAACCAATTCCATATGAAAAAGGTATTTGCAATTTTGCTCATGGCATTTATAGGTGTTTCATGTGAACAACATGCTGAAAAATCTTCAGAAAAAAAATGCCCAGAAAACACCTATTGGTCCTTTGAAGGACGAGATGATCAAGCCACTGGCGGTATTAAAATGATTCCCATTGAAACCCCAAAAGGAACCTTCAATGTTTGGACAAAACGGATTGGTAACAACCCCACCATTAAAGTATTATTATTACATGGAGGTCCAGGGGTGACCCATGAGATTTACGAGAGTTTTGACGGCTTTTTTCCGCAGGAAGGAATTGAATATTATTACTACGACCAATTGGGAAGCTATTATAGCGATCAACCCAAAGATTTAAGTTTATGGGAAACCGCACGATTTGTTGAAGAAGTTGAACAAGTGAGAAAAGCCCTTGGTTTAACTAATGATAATTTTTACCTATTTGGGCAATCTTGGGGTGGTATTCTTGCCATGGAATACGCTTTAAAATATCAAGAAAACCTAAAAGGATTAATCATTTCTAATATGGTGCCTTCTATTCCAGATTATATGAAATACAATGAAGAAGTACTAGCGCCACAATTACCCAAAGAGGTACTCGATAAAATTATGCAATACGAGGCAGCCGAAGATTATGGGAATCAAGAATATTTAGATTTAATTGTACAGCATTATTATCCAAAACACGTGATAAGATTACCTCCAGAAAAATGGCCTAATTCTCTTAACAGAGGATTTTCACATCTAAATCCCGATGTATACGTTACCATGCAAGGTCCAAGTGAATTTGGAGTAAAAGGCGATGCTACTTTAAAAAACTGGGATGTAAAAGATACCTTGAATACGATCACTGTACCTACTCTTTCTATTGGTGCACAATACGACACTATGGACCCCAAACAAATGGAATGGCTTGCCAATGAAGTTCAAAACGGAAGGTATTTACATTGCCCAAACGGTAGTCATTTATCGCAATATGATGACCAAGAACACTTCTTTCCTGGCCTTATTTCATTTATAAAGGATGTAGATAGTGGTGCTTTTCAGAAAAACATAGCCGATTAATATTTCAGTTCATCGAAAACCCTATTATTTTTAAGTAAAGTTACCCACTAGTATTGGGTGCGTAAACGAAAATTTGTAACTTTAAATCGAAATTTAAATTTACAAAACAATGATTAAAGCAAAATACCAAAGCGTTCTCGATTTAGGTGAGAAATTAAACATCCAAGATGGCGACGTTAAAGAAGAAGGAGGAAAATTAAAAGTGTGGGGAACTGCAGCCACGCCATACCACAAAAACTTACTTTGGGATGAGATTAAAAAAGTTGGAGGTGAAAACCCAAATGATATTATGGCTGATATTAAAGTAGCAGATGAGTCTGTGTATGCTAGACATACGGTTGCTAGCGGAGAGTCTTTAAGTAAAATTGCTAAGCACTACTACGGAAATGCCATGAAATACAATGCTATTTTTGATGCAAACCGAAACTTACTTTCAAACCCAGATGTGATTCATCCTGGGCAAGAGTTAGTTATTCCTCATTTATAATAAATTATCTTGTAATTTTAATCCCGCCACGAGCGGGATTTTTTATGGAATTTTTTACTGAAATATCAATTTGGCTACTCATTGGCTTGTTTGTTCTTGGAGCAGCCACATTTACCCTATCCACCATAAGCGGTGGTGGTGGTGCTATGATGCAAATTCCCATTCTTAATTTTCTTATAGGAACTTCGCAAACAGCCCCTGTAATCAATTTAGGAGCTTTTATTAGCAGACCCGCACGGATTGCTCTTTTTTGGAAATACATTAACTGGAAGGTATTTTGGTATTTTGTACCCTCTGCTATGATTGGTGCCCTTATAGCGGCTTGGTTTTTTTCTGAAGCAAAAATTTATTGGATCCAAATAGTTGTTGGGTTATTCTTAATTAGTACCTTTTTTCAGTATCGCTTCGGAAAGAAGGAACGTTCATTTCCAGTCCATTTATGGTATTTTATTCCATTAGGGTTTATTATTTCAATTATAGGAACCTTTACAGGAGGCATGGGCCCCATTCTTAATCCCTTTTTAATGAATGTAGGTATTGATAAAGAAGAATTGGTGGCCACCAAAGCAGCACAATCCTTCTTTCTGGGCCTTTCTCAAGTAAGTGGCTATACTTTTTTTGGGTTATTGAGCAAGGAACTCTGGATTTATGGTATTGCCTTAGGATTAGGAGCCTCCTTAGGTAATTACTTCGGAAAGAGAATTCTAAAAAAGATGAGCAAACTTTCCTTTAGAAGATGGGTGATTGCCATTATGGTACTTAGTGGATTTGTAATCCTTATAAAAGCTGTTGCAGAGATATTATAAAAAAAATCGCTTCCTTAAAATTGTAAGGAAGCGACCCATAAAAAATTACACATTTAGAAACTTAGCTAATTTTTATAATCTTAGCTGGTTTTTTCTTTGCTTCTTCTTTCTTTGGAAGCACTAAGCTTAAAATACCGTCTTGATACTTCGCTTTTACTTTTTCACCATCTACAGACTCTGGTAGTGTGAAACTGCGTTTAAATGAAGAATATTCAAACTCTCGTCGAGTATAATGTTCCTTTTCGGTTTCATTTTTATGCTCCATTTCAGAAGAAATTGATAGTACTTGATTGTCAATTTCTACATTGAAATCTTCTTTCTTCATTCCAGGAGCAGCTAATTCTACCGTAAAATCTTCTGCAGTTTCCAAAATATTTACTTTTGGAAGACTTAAGCCTGTATTAAAATTCGATTTAAATACGCTTGGCAAATCATTGCTAAACATTTCATCAATCCAAGAGGACCAAGTAGGAAATGTACCAGTTAATCCAGTATTTGCCAAACTTCCATTTCTTTCACTTTTAATTAGATTACTCATAACTTAAAAAATTTTAGTTCAACAATTATTTTATAAATTCACTCTTAAAAAAGCAAAATATATTCCAAAGTACAAGTTTGATCCAAACGTTTAAATTTTTAAAATTTCTTTAATATTTCCTTTACATTTTCTGGCTAAAAGTGAAAAAATGTCACTGAAAAATTTTCAGGAAACAAAAATTTCTGTCAATTTTTAAACGTCTTTTCCACCTTAAAGGGAAATGCAAAGACTTTTTTAGTAACTTTAAAATTCGAAAAAAAACTAATCTCCAAAATTACCCTTAATGGGTCTTTCAACATGAAAAATATTTTTCTTTTGATGCTTTTTTGTATCGCATCTTCCCTTTCGGCTCAACAGTTAGACATGAGTTTACTAAAAGATATGAAACCCAGAAATATTGGTCCTGGAGGAATGTCTGGTCGTGTAACTGCCATAGATGTGGTCACTTCTAATCCCGATATTATGTATGCAGGTACGGCCTCTGGGGGTCTTTGGAAAACTACTGGTGGAGGAATTAAATGGGAACCCATTTTTGATGACCAACCTACAGCATCAATTGGAGCAGTAGCTGTTCAGCAAAGTAATCCTTCTGTCCTATGGGTAGGAACTGGTGAAGGGAATCCACGAAATAGCTTAAATGGTGGCTACGGAGTGTATAAATCTTTGGACGGTGGTCGCACTTGGCAATCCATGGGGTTGGAAAAAACTCGTCATATTCACCGAATCATTATTGATCCTACAAATCCTAATATAGTGTATGTGGGTGCGATTGGATCGCCTTGGGGAATTCATCCTGAACGCGGCGTTTTTAAAACTACCGATGGCGGAAAAACTTGGAATAAAATTCTATACACCAATGATAAATCGGGGGTAGCAGATATGGTGATGGACCCCACAAACCCAAACAAATTGATTGTTGCCATGTGGGAACACAAACGTGACCCATGGTTCTTTAAAAGTGGTGGTGAAGGTAGTGGACTGTACATTACACATAATGGTGGTGAAACTTGGGAACAACGAACCGATGCAGATGGATTACCCAAAGGGGACTTAGGGCGTATTGGAATAGCCATTGCTAGAAACAAACCTAATATTATTTATGCACTTATTGAAGCCAAGAAAAATGCATTGTATAAAAGTGAAGATGGAGGTTTTACTTGGAAAAAAATTAACGACAAAGACGATATTGGAAATCGCCCATTTTACTATTCTGAAATATATGTAGATCCTCAAAATGAGAATAGGGTTTATTCAGTATTTACCTATGTAAATGTTTCAGAAGATGGAGGAAAAAACTTTGAACAGTTAATGCCAGCCTATGGTGTAGATAATGGTGTACATCCAGATCACCATGCTTGGTGGATTCACCCCTCAAATGGAAACTTCATGATTGACGGAAACGATGGTGGTTTAAACATAACCAAGGATGGTGGGAAAACTTGGCGATTTATAGGAAATCTTCCCGTAGCTCAGTTTTATCACATCGCTGTGGATAATGAATTTCCCTATAATGTTTATGGAGGAATGCAAGATAATGGAAGCTGGAGAGGCCCCGCCTATGTTTGGAAGTCACAAGGGATTAGAAACGATTATTGGCAAGAAATTTCTTTTGGAGATGGATTTGATGTAGTCCCCGATAAGGACGATAGTCAATACGGCTGGAGTATGAGTCAGCAGGGATATGTTAGCCGTTACGACTGGAAAACAGGGAATAATTATACCGTTCGCCCAACCCATCCAAATCCTGAAGTGGACCTTCGTTTTAATTGGAATAGCGCCATAAATATCGATCCTTTTAATAACAGCATCCTTTATTTTGGAAGTCAGTTTGTACATAAGAGCACCGATAAAGGATTGACTTGGGAAATAATCTCACCAGATTTAACTACCAACAATCCCGAAAAGCAAAAACAGCACGAAAGTGGCGGTTTAACGATGGATGCTACAGGGGCAGAAAACTATACCACCATTTTGGTGATTGAACCCTCCCCTCTTGAAAGAAATATGCTTTGGGTGGGAACCGATGACGGGAAAGTACATTATACTACCAATGGAGGACAAAACTGGACGGATGTTTCAAAAAATATAAAAGGGCTGCCGGAGGGGAGTTGGATTGTTCAAATTAAAGCCTCTAATAAAATGAAAGGGGAAGCCCTATTGGTTGCCAATGACTACCGAAGGTTTAATTACGCACCCTATGCTTTTAGAACCAAGGACTACGGAAAAACTTGGGAGCGCATAGTTAACGAAAATGAGGTGCAAAGTTATGCACTAAGCATCATTGAAGATCCTGAAGAAAAAAACTTGATGTTCTTAGGTACCGATGATGGATTATACGTTTCTATAAATGCAGGAAAGAGTTGGAAAAAATGGACTAAAGGCTTTCCAACCGTACCAGTTAAAGATTTAGTAATTCATCCAAGAGAACACGATTTGGTAATTGGAACCTTTGGAAGAGCTGCTTGGGTGTTGGATGATATTCGTCCATTGCGAGAAATTGCCAAAAACACTTCCATTTTAAATGAAGCTATTAAACTTTTCAATCCACCCACAGCGTATCAAGCTGCCTATCAACAGCCCACAGGAAGTCGTTTTGGAGCCGATGCGATTTATAATGGTGAGAATAGAGAGTACGGCGCCATTTTTAAATATTACTTTCAGAATAAAGAAGCGCCAAAAGAGAAAGAGAAAATGGAAGATGAAAATGAAGAAAAAGAAGATGACTCTGAAAAACCGAAAGGTCCAAGTAAAGATTCTTTATATCTAAAGCTTTATGATGGTGATCGATTAATAAGAACGCTAAAAAGAAAACTACCCGATAGTTCTGGTATTTATTCATGGCGATGGTTTATGGATGAGGCTGGGGTCGACAGACCTTCAAGAAATATACGTGATAGAAAAAATGAACCTGGCGGAACACAAGTAAAACCAGGAAATTATAGAGCTGAACTTCAGTTTATGGATAAAATTTCATCTGTCTCGATTAGGGTTGAAAGTGACCCTCGGTTATCAATTTCCCAAAAGGCGATTAATGAAAGTTATTCGGCTAGTAAAACCATTGAGAAAATGACTCAAATTGCTGCAGATGCAGTAAAGCAATTGAATGAAAGTAAAATACAGGTAGAAGATTTTAGTAAAAAACTGAAAAAAGAAGATAAAGAAAAATATAAAGACGAAATTAAGGAAAGCGGCAAAGTCATTAAAAAGCTCGATTCCATAGTTGCTTTGTATATTGGTAAAGAAGACAAGCGTCAAGGCATTACACGTAATCTAGAGGTAAGTGTTATGCAACGAATTGGTATAGCGAATTGGTATAGTGGTAGTCGTCCTAAGGGCCTTACGACCACAGAGGAACGATTAATACAACAAGCAAAGGACGAACTTGAAAAAGCGTTGCAAACTACCAATGCCTTTTATAATAATGACTGGATTAGGTTTACTTCAAAAATGGAGCAAATTAAGATATCACCCTTCAAAGAAACCGAAACATTTACTATAGAATAAAAATGAATTATGATTAAAAAAACACTATTTACACTTATTGCATTTATGTTTATTTGGACTGTTAAAAGTCAAGAAACAGGAGAAAATAATTTTGGTTCTTGGTTTATGCTTTTTGCAAAACATAAAGTTTCAGAAAAGTTTAGTATTCATTCAGAAATACAATATCGTACGTACGAATTTGGAAGTAATTTTAACCAATTATTACTTCGTGCTGGGCTAAATTATCATTTTGCTAAAAATGCAACGGCAACCGTTGGATATGGGTATATTGCTACAGACGGCACCTTTGTAGAGATGGAGGGGGAAGAAAATAGTATTGAAAATAGGATTTATGAAGAGTTTAGTCTTAATAATTCCGTTGGAAAATTCAAATTTGGGCATCGATATCGCCTTGAACAACGTTTTATAAACAATCCACTAACAGGAAACGATACCCAACACCGGATGCGTTATTTATTGAGAGTTACCTACCCTATTAACGAACAATGGTTTTTAACTGCCTACGATGAAGTATTTATAAATTTACAAGAGCCCATTTTTGGACAAAACAGATTATACGGAGCCATAGGCTATAATTTTTCTAAAAATGTTAGCACCCAAGTAGGTTATTTAAAGAATCATTTTACTGGGGTTAATTACGACAGATTTCAATTAGGTTTTTGGATTGATACAGATTTCAGAAAAAAGGGTAATGAAAATATTAGAGATTAATAATTTGTTGTTTTTGTTAAAACCAAGTACTTTTAAAAAACTAAAAAATAATAAAAATGAAAAAAATGAAAAAAATAACATTTGCGATAATTGCGTTATTCACTTTCACTTTTATAGGCTGTAAAAATGACACTAAAAAAGAAGAAGATTCAAGCAAGGAAGTGGTAAAAGAAGTTGTTGAAGAAAAGGTAGAAGTTAAAGAATTAGGAATTGTTTTAGAACCAAAAAGTGGATCTACTGCAGAAGGAAAAGTAATAATTACGGAAGAAAATGGTGAAGTAACCTTAGCAGCAAGTTTCTATGGACTAACTCCTGGAACTCACGCCATTCATATTCATGAGAAGGCAGATTGTTCGGCAGCAGATGGTACTTCTAGTGGTGGGCATTGGAATCCAACTTTTGCGCCACATGGGAAGTGGGGTGCCGAAGCAGGATATCACAAAGGAGATATTGGAAATTTTGAAGCCGATGAAAATGGACAAGGAACTATTTCCATTACCACAAACGAATGGTGTATTGGGTGTGGAGATGAGAATAAAGATATATTAGGTAAGGCCCTTATTGTTCATCAGGGTGCCGATGATTTTACTACGCAGCCAACCGGCGATGCTGGAGGCAGAGTAAGTTGTGGTGGAATTATAAAATAAAAACTCAAATTATTTAATATGAAAACACCCATTTTTTGGGTGTTTTTTTTAGAGTTACAATTCAATAATGACTTGCTCTACTCCCTTTCTTACCTTTTTTAAACTGGAAAAGAAGTCATCTTCTGCTCGATATCCAACTGGTAATACCAATACAGACTTAAGTCCCATTGCTTCCAGACCTAATAATTCATCATACTTTTGTGGTTCAAATCCCTCCATGGGGCACGAATCAATTTCCTCCAAGGCACACACAGTTAGTAAATTCCCTAAGGCCAAGTAGGCTTGCTTTGTCATCCAACCTTCAATTTCTTCTTCCGTTTTTTCTGAAAACATAGCAATTAAGGCCGTTTCATAAGGATTTAAAATAGCTCTGGAAGTATTCCGTATAGCCTCTACCCTATTAAAGTGTTTTTTTATATACTCCGATTTCATTTCCGCCTCGATACAAAGTACTAATACATGGGATGCATCCTCTACTTGCTTTTGATTCATACTAAATGGAACCAACTTCTTTTTAGTAATTTTATCCTCAATCACAACTAATTTTAAAGGTTGTAGTCCATAGGAAGTTGCAGTTAAATTGAATGATTCTTTTAAAATTTCCAGTTTCTCCTTTGAAAGTATTTTCGAAGAATCAAATTTTTTACAAGCATACCGCCATTGTAATTTCTTAATACTATTTGAAGTCATTATAAGTATCTTTGAACTACAAATTTAACCATTTGATGATTTTTGGGTGAATTATACCTATCACATATTCTTATAGTAAAAATTTTAAAACTAATACTTAAATTAAAAATTTTAGAAATCGGAAAAATTCAGGGTTTTCTAAAATCTAATTATCAACCTATTCTTTGCTAAAATCAGACAATTTTAATCCCAAGAGTAATACACTGTCTATCTTTTGTGTATATTATAAAATATTCAAATAATTATATTAAATTAAAGAATTTACAAAAATCTTATATCCCATAAATTTGAAAATTAAACTTTTAGGCTTCTAGCCACATTTAATAATTATGAAATGTATTTTAATAGTAGATGATTCTTTTGAAAATCTATATTTACTTAGGGTAATACTTGAAAAAGAAGGCTTTATTGTTTTTGAGGCGCAAAATGGAGAGCTGGGTTTGAAAGTTCTTAACGAGCAAAAAATAGACTTGATTATTTCAGATATTTTAATGCCAGTTATGGATGGATATATGTTTTGTCAGGCTTGTAAAAAAAATAAAGAATTTAAAGATATTCCATTTGTGTTTTTTTCCTCTACCTATACAGATAAGCTTGATGAGGATTTTGCATTAAAACTGGGAGGTGCAAAATTTTTGAGAAGGCCCATGGATCATGAAAAATTGATGCTCGAAATCCAATCCATATTTGCCATGGAGGATCTTGAAATCAAAACTTTAAAAAATATTCAATTTAATGATAAAGAAGTTTTAAAACTGTATAGTGAACGATTGGTTAACAAATTGGAGCTTAAAAATATTGATCTCGAGAATGAAATCATTGAGCGCAAAAAAGCCGAAAACTTGTTAATAGATACCAATGAAAAACTATCTAGGGCGAATCTAGAGCTAAATCATTTGCGTAAACAATTGGAGCAAGAAAATGTTTATTTAAGAAATGAGCTCGATTTAGTATTTAATTATGGGGAGATGGTTTATGGAAGTGCCGCATTTAGTAATGTTCTTACGCAAGTTGAAAAAGTGGCACCAACAGATGCAACCGTTTTGCTACAAGGAGAATCTGGTACTGGAAAAGAATTAATTGCCAGGGCATTACACAGTGCTAGCTTTAGAAACAATAAACCCTTAATAAAGGTTAATTGTGCTGCTATACCTAGAGAGCTTATTGAAAGTGAATTCTTTGGCCATAAAAAAGGATCATTTACAGGGGCCTTAAATGATAAAATTGGGAAGTTCGAACTAGCAAACGAAGGCACTTTATTCTTAGATGAAATAGGCGAATTGCCTATTGATATGCAGCCAAAAATATTGAGGTTTTTACAAGAAGGTGAAATTGAGGTTGTGGGAGGTACAACCCTTAAGAAATTAGATGTGAGAGTAATAGCTGCAACCAATAGAAAGTTAAAAAAAGAGGTTTCCAAAAAACGTTTTAGAGAAGACCTGTATTTTCGACTAAATGTATTTCCAATAGATATTCCTCCTTTAAGAGATCGAACTGATGACATTCCAATTTTAGTGGAGCATTTTGTTAATAAATTCAATAAAGACTATTCAAAAAAAATAAAGTTCATCCCTGATGAAACAATGGATAAACTAAAAGCCTATGAATGGCCAGGAAATATCAGAGAACTTGAAAATTTAATTGAGAGAGCTTCTATATTATCTAATAATGAAACATTAGAAATTCCAGGATTTGAATCGACGACTCAATCTTCAAAACAACTTATCACCAATACTAAAAATAATATGACGCTAGATATGGTGCAGAGAAGTCATATATTACAGGTTTTGGAACAATGTAATTGGAAGATAAGTGGGCCTAAGGGTGCGGCTGAAGTTTTAGACATGAAATCAAGTACACTAACAGACAAAATGGCCAAACTTGGCATAAAAAAACCTCGAAAAAAATAGGCCCTCAGAAGTATTTCTCTTTAAGAAATAGCGTGAAGTGGATCCTTTTATATTTTACAATAAATGATCTTAAGCCTTTTTAGGAATAAGATTTACGATAAGTTTAGTTTATAACCGTCATTCTATTTGTATAACTTGGAATACCAAAAAAGAAAGTCTCTAATGAACATTTATACCAACATATTTTTAGAATTTTTACTAATTTCTACTAGCATTCTTTGCTTATTTAAGTTAAGAAAGAAAATAGGCTTGGCTCCGTTATACATTCT
The DNA here is from genome assembly GCA_002694465.1 of Flavobacteriaceae bacterium. GTDB lineage: Bacteria > Bacteroidota > Bacteroidia > Flavobacteriales > Flavobacteriaceae > Halomarinibacterium. Next base: position 73,344 of record NZMG01000054.1, on the reverse strand, counting down.
TTTAGGAGCTGTTCAATATGTACAAGCCCTTTCAAAGACTATGATCCATGTTGAGATCTTTGATAGGTTTACAATTTACCCTGGTTCTGTCATCCTATTCTCTGCAGTTTTATTTGCAGTTTTATTAATTTATATTAAGGAGGGGGTTATTAGTGCTCGCATGCTTATTTTGGGAATTATAATTTCTAATTTTATTCTCTCTGCAATATTTGGAATGACATATCAACAAGAACTTATCATTGGCAACACCCATGATCAAAATGCCGTATCTACATTCTTAATTAATTATAAATATTTTTTAACTGGAACTCTAATCCTACTTATAGATTTTATTCTTCTAGGAATTATTTATCAATTTTTAATCTCGAAAATCAAAAAATTAAGTTTCTTTATTGTTCTCTTTATCTCTTTATTTACCGTTTTATTTTTCGATTCATTAGCCTTTAACATAATCCTAAAGTATAATTCCTCTGAGTTATTAAATTCAATAGTTGGCCACCTTATAGGGAAATTTGTTTCTGCATTTATTTTTTCGGTAATCCTATATTTATATTTAAGATTTATTGATTCAGATAAAGAAAATTCGGCATTTATTGCCCATCAAAGTAGAGATGTTTTATCCATACTTACCTATAAAAAAAAGCTACAAAACCTTCAAATTGAAAAACAAGAAGTTGAAGAAAAATTGACTACTAAGCTTGAAAATACCTTAAATAACATTTCTGATGGATTTGTTTCACTAGATACAAATTGGAATTTTACATTTTTAAATAATAAAGCAGGGGAATTATTGGGGCGAAAACCATCAGATTTAATCGGTAAACATGTTTGGACTGAATTTCCTGAAGTAGTTGGACTCCCCTTTTATAAAGCGTACCAGGAAGTTATTAAAACAAGACAAACAATTGTTATTGAGGAGTATTATGAACCATTTAAAAAATGGTTTGAAAATAGAATTTATCCTACCTCAGATGGTTTAATTATTTATTTTACAGATATCACAGAACAGAAACAAACAGAAGCTGCTTTGGTAAAAAGTGAAAATTATTTAAACAATATCATCAATAATATTGGAGATCCCATATTTGTGAAAGACGATCAAAGTAAATTGCTACTCGTAAACGATGCTTTTTGTAAAATGTTTAACCTATCAAGGAAAGATATCATAGGAAAGACACTAGCCGAAAATGTGTCAGAGGATGAAAGAGAAAGCTTTTTAAGAATCGACAAACAGGTTCTAGAAACTGGTATTGAAAATGTTAACGAAGAGACCCTAACTATAGAAGGTAGTGATAGACGTATCATTTCTACCAAAAAAACTCGGTTTATTGATGAAACTAACACTACATTTTTAATTGGAATTATTAGAGATATTACAGATCGAAAAAAAGTTGAAGATGAGTTGGAAAAGCATAAAAATAACCTTGAAGAATTAGTAAAGCAAAGAACCGAAGAGGTAAGTTTAAAAAATGAAGAATTACAACGTATGAATAAATTATTTGTAGGAAGAGAATTAAAAATGAAAGAACTTAAAAATCTCATTAAGGAGTTGCAACAAAAAGAAGACAATTAAAAGTATCTAAAATATTACACTGTTATTGTAAAATGAAAAGAAGCCCATTACATCATTTTTTTAAAAATCCTTTACTTTTTGGGTTTTCAACATTTTTTATTCTGCTATTTATAACCCAGTTTATTGCATACCAGAAATACTTAATTAATGAAAACGAGCAAAAAAAAGAAATTAATAATCAAGTAAATATTATTAAGGAAAAATTACAAGCAATAGTAATGTATAGTTATTCTTCTACTAGAACATTAGGATACATCGTAGAAAGAAATGGAATACCAGAGGATTTTGATAGTATTGCCATGGAATTATTAAAAGGACATAGCTATTTTGATGCGGTTCAACTTGTAGATGGAGAGGGCTTTATTACACATGTGTATCCATTAAAGGGAAATGAAGTTATTGGTTTTAATATCTTTTCAAGTACTACGGCAAGTAGTGGTGCACTCGAAACGATTGAAAGAAAAGATTTTTTTATTGCAGGTCCTGTTCACCTCAAACAAGGAGGTGTTGGCATAATAAGTAGACACCCTATTTTTATCAATGGGAAATTTGAAGGTTTTTCTGCAGTAATTACAAAACTTTCCACTTTTTTTGAAGATTTAAATATTAACACCTCAGGTGATAATGATTTCATGTATCAGCTTTCAAGAGTCAATTTTGACACAGGTGAGGAAGATTTTTTTTTAGAAAATGACATGTCTTCATATAAATCCTTTGCGGTGCCTATAGAACTTTCTTTTGGAGAATGGAAATTATATGTTGTTCCGCTTGAAAAAAAAATAAATACCGCTATTTGGTATTCAATAATTGGTTTTATTATAACCATTTTAAGTAGTTGGGCAGTTTGGTATTTTACTGGACAAACAGAGCGAATAAATAAATTAGTAAATTCCAAATTGGAAGAACAAGAATATGAATTAAATACAATTCATGAAACCACCAGAAAGCAAATAGAGAAAAGTGAACTTCTGTACCGAACCCTTACCTCTTATGCTCCAGTAGCTATCTTTAATACAAATGAGGAAGGTGAATGTACGTATGTGAATGAAGAGTGGATGAAATATTCGGGAATGGAATTTAACGAGGCGCTTAGGTATGGTTGGACTAATGCATTATATCCAGATGACAAGGAAAGGGTTATAAACGAATGGCAAAAGGCCGTTACAAATAACATAGAATTTGAGTCCCAATTTCGAATCCTTGATAAAAATGGAAAAATAACATGGCTATCTGCAAAAGCCACAAAATTAGTGGATGAAAATAATGATTTGCTTGGGCATATAGGGGTTGCCCTAGATGTTACGGAACGAATTAAGAATGAAAAAGAACTTTTACATTATAAAACAGACTTAGAGAAATTAGTTAGTTTAAGAACCGAAGAACTAAGCGAAAGTAAGGAAGCTCTATTAAATCTTTTAGAGGATATAAATTCTCAATCTATTGAACTTGAAAAGGAAAAGGTTAAAGCACAATCTGCAGATTTGATGAAATCGGCCTTCTTAGCCACCATGTCACATGAGTTAAGAACCCCCATGAATTCAATCATTGGTTTTACTAGCCTTCTTTTAAAAGAGTATGCAGGACCACTAAACCAAGAACAGGCAAAACAATTGGCCATGGTAAAGAATAGTGGTCAACACCTATTAGGCTTAATAAATGACATTTTAGATATCTCAAAAATTGAAGCTGGAGAATTAACCGTTACTTTTTCTGAATTTAATTTTGTGGAATCACTTATCGATATTATTGATTTTCTTTCCCCTCAGGCTATAAGTAAAAAACTTGTAATAAAAACAGACATACATAACGAAAAAGTTATACTTAAAAGTGATAAAAGAAGAGTAGAGCAAGTACTATTAAACCTAATTTCTAACGCCATTAAATTTTCTGAAAAAGGAACTATTTTAATTAAAGTAAATTTAGTTGATTCTATGCTCCACACAAAAGTAATAGATGAAGGAATTGGTATTAATAAAGAAAATATAGAAAAGCTGTTTGAGCCATTCATTCAACTAAATGGAGGTCTTACTAGGAGCCATGAAGGTACAGGATTAGGTTTAGCAATTAGTAAAAATTTAATTGAAAAATTAGGAGGCACGATTAAAGTTGAAAGTGAGTTGGGGGAAGGAAGCACTTTTACCATTTGCTTGCCATTAGAGTTATAAAAAATCAACCCTATAAATCCAAAAACAAATGAAAACGAATATTTTAATTATTGAGGATAACGAGCAAAACATGTATATGCTATCATATCTTCTTGAAAAAAACGGATATCATGTTATAAAGGCATATAGTGGGGTTGAAGGATTTCAACTGGCACACGATCATAAGCCAGAAATTATTTTAATAGACATTCAATTACCCGATATGGATGGGTATGAAATATGTGTTAAATTAAGACATAATGGTATCCCAAAAAATACCACAATTATAACCGTAACTTCCTATGCAATGGGAGGTGATAGAGAAAAATCTTTAGAAGCTGGAGCAGATGGTTATATTGAGAAACCTATTAATCCTGATACTTTTATTTCCAAAATGGTGTCTATACATGAAAATAAAAATAAAAAGTGAAAAGTAAATATTTAATGTTCAGCACCTTAGAGTTCTCTAGTAGAAGGATTGCAATAGAAAGTTTTTTTAAATAATGTAATATAACTGCAAAATCTATATAAGAAATTATTAATCAAAAGATTTCAAAGAGTTAAAAAAGGTATTATATTTGCACCCGCATTCAAGTAAATAGCTTGATGAGGCACTCAAGGAGAAATGGCAGAGTGGTCGAATGCGGCAGTCTTGAAAACTGTTGAGGGTCACACCTCCGGGGGTTCGAATCCCTCTTTCTCCGCTGAAATTTATTCAATTTCAATCAAAGTCCTGTAAACACTATGTTTACGGGACTTTTTAGTTTCTACAAAACATCAAAAAGTGTATTAAAAACCATTCTGTTGGTGACCTTTTAGGTGACCTTTTTAAAACCTTTTTCAGGTCACCTATTTGTTAATAACTGTTTATAAATCAGTTGTTTAAATTAAATTAAAGACCTGATTATTTCGTAAATTAATGTATAATTTTAAAGGTCACCAGAATGAACAAAACATTTGGATTATTATTCTACTTGAAGAAAAGTAAAGTAGATGCACAGGGCAAATGTCCTATTTATCTACGTATTACCATAGATGGTAAACGTACAGAAATCAGCACAAAGCGAACTATTGAGATTGAGAAATGGAACAATCAAGCCAATAAAGCTATTGGAAGAACTGAAGATATACGAGAGCTTAACGCCTATTTAGATTCGATTACTACAAAAGTATATCAAAGTCAAAGAGACTTAATCCAAGATGATAAGCCAGTAACTACAGAAACCTTAAAAAATAAGTTATTAGGTATAGAAGAAAAAGAACGTACTCTCATAACTATTTTTGAAAACCATAATACACAAGTAGAAAAATTAGTAGGTAGAGAATTTTCAGCAGGCACTTTAGAGCGTTACAAAACCGTATCTAAACATCTACAAGAGTTTATGCAACATCAATACAAAGTAAGTGATATAAGCATAAAGCGTATAGACCACCAATTTATAACAGACTTTGAATTTTACTTAAAAACCGTTAGAAACTGTGGGCATAATAGCACCATTAAATACATAAAGAACTTCAAAAAAATAGTGCGCATTGCTTTGGCTAATGGTTGGATAGCAAAAGACCCATTTTTAAATTACAAGGTACGTTTAAAAGAAGTTGAGCGTCAATTCCTATCAGAAGAAGAAATACAAGATATGCTCGATAAAGAATTGCATACACCAAGATTAGAGCAAGTAAGAGACATTTTCATTTTCTGTTGTTTTACTGGTTTAGCCTATAGCGATGTTAAGAAGCTCTCAAAAGATAATTTGGTATTTGGTATTGATGGCGATAAATGGATTAAAACAAAGCGAACCAAAACAGATACACGCAGTAACATTCCTCTACTTCCAACAGCTTTAGAAATCATAAAGAAATATGAGAATCACCCAGAAGCAGTAACAAAAGGTGTTTTGCTTCCCGTGTTGAGTAATCAAAAATCAAATGCTTATCTCAAAGAGATAGCCGATTTATGCAAAATAAATAAAAACCTAACCACCCATTTAGCACGACACACCTTTGCAACTACAGTAACTTTATCTAATGGTGTACCTATGGAATCAGTAAGTAAAATGTTAGGTCATAAATCACTAAAAACGACACAGCATTATGCTAAAATATTGGATAGAAAAGTGAGTGATGATATGGCAGTTTTAAAGCAAAAGTTCGCTAATAAAAGTAATACAGAAGCATCCAAGCGATTAGCCAATTAGGAGATATAAACAATAGCATTCAAAATTGACTATTAATTCAATACAAAACCCTTGTAAACACCTATAAAATCAAGGGTTTTTCTGTTAAAATATAGTGCATAAATGTTAATAAGTTTGTTTTAACTAAAGCACAAAATGTAGTAAATTAACACAATATAAATCAGGCGTTTATGCCTTTTAATACGTTTTATTAGAAAATGACATTTGAAGTAATTACAAAGGATGATTTAAAGACTCTTAAACAGGAAATCATCACAGAACTGAAGACAATTTTAGGAAGCCAAACGGAGCAAAAAAAGTGGTTAAAATCAGCAGACGTAAGAGAGATGCTTAACATCTCACCAGGTACGCTACAAAACTTACGTGTTAACGGTACACTACCCTTTACCAAAATGGGTAAAACTATGTACTATGAGTATGAAGACGTAATTAAAATTTTAATCCAAAACAAGAGTGCATAAGCACATCTATTTTTAATTCCATTGGTCAGATGAAAAAATTTAAAAAGGAGGATACACATCCTTTAGCTATTAATATTCAGAAATTACAACGGTACAATTACGATTATTTTAATTGTGAGGAAGTTGTCTTTTTTGAATACATAGTAGTTAAAGGGATGCCAAGAGTAAAATATTTTACTGTTCATTTTCCTAAAATAGTAGAATTAATACCTAAAATATATCAGTTATCTAATAACGGTAAACTATCTTCTGATTTTAGCAAACATTTATCTAATTTCTTTATTCCTTTAGTTGACAACTACCAACAAAAGAATAATATAAAGAATAATAAAGAAGAAATAAATAAAAAAGAAAAAAAAGACAGCGACTCTGAAAGTGAAGACGTTCTCTCTTTTTTTAATAATTATTTATCTTCTCTTAAATATCAAAAAAATATTTCACCAGCGGCGCTGAAATTTAATGACCTTGATTTGTTTCCTGCATTAAAAGAATATGAAATTGATTTTATCTGCGAATACCTTGAAAAATATTTTGAAGAAGAAAACAGACCTACTTTAAGTAAATTCTTCACATTCGATTCAATAGCAATAAACAAGTTAAAATACGTTGAGCAAAAAATTGTTGATGAAAATGATTATGTCGAACATTTTATTGACGAGCTTCAAAGACTATATAAGTCAAGAATAAAAATGCATAATCAAAGTGATTCTCAAAAAAGAGGAAAAAGTGAAAGTAAGTTAGTTGTTACAAAAAGAATTAAACAACAGGTTAAAAACGCACTTAAAGTAAAAACTGAATTAGAAATAACGAATGCCTTTTTACCTTACATAGATCAAATCTTAAAAGAACAAATATCAATTAGTAAGATTTTGCCATATTTCTTTGCATTTAAAAATGACGAGTACGAAATAATCGATAACTATTTAGATTATTACAACATTCACTATGGGTATGAAAAGCATTAATCCAACACAACCCAATTAACCCACTCGGTTTTTTGGGTTTTAACATTTACTTGAAAAAATATCTGCTTTCCACCTGAAAGATTTATATTTTTGAGTGAATTAAGTTTTATATATGAGTCAGCTAACCAATCTAATCAATCAATATTCCAACAAAAATTTAATAGCTTTTTTAAGAGACAAGCTACCTTCCTTCAAACCAGACGATGAAAATTTAGATTATCTCTTCCAGGAAGATATTTTCGACAAGTATGAGTCTATCGAAAAAGTTGGTGAAGCAACCATAAACAAAGACGATGTTATCATTATCGCTTCCGAAACCACCGAACCGTTAACCGAAAGAACAGGAAAGAAAAACCAATACGAAATTGCCAAGAAAATCCTGAAGCACGAAGTAAAGGATGCAGCGTTGTTTGTGTTTTATGACAGTGAAGGCAATTTTAGGTTCAGTTTTGTAAAAGCCAATTATTTAGGTACTAAAAGAGAGTTTACAGAATACAAGCGTTACACCTATTTTGTATCACCTAAACAAACCAACAAAACCTTTATAAAACAAGTTGGCAGTTGTGGTTTTAGTTCATTGGATGAAATTATAGAAGCTTTTAGTGTAGAACCACTTAACAAGCAATTCTATCAAGAAATAGCCAAAGCATTTTATGAGTTAATTGGTGGTAAGTACAAACAAGGCACTAAAACCATTAATGCAGATAATCCACAATTGGTATTGCCATCCACACCCTTAAAGGACAACCGTAAAATTTATCAAGAGTTTGCAGTAAGGCTTATTGGTCGTACCATATTCTGTTGGTTTCTAAAGAATAAAAAGTCAGAAGCTGGCATTCCCTTAATTCCAGAAACGTGGTTGTCGTCTAACACAGTGGTAGATGTTAACAATCAGCAACACGATTATTACCATTCGGTATTGGAAAAACTATTCTTTTTGGTGCTTAACAAACGAGAAGAAGACCGAAAAGATTACTCCTTACCGCAAGATGCAAACATCATCCCTTTCTTAAACGGTGGTTTGTTTGAAGCACATCCAGACGATTTCTTCCCAACCGATAGTCAAGGCATACATCAAATTTCATTCGGACTTAAAATTCCTAATTCGTGGTTTTTAGAGCTGTTTAAAGTTCTGGAACAATACAACTTTACCATAGACGAAAACAGCATTTACGATGCCGAAGTAAGTATTGACCCTGAAATGTTGGGTACTATCTTTGAAAACCTTTTGGCAGAAATAGACCCAGACACCGAAAAAAGCGCACGTAAAGCCACAGGTAGCTTTTACACGCCCAGAGAGATTGTAGATTATATGGTAGAGCAATCTTTGGTACAATACCTAAAAACCAAAACAGCTATTAACGATGAAGTAGCATTAGAACGCTTGTTTAAAGAAGGTCAAGAAACCAACCAAGAAGATACCTTTAATAGTAAACAGAAAGACCAAATATTACAAGCATTAAGCGATGTAAAAATATTAGATCCTGCTTGTGGCTCTGGGGCATTCCCTATGGGTGCATTGCACAAAATTATTTTAGCCCTTAAAAAGTTAGACCCAAGCGCAAAATGGTGGAAACAAAAACAACTCGAAAAAGTAAGCAACGCCTTAATACGCAATCAACTTAAAGAAAAATTGGATGCAGCTACAAGCGACTATGCGCGTAAATTAGGTGTGATACAACACTCTATTTATGGTGTAGATATACAACCCATTGCTTCCGAAATCTCTAAACTACGTAGTTTTCTCTCTTTGGTCATTGATGAAAACATAGACGACAAAGCCCAAAACCGAGGGATAGAACCCTTGCCTAACTTGGAGTTTAAATTTGTAACAGCCAACACGCTTATTGGTTTGCCCGAAGAACAAGGGCAACAAATAAGTATGTTCGATAATTATGAAGAACTACAACTCTTGGAGCAACTGCGTGCAGACTACCTACAAAGCTCTGGTAAGAAAAAAGAAAAGATAAAAGAACGCTTTTTAAGGGTACAAAAAAAGGCATTTAAAAACGAGCATAATTTATTTGCCGATACCAACAGCCGAAGCTATAAACTCATTAGCTGGAACCCGTTTACTAATGAAGCCTCATCTTGGTTTGACCCACAATGGATGTATGGTGTAGAAAAGTTTGATATTGTGATTGGGAATCCGCCTTATGTTTTTACAAGAGATGTCAGTTTTGGGTCTGGTTTTAAAGATTACGTTAATGATGAATACTTTAAAGATATTGCTTTACCGAGTAAGTCTAAATCGAGACAAGCTGGCAAGATTAACCTTTTTGCAATTTTTCTATTAAAAGGTAAAAAGCTAATTCATAAGGAAGGAAACCTTATTTATATTATTCCAAATAACATATTAAGAGGTACGGTATATGACGTAATTAGATATGAGTTATTAAAGAACGCTAATGTCACCTCTATTGTAGATTTAGGGGAAGGCGTCTTTAGTAAAGTAACCGCTTCAACAATTCTATTTCAGTTAAGTAATAAAACAAGTCCAGATTTTGAAACTGAAATTTTAACCGATGTAGAATCACTTCAAGAAAACAAGTATAAAACAAAATACATCAACCAAAATGTATTTTTAGAGAATACAAGCTACACCTTTAATATTATGCTTAATAAAGAGCAGATGGCACTTTCGAGCAAAATAGATACAAATAAAAAGAGTCTTGGTGAATGTTGTATTGATATTATTGCTGGTATTGCAGCTTCTAAAGATTTAATTTTTGAAAAACCTGAAGATGGTACTTTTGAGCTTTTTGAAGGGAAAGATATCAAACGATTCTATTTTGGCGAGGCAAAGAATCATATTATTTGGAAACCAAACCTAATAGCAAGAACAAGACCTGATTATTTATGGAAAGAAGATAAAAAGATAGTCAATCAAAGAATTAGTGGTGGTACTATGCCTTTAGTTTTTGCTTTGGATACCAAAAAAAGAAGAACATTTAATTCAACTAATAATATTGTATTGAAGAAAAGTTTAAAAAACCATTATGAATTTTTCACTTGTTTACTTAATTCAAAATTAATCAATTGGTATTATGCCAATAACTTTTCTAATAATTCAAACCTAACTGTAAACATTTCTAAAACATTTTTAGAGACATTACCTATCCAATTACCAAATGAAAATGTCCTTGCAAAAATTAATGATTTACATAGAGAATTAGAAAACACATATGGGACTGACGCTTTTAATGAAAATTATGAATTATTAAATATAATAATCTACAAACTCTACAGCCTCACCCACCAAGAGGTATTGCTTATAGACCCAGCCTTTAGCTTAACAGAAGAAGCCTATAATACTTATAAAGCATAGCCTATGTTTAGAGAGTTGGTTTATGATGCAGTCTGCAAATACCTTTCAAAAAAACAAACAGAGGTATTAGATAAAGACTTACAAAAAGTGGCTTTTGTAAAAAGCGACACCAAGTTTGTAAACATCCTGTTTAAGCATTTTAATATAGACCGCTTTAAAGATGAACCAATAGATGAAGAAGATATTATGCTCTATAATTATTTTAAGTACGATTATAATGGTAAAACCATTTCATTTCGTGGTCGCTTACTTTCTAAATATATAAAGGCTATTAATAAAAAATAGCAAAGTTTAGTTATATCACAATACTAACATTGTAACCTTTTTAGTATATTTTAGTTACAAATATTTTTAAATAGGTTACAAATTACTATATTTACACTATGGTAAGTACAGACGATAAAATAGAACAAAAAATAAAAAGCCTTAAACAAGGTACTATAGTCTTTACAGAAGACTTTCAAGACTATGGCAGTCCTGGTGCAGTAAAGGTAGCATTGCATCGTATAGTTAAAAAAGGGCTATTACATAATTTGGCACGTGGTATTTACGCAAAACCTACATTTAGCACCTTACTTAACCAAGAGGTTTTACCTTCTACCGAAGAAGTCGCTAAAGCCATAGCCAAACGAGATAAGGCACGTATATTACCTACAGGCGTTTATGCGCAAAATATGTTAGGGTTATCTACACAAGTACCTTTAAAATTGGTATATCTTACCGATGGTTCACCACGAAAAATAACCATTGGCAATCGTACTATACAATTTAAAAAAACAACACCTAAAAACTTGGCACTAAAAGGTGAGATAAGCAAATTAGTAGTACAGGCTCTTAAGGAAATAGGAAAAGACAACGTAACAGACTACGAGCTGGAAACCATAAACAAGCTGTTGCAAAAAGAGGATAGTAAGGATTTAAAACACGACATTGGGTTAGCACCACAATGGATAGCAGAAATAATGGCAAAAGCATTGTAAATGGCAGCACAAGAGTTTTATAAATTAAAAGAGACAGAAAAGGTAGAAGTTTTTACTGCGGTAGCCCAACAAAAAGGATTGCCTGTATATGCTGTAGAAAAGGATTGGTGGGTAGCACAAACACTTGATATTATCTTTTCTAAATTAGAGGTTGCCGAACATTTATTATTTAAAGGTGGTACGTCATTAAGTAAAGCGTGGCATTTAATACAGCGTTTTTCTGAAGATATAGATTTAGCCCTAAACAGAGAGTATTTAGGTTTTGATGGTGGCTTGATTAGCAAATCACAAGTAAAAAAATTAAGAGAGAAATCATTTGAGTTTGTTACTACTACATTTTATGAAGCCTTACAAAAGGCATTCAATGAAAAAGGTTATACAGAGGTAACCTTCGATTTTGAAAATTTAGGCGATGGCGACCAAGACCCAGTATCTATTTTAATCTATTATCCTGCGGTTACACAGCATTCAGAGTATGTATTACCAAGAGTAAAAGTAGAATTGGGCAGTCGCTCATTAAAAGATCCTTTTACAAATTGCGACATCATATCATTTGTTGGCGAACAATTTCCAAAGCGTCCATTTGCTGATACAGCCATAACTGTGCCTTGTGTTAATCCAGAACGAACCTATTTAGAAAAATTGTTTTTGTTGCACGAAGAGTTTAAGAAACCTAACGATAAAATACGAGTAGAACGTTTAAGTAGGCATTTGTACGATATTACAAAAATCTACAATAGCGAACATAAAAATAAAGCATACGACCAAGAACTAATAATTTCTATTATTGAGCATAGAGAACGGTTTAACGGGATGCGTGGAGTAGATTATGACACATTATATCCACCAAACCTGAATCCTATTCCACCAGAAAATTTTATAAAAGCTTGGGAAGACGATTATAAAACGATGCAAACCAATATGATTCCTGAAGACAGTCCAAATTTTGCAAACCTTTTGAAAACCGTAAAACAAGCAACCCAAGAATACAACGCATTGAAATTTGAATAAATGAGTAAAAACTTTATAACCAATAGTCAAGATAACGCTACACTAAAAAAACGATTAGAGAAACTAATTTCAGCAAGTCAGGAATTAAAATTTTTGGTAGGCTTTTTTTATTTCTCGGGTTGGCAAGAAATCTATAAAAATCTTCAAGACAACAATCAAGTATCATTAAAAATATTAGTAGGTCTTCAAGTAGATAAATATTTAAGTACCATTGTTGAAGTAGGCTTACAAGACGATAGTTTAAGTCAAGAAGAACATTTTGCGCATTTTATGAAATCTATGGGTTTCGCTATAAATAATGCCGAAATGGATAACGAAGCCTTTTATAATCAAATAGCATTCTTTATCCAGCTATTGGATGAAGGCAGATTAATTATTAGAAAAACACTCAATCCCAATCACGCCAAAGTTTACTTATTTCAGTTAGACAATAAATATCAAGATTTATTCAACGTCAAAGGCGAATTTATTACAGGAAGTAGTAATTTAACCAAAGCAGGACTTCACGGTCAAGAAGAATTTAATGTAGAGATAAAAGACTATGGTTTTGAAAGTGCCGAAGCCTATTTTGATGACCTTTGGGAAGTGGCTGTACCCATTACAGAAGCCGAAAATGGCACAAAAATTATTATCGATTTTCTAAAAAATAAAAGTCAAGCCTCTTTAATTACACCTTTTGAAGCCTATGCTTTAATCTTAAAGACCTATATAGAATTACAAGAAGCCAAACGTATTAATGATGCTATTGATAGATTGTTGGAAGATAATGGTTTCGAGAAATACCAATACCAATTAGATGCAGTTAACCAAGCTCTAAATGTGATTGACACCTATAACGGTGTGATTATAGCAGACGTTGTAGGATTAGGAAAGTCGGTTATTGCATCTTTAATAGCCAATCAACTTAACAAAAGAGGGCTGATTTTATGCCCACCAGGATTAGTGGGTAGCAAAAAGGAAAGCTCGGGTTGGTATGAATACATTAATAGGTTTAAATTGTATAGTTGGGATGTGTACAGTTCTGGTGATATGGAAACTTTGGCAGAAAACCTTTCCGAAAACCATCAAGGTTATGAAGTGGTTATCATTGACGAAGCGCATAAGTTTAGAAACCAAGATACCGCAGCATACCAAGGCTTAATGGATGTTTGTAGAGGAAAACAAGTTATTTTATTAAGTGCGACACCGTTTAATAATTCGCCTGCTGATATTTTCTCGCTATTAAAATTATTTATTGTTCCTGGTCAATCAGGTATTACTATTGAAATGGACTTGGAAGGACGTTTTAACGCCTACAATTATAGATTCAAACGTTTATCTAATATTATAAAAAACCACAACTCTAATAATCCAGATAAGCGAAGAAAAGCCGAAAGGGATTATGAAAAAATGTTTGGTTTGCCTTTACCAATAGATATTCAAATTGTTCGAGGGAATGTTAATTCAATGGCTAATGAAATTAAAAATGTAATCACGCCTGTAGTAATTCGTAGAAACCGTTTAGACCTTAAAACAGATTTTGAGTATAAAAAGGAAATAGCCAACTTATCAGAAGTCAAAGACCCAGAAGAGCAATTTTATGAACTATCGCTAGCACAATCAGAGTTTTACAATAGAATTATTCAGGACTATTTTAGTGAGAACGGTAACTTTCACGGTGCTATTTATAAGCCTTTTGAATATGAAAACCCACCTAAAGACGAAGACAAACTAAACGAAGACGATAACAGAGCGTTCCAACAGCAACGCAACTTATACGACTTTATGAGGCGTTTATTGGTAAAGCGTTTTGAAAGTTCTTTTGGTGCATTCCATAAAAGTATTCAACGCTTTTTAAAGACCAATAGAATGGTATTGTCTTTTGTTGAGCATTCTGGTAAATACGTATTAGACCGTAAGGTAATTGAGAATATTTATGACGATACGGATGGTGCAGATGATTTCACTTATGAAGCTATAAAAGAAGCTTTAGAAGAATTTGAGCGAAATGCAAAAAATAAAACGACCCCTAAACACACCAAAATTTATGAAATAGATAAATTTCATTTAAAAGATAAATTTTTAGAGGACATTAAAAGTGACATCAGATTATTTGAAGCTATTGAACAAGAAATTAAAGACCTAAATATCGTCAAAAATGACCCTAAAAGGGTTTCTGTACTTCAAACCATAAAAGATATATTAAATCAAAAAGCCGAAACAAAACGAAAGGTTATTCTATTTACGGAATACACCGATACTGTAAGGCATTTGAAAAGCTATTTTGAAAAAGAATTATTGGGTAGAGCATTGTTTTGTGATGGTGGTATAACCAGAAAATTCTCAAAAACATTAAATTCCAATTTTAATGCAAAAGACAAGAATCCTGAAGACGATTTCGATGTGTTGATAACAAGCGATAAACTATCAGAAGGTTTTAATCTTAATAGAGCTGGATTAATTATAAATTACGATATTCCTTGGAATCCAACAAGGGTTATACAGCGTGTAGGTCGTATTAATAGAATGAGTGCTAAAGTATTTGATGAGCTTTATATTTATAATTTTTTTCCCACAGATCAAGGAGCAGATATTGTAAAAAGTAGAGAAATAGCACAACAAAAAATGTTTTTAATCCATAGTGCATTAGGGGAAGATGCTAAAATATTTGATGCAGATGAAGAACCAACACCAAGTGGTTTATTTAGTAAAATTTCTACCAATCCAGAGGATGGAGACGAATTAAGCACTAGTACCATTATCCGTAACGATTACAATGAGATTTTAAACAACCATCCAGACATTATTAAGAAAATTAAAGATTTGCCAAATCGTGTTAAAACAGCTAAAGCTTATTCTGAAAATAATGTGGTTGTATTAAGAAAAAAAGGTATGGCATTATTCTCTATTGTTCATCAATATGAAAACGAAAAGCCAAACGATAAACCCGAAGAAAAAACATTTGAAGAATTAGTTGAGGTTGTTAAATGTAATTTGGATGAAAAACGATTGCCTCTAAACAGTGTCTTTTGGAACTCATATGAAGAAATAAAAACGTTTAAACCAAGACATAAAACAGGTCGCACAGAAGTAGCTTTGGAAAACAAGGCCAAAATCGCACTTAAATCATTATTGAAACAAAAAAGTGATGATTTAGACCAAGAGTTAGTTTCCTTTATAGACACCCTATTGATTGATATTAATAAATATAAGACACTGCCAAAATATACCTTACGTCAATTAAAACTATCAGAGAAGAAAGATGCACATAATGAACTTATTGAAAACATAAAACAGTTACGCCGAAGACTTGGAGATGATTATTTAAAAATCATTTTAAAAAGAGCTGGAAAGATTGAAAATGATGTAATTATAGCAGTTGGTAATTTTAATAACCTTGAAGAATAAAACTGATGGAAATTACCTTTACTAAAATAAACGGTTCTAACGTCAATTTAGATTATGATTTGCTTAAACAATCTATAATTGAAAAATTACAAGGAACTTGCAAAAAGGTTGAGGTGGTAATACTAAATAATTTTCCTGTATCTATATATTCTCAAGCAAACATAGATTTCCTTCTATTAATCAGAATCCCAGATATACACAATAGCTATTATAAAATACAAACCAAAAAAGACTTTGTTTATTTGCACAATGTCTTAATAGCTGTTTCCATAGTAAAAGATTATAAAAGCTACGATTTAGAATTATCAAATTCAGAATTACTTGTTGATGACATAATAATCGACTATAAAGATAATGCTGAAAAACTGAAATGGGCTTTAACGAATTATCTTGCTGAAGCCTGTAAATTTGAAAGAAACAAAATCACCGTACATCCTGTTTTTTGGGTTTTAAATAAAAAAACAATACAAGTAGATAAATACCTAATAGCCTCAAATAACTTTACGTTTGATTTAATGGAGCAATGCATTGCTTTAAACAAATATGTTAAGTATTCTGGTTATTCTGGTTGGAAAAAATATAGCTTGAATTTTGACAATGATATTAGGAATTTATTTGAGCAAGCATCGAAAGATAGTGAGTTAGGCTACCTAACAAAAAAGAAAATAGATAGAATACAAAACAAATTTGATGCAGCTTCTCAAAAGGCGTATGATAAAATTGGTGAAGTATTAGTTGAAGTTAAAGGCAAACCTGGTACAGGTAAATCATCTGATTTACTTAAATGGATGCTAAATTTGAGCCTTAATGGGCAAAACGCTACTTTTTTAACCTACAACCATTTATTAGTTTATGACCTTGCAAAACATATTAGAAGTTTTGAAAATACATTGAGTGAAGAAAGAAGAAGTCTAAAAGGGTCAACTACTACATTTACACTACATAAATTCTTTTACAATTTAGCAAAGAAGTTGGGTGTGTTAACACTAATGTCTGCTCAACGTATTTCTGAATTAGTATCAATTTTAGATAAACGATTAATTGTTATTGAAAACTATTTTATTGAAAAGAATAATATCGAGCCAGAGATAAATATTGAAAAGATTAAAATGTATGTTCAAACTAATAGAGATTTTGACGAAGGGTTAAAACGTGAGGCTTTGGACTTTATTAGATTTCTTAATACTCATAAATGCAGAAGATTTGAGTCTTCAAAATCAATAAATGGTTGGGTTAAAAAGTTTAAAAAACTAAAGCAAGAACAAGTAAACAACCTTCTAAACTCTCAAGTATTTTTAGAAGACTACCATAAAGTATTGGAAAGAATTTTACAAGCTATAGGTAATTTAGATGGTTACATTAAAGATTTTGACATTACTAATAAACCAGACTTATTAGCCCCTGTATTTGGCTTTGAAAGAAGTGATAGCCTTCTTGAAGACTTGAATAATAAAAAGTATGATTTAAACAAACTTAAATCAAGTTTTAGAAGAAGTATTGGTGGTTTTAGAAAAGGCAGAATGTTATTTTTAGATGAGGCGCAAGATTGTCACGCTTTTGAAAAAGATATATTACTTTCCATTTTTGGCTATAATAATATTGTTATTGCCAATGGAGATAAAGAGCAATTGATTAGATATTCTACTGAATGTAAATGGGATGTCTCACAAGCTCAAAAAGTGCCAATGTATACTTATCTAAAAAAAAGAAAATCTTTTCGTATGAAGCCTGCAATTGCTCATTTGGCTAACCATATTGCAGAATCTTTCGGAATTGATTTAGGTGTCGAACCTTTAGACACAGAAGATCACGGTCAAATTATTATAGACAAACATTACAATGGTAATTTACAAAGTAAAGTTAATGCTATTCGTGAACTTTACACTTTAGGAGAGAGACAAGGTTGTACGGCATACGAATCTATATTATTGCTGTGTCCTTCTGATATTACCAAAAGAAAAAATAACGAAGATAATTTGTCTGATATTGATGATTTTGAAGCTGCTAAAAACATTAAAATAAATGAATTTGATGTAATAAAAGAAGATACATCTAAAACAAAAGAAGAATGGAATTTAATAAGTGAAGCCTCTAAACAAATAGCCTTGTTCAGATTTTGGAATACTACTGGTAATGTAGATAAAAGAAAACAAAGTGTTCCTGCCTCATTATCCGTAAGGTCTATTTATTATGAGTCTTGTAGAGGCATTGAAGCTTGGTCTGTTTTATGCTATGGGTTAGACCATTTTTTCAATAATAAAATCAACGAAGATGAAGCTGATAATTTCTTACTTGAAAATGTACTTCTTACACCTATAGAAAGAAAAAATATGTATGCAGCAACTTGGGTTTTAATGGCACTTACAAGGGCAATAGATACTTGTTATTTAGAACTTGAGCATTTAGAATCACCATTATCAAAAGCTATACAAAGTTTTGCCACAAATAATCAACACTACATAAAATATATATAATGAAATTTCCAGTAATAAAATTAGATAAAGTTATTGAGTATTTAATAAGTCTTGGTGTTCCGGGCTTAATTTTGTTAGTAGCTATTTCTGCAAGTGGATATGCTGGAGCTGCTGCTATTACTGCTGCTTTGTCTACTATTGGTTTTGGTCTTGGTATGTTAGCAGGATTAGGTGTATTAGGTGTTAGTATTATGGTTTCAAGAGCTATTTCTAAATATGGCTTTGAAAGAATCTATTCAGGCACAGTAAAAGGTTTAATTGAAAAAGGCGAAACAAAAGAATCCATTTTATCAAAAGTAAATAAATATCCCATTTCAAAAGATTTAAAGTTAAAACTGAAAGAGCTATTAGAAGACTACAAAGGATAAACTAATTCCCCACAACCCAAAACCCAGTTTTTTGCGAAAAGCAAAAACCCTCTGTCTTTTGTGTTGTTCCGCTTACCTTACAAGTTTAGCGTTTTTTTGGTCTTTAAGGTAATAGCATATTGCAATTTGGTTTTTCATAAAATCAAACCAAATCACAATAAGCTATTCCGTTCTATTTTATCATAAAAACCCTAAACTCACCCAAGCTATGTTACATAATACAAGTTATAATACTTCCCTATTATGGTTGCACTATCGTGCGTTTTATTATTTCGGGCGATAGTTATAACTGGTATTATGTAAAATATCCGACATATCCCACGCTCACAGTAGTACTTCATAAGAAACATTAGCAATTTCATTTAAACTTCATAGGTCTTTTACTTAAATAATCAGAAGCCATACGTTCAATATCATTATTGGTTAATTGTTTGTTTTCAAGCACCCAAGCATTAATTTCTTCTCTGTTAAAATATAAGCGTTTACCACGTTTAGAGTGTGGTATCTCTCTTGCACTTGTATATTTATAAATAGCAGAAGATGTAACGCTTAAATAGTTCGCAACTTCTTTTACATTCATTATTTCAGGGATAATAACACCAATATTTTTAGTGTCTTTAGTAGCACAGATTCTTTGTAGTAAGTTTTCAATTCTCTCTAATCTTTCATTAATAATTTCAAAAGGATTTTCCATAATTAATTTTTTTTTATTTTTAGAAATTACATTTAATATTAAATGAACGAACTATTCAATCAGTTTCACAATAACGTTTTACAACGCATTAACCGTTATCAAAAATTATACTATTTTGGAGAAGATAGTATTCGCTACGATTTTTATCAGTCGGCATTAAATTATTATAATTTAGATACAACTGATTTAATTTTAGAACAGAATATTCCAAACACACAGTTTGTAGGTAATCCTAATGATAGGCCTGAATATGATTTACGTATTGACAGTAATGAATATTTGGATTTTGGGATTTTATGTGAATTTGCCTTTTTTAGACTAACAGAAAACAATCAAAATCTTCCTCGTCCAAAATTGCACGGTAAATTATTGAATGACATATTTAGGTTGTCTTTATTAAAGCATTACAACAATGCAGGCAACAATCCTATTTATAACAATTTTAATAATTATAAATGTTTTATGATTTGTGTAACAGACAATGAAATGATAAATTATGGTCAGGGTAACAATGTTGTTCAAATTCAGGAAGAATATATATTAAATAATGATTTTTTAAATCAATTATCAGATACTTGCAGAGATCAAATTCAACCTCGTTTTCAAAACAAAGTAAACGAGTTAAATCTTATACCAACTGCAAAGAGAGTATTTGAACAAATTGTACCTCAAAATGCAAATACCCCATTATGGTGTACTTGGATTTGGGAAGTAGACTACAGATATATAAAAAAAGGTAGCAAATATAGGTAGCTTCCTTATGCCAACGCTCAATGCTATAAAGGTCAAGCCCTACGGGTTTTGAATAAAACTTTTTTTAAAGAGCTTCTTTGCTCCTGCTTCAACATTTTAACATAAAAAACTTTTATCCAAAAACCTTGACAGCATTACCCACGCTACCTTAACATCGGCTTTCTTTTTTTCTTTTCTTTTAAAAATTAATGGCAAAAGAAAAAGCCCTATGATGCAAAACCATAGGACTCTTTCAGCTTCAAAGGTCAGAATGAAACTATGCCACTTCCACGATGTTTAAAACGTTATATGCACCATTTTTAAGCGGGTATTGTACACCGTTAATCTCTTGAAAGAACTCAACCAATAACAAGTAAATATCGTTTCCTGCACCTGTTGGCACACCTGCTGGAGTTAGTGTTTGAGTTGCAGAAGTTGTATCAATCGGAATATTTACAGTCGGACTGTACTCAATTGCGTTTTCTGTAGTATCAAAATCAACTTTTAAATAAGCTGATGTAAAACTTACGTGCGTTGCACCACTTGGATAAGAAATATCGTTAGTAGGTGTTAAATTTGGAATGTTAATTTCTCCACTTGCACCATTAACAGAAAAAGGAGCGAACAAAACAGCACTTAAAATAGCTCTATTGTTGAAATCCAAGCCTTTTAATGTGGCTTTACCTTCTGGTGTTGCTAATCCCGTAGCTACATTTCTTTGTCCTCTTACAGAGGTTGTATCAAAGTTTTTAATTTGAGTCATTTTTTGAGTAACACGACTTGAAACTCGATTGTCTTTTGCTCTAATCATTAAGTTTCTTACAGACGTTCTCAATAACTTACCAGATGATGCAGAACTTCCAAATTCTGAACCGTTTTCACGAGTACGCTCAAATGCTGGGTCATTTTGAATACGCTCTTTAGAAACACCGCCTTTAGTTTTTACTAAATACCCTTCTTGTCCCTTGTAAAAAGTTAGATTGTCTAACGTTCCCTCTAACTTAATAATACCTTTTAATTTTGCCATAACTAATACATTTTTTGATGATGAATATCAAATATACGAGCTATTGACTGTCAATGTATTAGAGTGCTTCCGTAGTGTTTATAAGTTGCCAAAACTTCCGTTTTAGTTAGTTTTTTCAATGGGATATTAATCGTATATTGTATATAAGTGCTTTATAGCAACGGTATAGATAAAGTATAGTTAGAGTATTAATTTTAAATTTAAAGTGAATGAGTAGAATCTGTATTTACCCTAAAGACGTGCAAGTGGTAACAGGAAAGAGTGAGCGTTATGGCAGAACAATAATCAAAGCGATTAAAGAACGCCTTAACAAAGAAGCTCATCAATTAGTTACTATCGATGAATTTTGCGACTTTATGGGCTTTGAAATCAGTAAAGTACAAGGATTAATCAAGTAAATTCCTTATCTTTACTACAAGGTTTTAAAGGTGACCTATTAGGTGACCTCATAATGGTACAGGACTGAAACAGTAATAAATACAGGCATTAAGAGAGTGGTTCACTTACCTCTTTCTCCGCAAAGTTTAAAGCTCAATTTCTATTTAGAAATTGGGCTTTTTTTTTTGGATTGTCACTAATTAAATAATAAAAATACTTGGATATACTAAATTTGATCTATTTACGAGTAAGTAAATTAGGATTAGCCTCGAAATTTAATTACAATCCACCTTCCAAGTCCATCAGAGCCTGCATCTGCATCATACACAAGATCTATAAATCCTTCACCGCTTATTGATAATTGTGAGGTCGCAGCTGTTTTAATTCTATTCTTTGGTTGTGCCAATAGACTATCTTCCAATATTGAAATTCCAGAAGTTTCAGAAAAATATAGAGCAACATGCCTCCCATCTACCCCATCCGTAATGCCCGAAATGTTGGTTCCTAACGTATAACCAAATACTCTAATAAATGTAGCTCTAGAATTATCTGCTCCAGGAGCTAATCCTAAGTCTAGATTTTGAATAGTTCCTCCCTGTAATGGGCCAAGATTAAAGTCACCCACTGTTCCAGATACTGGAGCCGTGTTTAAGCTATTATCGGTAATTATCAAATTAGCTCCTAGTTCTGTCTTGTTTAATGTTCTTGTAGTAGTTTGCCCAGCTAAGGTAATTTCATTTGTATTTCCTACTGATAAATTAGTAATTCGTACTGTCCCAGCTACCTCTAATGTAGCCTGCGGGTTGTTTGTCCCAATTCCAACTTGAGAAATAGATTGTAACGCCAAACAGAAAAGAACTATTAATATTATTTGTGATTTTTTCATAATTAATCATGAATTGAAATTAATATCCATCGTTGACTATTACCATCGTATATTAACTCTACACTACCCCTTCCAGCCAATGTTTCAGAGCTTGCTAAAACCTTAATTCTGTTTTGGGGAAATGATCCAAGGCTTTTAGGATCTGACTCATCTAGAAATACAATATTATTTGTTACTGAATTATAAAAAAATATATGTTGTCCATCCACTCCATCTTCGATTCCAGTAATCTTAATATTGGATGGGAGCCCTGTAACATTCAAAACTATTTTACCTTCATTAATTTCTACAGTCCCTAATTGTAAATCCACATTATGCGCTAGATTTCCACCAACGGTTATTATTCCAGACAAATCAATATCTCCTATACCATAATAGATACTTCTACTTAACTCTAATTTATTATTTTCTAGAGTCAAATTATTATCTAAATTTAATATGGTAAGATTCCCCAGGTCATCCGCCCCAACTAAAGATGTAGAATTGTCTATTAAACTATAACCCTCCACTATTAAGTCTCCTATTATATGCAAATCTTCCTGAGGATCTGTAGTGCCAATCCCAACTTGTGCTTGACTTTCTTGTAGCACAAAATAAAATAATACTAAAATTGCTAATTTCATTTTGAAAAAATTTAAAGTGAATACCTTGTTTATCCTCGCAGATTCACTAAGATCCATTTTTGAATGGATGCATCATAAATGAACTCTGCCATACCAATATTATTTATACTCACATTCGCTCCACTTCCTGTAATAATTTGATTTTCTAAATCACTGTCAGAATCCAAATTATAAAATGTTACGCTCTGGTTTTGTGAGTTAAAAAAATATACTATTCGACCATCATATCCCCCACTAAATCCTGTAACGGAATAACCTGCTGTTTCACCTGAAAATCTAATTACAGCTTTATCACTATTGACATCTCCAAGCCCAATATCATAATTATTATATTGACTTATTCCACTAGTTAATGACTGGTCAACATCACCAATTAGAAATATATTAGGATCAACCGTTTCTGTTACTTCTAGTGTGCCTTCTGTAATGTCGAAGGTATCTCCCAATTCAAAATCTCTTGCTCCGCCATTCTCTAATATTCCAACCAATCTTGTTGGGGTAACAGTGAGCTTAGGTTCAAACATAAAATTACCATTAACATGTAAGGTTGCTAAAGGATTTGTAGTGTTTATTCCAACCCCTTGTGCATGTAAAATACATATGGGAATAATTACGATTATATGTAGAAAATATTTCATAATAGTTCTAATTTCTACAACAAACCTATAGGAATATTATTACAAGAAAAAATGTATTTGAATTTTTTTACCGTTAAAATACACATAATTTCGACGAAATACGCATTTATTTTTAATCATGCGATTTTTTGATAGAAAACTTAGGCTAAGTTTTTATAAAATTTTAAAAAAACATTGGTATGGCATATTATTGTACTAAGAATATGGAGGTTAGAATTTTACAGTTATTACTTCTACTATATTTTAATATTTTATATTTGAACTTAACAAAATCAATATGAGGAAAATTCTATTTATTAATTTAGTATTACTCTTTTCAATAAATATATTTTCACAAGATTATAAACCCCTTTTGGATACCTATAACGAATGGAATGTAAGGTTCTGTTACGAAGGTTTATGCGATACTGATATATATTACACCAATGGAGACACCCTTGTTGATGGTATGAACTTTAAAGTTCTTGATGGATACCATTATATATCTAGAGGGTTCCTATTACGAGAAGATGTAAATTCTAAAAAGGTGTATTTAAAGGCTATTTTACCCAACGGAATATATGACTATTTACTTTACGATTTCTCTCTGGAAGTAGGAGACTCTATCGATATGAAAAACCCCATTACCCCTTTTCCTGAAGATGCAGGCTATTTTAGAGTGGATTCTATTATACCACGTCCATTAGTCGATGGAAACAACTATGACCATTTTTACTTTTCTCCTGCAGCGTCTAACACGGTTAGTACTAATAATGCTATTTGGGTTGAAGGCGTTGGTTCGCTATCTATAATTACCGCACCTAGCGGGGATCCAGATATTGACGGAGTGGGGCGCGTTGCATGTGTCTTTAAAAATGGAGAATCCTTTTATTCAGATTTAGATATTATTGATGAATGTGAGCCTTTTTTCATTCTCGATTCTCCTAATTATACCACCCAAAAGAATTCCATTATAGCAATTAGAACTTCTGAAAAAAATATATTCCAAATAATAAATATCGAACGTTTTTCAACCATTGATCTTTATGATTTAAAAGGTGTTCATTTAAACACTTTTGAAAATAATAATCAACATTCAATACAATTAAATGTTTCAAACTACCCTTCTGGCATCTATTTGCTTATTTTAAATTCCTCAACAAATAGAAAACAAACTCTTAAAATTGTAATCGAATAAGAACATAACTTTTCGTTTACCGTTTAAATCTTCTAATAATCAACCCCAAAGGCTTATCGTAGGTAAAATAGCTCATCATCCATCCTATAAAAGCAACGAGCTTGTTTCTAAATCCTACTAATGACATAATGTGGATAAACATCCACACCAACCATGCAAAAGTGCCTTGAAATTTCCAATTAGGTAAATCCACAACCGCCTTTCTTCTACCTATTGTGGCCATCGTTCCTTTGTCTTTATACGTAAAAGGTTTAAAAGATTTTCCTTTTATTCCAACTATAATATTCTTTGCCAAATGTTTTCCTTGCTGTTGAGCCACGGGAGCTAACATAGGCAATCCCATAGGGTTTTCAGCAGTTACAAAAGCTGCAACATCACCAATTGCATAAACATCTTTTGCATCTAAAACTTGATTAAACTCATTTACCGAAATTCTATTTCCCCCTATCATGGAAGTACTAGGCAATCCTTCAATGGGAGCCCCTTTTACTCCCGCTGTCCAAATAACGGTATCCGTAGAAAAAGAAACATCGTTTGGAAGTAACAATTTACTTCCGTCATATCCATTTACACGCGTGTTTAAAAATATATTCACTCCCAAATCCTTTAAATACTCATAACTTTTTTTGGAAGATTCTTCAGACATAGCGCCTAGCAACTCCCCTCCTGCTTCATAAAGATTGATATTCATTTTTGAAGTGTCTAACTCTGGAAAGTCTTTAGGAATAACATAGCGTTTCATCTCGGCCAAGGCCCCTGCCAATTCAATACCTGCAGGGCCTCCTCCCACAATCGCAATATTTAGAACTTCGGGCAAATCCTGAGTTTCATTTGAAAGTGCTTTTTCAAGATTCTGAAACAAAAAACTCCGGATATCTAAAGCATCGGGAATGGACTTTAACGTGAGTAATTTATCCTTGATGGGCTCAAAATTGAAAAAATTATTTTGAGCACCCGTAGCAATAATTAAATAATCATAGGCAATCTCTCCTATTGAAGAAGCTATCTTTTTTTCAGAAATAGCAACAGAACTCACTTTTGCCATTCTAAACCTTACATTGTGGTAGTTCCTAAAAATTCTTCGAACTGGATAGGCTATGCTATAAGGCTCCAAACCTCCCGTAGCAATTTGATACATTAAGGGTTGAAAATTGTGAAAGTTATTTTGGTCTATTAATAAAACCTCAACAGGTTTATTTTTGAAATATTTTGCCATCGCGATACCACCAAACCCTGCTCCAATAATGACAATCTTAGGCTTTTTTATTTTCATAGTAGGGAAGAAAATCCAATCAACATTCTAGCCATAAAGATACGAGATTGCTCCATAACTATTTTACTTTTAAGGTTTATAAATTCCCCATAAATTAAATTTCACATTTCTTTATAAAATTCGTTAATTGTATATATTATATTTATCCCTTAATCTAAAAAAATGAAAAACTTTCTACTATTACTAATTTTTCTTGGTATCACTTCTTGTAATTCAGCACAAACAAATTACACGGCTGCCAAGATCATGTCTCGGGTGGATTACGCAAATACAATTACCGCCGAAGACCTAAAAACACATCTTTACAAATTTGCCGATGATAAAATGCAAGGAAGGATGACAGGAGAACCTGGTCAAAAAATGGCAGCAGAATACCTAAAAAACTTTTATGTTTCTGAAGGAATTGCATCGCCCTATGAAAACGACAACTACTATCAAGATATACCCGCAGCGTACTTTAGCAGAAAAAAAGATCCAAAACCTTCTGAAAATGTGGTGGCTTTTATAAAGGGATCAGAAAAACCAAACGAAATTATCGTCCTCTCTGCCCATTACGACCATGTTGGAATGCACGATGGTGAAATTTACAATGGTGCAGATGATGATGGGAGTGGTACAGTTTCTATGTTGGAAATTGCACAAGCTTTCCAAAAGGCAGTAAAGGATGGAAATGGTCCAAAACGCTCCATTCTATTCTTACACGTGACTGGGGAAGAAATAGGGCTGTATGGTTCAAAATATTATACCGAAAATCCTATTTTTCCTTTAGAAAATACCGTTTGCAATTTAAATACGGATATGATTGGAAGAATTGATCCAAATAAAAAGGACTATCCCAACTATATTTATCTTATTGGAAGTGATAAACTAAGTCAAGAATTGCACGATGTATCTGAAATGATTAATAAGGAATATATTAATCTTGAACTGGATTACACTTTTAATGATGAAAACGACCCTAATCGTTTTTACTACCGTAGTGACCACTATAACTTTGCGAAAAATAACATTCCCATTATATTTTACTTTAATGGAGTACATGAAGATTACCATAAACCAACTGATACACCAGACAAAATTGAATATGAACTCATGGCAAAACGCGCGCAGTTAATATTTCAAACGGCTTGGGAAGTAGCTAACAGAGAGGGTAGAATTACTGCGGATAAGTTATAATAAGAGAAAATCGTACATCATTAAAGGAGCGTCTTATTAATTAAGGCGTTTTTTTTTGAAACCATTCCTACAAAACACCCTAAACAAAAAAAGCCTCTCGAATAAGAGGCTTTGTCTTTTTGGGTGGAAGACCGGGTGCAGACGCTTTGGTCTGCATCCTGACATTAACTTCGTTAATCGTCTGGATTCGAATTTTGATACTTAAAAATGAATAACTCTAGTCTTTCGCGATTCAAATTTTTTAGCTTGCTTTCCAATATGATGGCATCTGATTTTGTTGGCTTTTCTATTGTTAGAATTAACTTCCAAGGAGTTCCATACCTCGTATACTTTTCATAGCCAGCATTATGTCGTTTAAGACGTTCAGAAATACTGTTAGTATATCCTTTATAATATTTGTCCAACTTATCTGAATATAGAATATAAACTAAATACATTCACAATTATTTTCAACAAAAAAAGCCTCTCGAATGAGAGGCTTTGTCTTTTTGGGTGGAAGACCGGGTTCGAACCGGCGACCTCTTGAACCACAATCAAGCGCTCTAACCAACTGAGCTACAACCACCATATTAAATTTCGCTAAATAAGCGGGTGCAAATATAATTGAATTTGCAACTATCTACAATAGTTTTAAAAAATTAAATTAAATCTTCTAGAGTATTTACTGCAACTGGCCTTTCCACTGTAAACCCTTCAGCATACTCTGTACCAATAAGACGGCCTAAATTCTGATTCCTATAACTCAAGCTATCCATAGTGTTTTTTGAAGAAATAGGTGTTTCGGGTTCTTTGCTATTTTCATCATAAAACTGACTCTTATATGCAAATACAGCTTTTAATTTCTTCTCCATAAATCCGGTAACGTCCACAACAAAATCTGGAACAATTTCATTCCATTGAATATAATGATACACATGTTTGGGTCGCCACGCCCCTTGATTATTTCCTTCATGGTAGGTTTCAATTTTTCGAAGCCCACTTAAGAAGCAAGCATCACTTACCAATTTACTTCCTTTTCCGTGATCAATGTGCCTGTCCTCCATGGCATTACACAATATAATTTCAGGACGATACTTTCTTATTATTTTTACGACCTCCAATTGGGTGACAAGATTATTTTCAAAAAATCCATCTGCAAATTCTAGGTTATGTCGCATCGAGACTCCTAAAATCTTTGCTGCATCTTGCGCTTCTTTATCCCGAATTTCCGCACTGCCTCTTGTACCAAGTTCTCCCCTAGTTAAATCCAAAATCCCCACTTTTTTACCCAACGAAATTTCTTTGGCGATGGTAGCGCCACAACTCATTTCAACATCATCGGGATGTGCACCTATGGCTAAAATATCCAACTTCATACTTTTTGTATTTGTTTTTTTGCAACCGCTTCAAAAGCTTGTTCTAAATCGGTTATTAAATCATGTTTATCTTCAATTCCTACCGAAAAACGCAATAACCCATCTGCAATGCCTTGGCGTTTTCTTTCTTCAGCAGATAACAATGCATGCGAGGTTTTTGCCGGAGAAAGTATGGTAGACTCGACACCTGCCAAACTCATAGATTGTTTAATCATTAGCAGGTTTTCCATAAAAGCCTGTGGATTTATAGAAGGTACTAATTCAAAAGAAAGCATTCCTGTAAAACCGTACATTTGTTTCCTTGCTAAATTGTAATCTGGATGCGACTTCAATCCAGGATAATATACTTTTGCAACGAGAGGATGTGTATCCAACCACTTTGCCACCTTTTTTGCGTTTCGGTTTTGTGCTTTAACACGAATCCCCATTGTCTTTATACTTCGCTCTAGCAACCACACTGTATAATCACTTAAACTTCCGCCTAAGTTTTTACCCAAATTCCAGATTTTGTCCATATGTTCTTTTGATGCTGCCACTGCGCCTGCGCAAATATCACTATGCCCACCCATATATTTAGTAGCACTATGAATAATGATGTCAATATCAAAATCGGCTGGATTCTGATTAATTGGCGAAGCAAATGTATTATCAATCATAGAAACTAATTGATGCTTTTTCGCAAGTTTGGAAATCATTTCCAAATCGGTAATCAGCATCAAAGGATTACTTGGTGTTTCTACATAGATCACTTTGGTATTCGGCTTTATTTTTGAAGCAAAATCGGCTTCCGAAAAACCATCGGTAAAATCGAATTCAATATTATACTTCGGAAATTCTTCCACCATAAAATTATACGCACCCCCGTAAATCGTTTTTTGAACCACCACGTGGTCTCCACTTTGCAAAAAGGCTAATAAAGCTGTACTCACAGCGGCCATTCCGCTTCCAAAAATCATTCCCGCTTCACAATGCTCCAAAGCGGCTATTTTCTTCCCTAACGCCTCTTGATTAGGGGTGTTAAAATATCGTGGATAGCGCTTAATATCTACATTTTCATAGGCGTAAGAGCTAGACATGTATAAGGGAGAAATGGCTCCTTTAAATTGTTCGTCTTTAATTTCGCCGACGTGCGTACAAATAGTATTGACCCCTATTTTTTTTGATTTCATGAGTGCGACTTTTAGTGAGTTAAAAGTATAAAATCCTATTCAGGTTTGCTATCTTTGAACGATGAAACTTTTGTTAATAAACATAAAAGAACTGCTTCAAGTTCGTGAAAATCCTCCTTCTAAAGTGAGTGGAAAGGAGATGAACCACCTCCCTACTCTTAAAAATGCGTGGTTGCTTATAAAAGACAAAAAGATTGAAGATTTTGGTAGTATGGATGTTCCTCCTAAGGGAAAATTTACTCAAATTTTAGATTGCACGGGGCGCATAGTTCTTCCCACTTGGTGTGACAGTCATACGCATATTGTTTACGCGGGAAATCGAGAGCAGGAATTTGTGGATAGAATCAACGGACTCACCTACCAAGAAATCGCCGAAAAAGGCGGTGGAATTTTGAATAGTGCTAAAAAACTTCAACAAACATCTGAAAAAGAATTATTTCGTCAATCGGCAGAGCGGTTGGAGGAAGTAATTTATATGGGCACAGGAGCCATCGAAATTAAAAGCGGGTACGGACTTACCACCGAAGCCGAATTAAAAATGCTTCGTGTGGCAAAAAAACTGGCGAAAAAATATCCCATCGATATAAAAACGACTTTTTTAGGGGCGCATGCACTACCTACCGAATTTAAAAATAATAAAGATGGGTATCTCGATTTAATTTGCAACGAGATGCTTCCGAAGATTGCCGAAGAAAAGCTAGCCGATTATATCGACATCTTTTGTGAAGAAGGCTATTTTTCGGTAGAAGATACCGATCGCATCCTTTCCGAAGGTTCAAAATATGACCTTATCCCAAAAATTCATGTCAATCAGTTTAATGCGATTGGCGGGGTGGCAGCGGGAGTAAAACACAAGGCTTTGAGTGTGGATCATCTCGAATTACTTACCGATGAAGATATAAAAGCTCTTCAAAATTCGAAAACCATGCCTGTAGCCTTACCAGGTTGTTCCTTCTTTTTAAGCATTCCGTATACGCCGGGTAGACGCATTATTGACGCTGGACTTCCATTGGCTTTAGCCACCGATTTTAACCCGGGCTCTTCCCCATCGGGCAATATGAATTTTGTCGTGGCTGCCGCTTGTATTAAAATGAAGCTCACTCCCGAAGAAGCTATTAACGCAGCAACTATTAATGGTGCCTATGCCATGGGTCTAAGCGATTCTCACGGAAGTATTACCAAAGGAAAAGCCGCCAGTGTGATTATTACGGAAGAAATTCCGTCGTATAGTTTTTTACCGTATTCGTTTGGGACAGACTACATTAATCAAGTAATTCTTAACGGAAGATTGTTATGAGTTTGGTCAAGTTTTACTCGAAAGAAGATATTTTAAAGTTAGTCCGAAAGCGTGAAGGCGAAAGCAAATTTGGCGAAGGATTGACTACCGTTTCCCATTGGGAAAGTTTACATGAGCTTTCTGCAAAATATGTGCTAGTAGGCATTCCCGAAGACATTGGCGTACGTGCCAATTATGGAAACCCCGGAACGGCACAAGCTTGGGAAGCTGCCTTAACGGTACTTTGCAATATTCAAAAAAATGAGTTTACCAAAGTGCAACATTTAGCCGTGTTAGGGGAAGTAGATTGTGAAAATGAAATGAAAAGCGCTTCCCGACTTTCTTCAAAAGAAGAAAATTATGTGCAAAAATTAGGTGAGTTGGTGGAAGCCATTGACGAAAAAGTGGCTGCGGTGGTTGAAAAAATACTGAATACTGGAAAATTCCCCATCATTATTGGTGGAGGTCATAACAATAGCTACGGAAATTTAAAAGGAGCGTATAAAGCCTTCGGAAAGGCCATAAATTGTTTAAATTTTGATGCTCATACCGATTTTCGAGCTTTGGAGCATCGCCATAGTGGTAACGGATTTTCCTATGCTTTTGAAGAAGGATATTTAGATCGCTATTACACCTTTGGCTTGCACCGAAATTACACCTCTCAATTTGTTTTTGACAGGTTAAAATTACATTCAGAAAGAATTCAATTTAACTTATTCGAGGACATTGAAATTAATACCACTATCCCCTATTCTGAAGCTGTAAAAACCGCTGAAAATTTTGTGACCAAAGCGCCCTTTGGACTGGAATTGGATTTAGATGCGATTGAAGATATGGGCAGTAGCGCTATGACACCAGGAGGATATTCTATAAACGATGCCCGAAAATTTATCACCCATTTTTCAAAAAAAGAACACTGTGTGTATCTTCATATTTGTGAAGGTGCACCCGGCCTAGGAAGTTTTCCTGCGCAGGTAGGAAAAACCATTTCCTTTTTAATTTCAGATGTGATTGCTTAAAAAACACCCTTAAGATTATGCAGAAACAATTAATAGAATGTGTCCCAAATATTAGCGAAGGACGCGATGCGGCAAAAATTAAAGCCATTTCAGAGATTGTAAAAACCGTTGAAGGTGTAACCTTGTTGGATGTCGATCCAGGAAAAGCTACAAATAGAACGGTTATTACTTTTGTGGGAGCACCCGAACCTGTGATTGAAGCTGCTTTCCAACTCATTAAAAAAGCATCCGAATTAATTGATATGAGCAAACATAGCGGAGCACATCCTCGTTTTGGCGCTACTGATGTATGTCCGTTGGTGCCTATATCCAATATCACTTTGGAAGAAACGGCAAAATACGCCCATATATTAGGGGAACGCGTTGGAAAAGAACTGGGCATCCCTGGATATTTTTACGAAAAAGCCGCCACCGAAGAAAAACGAAAAAACCTTGCCAATTGTCGCTCTGGCGAATATGAAGGATTGGCAAAAAAATTGGTTGACCCACAATGGAAACCCGATTTTGGTCCCGCAGAATTTAGTGATAAAGTGGCTAAAACCGGAGCTACCGCCATTTCGGCACGAGATTTTTTAATTGCTTATAATGTCAATTTAAATTCCACCTCTACCCGAAGAGCCAATGCCATTGCCTTTGATATAAGGGAAGCAGGGCGTACCAAAAGAGAGGGCAATCCTATTACAGGAAAACCGGTTTTGGACGAAAATGGAGAGCCTGTTCGTATTCCTGGGAAATTAAAAGCCGTAAAAGGAATTGGCTGGTATATTGAAGAGTATGGAATAGCACAGATTTCGTATAATCTTACCAATATTTCCATCACCTCTATGCACGAAGTTTTTGATGAAACCTGTAAAGCAGCCATCGACCGAGGCTTACGTGTTACAGGTTCCGAATTAGTGGGATTGGTACCGTTAAAAGCTATGCTAGATGCGGCCGATTACTTTTTGGTGAAGCAGGAACGCTCCTTGGGAATTTCAGAAAAAGAAAAAATTAAGATTGCCATTAAATCTTTGGGACTGGACGATTTAAAACCCTTTAACCCAGATGAACGCATTATAGAATATTTACTGAAAGACGACACCAAAAAACTTATTGATTTTAAACTGGACGACTTTGCCGATGAAACGGCAGGTGAATCTATGGCGCCGGGAGGAGGTTCAATAAGTGCTTATGTAGGTGCGCTGGGTGTTTCGTTGGGAACGATGGTGGCAAATTTATCGGCACACAAAGCTGGGTGGGACGATAAATGGGAGTTCTTTTCGCAATGGGCAGAAAAAGGACAAGCCTACAAGCAAAAATTATTGTTTCTAGTAGATGAAGACACGAACGCTTTTAATAAAATTATTGACGGTTTTAGAATGCCAAAAGGCAGTGAAAAAGAAATTGAAGCACGTAAAAAAGCCATTGAAGAAGCTACCAAATATGCCACCGAAATTCCGTTTCAAGTGATGGAAACTGCGTATCAATCGATGGAAGTAGCAAAGGCCATGCTTCAGGATGGGTTGCAAAGCTCCTTGTCTGATGCAGGTGTAGGAATCCTTTGTGCAAGGGCTGCAGTCGTGGGTGCTTATTTTAATGTCCGCATTAATGCTAAGGATATAAAAGACCGAATATTTGCCGAGAAAATTCTTTCAAAAGCAAAAACCATTTACGAAAACACTTTAAAGATTGAACAGGAAACCATTGCATTCATTGATAGTAAAATGTAGTATGGCAATAGAGATAATCCCCTTTCAGCAAAAATATGCACAAGCCTTTTTCGATTTAAATATGGAATGGCTAGAAACGCATTTTTACGTAGAAGATTTCGACCGAGAAGTGTTGAGCAAACCACAACAATACATCTTAAACCGTGGGGGACATATCTTTTTTGCTGTTGAAAACGAAACTGTTTTGGGAACTGTTGCAATGATGCCTCACAACGAAGACTTTTTTGAGCTTACCAAAATGGCAGTTTTACCAGAAGCTCGCGGAAAAAAAATTGGACAGCAATTAATGCAGTATTGTATCGATTTTGCAAAGGAAAATAAGCTCAATTTAATGTTGTATTCCAATACCAAACTAGAAAATGCCATTTATATTTATAGAAAATATGGCTTTTTGGAAATACCTGTAGAAGCCAATAGTCCCTATAAACGAAGTAATATTAAAATGATTCTTACTCTATAAGCATTCCGTATCTTTGAAATTCAATAGGGATATTGAATCCCTAACAACAAACCCTATCCCATGAAAAACATAGAGCAAATTTTTAAGAACAACCAGCAATGGGTAGCGGAAAAGCTGAACGTAGATAAAAACTACTTCAAAAATTTATCCAAAGGGCAAAATCCAGATATCCTGTATATAGGCTGTAGTGACAGTCGGGTTTCGGCAGAAGAGTTGATGGGCATTTCGCCTGGAGATGCTTTTGTACATAGAAACATTGCCAATATGGTGCCCAATACCGATTTAAGTTCGATGTCTGTTATAGATTATGCCGTATTGCATTTAAAGGTTAATCACGTAGTGGTTTGTGGACATTATTACTGTGGTGGGGTAAAGGCCGCGATGCAAAGTAAGGATTTGGGAATATTGAATCCGTGGTTACGGAATATACGCGATGTGTATCGTACCCATCGTACGGAACTAAACGCAATTACAGATGAAGAACAACGTTACAAGCGCCTCGTAGAACTAAATGTGCAGGAGCAATGTATTAATGTGATAAAAACCGCCGAAGTACAACGCGCATACCGTAACAGAGGCATTACCGTACACGGTTGGGTGTTTGATGTTCATACAGGAAGGCTCATCGATTTAAAAATAGATTTTCCGAAAGTCCTTGAAAATGTCATGGAAATTTACCGATTAAAATAATTTACAGTAAAATTGCCCAATGGAAGTCCCTATCATCGTTAAACAGGAATTAAATGCTACAGCAATAGAAGTCTGGGAGGCTATTACAGCCATAGATAAAATGCGCCAATGGTATTTTGAAAACATACCAGATTTTAAACCTGAGGTAGGTTTTGAAACTTCCTTTTTAATTGAAAATGAGGGCAGAAAATTTACT
This sequence comes from Flavobacteriaceae bacterium, assembly GCA_002694465.1. Lineage (GTDB taxonomy): Bacteria > Bacteroidota > Bacteroidia > Flavobacteriales > Flavobacteriaceae > Halomarinibacterium. Next base: position 37,980 of record NZMG01000054.1, on the reverse strand, counting down.
CATGAATGGAAAATAACTGAAGTGGAGCCACTCAAAAAAATAACTTACGAATGGCGATTTAAGGAATATCCTACCATTCTAGGTGTCGTTACTTTTTTAATTTCTGAAAAAGAAAACAAAACCCTTCTTAAAGTTACCAATCAGGGAATTGAAACTTGGCCAAACAATGTTCCAGAATTTACTCGAGAAAGTTGTCAAGGAGGATGGGAATATTTTATAAATCAAAACTTGAAAAACTATATTAATGAATTATAAAAAGTATCCTTTTCAAAAAGGTATTATTACACTAGCATTATTTCTAGTAGCCGTTTCGGTTGGGGCACAAATTAGTGGACAACTCTATCAAGATGGCTATCCCTACCCTTTGGTGAAAATTTATTTTGATGATGTAAAGCCCAAAGTGAGTAGTGATTTTGATGGAAATTTTTCGTTAAAAATTCCGCAGGATTCCATCCCCAATACCCTAGTGGTAAGCTATAACGGTATTAACCTTCATATTGTTAATTGCCCATTGGAGGCTACGGCAAAACTAGATTTGGGAAAAGTTATTCTTCCCAAATACAAGCAACTTACCGTAGAAGAATACAAACACCTAAAACGTAAAGAGCGAAAAGAATGTCGCCCTTTATATCAAGGAAGTACCCTTATGGGCTACGAAAGCAATCACCAACTAGAATCTTCTATTTTACAACTTCACTGCAAAGAAGGAGAAGGTGTGCCTTATATCTATGATAGAAAACAAAATGTATTTACTATTACTTGGGAGGATTTTGCCGCATGTAAGTAACGAAAAATAATGGCACATAAAAAAAGCACCCAATGGGTGCTTTTTTAAAATTGAAAACTAATTTTTAGTTCTCTTTATTTTTTTCAAAATCTGATAGTTTTGAATCATTTTCATCAAATTTCTTTTCAGCCTTATCTATAGAGGCCTCCAACTTTTTAATTTGAGCTTCGGCCTTCACAATTTTAGCTTCTTTAGCGGCAATTTCTTCTTTAGTTAAAGTACCCTCTTCTTTTGCAGCATCTAATTTTGCTCTAGCAGCAGCCACTTTAGCATTGGCATTTTCTACCATTGCTTTTCTGTTATCAAGACTCTTTCTTCTATTGCTAATACTAGCTTTTGTTGCAGAAACTTTTTCATTTTTTATAGCAACTGTTGGCTTTCCTTTATTTACTTGGGTATCTGCCTTTGGCTTTTCATTAGTGTTAATTTCAGCAATGTTAGATTTACTGTCTTTAGCAACTTCTTCTTTTACAGAATTCTGGTTGGCCTTTTTTAGCTCTTTCATTTTTACCTCCATCTCCTCCTTAAGCCTAGTTTGTTCTTTTGGGTCTTTTGTAGCTCTAATTTTTTTAGAATAACTAGATTCCAATTTTTTCATTTCTTCCTCTACATTACTCCCTTTATTAGCACCATCCTTCTGCATTTGATCTGGTTTCCCTTTAACGGTGGTTCCTGATTCTTTTAAAGCAGCTTTGTTTGCATCTACTTTTTCATCAAAATCACTTTTCTGATCTTTAACTTTATCTACAGATTTGATGCTACTTTTAGTCTCTTTTTTAACTTCTTTTGCTTTATCTTGAGCATGTAAGGTGGTTAATCCTAATGTTAGGAAAAACACAAATACTATCTTTAATGTGTTACTTTTCATATTTAAAATTTTAGATTTTCGATTTAAATTATAAGCTGTCTAATTCTTTAAGGGTTTCTTCTAATTCATCTGCATTAGTTTCTACCTCTTCAGAAATAGTCTCTAGTTCAGTTTCAATGTTTTCAACCTCTTCAATGGCCGCGTTTAATTCGGCTTCTTCTTTTGCAGTGTCTCTACAAGAGATAAAGGCTACAAAAAATAATGCCAATAAGATTTTTGTTGCAAGTTTCATAGTGTATTAGTTAATTTATGTGGTTCAAATCTACAACATTAAAAGGATTTATAATAAAAAAACATACCCCTCTATTTTCATTTTGAAAAAACGAGAGGTATGCTCAACAGCTAACTAAACAACCAAACAAATAATCAAACTATTTTGCCTGATTACTTCTATAACAGTTTAAAAACCAAATTCCCTACCTAAATTCTACAATTTTTTGTTTTTGAAGGATGGTAAAAAATACGAAAGCGTATCTTTGCACTTTTAAAAGGCAAAATAGAAAATGAAGATTTCTTACAACTGGCTCAAAAAGTTCATAAAAGTTAATCAAAGCCCTGAGGAGACAGGCGAATTACTTACCGATTTAGGTCTTGAAATTGAAGGAATTGAAGCATATACCTCTGTCCCTGGCGGATTGGAAGGTATTGTTGTAGGTCATGTCTTAGAATGTATTCAACATCCCAATGCAGATAGGCTAAAACTTACCAAAGTAGATGTGGGTAATGGAACGCCTTTACAAATTGTGTGTGGCGCACCCAATGTTGCCGTGGGCCAAAAAGTACCTGTGGCAACTATAGGGACTACCTTATACGATGCCGACAAGAATCCTTGGACCATAAAAAAAGGAAAAATACGAGGGGAAGAAAGTCAAGGAATGATTTGTGCCGAAGACGAATTACATATAGGTACCAGTCACGATGGGATTATGGTTTTGGATGCGCAACTTAAACCTGGCACGCTATTTTCGGAAGTGATTGGCATTGAAAACGACCATATTTTTGAAATTGGACTTACGCCCAACCGCGCCGATGCCATGAGTCATTGGGGAGTAGCAAGAGATTTACGCGCTGGTTTGCTTCAAAAAGATATTTCGTTAGAATTAATCACCCCATCCACAAGTAGTTTTCACGTAAATAATCGTTCCTTAAAAATAGATGTTTCGGTTGAGAATAATGCGTTGGCACCTCGTTATTGTGGTGTTACCATAAGTAATTTAAAAGTGGAAGCCTCCCCTACTTGGCTTCAAAAAAGATTAAAGTCTATTGGTTTATCGCCTATCAATAATGTAGTGGATATTACCAATTACATTCTTCACGAATTAGGACAACCGCTTCACGCCTTCGATGCCAGTAAAATAAATGGAGGAAAAGTGATTGTAAAAACCCTCCCCGAAGGAACTTTATTTACAACCCTTGACGGAGTAGAACGCAAACTTGACAAAGAAGATCTTATGATTTGCGACGCCGAAAAGCCCATGTGTATTGCAGGAGTTTTTGGAGGTATGGATAGTGGGGTGACGGAAACGACCACAAGTATCTTTTTAGAAAGTGCTTATTTCAACCCCATAAGCGTTAGAAAGACAGCCAAGCGTCACGGATTAAATACCGATGCTTCCTTCCGATTTGAAAGAGGGATAGACCCCAATATTACAGAATACGCACTCATGGTCGCTGCTATTATGATGGAAGAAATTGCAGGGGGAGAAATTAGTAGCGATGTAGTGGATATTTACCCCAAAAAGATTGAAGACCATCAGGTTTTCTTGAGCTATGAAAATACAGCACGTTTAATTGGTGAGGAAATCCCGAAAGAAACTATTAAACAAATACTTACATCGCTTGAAATAAAGATTAACAACGTTACCGAAACTGGGATAGGAATCACCATTCCCGCCTATAGAAACGATGTTACCCGCGAAGCAGATGTAATAGAAGAAGTGTTGCGTGTGTATGGGTATAACCGAATTAAAACCTCTACAAAACTGAATGCTTCCATGGCTTCGGTGAAACGTATTGAAGACTACAAAGTTCAGGATAAGGTGGGTGGTCAATTAACGGCATTAGGGTTTCACGAAATGCTCAATAATTCACTTACCAACGAAGCCTATTACGAACATACCCAAACCTTACGCCCAGAGCATTCGGTTAAGATGCTGAATCCGCTGAGTAAAGATTTGGAGATTTTACGCCAGTCGATGTTGTTTGGCGGATTAGAATCTTTGGCTTTTAATGCCAACCGAAGAATTGAAAACATCAAACTATTCGAGTTTGGGAAAACCTATCATCAATTTCCAAACAATCGAGAGGAACACAAACACCTTTCGCTTATTGTTTCGGGAAATAAAACGACTGATACTTGGGCATTCCCTTCGCAAAAGACTAGTTTCTTTTATTTAAAGGGGGTTGTACAATCTATTCTGCAAGGGCTTGGGATTTCAGAGTATACTGAGAGTGATGTAAAAAATGATATTTTTTCGGAAGGGATTTCGCTTCAAAAAAATAAGAAGCTATTGGTGGAATTCGGAATAATTTCAAAAAAGATTGCCAAGCATTTTAGTATTGAAACCGAAGTGCTGTACGCAGATTTCCATTGGGACCAAGTGCTACAAGAACTTACAGGGAATAATGTGCAGGTAACCAATATTCCAAAATTCCCAAAAGTGAAACGAGATTTTGCCTTATTGCTGGATGATGAAGTGCGTTTCGAAAACTTAAAATTGGCTGCCTTGCAAACCGAAAAGCACTTATTAAAAGAAGTCTCTTTGTTTGATGTGTATACGGGTAAAAATCTTCCGAAGGGTAAAAAGAGCTACGCGCTTAGTTTTACCATTCAGGATGAAAACAAAACGCTTACCGACAAGCAGATTGACAAAATCATGGCAAAGCTTCAGCAAACATTTGAAAAAGAATTTGGCGCGACCTTACGATAAACATTTCCTATGAAAAGAATATATACGGGACCATCCTTAGTGGCCAAAAGATTAATTGCCGAATTGAATGAAATTGGCATCCAACCGGTAGAGCGAAATGATTTAAACAGCGCCTCCATAGCTGGATTTGCAGGTGCCGTACCCGACCAAACACAACTTTTTATTCGTGAGGATGAATACGAGCAAGCATCTGCCATAATTACTGCTTTTAATGAAAATAACAGCTAATCTTCTCAAGTCAAAAACAACCCTTTTTTTATAAAAGTTAGCTAAATACTAACCTGTGTTAGCTATAAACTAACTTTTGGGAAGATGTACTTGACGGCTCTTACCTATGAGCAAATAAAATAGGGTAATTTGTATATTTGAAATGGCGGTTGCGGGATAACGGCAATAAAAGGTGTTATATAATAAGTTGCCATAAATATCAGAAAGTTGCCATAAAAATCAGAAAACCATCGAAAAAGAAGAAAAATACGGAATAATAAAACTGACTGATAAAAATACAGTTGAAATCATTGGTGGAATAAATCCTCTGAAAATAAATGTTTCGGAAATAAAAGCGATTGGAGAATTTACAACTTCAGATGGTCCATTTATAGATGATTGGTTCCTCACTTTTGTAACCCAAACGGATTGGATAGAAATTCCAATGTACATAGAGGGGATGACGCAATTTTTAGCGGATCTAGGAAAAGAATTAAATTCGGATTTGAGTGCTAAACTAACAAATAGTACGGGATGGAAAACTCGAATCGTTTATCCTACTGAATTTCGCGAATCTGAATTGTATGAAGTTGAGTTTGTTGAACCAAAAACCTTTTATGAAAAGTTTAAAAAGTGGATTGGAATGCAGGACAACGTGAGAGTTTATTCAACTGAATTGAAGAAAATTATCAAGAAATAAAATACGTATGGTTACACTGGCTTTAACCCATGACTCACAAAACCCTAAACCAAAAATAATTGCTAATTTAACCCGTAACTAACGGTTATAGGAGACTGTTGGCTACATCCTGAAATATAACATATATGAAGTTTCTTTTTACAATTATATTAATAGCTACATTAGTACAAAATGAGGCTGATTCTTTAATTGGAAAATATTCCTTCTCACAAAGACATTTTTCGGAATCATTGCAATTAAATGTAGATTATACTTTTCAATATGAAGTGAAAATGGAGCTTTTTCGGCAAAAAATAGAGGGGAACTATAATGTTGTAGGTGACAGCTTAATTTTGAACAGCTTTCCTCAACGAGATAAACTAATTGTAAATGAAAAATCAAAAAAGACACAGAAAAATATTTTTAGGGTGACTGATAAGAGTGGTCAATTAATAAATTATCAATTGACCATAACGACAGATGAAGGAAAAGTTATTGAATTAAAAAATTGTTATGACAAAGTGAAAACCAATTATTCGAATATTAGAAGCTTCCACATTACCGATACCAAAGGACTTAAATCTCCAGAATATTTGATAGAAGGAAAACGGACTAACTATTTCGAAATAAGATTTGAAACTATTCGAGTTTTTGAAAATGAAAAATGGTTAATTAAAAAAGAATTAAAACAAATTAATCCAATAGGTATGGATGGCGAATTTCAAAAATATAATCTAACTAAACAATAAAAAGCAGTAGCTTATAATGTATAACCACAATTACCCCGAAAATTCATTATATTGACTCAGTAATCTAAAAACAACACATGGAACATAGTTGGGTCCTCGGTATAGCAATAATACTCTTTTTAGTATTCCTTTTTCTTTTTTGGAAGGTCACCGCAAGTGATGCCAAAAAGGAATATGGTTCCAAAATGTGGAATCAGTGGACTACTAGATTATACTATTGGCAAGCAGCCATCTTGTATAGCGTTGGAGGTACCGTAATCACCATGTACCTATTAAAGTGGGTAAATATTCTGGCTTTTTAAAAGGCTAAGAAAAAAACACTACACCCCTACCGAGTACATTTTCTCGCGTAATTCTTTAATCTTTTTATCGCTCATATAATCGTCAAAGGTCATATAGCGATCAATGACGCCGTTAGGTGTTAATTCAATCACACGTGTTCCAACAGTTTGCGCAAACTCGTGGTCATGGGTTGTTAATAACACCGTACCCTTAAAGTTTTTAAGAGAGTTGTTAAATGCGGTAATCGATTCTAGATCCAAGTGGTTGGTAGGCTCATCAAGCATCACAACGTTAGCACGCATCATCATCATACGGCTTAGCATACAACGTACTTTTTCACCTCCAGAAAGCACACTACATTTTTTTAATGCTTCTTCCCCGCTAAAAAGCATTTTGCCTAGAAATCCGCGGATGTATACCTCCTCTTTTTCTTCTTCGGTTTTTGCCCATTGGCGTAACCAATCCACGAGGTTCATTTCGCTGGTAAAGAAATTACTGTTGTCTAAGGGTAAATAGCTTTGGTTGGTTGTAACCCCCCATTGAAAACTTCCAGAATCGGGTTTTTGATTTCCGTTGATGATTTCATAAAAAGCCGTGGTAGCACGCGAATCTTTCGAATAGATGACCACCTTATCGCCTTTTGCCAAGTTTACATCAATATTCTGAAATACCACTTCCCCATCAATACTTGCCGAAAGATTTTCCACATTTAAAATCTGGTCTCCTGCTTCACGCTCTCTTTCAAAAATTATGGCTGGATAACGTCGGCTGGAAGGTTTAATGTCTGAAACATTCAACTTATCAATCATCTTCTTTCTACTAGTGGCTTGTTTCGATTTGGCAACGTTGGCAGAGAATCTTCTAATAAACTCTTCCAATTCTTTCTTCTTTTCTTCGGCCTTTTTGTTTTGCTGTGCACGTTGACGCGCTGCTAACTGGCTACTCTCGTACCAAAAGGTGTAGTTTCCACTATAATGATTTATTTTTCCGAAGTCGATATCGCTAATATGCGTACACACAGCGTCCAAAAAGTGACGGTCGTGCGATACCACAATCACACAGTTATCGTAGTTTGCCAAAAAGTTTTCTAACCACGAAATGGTTTCGTAATCCAAATCGTTGGTAGGCTCATCCATAATCAACACATCTGGATTTCCAAAAAGCGCTTGTGCCAACAGGACACGTACTTTTTGCTTTCCGTCAAGGTCTTTCATTAAGGTGTAGTGCAACTCCTCTTTTATCCCAAGGTTCGAAAGCATGGCAGCTGCATCGCTGTCTGCATTCCAACCGTTCATTTCTTCAAAAGCTACTTGAAGCTCCCCTATTTTATCGGCATTTTCGTCGCTGTAGTCCTCGTATAGTTTATCGATTTGAGATTTTATATTGTACAGTTCTTTGTTTCCACGCACGACAGTATCCAACACTTGAAAATCATCAAAAGCGTTGTGATCTTGTTCTAAAACCGACATCCGTTTTCCTGGCTCTAAGTGTACATGTCCCGAGGTTGGATCTTGTTTTCCTGCAATTATTTTCAGAAAAGTAGATTTTCCAGCACCATTGGCGCCTATAATTCCGTAGCAATTGCCTTGCACAAATTGCGTGTTAACCTCATCAAACAGAATACGTTTGCCAAATTGAACTGATAAATTGGAAACTGATAACATAAGTGAAAAATTAAAATTTCAAATTGGGTGCAAAAATAACCAAATAACTGCGATAATTAAAGGAGAAGCGCTTTTTAAAATCTTTTAACGACTAATTAACAAAATTGGGGGCAAATGTCCGTTACTTTTGTTACTCGAGACAAAACAAAGTGCGATTGATAAAAAAAATACTATTCCTCTTCCTTACGGTTACTATCTTCATATCCTGCAATGATGCTTCTAAAAAAAGTGAATGTGGGGTTTCTTGGATTGGAGGAAAGATTGTTAATCCAAAACTAGACTACGTCGTTATTTCTCATAACCGCAATGTAATTGATACGGTGGCGCTGGATTCTACCGATAGTTTTATTTACAAAATAGAAAATACCGATCCTGGTATTTATTTCTTTAGTCATTACGAGTATCAAGCCCTTTTCCTTGAGCCAGGAGATAGTGTCATGATTTATGTAAACACTATTGAATTTGACGAGTCGCTTTCTTTTTCTGGCCGTGGTGCCGAAAAAAATAACTTTTTAATGGAGCTATATCTTTTAAATGAAGATGTAGATGATAATATGCTTGCATATTACAATGACGGTCCAGAAGAGTTTCAAGCAAAAATGGATTCGGTGAGTAGTGCGCGGCATCGCCTTTTTGATGAATTTAGTTCTAAGACTAAAGCGTCAAAAGCGTTTAAAGAAATTGCCAAAGCATCCATTATGTATGGAATTTATTCAAAAAAGGAACTATACATTTCGGCAAATTCGAAAAAGAAAGTATATGACGAAAGTATCGATATCCCAGAAAGCTTTTACTCCTTTAGAGACAGTATCGATTTTGGAAATGAAGCGCTTCGAAATTATTACCCCTATTTTAGATTTTTAGGGAATCACTTAGATAATTTATCCTACGAGCAATACAAAAAAGAAGCCCCTTTTGATCGTTTTTCATTTATTCACAACAAACACAAAATTAGGATTATAGATAGCCTAATCACTAATAAATCCCTTAGAAATACACTGTCTCGTAATTCTGTTGTAAGGTATTTGCTTAATGGAAAAAATGTGGAAGAAGAATTGCAAATGCTTGAGGCCTTTAAAAAATTAAATACCGACTCTAGTGATATTGCCGAGGTTGAAAAACTTGCGAGTGCCACCATTAAACTCGCTCCTGGTAACATAATCCCTAATGTGGCTTTGGTGACAACAGATAATACAATGAAGGACCTACACACCATCATTAAGAAACCTACGGTACTTTTTTTCTGGTCTGGAGAATCTATTAAGCACTATAGAAATATCCATACGCGTGCTGCAGAATTACGTGAAAAATATCCCGAATATCAATTTGTGGGAATAAACATAGACAAGCATTTTAAAAAGTGGCGTAGAATTGTAGGTAGCGCAGGATATAAAGATCAATTTGAATTTCAATTTGAAAGCTTTGCCGATGCCGAAATGAGACTTCTTGTTAACTATGTAAATAAGTCGATTATTGTAGATAAAGACCATAAAATTTTAGATGGAAATTCTAACATTTTTAGCACCTCCATCGAAGAACAACTTTTGGGGTACCTCAACAAATAAAAAAAGCTCCTTTTGGAGCTTTTCTTTTTTAATTTCCTTTTTTATAATCTGCTAGAAATTGTGCCAAACCAATATCGGTTAATGGATGTTTTAACAGTCCTTCAATAGAAGAAAGCGGTCCCGTCATAACATCGGCTCCAATTTTAGCACATTCAAGCACGTGCATGGTATGACGTACTGAAGCTGCTAAGATTTGAGTTTCAAATCCGTAGTTATCATAAATAAGTCGAATTTCGGCAATAAGGTTTAAACCGTCGGTAGAAATATCATCAAGTCTTCCAATAAACGGGGACACATAGGTGGCACCTGCTTTAGCTGCTAATAATGCTTGTCCTGCTGAAAAAACCAAGGTACAATTGGTTCTTATTCCGTGGTCCGAAAAATATTTAATTGCCTTTACCCCTTCTTTAATCATAGGAACTTTTACCACAATTTGCGGGTGTAATTCGGCTAACTGCTCCCCTTCCTTAATCATTCCGTCAAAATCGGTCGCAATGACTTCGGCAGAAACATCGCCTTCTACAATATTACAAATGTCTACATAGTGCTTTAAAATATTATCGCGCCCTGTGATTCCTTCCTTCGCCATAAGCGATGGATTGGTGGTTACACCATCAAGAACACCCAAGTTTTGAGCCTCACGAATTTGATTAAGATTTGCAGTATCGATGAAAAATTTCATGAAAAGAATTTTAAGTTAATGTTTTAGGGTACAAAAATACGGAAGCTTTAAAATCTTTCTGAAAAAAGTTTCAAGAGGTTTTTAACATTTCGGGAGTTTGGGTACTGGGTACTGGGTAAAAGTAATTGTTAATCAAACACCATCACCTTTCAACTTTCACCCTTCACTCCTTACCATTCAATCGATAATGTTTCATCAGCATTTTTTCATAACGCTTGTCTGAAAGCACTTTCTTTAAAAAAATGGAAAGTTTTTGAAGCCCCGAGCCTACTCTATAATGTACTTTAGGGTTCTTTACTTCAATTATTTTTTGAATGGCTTTGGCCATTTCTAATGGATCTTCACCTTTATCCACGTGTTCATCCATCATCACTAAGGTATCGGAATACTCCTTTTTATAGGGAGAGTTTTCTAATATGGGAGCATGATAGCGACCCGAAGCAATATTGGTAGCAAAATCACCAGGAGCTACATTGGTCATTTTTATTCCGAAAGGTTTCAATTCCATTCTATAGGCTTCGGCAGTAATTTCGAGAGCCGATTTTGTTGCTGAATAAATACCGCGGTACGGAAGTCCCATATATCCCGCAATAGAAGTAATATTGATAATGAGTCCGCTTTTTTGCTTTCGCATTTGAGGTACTACAGCTTTTATAACTTCAAGAGGTCCAAAAAAATTGGTATCGAAAGCTTTTTTAATTTCATCACTGGGTGTTTCTTCAATAGGTCCTGTAATACCTACCCCAGCATTGTTAATCAAGACATCAATCTTTCCTTCTTTCTCTATGATTTCAGTAATGGCTTGAGTAATGGTTTCGGGCTTTGTTACATCCAATGCCAACAATGGCATTTTAACGGTATCTGAATATTTTGAGGGAGTTCTACTAGTACCATACACTTTGTAGCTAAAAAGATTAAGGTATTCGCCAATGGCTTTTCCAATTCCAGACGAACCTCCTGTAATGAGTACAACTTTTGACATAACAAAAAAATAGATAGCAAAGATGAGGAGAAGGACGAAGTATTCCAAATAAAAAATGGCAAGCTACCTACATCACACCGCTACGACCATCTACCCTTGCTGCGTTCCCGCCCTGGGGGATTCAACAGGAGCTGGTTGTGTAGGACTTGCCGGTGCAAATATACGGTGCTTTTTAGGCTTCCGCAAACATTTTAAGCATCAATTATTATTGGTTATATTGCGAAAAAATTTGGAGCCAATGAAGCCTACACTTAAGTTTCTGACTTTTACCTTTTTGGTTGTTTTATTCATGGCATGTGATAATTCAACCGAAAATGCAAATGACCTTTTTTCTATCGAAATTAAAGATGAAAAAACAACATTTACCCAAAAAGATGTGCTTTCATTAAGTATTTCAAGCAAAAAAGGAAAAACGGTTGAAAAAGTGGCATATTCACTTGACAATGCTGAAAAATCCTCTGGCAATTCCCTGTCCTTGGCAAATGCTAAAATGGGTACAAGAACTTTAAAGGCATATATTACAGCGGATAGCAAGAACTATGAAATAAGTAAGACCATAAAATTGGTAGCTTCAGAAACACCCAAGCTATATACTTATAAAATTCTTGAAGCCTACCCACACGATATGAAGGCCTACACGCAGGGACTTGAATTTGAAAATGACACCCTGTATGAAAGCACAGGGCAACGAGGACGATCGTCTTTGCGAAAAACAGATTATAAAACGGGAAATGTCCTTCAGAAAGTAGATTTAGAAAACCAATATTTTGGAGAAGGAATTACGATTCTGAATAATAAAATTTATCAACTTACTTGGCAAGAAAACACAGGTTTTATCTATAACCTCAATACCCTTGAAAAAACGGGTACTTTTGTTTATGATAGAAGTAAAGAAGGCTGGGGTTTATGTAATAACGGAACCACAATCTTTAAAAGTGATGGCACCGAAAAAATATGGACTTTAAACTCCAATACCCTAGCAGAAGAAGATTACATAGAAATCTACACTCATAAAAGTGTTATTGACAACGTAAACGAATTGGAATGGGTAGAAGGTAAAATCTATGCCAATGTGTATCAAAAAGATGCCGTCGCTATTGTAAATCCGCAAAGTGGTGCCGTGGAAGGCGTTATTAACTTAAAAGGGCTACAGGACGAAGTAACTCAACACACGACCCTCGACGTATTAAACGGAATTGCCTACAAAGGAGAACCTAATATTTTATACGTTACTGGAAAGAACTGGGACAAACTTTTTAAAATTGAAATTATAGAAAAATAATTTCAGAAATACATTTCCCTCAATCAAAACATCCATTCCCTCAATGGATGTTTTTTTTATGGCAAGTTTTTTAGTGCTTTGAGGTATCAACGTAAAAACCTCTTCATTATGAAATGCCAATTAACAATTATAAACCAACAGAAGATGATTAAATTAGGCATTCCATCTTCCGCTTTATCAAATATTTTATACAGATGAAAAAAGCCATTAAAATATCCATTCCAGAGCCTTGCCACGAAGATTGGGCAAAAATGACTCCTACCGAAAAAGGGAAATTCTGCAGTGTATGTACCAAAGAAGTATTCGATTTTACAGAAACCAGCGACGAAGAATTGGTCAAGCGAGTGACACAAGGTAAGAACCTCTGCGGCCGATTCAAAAAATCCCAACTTGATAGAGAAGTGAAGCTTGAACGCAAATCTAGCAACAGCCTTCTGCCCTACGCTGCTTCTTTGTTAATGCCACTTTCCATGATGGCTTCCGAAGTAAAAAACAATTCCGAGATAGAAAAACCACTTATTTCATTAGGGATTGGAAGCCACCCTGTAAAATCTATTATTTATGTTTCAGGTTATGTAACAGACGCAGATGGAAATCCAGTTAGAAATGCCGAAGTAGTTATGCTGGAAAAGGGTGATTGGGTGCGTACCGATGCACAAGGATTTTACTCATTAAAATGCGTAAGCGGATCTACCCTATTTGTTAAAAAAGGAGACTTGCGTTCCCAAGATTATACCTTAGGCACCAAAAATGAAAGAGTGGATTTTTCTCTCATTCCTGAAGTAAAAACAACCATAGTAACGGTAGGAAAAATTGCAAGTGTTGAAATAACACAAGGAGAAATTGAAGAAATTGTGATTAGTGAGATTGCAGAGGTAGAAGAAGAAATTAAGGAAGAACAACAAGATTCTACAAAAGTAACCATAAAAGGAACTGTTACCGATGATATGAATATGCCCTTACCTGGAGCAAATGTGATAATAAAAGGAACCTCTATAGGGACACAAACCGATTTTGATGGGAACTATGAAATAAAAGCAGAACCAAATCAAACCATAGTGTTTTCATATTTAGGGTTTATAGATAAAGAGATATTAGTGTCGAATATTTCAAATAATGTTGATGTGAAAATGGATGCTTACTATTTAGGTGGTCTTGTTGGTTACGTAATAGTAAGTGAGGTTTCAGAACAAGTAGTAGTTGATCCCTACCAATCCAATAGCTACTACGACGAAGAACAAAGGGAGAATCGAGAAAAGCGTCGTGCTTATGCCGAAAAAGAAAACGCTTTTAAAAAAGTAAAAGCCGATAGAAAAAAAGCGGCTCGACTTCTAAAAAGGTCTCAAAAGAAAGACAAGTAGGAATTAGAGGCAGTGAATACAAAGTTTTGAGGGAAATTTTCACTGCCTCCCTTACTTAATTCTTCACCTTCACAATAAGATGCTTCATAAAAAGTTATATTTTTACAAAAAATTACCTGAATGAAGTATTTATATGGATTGGCATTGATTGCCTCCGTTTTATTGTGGAGCTCTTGTAGAAACGATTTTGAAACAAGCCCCAACACAGGAAACTTAGAATTCTCTAAAGACACCGTATACCTCGACACAGTATTTTCCAATATAGGTTCGAGTACGTACAACCTTAAAGTATACAACAAAAGCGATAAGGATATCAATATTCCCACCGTTCGTTTAGCACAAGGGGAAACTTCCAATTACCGATTAAATGTAGATGGGGTTCCTGGGAAAACCTTTCAAGATGTACAGGTTTTAGCCAACGATAGTATTTTCATTTTTATTGAAACTACAGTAGATATTGCCAATCAAGGGAACAATACCCAATTTTTATATACAGATCAAATTGTGTTCGATAGTGGCAGTAACGAACAAAAAGTAGAACTCGTCACGCTCATTCAAGATGCAGTTTTTCTTTTCCCAGCCGATTTAGGTAATGGTATCTATGAAACTTTAAATCTTGGTATGGACGATGAAGGAAATGATATTTTAATTGAAGGCTTTTTCTTAGATGATAATGAACTCACCTTTACAAACGAAAAACCTTATGTCATTTATGGTTATGCCGCTGTTCCCCCCGGAAAAACATTAAATGTTCAACCGGGAGCGCGTGTACATTTTCATTCCACTAGCGGAATATTAGTTGCCAATACAGGCTCCATTAAATCCAATGGTGCTCCTAGTAACGATCCAGTCCTTTTAGAAAATGAAATAATTTTTGAAGGTGATAGACTAGAGCCTGATTATGCCGATATTCCTGGTCAATGGGGAACCATCTGGCTTACGGCAGGAAGTACGAATAATGAATTTAGTTATACCACCATAAAAAACAATGTGGTAGGATTGTTAATGGAAAGTAACGATGGTGATAGAACGCTTACCTTAAATAATGTTCAAATTTATAACAGTGCAAATGTGGGGTTATTGGTGAGAACAGGTGATGTATATGGTGAAAATATGGTAATTGCCAATAGTGGTCAGTCTTCTCTGGCCATTCAATTAGGAGGTAAATACACTTTTAATCACTGTACCTTTGGAAATTATTGGACCAATAGCTTTAGAACCTTTCCAACGGTTACCTTAGATAACTCGTTACCCATTAGTGATACCGAAATATTAGTAGCAGACTTAATCGAAGCTAATTTCAACAATTGTATTATCTACGGAAGTGAACAAAAAGAAGTTGCCTTTGTTGAAGATCCCAGCGCAGCATTCAACTTTAATTTCACGAATTGCCTAATTCGTTTTGAGGACTCTCAAGGCGATTTTGACGGAATCCCAAACTATGATTTTGAAAATCCAGCTTTATTTACAGATTGTATTTTTAACCTAGACCCTATTTTTCAAGATGTAACAGTGAATAATTTGAATATCGAAGAAGGAACTTCGGGTGCACAAGGTATTGGCTTGGGTGGTATAATGCCTCCTTTCGACTTAAACGGAACGGCTAGAGATGGCAATTCTCCAGATGCTGGTGCCTACGAGGCGACAATTTTTCCAGTAGAAGATTAAATAAACCTAATATAAATAAAAAGCCCCGCCAATGGCGGGGCTTTTTGTCTTAAAGAATATCTACTTAGATTACTTTTACGTTCACTGCGTTTAATCCTTTGTTACCTTCGCGTAGTTCGAATTCTACTTCATCACCTTCTCGAACTTCGTCGATTAATCCACTAATGTGTACAAAGTGATCTTTGTTTACGCCTTCTTCTGTAATGAAACCATAACCTTTGGAATCATTAAAGAACTTTACTGTTCCTTTACTCATTTTAAAATATTAAATTAATTAAGTGGCAAAGGTAAAGCTAATTTTCAGTAAATCAGGTTTTTTCTTTAGTTATTTGAAAAAGTAACAATTCTTCATCGTCATCTTCTAACTGAAAAGTCCCTACATTTTTTAAGCCTAATTTCTCTAAAAGTTTGATAGAAGCCACATTGTAATCAACGGTAAAACCTAAAACCTTTTCAAGCTTTAAATCGGTTAAAGCATATTTCAACATGGCCGAAGCAGCTTCATAACCATAGCCTTTTCCTAAAAACTCTGGAAGAAAGGCAAAACCAATATCCGGATATTCGAGATTATCCCTTTTGTAAAGACCACAAGAACCTATAGGCTTACCAGAGCCTTTATGAACCACAATAAAATTACCCAAACCATTCTTGTAGCTTGGCAAATAACGTTCTTCGATATAAGCTTCCGCTTTTTTTAGATCACTTACCCCTCTATCGCCAATATATTTTAACCACCCAGGACTATTGAGTAGTTCAAACACAAAAGGAGCATCCTCAGGATTAATTTTGCGAAGGTGAAGTCTTTCCGTTTGAAACACAAAAAGTTAATTTTTAAACAACGGCCGTCCTGCCATCATTTCATTTACTTTTTCTCCAATCGCTTCTAATTTTGCTTCATCAGCATGATTCATAATTACTTCATCAATCAATGCCACTATTTGAAGCATATCACTTTCAACCAGTCCGCGCGTTGTGACTGCAGCTGTTCCAATTCGAATTCCGCTAGTCACAAAAGGAGATTTATCATCAAATGGCACCATATTTTTATTCACAGTGATTTCGGCTTTCCCTAATGCTTCTTCAGCTTCTTTTCCTGAAATATTTTTATTTCTTAGGTCAATTAGCATCATATGGTTATCCGTACCCCCAGAAATAATATGATATCCCTTATCCACAAATGCTTTTGCCATGACTTCGGCATTTTTCTTTACCTGAATCATATAATGAAGAAAGTCATCGGTTAAGGCCTCCCCAAAAGCAATAGCTTTTGCTGCAATGATATGCTCTAGTGGCCCTCCTTGGTTTCCTGGGAAAATACCGCTATCCAATAATGAAGACATTTTACGAAGGCTTCCATTTTTAAGGGTAATTCCAAAAGGATTATCGAAATCTTTTCCCATAAGAATCATTCCCCCACGAGGCCCACGTAGCGTTTTATGCGTTGTGGTAGTAACCACATGACAATGCGGAATAGGATCACTTATAATTCCTTTGGCAATTAATCCAGCAGGGTGTGCAATATCTGCAAAAAGGATGGCTCCTACTTTATCGGCAATTTCTCTAAAACGTTTATAATCTATTTCACGCGAATAGGCCGAAGCCCCAGCAATAATCATTTTAGGTTTTTCCTTAATGGCAATAGCTTCCACTTTATCATAATCTATACGCCCAGTAGCCTCATCCACTCCATAAAATACTGGATTGTATAACCTTCCTGAAAAATTCACGGGACTCCCATGAGTTAAATGCCCGCCGTGAGACAAATCGAATCCTAAAAAGGTGTCCCCCGGATTTAAACACGCTGCAAAAACAGCTGTATTGGCTTGTGATCCACTATGTGGTTGCACATTGGCATATTCGGCTCCAAAAAGTACTTTGGCACGGTCGATAGCAATTTGCTCTACCTCGTCCACGACTTCGCATCCGCCATAATACCGTTTCCCAGGGTATCCTTCGGCATATTTATTGGTTAAAACACTCCCTGCAGCTTCCATTACTTGGGGGCTTACAAAGTTTTCGGAAGCAATAAGTTCCAATCCGTGTAATTGGCGTTCTTTTTCGGCTTCAATTAATTCGAAGATTTGTTCGTCTCTAGCTATCATTGTTGAAGAAAAGTTAATAAAAATCAAAAATACTAAAAGCTTATGGTTACTAACTAAGAAATTATATATTTGATTAACATTTTACCAACAATAAAAAAACCAAATTATGCCGCTCACTGCCAACGACCCATCTAGAAAAACCTGGCTGGATGTTCCAGAAAATAGTGATTTTCCCATTCAGAATATACCTTTCGGGGTTTTTTTAACCCGTGATGATATTATTACCATTGGAACGCGAATAGGAAACACCGCCATAGATTTAGGAGCATTGCATCAATTGGGATATTTTGAAGGAATTGAACTCACCGATGATATTTTTCTACAGGATACGTTAAACGATTTTATTGCCGACGGAAGAAAAACGTGGCGTTTGGTACGAAATAGAATTTCAAGGATATTTTTACACGATAACCCAAAGCTTCGAGATAATCCAGAACACAGACAAAAAGTGTTGTTTGATCTAGACGAAATTGAAATGCAACTACCCGTGGATGTAGGGGATTACACCGATTTTTACGCAAGTAAAGAACATGCGACTAATGTGGGGTCGTTATTTAGAGATCCAAAAAATGCATTGTTACCCAATTGGCTACATGTCCCAATTGGTTACCACGGAAGAAGTTCTTCAATTGTTCCTTCGGGGATGCCCATTAGAAGACCGGTTGGTCAAACAAAACCTGGAGACGATGGTGTCCCTGGATTTGGTCCTACAAAACTATTAGATTTTGAATTGGAAATGGCATTTATTACCACCGCTTCCAACGATTTAGGGAAACCCATTCCCATTCATGAAGCTGAAGAAAACATTTTTGGACTTGTATTATTTAATGATTGGAGTGCACGCGATATTCAGGCGTGGGAATATGTTCCATTAGGACCATTTTTAGGAAAAAACTTTGCTTCTACCATTTCGCCTTGGATTGTTACCTTGGACGCACTAGATGCTTTTAGAGTGAAAGGTCCAGAGCAGGATCCCAAACCACTTCCCTATCTGCAACAAACTGGAAATAAAAATTACGATATACATTTGGAAGCCAGTATTAAGCCTTCTGGCGGTACTGAAAATGTCATCGCCCGATCCAATTTTAAATATATGTATTGGTCCATGGTGCAACAATTAACGCATCATACGGTAAATGGTTGTAACGTACGTAGTGGAGATATGATGGGTAGCGGAACCATTTCGGGACCCACACCAGATAGCTACGGTTCCATGCTAGAACTCACTTGGAAAGGTGAAAAACCAATTAAATTAAACGACGGAACGGAGCGAAAATTTATTAATGATGGAGATACGGTTATCCTGCGTGGTTACTGTAAAAATGATCAAGTTCGTATTGGTTTTGGAGAGTGCAAAGGAAAGGTACTCCCCGCAAGGCAAATTTAGTTTGGCACGCCCCTTGTAATTCTACAAAGTAATAACCAAACTATTTCTGTTATGAGAGCAACAATTACCCTTTTATTTATGGCACTACTGCTCGGGAGTTGCAATAGTGTAAAACGAAACCAGAAATTTTTAGCGCAAGGAGATTACGACCAAGTTATTGAATTGGCGGTGCGAAAACTTCAGAAAGATCCTCACGGAAAAAATAGTGGCGCTCATGCGTCTTTTTTAGAAGAAGCCTTTGCTCGAGTTGTGGAAGAAGACAAAAGACGTCTCAATTTTCTGAAACAAGAAAATCACCCTTCAAATACACGCGAAATTTACTATTTATATTGCGATTTAGGCAAAAGGCAAGAATTGATTCGCCCTTTAACGTCAATCGTTAACTTAAACCTGCAATTTGAAGATTACAGCAAGCAAATCATTGCTTCTAAAAAGAATTTTGCCGATTATCTTTTTGCTGAAGGAACCCAATATTTAAATCGAAATACCATTCTAGACGCTCGTGAAGCGTATGCTTATTATAGTGATTTAAAGAGTCTACAACCCGATTACTTGGGGCTGGATCAAAAATTGAATGATGCTCATTTTAAAGGCACCGACTTTGTTTTTGTTGAATTGAACAACCATTCTGGGCAAATTATTCCATTTAGATTGGAACAAGAATTACTAGATTTCAACACCTACGGACTTGATGATTTCTGGACAGAATATCATACTAGGAGAGAGAATGGAATTCAATATAATTATGGAATAGATTTAAATTTTAAAGAGATTAATGTTTCTCCAGAACGTGTTTCAGAAAAAGAATTTCTAAGAAAGAAAACCATAAAAGATGGTTGGGAATATGTGTTAGACCGCTATGGAAATGTGATGAAAGATAGTTTAGGAAATGATATTAAAGTAGATAAATTTATTACCGTAACAGCGGCAGTAACTTATACCGAGCAAACCAAAGCCGTACAGGTAGGTGGCGATGTAGTATATCTTGAATTGGATAGAAACCGAATTATAAATAGGCATCCTTTGGGCACCGAATTTATCTTCGAAAACATCTTTGCTCGCTTTCGCGGTGATGAAAGAGCCTTAACGGAAGAAGATTTACAATTTATTAAATACGATTTCTTTCCTTTCCCATCTAACCAGCAAATGGTTTTGGACGCTGGGCAAGAAATAAAAGAACGGCTCAAGGAAATTCTTCAAAACAATAAATTTAGATAACGAAAAAGCTCCCTTAGGAGCTTTTTTTAATCTATAAACTTTACTAAGTCTGTTGCGTGAATGCTATGGTGAGAAGCGTGATACACCGCTTCCCCATTTTTAATAACCAATACTTGCGGACTTTGATGTATCACTTGAAAAGTATACCCCACCTCGTTAGAAACGTCTCGAAAAGCCAACAAATCAAGATAATATAGTTTCATTTTATCCTCTGGAATAGCGTAATCATTTTCAAAATTTCGAATGACCATTCGGCTTATCCCACAAGTAGTAGAGTGTTTAAAAATGGTTACGGGAGTTGTTTTAGATTTTTCGACTATTTCATCTATTTGATCCACACGTGTTAATCGTAACCAAGGAATGTGCTTTTCTTCCTTAGGTTTATCCTTTTCTTCTTTCTTTCCGAATACATTAAATAATCCCATTTCAATTTTTTTGCGGTAGTCGCACAAAAATAACAGACTTTACAAAAACATTTTCGGTAAAATGGGTATATTTATTTCGAGATATGAGAAAACCACACAAATCGAAAAAAAAACGTATTGCCAAAACCATTGGTAAGGCTCCTGGAGCCGATGGTTACGTGGGTCAAAAATTTCGTGAAACTACCGACATTGAAATTCAAGATTATTCTAAAGAAGGTGTCCATGTAATTAAAACCAATAATGTTGAAGATGCGTTTAAGTTTAAAACCACAGATCAAATCACGTGGATTAACGTAAACGGATTAAATCATACCGAAGAAATATCGAAATTAGGGCAGTACTATGGTTTGCATCCTTTGGTGATGGAGGATATCTTAAATACAGACCATCGCCCCAAAGTAGATGAGTATGAAGATTACTTTTTTGTAGTATTAAAAATGCTCTACTTCAATAAAGATGAACAATTTACGGTAGAACATATTTCATTAGTATTAGGTAAAAACTATGTACTAACGTTTCAGGAGTCGGAAGAAGATATTTTCGATTCAGTACGATCTCGTATTGCCAATCCTGAATCTCGAATTAGAATGTTTGGTGCCGACTATCTTGCCTTTGCTTTAATTGATACCATAGTCGATAATTATTTTGCCGTTATTGAGGATTTTGGAGAAAAAATAGAAGCCTTGGAAGACCAAGTTTTTAATGAAAACCCAGACGATGAGACCCCAAAAAGCATTCAGTTTTTAAAACGTGAAGTCCTTAAAATTCGCCGAAGTGTGTTTCCATTGCGGGAAGTTATTTCGAGAATAGAAAAATCTGAAAACCCTATTATTGAAGAACGGAACCGAGATTATTATCGGGATACCTACGACCACGTAATTCAAATAAACGAAAACATTGAAATCTACCGCGATATGGTGTGGGGTCTTATGGATATGTATATGACTACCGTAAGCAACAAGATGAATAATATCATGAAGGTATTAACTATAATCGCCACCATCTTTATCCCATTAACCTTTATTGCGGGAATCTACGGGATGAATTTTGAACATATGCCCGAGCTCCATTACAAATACAGCTACTATATTTTATGGGCGGTGATGGTACTTGTCTTCTTAGGAATGCTGTATTATTTTAGAAGGAAACGATGGTTGTAATCATTCGCAGAATTAATTAATATCATAATTTCTATTTCATTTTTGTTAGTCTAATTGTTAATACTATTTATCATTAGGCTAATACCTATTAGGCAAATCGTTAATACTATTAGGTTAATTGTTAATCTTATTCATTATTAGCCTAATAGAAATTAGGGAAACAGATAATTTTATTTACCGTTAGACTAATACGTTTTAGGCTAATTGATAATTTTATTAGGCTAATTGATAATTTTATTATCAATAAACCTAATTTTTACCATAAAATCAGCCAAAATGTCCTCTCACTCAGTACGTTTACACGCCATTTTGTCGTAAATTCACTAGGGCATATCTTTTGACATAGTCTTATCAAAAATCAAGACTATGAACTTTAATAATTATACCATAAAAAGCCAAGAAGCGATTCAGCAAGCACAACAACTTGCTCAAAGCCTAGGACATCAACAAATTGAAAATGAACATTTGCTCAAAGCTCTTTTTGAGGTAGATGAAAATGTATTGCCATTTATTCTCAAAAAACTCAATGTAAATATTACACTTCTTCAGCAAATGCTTGACAAACAACTGGAATCTTTTCCAAAGGTGTCTGGAGGCGATATTATGCTATCGCGTGAAGCTGGAAAGACCGTAAACGAAGCCAGTATTATTGCCAAAAAAATGAACGATGAATATGTAAGTGTAGAGCATTTACTGCTGGCAATATTTGCATCAAAAAGTAGCATTGCACAAAGTCTCAAAGATCAAGGCGTTACCGAAAAAGCCTTAAAAGCAGCTATTGAAGAATTGCGTAAAGGCGACCGAGTGACTTCGCAAAGTGCCGAAGACACCTATAATTCTTTAAATAAATATGCGCGTAATTTAAATCAGTTAGCGCGAGACGGAAAGTTAGATCCCGTGATTGGACGTGATGAAGAAATACGAAGAATTCTTCAAATTCTTACCCGTCGTACCAAAAACAACCCCATGTTAGTAGGTGAACCTGGTACGGGTAAAACGGCTATTGCCGAAGGTCTAGCACACCGTATTGTCGATGGTGACGTACCCGAAAACTTAAAAAGTAAAGAGATTTATTCCCTCGATATGGGTGCTTTAATTGCAGGTGCAAAATTTAAAGGAGAGTTTGAGGAACGATTAAAAGCCGTTATTAAGGAAGTTACTTCCAGCGATGGGGACATCGTATTATTTATCGATGAGATTCACACCTTGGTAGGTGCCGGTGGCGGACAAGGAGCTATGGATGCAGCCAATATTTTAAAACCTGCTTTGGCACGTGGAGAACTTCGTGCGATTGGTGCCACCACACTCGATGAATACCAAAAATATTTTGAACAAGACAAGGCATTGGAGCGACGATTTCAGAGGGTGATGGTAGACGAGCCCGATACCGAAAGTGCCATTTCTATCCTACGCGGAATTAAGGAAAAGTATGAAACACACCATAAAGTGCGAATTAAAGATGAAGCGATTATTGCTGCGGTAGAACTGTCGCAACGTTATATCACCAATCGTTTTTTACCCGACAAAGCCATTGACTTAATGGATGAAGCGGCGTCAAAACTACGAATGGAAATCAACTCCAAACCAGAAGAATTAGATGTTTTGGATAGAAAGGTGATGCAATTGGAAATTGAAATTGAAGCAATTAAACGCGAAAAAGATGAAGCAAAGCTGAAAACACTTCGGTCTGATTTGGCAAACCTAAAGGAAGAACGCAACGAGCTAAATGCGAAGTGGAAAGCCGAAAAAGAAGTGGTAGAAAACGTTCAGAATACTAAAACCGAAATTGAAGAATACAAGCTGGAAGCCGAACGTGCCGAGCGTGAGGGTGATTTTGGAAAAGTGGCCGAAATCCGATACGGAAAAATTAAGGAAGCTCTAGAAAGGCTGAATAAATTGGAAACAGAATTGGCCAATCAAAGTGAAAGTTCCTTAATAAAAGAGGAAGTTACCAATGAGGATATTGCCGAGGTTGTTGCCAAATGGACTGGGATTCCAGTTACAAAAATGATTCAAAGTGAACGCGATAAGCTATTGAAATTGGAAGACGAATTACACAAACGTGTGGTGGGTCAAGAAGAGGCAATTGTGGCGGTGAGTGATGCTATTAGACGAAGCAGAGCCGGGTTACAAGATGCCAAAAAACCTATTGGTTCCTTCCTATTTCTAGGTACCACCGGGGTGGGAAAGACCGAATTAGCAAAAGCCTTAGCGGAATATCTTTTTGATGATGAAAATGCGATGACACGTATTGATATGAGTGAATACCAAGAGCGACATAGTGTAAGCCGATTGGTGGGAGCGCCTCCGGGATATGTGGGCTATGATGAAGGTGGGCAGTTGACCGAAGCGGTGCGAAGAAAACCTTATTCGGTGGTACTGTTGGATGAAATTGAAAAGGCGCACCCAGATACTTTTAATATTTTGTTACAAGTGTTGGATGAAGGACGATTGACGGATAATAAAGGGCGTGTTGCTGATTTCAAAAACACCATTATTATCATGACAAGTAATATGGGAAGTCATATTATTCAGGAGAAATTTGATACTGTAAAAGATGTCGACACCGCTATGGAAGCCGCCAAGGTGGAAGTCCTTGGATTGTTAAAACAATCGGTGCGACCTGAGTTTTTAAACCGAATCGACGATATCATTATGTTTACGCCATTAACCCGAAAAGACATCAAGAAAATTGTGGGTCTTCAGTTAAAAGGGGTAACAAAAATGTTAGCAAAACAGCACATTACCTTAGATGCCACAGATGAAGCTATTGAATATCTTTCAAAAAGAGGATTCGATCCACAATATGGAGCCCGTCCTGTAAAGAGAGTGATTCAGAAAGAAGTACTAAACAATCTCTCTAAAGAAATTCTTTCAGGAAAGATACGTACCGATAGCATCATTTTGCTAGATAGTTTTGATGATAATTTGGTTTTCAGAAATCAGGAAGATCTTATCTCAACATAAGTCTTAGGGTTAGGTTTCCCTCCTAAAAAACCGTTTCATAATTTGGTTAGTTAGTAGAATTAACCCTTGAGTTTTTAACTTGAGGGTTAATTTTTTCACAAAATATACCAATCGGTATATTATTTACTATATTTGTATCGGATGTTAACAAAAGCCGAACAAACCACTCAATTTATCATTGAAAAAGTAGCTCCTCTTTTCAATCAAAAGGGATATGCTGCTACGTCGATGTCGGATATTACCCGAGTAACGGGACTAACAAAAGGTGCTATTTATGGCAACTTTGAAAACAAAGAAGCCATTGCCATTGCCGCCTTTGATAAAAGTGTAAATGACCTTTTAAAACGTATAGGAAAACACCAAGAACAAAGTCCGTCCCCACTTCAAAAATTATATCTCATTGCCGATTTTTATAAAACCTATTACGATTATAGTAAGCATACTGGGGGGTGCCCCATTTTAAACATTGGGGTGAATAGTGTTCAGCAAAATTCAAAATTGATTGAGCGTGTGCAGTATATCATTCAAAAAACTCAAAATAATATTGCCAAATTGGTTCTTTGGGGGATTGAGGCTGGTGAAATTACCCCAGAAGTGGATGCCATTCAATTTGCGAAACAAACCTACACCCTTATTCAAGGGGCTGTTTTTATGAGCCACACCATGAATGACCACAGTTATTTATTGGAAGCTGCTATACAACTAGAACAAAGAATTACAAAAGAACTAAAAATTTAAAAATACACATGGGTAAAAAGTTGATAAACACGGAAAAGTCTCCAAAAATATTAGAAAGCAAAACCCTTATTCGCTTTCAGCATTGCGACCCTTTTAACCATTTAAATAACTCGGAGTATCTCAATTATATGGTGAATGCCCGAGAAGATCAATTAATTAAACATTACGGTATAGATATATACAAAATGGGCCGTGAACATGGAAAGAGTTGGGTTGTGGGAAGTAATCAAATTGCCTACCTCCGCCCTGCTTGGTTGATGGAAGAAGTAACTATACAATCGCAATTACTTTCGTATAACGATACCAGTTTACAGGTTGAACTACGCATGTTTAATGATTCTAAAACAGAATTAAAGGCCATTATGTGGAGTAACTACGTACATTTTAACTTGCTAAAACAACGTCGTGAAACCCATACAGAAGATTTTATGGAATTATTTGCTTCGGTTATTTCACCAGTAGTAGAAAACACATTTGAAGAGCGCGTTTCGGTATTTAAAAAGATAAAAATGTAACAATTTATTCTTTGGTTCGTCTATAAAGTACATCAATCAATTAAACGAACCTTATGAAAACCAATGCATTACCTTCGAGAAAGAAGCATAGAAAAAATGAAGTCCTAGCGCTATATATTACTGGAATTACTGTATTTATGGCGGTTTATTCAACACTTACCATAGTAGCGTGTATGTAAAACAGAAAACCCTTCTCAGCAAATGCTTTGAAGGGTTTTCCTCCTTTTCACAACAATCAAACAAACAACTTTAACTCTAAAACCTCAATTACATTTACGTAATAAAGTTATCTTTGGTTTTATTGAAGTATATTTTTCTATAAAACCCATATGATGCGTACCCTATTACTAATTTGTTTTGTTTTTATTTCTACTCTCTCCTGTAAAGATGAAAAGAAGAATGAGGTGATTGAGGATGTTGAAAAAGTAACCACCTATTATTTAATTCGACATGCCGAAAAAGACCGAAGTGATTCTACCAATACCAATCCAGCATTAACAGTTAAAGGTTTGGAGCGTGCAAAGCTTTGGGCACGTTATTTTGATAGCATCCCTTTAAATGAAATTTATTCAACAGATTATAAAAGGACACAACAGACTGCTATGCATGTTGCAACCAAACAGAACGTACCAACAGAAAGTTATAAGCCAGATACTTTAATTAATGAGGATTTTATGTTAATTACAAAAGGGCATAACGTTTTAATTGTGGGCCACAGCAATACCACTCCAATGCTTGTCAATAGAATATTAGGAACGAATACGTATGAAGATATTCCGGATGATGACAACTCACGACTGTATGTGGTAACGATTGAGGGCGACAACAAAAAATGCGAAATAAGAAAGGTAGAACTATAACCAATTACTCTTTAAATCTTCTTATTTTTGCGCCTTATGGCACTTCAGAAAAATGTACAAATAAAGAACCGCAAGGCTCGTTTTGAATACGAAATCCTTGAAAAATTTACCGCAGGAATTGTGCTTCGGGGAACCGAGATTAAAGCCATTCGTGAGGGTAAAGCCTCTATTGCCGAAAGTTTTTGCGAATTTGCCAACGGTGAATTGTTTGTGATTAACATGACCATTCAAGAATACTCACACGCCACGCATTATAATCACACGCCAAAATCTGAACGAAAATTACTCCTTACCAGACGTGAGCTAAAAAAGCTAGAAAAGGAAGTAAAAAACTCTGGGTTAACCATTATTCCGTTGTTACTTTTTACCAACGAAAAAGGTTTGGCAAAGTTAGAAATTGCCTTATGTAAAGGGAAAAAACTATACGATAAGCGGGAAGTGATGAAAGAACGCGACACCAAACGGGATTTAAGTAGGATTAAAAAAGCGTTTAACAACTAACATTTCCTTAAGAATATCTTATTCCTTTTTTTCTAATTTCACGCTCGAGACAACCTTTTACTTATTTTAAACGTCTTTTGAATAGAATCCATTTTATGAAGTATACGCTAGCCACACTTCTCTTTATTAGCAGCTTATCCCTTTGTGCTCAAATTGAAGGAAAAGTAATAGACACCCACAACCAGCCATTACCCTACGTAAATATCTATTTAGAGGACTCTTACACAGGGACTACCAGTAATGAAGAGGGTAATTATTCCTTAGAGATTTCAGAAAAGGGGAATTATACGATCGTGTTTCAGTTTTTGGGATATAATACGGTTAAAAAGGAAGTTTCAGTGTCATCCTTTCCGTATAAATTGGATATTGTTTTAACCGAATCTACCATAAGCTTGGACGAAGTGGTTATTTCTACCACCGAAGATCCCGCCTACCGAATTATTCGCGAAACCATTGCTAAACGAAAAGAAAATCTAGATAAAATATCGGCTTATAAAGCCAACTTTTACTCCCGTGGGATTTGGCGAGTGGACAGTGTCCCCAAAAAAATATTAGGGCAAGAGGTTGGTGATTTTGATGGTGCTCTAGATTCTACCCGAACGGGGATTATTTACCTTTCAGAAACCATAAGCCATATTGCTTATAAAAAACCAAATAGCTTTAAGGAAACCATTATTGCCAGTAAAGTAAGTGGTAATGATAATGGCTTCAGTTTTAATAGTGCGCAGGATGCCAACTTCAGTTTTTATGAAAACACTGTGGACCTCAACGCACAAATTGTTTCGCCTATTGCAAGTAATGCGTTAAGTTATTATCGTTATAAATTGGATGGTGTTTTTTATGAAGGTAGTAAACTCATCAACAAAATTAAAGTGACCCCCAAACGACCAAACGACCGTATTTGGGAAGGCACTATTTACATTGTGGAAGACGATTGGCAATTGTATGGTTTGGATTTAAAAACCACAGGCGTGGCGATTCAAGTTCCGTTTGTAAAGGATTTAATTTTTAAGCAGAATTTTAAGTTTGATACTACCGAAAACACTTGGATAAAAATCTCTCAAACCATTGATTTTAGCTTCGGATTTTTGGGTTTTAATGGGGATGGCCGATTTATTGCTGTTTATAGCAATTATGATTTTACGCCTGTGTTTGAAAAGAAAACCTTCAGTAATGAAGTGTTGTATTTTGAACCGGAAGCCAATAAAAAGGACAGTCTCTTCTGGGAAGGAAAGCGTCCTGTTCAGCTTACAGAGGAAGAAACCAACGACTATATAAAAAAAGACAGCATACAGGAATTGAGGAAGTCTAAAACGTATTTAGACTCTGTGGATGCTAAAAATAACAGATTTACATTGTTAAGTCCGTTAACAGGCTATACCTATAAAAACACCTTTGAAAAGTGGGAATTGGGCTATAAAGCACCCCTTCCAGGAATAAACTTTAATACCGTGCAAGGTTGGAATGGAAACGCGGGACTTACCTTTTTTACATGGTATGACGAAAATCGTGCCCAATGGCTTTATGCCCAAGCAAATGCCAACTACAGTGTAGCCGAAGATCGTTTGCGTTGGCAAGGTGTCATTACAAAGCGATTTAATCGCTTTAATAGATTGCAACTTTCTGCTTTTGGGGGTAGCGAGGTACGACAGTTTAATAGCAGTAATCCTATTTCGCCATTTATTAATAGTATCGCTACTCTGTTCTTTGAAAGAAATTATATGAAGGTGTATGAGCTTACGTATGGTGGTGTTTCCTGGTATCAAGAACTGTTTAATGGCGTACGTTCTTCCCTTTCGGTGAGTTATCAAAACCGAAGACCGTTATTCAATAATAGTAATCAGGTGATTTTCCCACAGGACGACATCCAGTATACCAGTAATAATCCTTTACATCCTAGTGACGACACTACCTCTGCCTTTGTTGAACACGAGGTAATAAAAACGAACTTTTCTGCCCGAATCTCTTTCGCTCAAAAATACATGACCTATCCGGATGGAAAATTTAACTATGGAGATTCAAAATATCCTGTGCTTACTTTGGAAGTAGAAAATGCGATAGGTGCAAGTGATGCTGATTATAATTTTACACAACTGCGTGCCAGAATTAATCAAGAATTGAAGCTTGGTAGTATAGGGGAATTTAGTTACAATCTAAAAGGGGGTACTTTTTTTAATGCAGACAACATCTCTTTTGTGGATTACCAGCATTTTCAGGGCAACCAAACCCGAGTAGGTACTAGTGGTAGCTATACCAACGTTTTCAACCTACTGCCCTATTATACCTTAAGTACTAATAACCATTATTTTGAAGCCCATGCCGAGCATAACTTTAAAGGTTGGGTGCTGAATAAAATTCCTGGCATTAATCAGTTAGGGTATAATATGGTTGTGGGAGGTCATTATTTAAGCACACAAGACAACAAACCATATGGGGAACTCTCTATAGGTATTGACCAATTGGGTTGGGGTAAATACCGATTACTACGGCTGGATTATGTACAATCTTATTATGAAGGGACAACCAAAGGCGCCTTTATATTTGGCTTAAAATTCTTGGGGCTCTTTGATTAATAGGAAGAAAATACGCTATAAACACGCTATATATACGCTATAAATACGTTATAACCTCACTATAGCCTGTGATTTAATTTGGAATTGTTGTGGGAGAGATATGCCTTAGCGGTTAGGTGAGTTAAGGGGATACAAAATATTCTCTATTTTGGTATACCGTATCAGCTTAAGGAGTACGGTAAATTTTGTATTTTTAGCTTCAGTATCATCTGTACACTAAATGGTTGTTTATCCCCTATATAGGTTGAGGTTGGGACTCCCCTTCCTTTTTTTAATTAAAACTATTTCTATGAAAACATTATTGGTTAACATTACTATTGCGCTATGTTTTGTTTTTGGACTGCACACTACCTCGGTATTTTCGCAGGTAGATTCCCAAGAGATTGATTCGCTTGTTATGCGAGCGATGGAAAAATTTACGGTTGCTGGTGTAGCGGTAGCTGTGGTAAAAGATGGAAAGGTAATCCACGAAAAAGGATATGGCATACAATCTATAGCCACTAATAAAAAGGTGACAGAGCATACCAATTTTGGGATTGCATCTAACTCTAAGGCTTTTACCACTGCGACTTTGGCGATCCTTGTAGAGGATGGTAAGTTGTCTTGGACAGATAAGGTAATTGACTATATACCCGAATTTAAAATGCATGATGACTATGTTACGCAACACTTTAATATTCAGGATTTACTAACCCACCGAAGTGGTTTGAGCTTAGGGATTGGAGATTTAATGTTTTTCCCAGATGGTTCAGACTTTACCATGGAGGATATTATTTATGGGTTTCGGTATTTTAAGCCTGTATCTGCTTTTAGAACTAAGTTTGATTATGATAACTTGTTGTATTTGGTGGCTGGAGAAATTATTGCACGCGTGAGTGGTGTTTCTTGGGAGCAGTTTATTAAAGAGCGTATTTTTGAGCCTCTTTCTATGGATCGTTCTTTTGCCTCTATTACTTATATTACAGATACAAGCACCTTGGCTTCGCCCCATATAAACAAAGGGACTACATTATCACTAACCGAGGCTGAACGGTGGGATCCTAAAAATCTTAACGGCGCCGCTGGAGGAATATACTCTAACGTGAATGATTTGACACAATGGATGCTGGTACAACTTAACAAAGGAAAATATGGTCCAAGGTTGGAGAATGCGTTGTTTACAGAAGCGAGTCAGCGAGAAATGTGGAAAATCCATACCACCACAAATGCGAGTAAAAACCCAAGGTATCAAAGTCATTTTGCGGGGTATGGGTTGGGATGGTTTTTGAATGATGCAAAAGGCACTATGGTAGTTTCTCACACAGGAGGGTTAATGGGGATGCTTTCTAAAACGCTTTTGGTTCCTGACTTGAATTTAGGGATAGTGGTATTAACGAATACCTATATTGATGGCGGGGGGGTCTTTTCGGCGGTGACACAAACGCTATTGGATAAGTACTTAGAGCTTGATGATTTTGATTGGGTTACGTACTTTTCGGAACAAATAAAAGGAAACAGTAGCGATGCCGATAAGGTGGTTGCCGCTGTTTGGGAAACGATTAACCAAGCAGATGCCTCGTCCCTTATTCTAACTGATTATGCAGGTGTTTATGAAGATCCTTGGTTTGGGAAGGTGGAGATTACTATAAAGGATCATTCACTTTGGTTTACATCGTTACGTTCACCTAAGATTGCAGGAAAAATGCACTACTATAAAGCCAATACGTTTGTAGCACAATGGGCTAATGATGCGTTAATAGATGCCGATGCCTTTGTTATGTTTCAACTAGATGAAGAAGGAAAAGCACAAGGGATGACTATGAAGGGGATTTCTCCTGCCATAGATTTTAGTTATGATTTTCAGGATTTAAACCTTAAAAGGGTGCAAGATTAATCTTTATAATGCCCATGCAACTGATACTTCATTATTTTTTACACTTGGTTTTTCCAGTTGTCATTGCTTGGGTGTTTTTTAAAAAGGATTGGGTAAGGGTGTATTTATTGTTACTTGCCACCATGTTGGTGGATGTGGATCATTTGTTTGCCACTCCTATTTATCAAGCCGATAGGTGTAGTATTGGGTTTCATATTTTGCATAGCTACGTGGCTATAGTGTTTTATTTTGCCCTTTTATTTTTACGGAAGCCTTTGTCAATAATAGGTATTGGCTTGTTGTTCCATATGCTTACGGACTGGATAGATTGCTTGATGATGGAATGAATACACTAAAATCTTTCATAAAGACGTTCTTTCATAAAACCATCGTATGAAAGCCACCCTTCTTTTTCTATTTGTAATTACCCTAGGGTATTCTCAAAATCCTAATGCTACCAAAGTGTATGACCTTGCTTCTGTTTTAGAAAACAACTGGATAACACTAAAGGTTACTGGAAATGAAAATAGTACTCATTACACCAAACCTATACGGGCTACCTTTACAAATACTTCTAAGAATCCGTTACGATTTTCTATCCCGAATGGACAGATCTTTCGAGCTGAAGATAGCACGGTACAAGATATTGTGATTGTAAAAGAAGAATTAATTGCTTTAAAGGTCCAGGAAACCAAGGAACTTCCCTTGTATGGAATGTGTATTGAGTCGAGTAATTCGGGAAATAATTTAGAAACCCTTTTTTATGCCGATGGTTTGGCAGAAGAAAAGCT
This sequence comes from Flavobacteriaceae bacterium, assembly GCA_002694465.1. Classification (GTDB taxonomy): domain Bacteria; phylum Bacteroidota; class Bacteroidia; order Flavobacteriales; family Flavobacteriaceae; genus Halomarinibacterium. Next base: position 5,185 of record NZMG01000054.1, on the reverse strand, counting down.
ACTAAAACTTACCGAAGAGATACAAAAACGAAGGAGCTATAATACCCTTGGGCAGTATGCGGTTTGGACCTTAACCGATGGAAATGATTTAAATTCCATAAGTGGTTTTGACGCCGAAGAGGCCTTACACCTAAAAACTTTTGTTGCTGGACTTATGGGGGTGCCTGTTCCTGAATATGACCCTACTGATTATGCTACCAATTACGAAAATGATGGATTAATAAAACGGGCAGCAGAAAGTAGGTTTAAATTTACCTTTAGTGAAGACAGCGCTGTCACTATTGCGATGTTTGATGAAGATAATATTGTGATACGGGAGTTATATAACAACCCAAATGTAACCTCTGGATATCACGAAATGGAGTTTAAGTTTGATGTCTCTGTGTATCAAAATAAAGCCTACTATATACGAATGATTGTAGATGGGGAAATAAAGATTAATATGAAAATGGAACCTAGACGGTCTTAACTCCTATCCTACTCTAACCATAATTTAAAATCACGCACGCGTTCTCTGGCTACAATCACCTCATCTTCCTTATAGCTTTGTAGTTTTAGTTGGAGTCTGCTATTGGTATAGCTAATAATATCTTTTATACCGTTGATGTTTACGTAAAACTTTCGGTTAATACGGAAGAACACTTCGGGTGAGAGTTCATCTTCTAGTTGTTCTAAGGTGGTGTCTAATAGGTAATCGCGTCCTTCGTAGGTATGGGCATAGGTTCCTTTGTTTTCGCTGTAGAAACATTCGATTTCATCTACAGGAATCATTTTAATGTGCTGCCCTATCTTGGTGGTAAATCGTTTTTTGTATTCCCGTTCTACCGGGTTGGTAAGTAGTTTTTTTATGTCATCAAAATTGAGTTGAACGTTTTGTTGCTGTGGCATACGTTCTTGGTACTTCGTAACTGCCGTAGCCAATTCGTCTTCATCGATTGGTTTTAATAAATAATCGATACTGTTTAATTTGAAGGCCTGCAAGGCATACTCGTCAAATGCCGTTGTAAATATAATAGCACTCTTTACTTCCACAGCATCAAAAATCTCGAAGGACAATCCGTCGCTTAACTGGATGTCTAAAAATATTAAATCGGGGTGCGGATTATTATGAAACCATTCCACCGCTTCAGCAACACTGTGAAGCATGGTGTTCACAGTTACTTGTTGTCTTTCCAGCATTCGCTCAAGGCGTCTTGCTGAGGGCTTTTCGTCTTCAATGATGATCACATTCATAGCTTCTAAAAGTCTTTATCGAAGTTGTTTTTAAACTCTTTTTCTTCCTTTTCTATAAACTCTTTAATCTTTCGTTCTTCCCAATTCTTTAGTAGGCTAAATTTATCTTTAAATACATATAATGCGTGAAAAGCCAAGCCTATTCCCCAAAAGAAAGGTGTCGTAAAATAGCCCCATAGTGGCATTCCGGTTACAAATTTTCCGCTAAAGACGCCTAATTGTATTAAGATTATACATGTATTAATGAGTATATAGACGGTGAGGTGCGTATAAAACCCTTTAATTTCTTTTACCTTTTTTTGAGCTTTTTCGTATTTATCTTCTTTATACGGTTCCATCTTTTTTATTTCCAATGTTGATTTGCTTCTTGCTCTTCTTTTTCGATAAGTTCTTGTATCTTTTTCTCTTCCCAGTCTTTTATTTTTCTAGGCTTAAATACAGTAAGTGCATGAATTCCTATTGCCATTAACCACATAATGGGAAAAATATAGGTATTCCAATTGAGCCAATTGTTGAACCCTTCTTCGTTACTTACGATACCCATTTGGGGTAGCAAAAAGAACCGAACGATAAAGACAATCGGAACAATAACAAGGAAAAGAATTATATGACCATAAAAGTCTTTAATTTTCTTTACTCGCTTTTGAGCTTCTTCGTATTTTTTATAACTGTTAGATTCCATATAACTGCTTTTATTGCCAACGGTCGTTGGTGAATTGATCTTCTTTATCCATAAGTTCTTTAATCTTTCTTTCTTCCCAATTTTTATTTAAGAAAGGAGTCCAGTTAAAGGCTTTTGCTGCTTGAAATACAAGTCCTATTCCCCATCCAAAGGCTGCCCATAAAAACCAGGCGTAGCGCCACTCGTTTGTATAATAATTAAGCCAACCTAAAAAGCCTATAAACACGATGTAGAAAAAAAGGCTGGTGTAAAATTTCTTTATTTCCTTTACTTGCTCTTTCGCACGTAAGTATCGGTTTTCTCTATTTTCTTTGGTATCGAATTGCATGGTGTTCGTATTTAAATTCAATGTAAAACTACTATTTGCTATCCTTTGTATAAAATCCCTTTTCCTGAACTGTCATTTTTGTGTTCTGAATTGTTGGATTAGGTGCTGGGTGCTGGGTGCTGGGTTCCTTTTACCTAATACCAAGTTACTCATCGTCCTTCATTAACTCCTTAATCTTACGCTCTTCCCAGTTCTTGCCGAGAAAAGGATTCCAATTAAATACCTCCATAGCGTGTCCTGTTACCCCCATTCCCCATCCTACAATTGGGAAAATAGCCCAAGGAAACCCTGTAGATTTTATGTTTATAAATATAAATACAGGCACCATAATAAGGTAAATGGTAAAGTGGATGTAAAATCCTTTTAATTCTTCTACGTGCTTCTTAGCACGCTCATATCGTTTTGCTGAAATATATTCGTTTTGTGTTGTCATAGTAGTAGCTTTTTGTGTGAGTAACGGGATGGTTACCCAGAAATCTTTTTCGTTTTGTTTTACTGAAACAGGACGATGGGTCAACAGATGATATCGTTGGTGGATATTGCGAAGTCCCACTCCTGTGCTTTCTTTCATTACTTTTTTAAGCTGAATGTTATTCTTAATAATTAGGTTTCCGTCTTCTTCATAGATGGTAATATGTAATTTATTGGCTGGCGTCACTTGGTTGTGTTTTACCGCATTCTCTAACAATAACTGAAGCGATAGCGGTACTACCTTAGCTTCGGGGTTGGAGAGGGTTTCCGGAATATCGAAAATAATACTGTCCTCAAACCGCATTTTAAGTAAGGACATATACAATTGCGCAAACTTTAATTCCTCTTCCACAGTCACTAGTTCCTTGTTTTTCTGTTCCAACACATAGCGGTACACTTTGGAAAGCGACGTGGTAAATCGGGTGGCGGCATCTGGGTTTTCCTCAATAAGACTGGTAAGCACATTTAAACTATTGAATAGAAAATGCGGATCTAATTGATTCTTTAATGCATCAAACTGCGCCGAAGCCGTCCCTGCAATGATTTTCTGTTCCTTTACCTTTCGTTCCTGTATATAGCGGTAGTAATAGACGGCGTAAAAAATACCTGTAACGACTACCGAAATAAGTAAGGTGACATAGTAAAAAACAGGGCGTTCGTTGTCAATAAATTCTGAAATAGAAACTCCTTCAAAAAGAATCGCACCCCCAATCCGTAATAAGAAAATGGTTACTAATGAAATAGCGATAGAACCCAAAATTCCCTTTGCAAGGTGTTGGATTTTAAACCATTCATTTTTGTAACGTGTAATAATAAAGTAAAAGAAAAAGGCATTGGCCATATAGAGGGATACCGAATACACCTGATTAATAACAAAACGGATGACTAGTTCTTTCCCTGAAGAAATCTCCCAGCCGTTGAGGTATTCGATAACACCTACCACAATAAAGATGAGTACCCCTACAAAAAATGCTTTGCCTATTTCTTTACGTATCTTCATTATTCTTCTTTACAGTTTTGTACTAAGGATTGTCTTGCGTATTCGCCACCCCCGCTAGGGTAATATTGCCCTTTAGGCTCGTAGGTATCAAATAATGCAACGGCTTTCTTTAAGTCTTCGCAAAAAGGTTTTGTGTCTTGCCCAAACCAACGAGCGGTTCCTAATTCCCATTCTACTTTCCCAAAGGCGGCTCTTGGATTTTCGGGTTCCAATTTGTAGGCTTCTTGGTAAAGTTGGTTAATCTTAGGAGACATGGTCATTCCGTATTTGGCACCATCGAACACCACCCAGGCTGTATATAGTTGTGCTTGTACGACAAGTATTTCGGCGTTGTCTTTGGAAATAGCTTTGGCATCATTTAAAAAGTCTTGCGCTTTCTTTAATTGCGCGGTTAGTTTATCCTCATCTTTTTCAGAAAAGCTATAAATTACATTAATCTGTGCGACATAAAAAGGAGGCAGCCAGTTGTCCGGTTCGGCTTGTGCTATACGTTCGAATAGATTGGCAGCTTCCCAAGGTTGGTTGTTTTTCCAAAGGTCGAAGGCTTTTTCCATTCCTTGTTCGTATTTGCTTTGTGAAAAGCCCGTAAAGGCAACAAAAGCAATGGCAATAAAGAGTAGTTTTTTCATAATGGTATCTATTATGTGAAATTATAAAAGTTGAAATCGAATTCCTAACGTTGTTACAGTTTAATGGCAATGGACTTTACTTCGCCCCCTTTTACTTCAAATTGGGCATCTTCCCATTTAGGAGGGCCAAAGAATCCTTTGGCACCATTAGAGCAGCCATAATCTTCAATAGGAATCATCCCAAAGCGCATGTTTAACTGCCCGTTGTTGTCTTCATCGTGGTAACAAGATATGGCATACATACCATCAGGAACATCAGTAAAGGCTACGGTAGCTTTTTGGTTAACAATAACCGTTTCGAGGGTTTTAAATTCTTTGTTTAAAAAGTCTTCGGCTTGGTTGTAAAGTCCAACGCGGGCTTTACCATCGTTAGTACCAAAATGGGTCATAGTAACTTCTACGGTATTTTGTGCTTGAAGCAACATTCCTGTTAGAAGTAAGGTTAGAAAGTGTAATACGGTTTGCATAACTGTTTGTTTTTAATTGATAGGACAAATATCTATGCAATTGCTTTCTTTTTAAAAAGGGTTTTACTGAATTGTCGTTTTTGTGGAGTGAATTGTTGATTCATTATATTTTCTTTTTTCCATTGCTGAAAAAAGAAACAAACCTGCCTGCCGGCAGGCAGGAAAAGCTAGCCTGACAACAGACAGGGAATCTCTTTGGATAAGATTCTTCGCTACGCTCTGAATGACAAAAGAACGCAAACTGTCCTTCCAAATGTAATGAGGAATCTCTTCAATAAGATTCTTCGCTTCGCATCGCTCGCTCTGAATGACAGTGTCATTCCGAATAAAATGAGGAATCTTATTCAAATTCTGTTATTCAAAAACTTCCAATCT
>NZMG01000053.1 GCA_002694465.1 Flavobacteriaceae bacterium | reverse complement strand
TTCCTTGATTTTATCCTTGACATTGTTGATGACCGCCAAAGGATTGGAACCGTAACGAGCCACTACAACACCCCCAACAACTTCTGCACCCCCTTTATCAAGTACTCCCCTTCGTGTAGCGGGACCTAAACTGACCACTCCTATGTCTTTGATACGCACAGGAACGTTATCCTGTACGGCAACAACCGCTTTTTCTATATCTTCAGTTTTCTTGATGTACCCCAAGCCCCTTACCAAATATTCCGCCTGATTGACTTCTATGGTTTTTGCACCTACGTCCCTATTTGATTTTTGAACGGCTTGCATAACCTTATGCAAGGGAATGTTATAGGCTTTAAGGGCATCAGGATTTACATCTATTTGATATTCTTGTACATAACCACCTATGGAAGCCACTTCTGAAACCCCTTCAACGGCATTTAAACCGTATTTTACATAAAAGTCCTGTGCGGTACGAATTTCGTGCAGGTCCCAACCACCAGTGGGATTGCCATTTTTATCCCTACCTTCCAGCGTATACCAATATACTTGCCCTAATGCTGTGGCGTCAGGTCCTAATGTTGGGGTTACACCATCGGGCAACAGGCCTGCGGGGAGTGAATTCAATTTTTCCAAAATCCGGGATCGAGACCAGTAAAACTCGGTTTGCTCATCAAAAATAATATTGATCATGGAGAACCCGAATATGGAAGAACTACGAATGGTTTTTACTCCTGGTATTCCTAATAAATAGGTAGTCATTGGATAGGAAATCTGATCCTCGATATCCTGTGGAGAACGCCCAGGCCATTGTGTGAAAACGATTTGTTGGTTTTCTCCAATATCAGGAATGGCATCGACCGGTACGGGATCTTTTGGTAGAAAACCTGTGTTCCAATTAAAGGGAGAAGTAACAACTCCCCAAGTAATTAAAGTTATTAAAATGAGAACTGTAACTAGTTTGTTCTCTAAAAAGTATTTTATGAGTTTATTAAGCATATTATGAGATTATTGTGTTGGAAATATTATAATTGTTCCAAGGGCAATAAATACCTATTACCATGCTATATTATTAGCATGGTAATTAATCATAAATATGCTTTCAAATTAGGAAAGTTTGGTCTAAAACTTGAACATCCCTTATTAAGGGTGGTGGCGAATAGTCTTTAAATGACTTTATTTTCGCTTCGTTAGACTCAAATAAATATATGTAAGATTGAACTAATGCAACAACAAATAGCTGTTGTTCCTTTTCCAATTTATCGAAGGAAATCTTTAAGGTGTCCTGACCTTGAACTAGCAATTGCTCATTACTACAACAATCTTTCTTTGTAATGTCACAATCTGTTGAAGAGGAAGTTTTCTGTACTTCCATACCACAGGTTTTGGCCGTTCCTAAGAATGAGGCATCAACTAAAATATCACCACAATAATGACTTTCGATTGTGAAAGATGTGCTTGATAATAGCACTAATAGTGCCATAAAAAAGGATGATATTTTATAAAAAATCTTCTTCATTAATTATGCAAAGCTATAAAAAAATAAATAGAGTTGGTTAATTTAACAAATAATTTAGACTACAACAGTGGTCTAATTTAAGGGTTATTTATAACTATTTTCTTTGTGATAGTCTAAAACATTGAGAACAATCAAGTTAAAAAATATTATTAAGAATTATTCTAAATAAGTTGGAATTTATGTGTTAGGATACTACATTTGCGCTCTATTTATAATCATTCTAAATAAATTTTTAAATGAAATTCTTGCTTTACTTGATGGTTACCTTAGTATTTTATGGTACAGCATTAGCACAAACCAACCCACAACAAAAAGATTCAACTACACAACAAACCGAGCGACTTAAGGAAGTCGTCGTTACGGGAAATGCATTATTGGGTAGTAAATTTGAGGCACGGAACAAAACGGGTTCTGCAACTTATATCTCAAATGAAGACTTAAAAAAGTTCTCTTACACCAATATCAATAGAGTTTTGCAGACTGTTCCAGGCATCAACATCTACGAAGAAGATGGATTTGGATTACGCCCAAATATTAGTCTACGGGGTACTTCGCCCGAGCGTAGCGCCAAAATTAATTTAATGGAAGATGGTGTGTTGATTGCGCCTGCCCCTTACAGTGCACCAGCTGCCTACTATTTTCCTACTATCGGCAGAATGGAAGCTATAGAGGTGTTAAAAGGAAGCAGCCAAATACAGTACGGCCCCAACACCACTGGTGGTGCCATAAATATGATATCCTCTCGTATACCGGAAAGATTTTCTGGGAAAGCATCGATTACCGCAGGAAATTATGATTCAAAAAACACCCAATTGGTATTAGGCAATAGTTTTAAGAATTTTGGGTTTGTGACGGATTATTTCAACTACAGTTCTGATGGTTTTAAGGATTTAGACGGCGGGGGCAACACGGGTTTCGATAAGACAGATTATATGGCTAAATTTAGAGTAAATACAAATTTGGATGCAAAAATATATCAGTCCTTGACATTTAAAATCCAATATTCTGAAGAAAATGCAAACGAAACTTACTTGGGATTGACCGATGAAGATTTTGAAGAGAATCCCTTTAGAAGGTACAGAGCATCTGCCGAGGATGTGATGAATGCCGAACACCAACAGTACCAGCTTACCCATTTTATCCGTTTGTCACCATCACTTGATATAAGGACCACAGGCTATCTCAATAGATTTAAACGGAATTGGTATAAATTGGATGATGTCAATTTGGGCGAACGTGTAAGTATTAACAATATCTTATCTTCACCAGAAAATTTTCCTTCAGAATATCAAACCCTTTTGGGCAACGAAGACACCCAAACAGATGTTTTGGGCATTAAAGCGAACAATAGAACTTATACCTCAAACGGAATTCAATCCATTGCAACATTAAAATGGGGAAATAACTTGCTGCAAAGTTTAGAAGCAGGCATACGCTATCACGAAGATGACGAGGACAGGTTTCAATGGGTGGATAGATATGCTTTTCAAAACCAAGAATTGATACGGACTACCGTTGGCGAAAAAGGAACAGATGCTAACCGTATAAGCAGTGCCAAAGCACTGGCAGCACATTTACTGTACACGGTAAAAATTGAAAATTTGACCTTGACCCCAGGGTTGCGCTATGAAAACATCACTTTGACCCGTACAGATTATGGGACAGACGACCCTTCACGAACTGGTCAAGACCTATCGATTAGAGAAAACGAAGTAGATGTCTGGATTCCTGGAATTGGGGCTAATTATAGGTTCAGTAATGACCTTTCAATATTTGGTGGTGTACATAAAGGCTTTTCGCCGCCAAGTAATACCCCAGGTCAAAATGCAGAAGAGAGCATCAATTACGAATTTGGCACACGATTTAATTTCAAGGGAATTCAAGGGGAACTTGTTGGTTTTTACAATGATTATAAAAATTTGCTCGGAAGCGATTTGGCAGCAACAGGCGGCACAGGAAGCCTTGACCAATTTAACGCAGGTGAAGTTCGTGTAAGCGGTATTGAGTTTTTACTTAATTACAACCTGCTGCATAAACAAAGTAGTAGTTTTCAGCTTCCCTTATCCGTATCATACACACTTACCGATACTGAATTTTTAACCAGTTTTGACAGTAATGAAGACATTTACGGCATAGTCACCATAGGCGACGAGATACCCTATATTGCAAAAAATCAATTAAACGCGTCATTAGGGTTGAAGCACAGAAAGTTTGATGTAAATGTAAATTCACGATACACAAGTGCTTTCAGAACAAAAGCAGGTTCTGGACCAATCCCAGCAAACTTTAAAGTAGATTCAAATTTCATAGTGGATTTGTCTGCCCGCTATTTTATTGATGAGAACTTTACCCTGTCTTCAAATATTATAAATCTTTTTAATACAACGTACGCAGTATCGAGGGTTCCGGCAGGATTACGTCCTGGTCATCCTTTCGGGTTTAATTTTTCTATCGAATATAGATTTTGAGTTAATCTGCATTAGATGATAAAAGTCATATTTTTTATTAATCATCTATATTACATTCGTAACATTAAACTTATTTTCAGTCGAAACGAAAAAATAAGTTCAAAAACTAATTTTTTAACATATTTTTAAAAAATTTGATATAGAATCATTAATTTTATAATGTGAAATCTTTTTTTTCTAAAATAATATCCTTCTTTTTAGCAGCTTTAATACTGCTTTCTACTTCTTCTTTTACGGTAGATATGCACTTTTGCTGTAATAAACTAGTCGATATGTCCCTGATAGGCAAAGCAAAAGTCTGCGCAGAGAAGGTTCAAAAGAAAAAGGAACCTACAAAACAATGCACTACGCTACAAGAAAAAGATTGCTGTAGTAATCAATCTTTTGTAAAAACGGGAGACGATACCATTAAAAAGGCCAATACCAAACTTGAGGCCGAAACCATAATTTTTCTAAATACTTTTTTTTACGTCTATGTAAATTTATTTGAAGGGCTAGAGAAAAATATAGTTCCTTTTAAACAATATAGGCCGCCCTTGTTATCCAAGGACATACAAATTCTACACGAGACTTATTTAATTTGATTTTCTACATAGCAGGTTGAATTTCCTCACCTGCATTTACGACAATGGCCGAAGCGTTGCTTCTGGCTACATATTGCTGTACCCATTTCTCAACAACATTTTTTTACATAATTAAAACATAGCAAAACATTTTAACCCATTGAGCGCAATGCACAAAAACACATAATAGATTATGAGTGTACCTAAAGAATTTTTAATCAAAAATATGGTCTGTAGTCGGTGCTTAAAAGTTATTAAGCAAGAATTACAGGAACTAGGAGTAACTGTGCTTTCATTAGAATTAGGAAGATTATTGGTAGAAGCACCTAAAAAAACAAGCAAAGAAATTCTTGAAGCCGTTACAACCGTACTTCACGCCAATGATTTTGAAATCGTCCAAAAGGAAGAAGAAATGCTCGTCGAAAGAATGAAGATTATTCTAATCGAGCAATTGCAAGAGCTCCCATTACATATTAAAGTAAAAACATCTGAACTATTGGCGTCAAGTCTTCATAAGGACTACAAGACATTGAGCAAATTATTTTCAGCCAATGAACAGACCACCCTTGAAAAATACTTTATCAAATTGAAGATAGAGAAAGTCAAAGAACTCATTCAACTTAAGCAACTTTCTTTTTCAGATATAGGCTACTTACTGGATTACAGTAGTGTAAATCATTTATCAAGACAATTTAAGGAAGTCGTTGGAATGAGTATGACCGATTATAAGAATACAGAAAAATGGAAACGAAATTTCTATGATGAAATTATATAGATAAGTACGAAAGTTATGCAGATAAAAAGTTTGCAAGGCAATTAAATTTAATAATTCTAAATATAACTATATGAAAACCAAAAAAATCATAATCAGTTTAACACTCTCGGGTGTGCTATATGCACTACTCGTGAGTTTTACTTACGTTCCAAAAACCGAATACGTAGCAATACAGCAAAAAAAATGGGTAGCTCCAGCTAGTGCTGATAAAATAGTAAATCCTTTAAAAGGTGATGCCAACGCAGCTGCCTCTGGCAAAAAGTTATACAAAGCTATGTGTTTCGTATGTCACGGCCCAAAAGGGAAAGGTGATGGTATGGGAGGAGCTGGCCTCACTCCAAAACCAACAGATTTAACCAGTGAAGCAGTTCAATCTCAAACCGATGGTGCTATTTTTTGGAAAATTGCTGAAGGAAGAGCACCTATGGCTGGTTACAAAACGTCAATTCCAGAAAAAAAACGCTGGGAAATTATTAATTATATAAGAACTCTAAAACAATGAAAAAACTATTCATATTAACAATGATAGTAGGCATTGGTCATATATCTTATGGTCAGACCTACAATGACTTTGAGACCGATAGTACTAAAACTTCTGAACCATTTAAACCTAGTAAGACCCAGTTTATGATTAGAGGTTATGGTCATACAGGGCTAAACACTTTAAGTAGTGATGAAGAAACAGAATCATCCTATGTTGGTTCTGCGTTTGCACCTATTTTCTTATTCAAACATTCAGATAAATTGATATTTGAGGCTGAGCTTGAATTTGGACTAGAAGGTAACGAACTTGAAGTTGGACTGGAATATGCCAATGTCATGTATGTTTTAAATAAGAACATGACGGTTCGGGCTGGTAAATTTTTACTTCCTTTTGGAACGTTTATGGAACGATTACATCCTTCATGGATTAACAGGCTGCCTACAGTACCTCTAGGCTATGGCCATGATGGCATTGCCCCATCATCAGGCATCGGCGTGGAACTTCGTGGTGCTTTTGATCTTGGTGGTCCAAAACTGAATTATTCCGTTTATTCTACCAATGGCCCACGTTTAAAAGACGGCAGTGAAGAACCAGAAGAGGCAGGTATGCTTCTGTTTCAAAACTTTGAAGACAATAATAACAGTAAAGCTTTTGGAGGACGAATTGGGTTATTGCCTTTTGCAGATTCTTCAACTGAAATAGGTTTTTCTACATATTCAACAAGCAAAGCTGGCACTAGAGATTCAGAATATGAAAATGTTGGAGCGTTCTTATATGCAATTGATTTTGCTTTTATAAAACAAATACCTGCAATTGGTGGATTTATTGATATAAAAGGACAGTACAATAATTCCAATATTGATGATGCAACTTATATTGAGATAGAGGATGATGTAGAAGAAGAATATACCTTCGATAATAAAAGCAACTCTTTCTATACACAATTAAGTTATCGTCCAACCATGGCAGAAAGTGATTTTTTAAAAAAACTGGAATTAGTCGGGAGATACTCAAACTACAATGCACCTGAAGGTGCCGAATGGGAAGAACAGTCTGATCAATACGCTTTTGGTTTAAATTATTGGTTGACCTGGAGATCGGTTATAAAAATGACTTACCAGACAACAGAAAGTGCTGGTGGCCATGACGGTGGCGGCACGGTCAATGGATTTTATATACACTGGGCGATTGGATTTTAATTATTCATTAAAACTAAAAAATTATGAAAACAATACATAAAATATTTATCGCAGGATTAATGCTCTTTATTACAGGAGGGATAATAGTGAGTTGTTCTTCAACAAAAGACACTTATACAGCTGCAACAGACGTTGAGGAAGAATTTAAAATTGAAAAATCTGGCGCTCAATTGTGGGGAGAAGCTTGTAATAGATGTCATTTGGCACCCTCTCCTGCAGATTATAATGACACTGATTGGTCAACTATCAGTCTTCATATGAGAGTTAGGGCAAATCTTACTGAAAAGGAAATAACAAAAATTGAAACCTTTTTAAAATCTGCCAATTAATAGCTGATAACCCATTCCCTCCCTAAAACCTAATCAGGTATTGGGAATGGGTTTATAAAAATTAAAATAAATGTTTAAAACAATAAAACAGAAAACTATGAAAACACTAGTAATTTTTATATCGATTGTTGGTCTTGTAAGCTTAAACAGTTGCAATCAACAAGCAGACCCTCAAGATGTACTGGAAAATCCTGAAACTCGCACAGAAGTTTTTAATGCCATTACTAAAAATCTCGACTATATGACCGAGTTTATGGAAAGTATGCACGGCAACCAACACGCAATGCAAATGATGCAGGGCAATAAAAAAATGATGGGCTCTATGATGCAAGGAGAAGGAATGCAAATGATGATGACAGACAGTACGATGATGCACTCAATGATGAACGGAATGATGAATGACGGCAAAATGATGGGAACAATGATGAAAATGATGCACGAAAAAGGGATGATGAGCGAGGACTGTATGGAATCCTGCTCAAAAATGATGAGCGAAAAAGGTATGGATATGCAGGGAATGAATAAGATGGACAATATGGATAGCTCAACCAAAGAAGACCATACCGAACATCATTAATTTTAACCTTTAAAATCAAAAACAATGAAAAATAATCACTGGATATGGATGGTCATCGGTTGTGGATTACCACTACTGTTCATCTTTTTCGCACCATCAATTGGTATCGGAAACAGTTCTTCTCTCTTCATATTCATCCTGTTTATGTTTGCTTGTCATTTATTTATGCCTCACGGTTCGCATCGTCACGGTGGACATAATCATTCACAGAATAGACAAAAAGAACACGAACACAGTAATGAGGTGTCTAAAACAGAACGAAAAGATGAAGACAAAGGACACCATCATCATTAAATACAAAATAATGAAACAAAAATTTCAAATAAGCGGAATCAGCTGCGGTGGATGTGTATCAAGAGTAAAAAAGACTTTAGAAGAACATCCCAATATAGAAAAAGCAGAGATCTTTTTGGCACCAAAAGGTGCTGCACTTATCACGATGAATGAAGCACTTTCTGTTGCCGAATTACAAAAGCAACTTGATGGGCTCAATGGTTATACAATTACAGAATTAAATTAACAACAACTTAAAACCAAAAATTATGCATTTTTACGAAGGACATTTTGGAGGTATGCACCTAATATGGTGGATTATATGGATTATTTTATTGGCTTGGATATTCTTTATCCCAGCAGATATCCCTTATCAAAAAACAAAGAAGGACAGCCCACTGGATATTCTTAAAAACCGCTTTGCAAAAGGCGAAATATCCAAGGAAGAATTTGAGGAATCAAAAAAGATATTAAAATCAGACAACTAACTCAAAACTTTAAAATTATGTATCGATTAAACGTAAAAAAACTCGGATTTGCTTTCGGTCTTACGGGGGCACTAATTTACTTAGGCTGTATGATAGTTATGTCAACAGCAGGTCGAGAAGCCACTATCGAATTTTTCAACAGCCTATTGCACGGCTTGGATACCACAAGTATTATCAGGATGGATGTGCCACTATGGGAAGCTGGTTTGGGAATAGTACAGATATTCATTTTAGGATGGCTAATAGGTGCCTGTATTGGCGCTTTTTATAATGCGCAAATAAAGATTAAAAAATAAGAGAGTTAAATAGGATTTATGCAGTACATCTGGTTTATATGGTCGCTAATTATTCTCGCACTTTGGGCAATCATCTATTTGTCAAAAAAGGGGTATAGGAAAGAAATGCTTAAAATGAGCCTAATTACTATGCCCTTTGGCTTAACAGAACCCTTGTTTGTGCCTGAATATTGGTTTCCTCCTTCCCTATTTAATTTAGCTGAAAGAACAGGCTTTGATATTGAGAGCCTTATATTTTCTTTTGCTATTGGCGGTATTGGGACGGTATTGTATAACCTCATATTTAAAAAACACTATATAAATATGCCTCATACCGAGCGAAGTCATCAAAGACATAAGCTACATATTTATATACTTTTTGTTCCTGCAATTGTATTTATCATTTTTAGTCTTTTCACCACTCTTAACCATATCTATTGCGGCATCATTGCAATGTTTTTGGGTGGTTTGGCAACCTTGTACTGTCGCCCTGATTTAAAAGGAAAAATATGGGTTGGGGGGATTTTGTTTACCATACTGTATTTCATATACTTTGGAAGCATCCTTCCGTTCTACCCTCAATATGTAGAGCTGTATTGGAATCTAGACAACTTAACTCATATTCTTGTTTTAGGCATCCCTATTGAAGAATTATTGTTTGCCTTCACTTTTGGAATGTATTGGTCTGGACTATACGAACATCTGTATTGGCGAAAACTTACGCAATTACACAAATCTTATAATTAATCAAAACCCATAATAAATGAAACAAATGCATTCAAATCAAAATGACAGCGACACTCAAGCTGCTATAATTAAAGTCCCAATGCGTAAAATATATCAATTATCTATAAGCGCATTAGTGCTTTTATTACTATCAGTATTGATTCTATCCTGTTCCAATAAGAAAAAAGGAATAGATGAAAGCACATCACTAAATGCTATAAAAACTTCCGAATTGACCAATGAGGCTACTGCTTCTATACAGAACTATGAAATTGTTCCTAATGAAAAAGTCTGTATGGTCAACGATAGGTTTATGGGTGTTCCCCAAATAGCCATAGATGTAAATGGTGTAACCTATTATGGCTGTTGCGATAATTGTGTAGAAAAGCTGCAAAAAAACCTAGATGATGTCCGTTTTGGCACCAATCCACTGAACAAAATAAAAGTAGATAAAGCGTTGGCTATTATTGTACAAGATAAAAGCAAAGGAAGTGTTTATTATTTCTCTTCTAAAGAAGAAGCAAATACTTTTATAAATAAGCTTGGTGTATAGAAAAGTGAGCGATAGTTAATGATAATTTTTAACATGATTAGTTTTTATCTCGCTTTACTTTTCTTTCCCAAGTGTTTAAAATAATTAAAATGTAAAAATGATGAAAATAGTGTTAGCCATAGATGGTTCAAGTTTTAGCAAAGTAGCTGTTGATACCCTTAACGAAATGACTTTGCCACCAAGTACTGAAATTTGCATTATGCATGTTTATGAATTTCCAACTGCACTTGGTCCAGAGTTAATGGCTACAGGAGGTAGTTTGAATAATTACTACGAAGAATTTATAAGTGGTGCTCAAAAATTAGGTGATAAAATTGTTTCAGATGCAGCTAAAGCATTAAAAAGTAAAAACAGCGCACTAAAAATAACCGAAAATGTTGTGAGTGGTCTTCCAAAACGAGAGATATTAGAAAAAGCGGAAGCTTTTAATGCAGATTTAATAGTCGTCGGTTCGCAAGGGCAAGGCGCATTTTCACGTTTCTTATTGGGTTCTGTGTCACAATATCTGGCAACCCACGCCAAGTGTTCGGTACTAATTGTGAAAGAAAAAGACCAAAATTGAACCTGCTGTCAATAGTTAAAATTATTATATGAAAAGTAATAGCTCACATAACTACACAATGGACTCCACTTGTATGGTAGCAGATGAAATCTGCCTTCCCGATACTAAATCACCTCGTGTAGTTGTTATTGGTGGAGGGTTTGCAGGTTTGGCGTTAGTAGAAAAACTAAAGAACAAAGAGGTACAGGTGGTTTTGTTCGATAAAAATAACTTTCACCAATTTCAACCTTTGCTGTACCAAGTGGCTACAAGCGCATTGGAACCTGATAGCATAGTCTTTCCGTTCAGAAAGCAATTCAATGGCTATAAAAATGTGGTGTTTCGTTTGGCGGAAGTTGAAGAAATTAAACCTTCTTCAAATATACTTATAACTTCCAAAGGAAGAGTTTATTACGATTATTTAGTGTTGGCTACGGGTACAACCACCAACTTTTTTGGGATGGATAACGTCGAGTCGCATAGTCTTGGGATGAAAGACATTCGTGATTCCCTAAATATCCGTCATATGATGTTGCAAAATCTGGAACAGGCAGCCATAACCTGTGATGATGATGAGCGGGATGCCCTAACCAATTTCGTTATAGTAGGTGGTGGTCCGGCTGGTGTGGAAATGGCAGGAGCTTTGGCAGAATTCCGTAAATACATTCTTCCCAAGGACTATCCAGAATACCCTTCCTCTATAATGAACATCTATTTAATAGAAGCCATTGATGAGCTTTTGAGCACGATGTCAGACAAAGCATCAGCCAAAACCCTGAAATATTTGGAAGATTTGAATGTAAAAGTATTACTCAATGAATCTGTAAGTGATTATGATGGCTCAAAGGTTATCACAAATTGTGATAAGACCATTTTAACCAAAAACCTAATCTGGACAGCGGGTGTAAAAGGGCAGTTCCCAAAAGGCATAGATGAAAAATACGTGGTCAAGGGCAACCGTATAAAAACCGGCTCATATTTAATGGTAGAAGGCTACGAAAACATTTTTGCCATAGGCGATATAGCGGCCATAATTAATAAAGAGACACCAAAAGGACATCCACAAGTAGCGCAGGCAGCAATTCAACAAGGCAAATGGTTGGGTAATTCATTACTAAAAATTATTAAAAATGAAAGTGTAAAACCTTTCGAATATAAAGACAAGGGTTCTTTGGCGACAGTAGGAAAACGCAAGGCAGTGGCCGATTTAGGCAAATTCAAGTTTGCAGGTTATTTCGCTTGGTTGCTATGGTCTATTGTGCACCTTATGTCCATAAGCGGTTTTAGAAATAGATTGATGGTTGGTTTTAATTGGGCGGTAAGCTATTTCACTTATGAAAAGAGCAACCGCCTGATTATTAGAAATTTTAAACCAAAAAATTCACAAACAACGCCAAAAAAGGAAAATAAAGAGGAAGTCAAAAACGTGAATTAGTAATGTTGAAGAAGAAAACATATAGCGGAATACAGAGTGTATTCAGCGCCACTTCAAAAGGCCTGAATAACACAGGTATTGTGCTTCTCATTACGGTTATTGTAGCAATGGTATGGGCCAATTCACCCTGGCAAGAAGTATATCGTAGCTTAATGAGAATGGACATCTCCTTTACAATAGGTGGTTTTGAAATTACTGAACCCCTTCTGCTTTGGATTAATGATGGCTTAATGGCATTGTTCTTCCTTCAGGTTGGCTTGGAACTAAAACGTGAAATATTGGGCGGGAAACTATCGACTCCTCAAAATGCCATACTTCCTATCGGTGCTGCCATAGGAGGTATGGTTTTTCCTGCCTTATTATATTTTCTCTTTAATACCGCTGGTGAAGCTTCTCAAGGTTGGGGAATTCCTATGGCGACAGACATCGCATTTTCACTTGGTGTATTAGCACTTTTTGGAAAAGGTTTGCCTATAGCTCTGCGAGTATTTTTGGTAACACTTGCCGTTGTGGATGATTTAGGCGGCGTATTGGTAATTGCACTGTTTTACACCTCCGGTATTTCTACTATGGATTTATTTCACGGCTTACTCTTCTTTGCTCTTTTAATCATAGGCAATTATGCAGGCATTAGGAAAACGTGGTTTTATGCCATTATAGGAATAGGGGGCGTGTGGCTGGCTTTCTTCTTTTCAGGCATTCACCCTACCATAGCCGGAATCCTTACAGCTATTGCGATTCCGGGAAGAGTAAAGATTAAAGAAGATACTTTTCTGAAGCGTTTGAGCAATCTACACGCACGTTTTATAAAAATAAAGCCTGTAAAAGGAACACTTATTTCCAACGAACAACTTGAAGTATTGGAAGAAATCAAAAAAACAAGTTCAGAAGCCGAAACTCCTCTCCAAAAGTTAGAAAAATCGCTAAGCCCTATCGTAAATTTTATGGTACTACCACTTTTTGCATTTGCAAATGCAGGTATTCATCTACACGGAGAGGTAGGTAGAGTATTACTCAACCCCGTTAGCCTAGGAATAGGAGCAGGCTTGGTTCTTGGAAAATTTGTGGGCATTGTTTCCTTTACGAGAATACTTGTTGCTTTTAAACTTGCCAAACTACCAGATGGGGTTAATTGGAATCAAATATACGGAATAGCCTTTTTAGGAGGAATCGGGTTTACAATGTCATTATTCATCAATGAATTAGCATTTACAAATGAAGAATTTATTTATACCGCAAAGGTTAGCATCCTATTTGCCTCTTTAATCGCTGGTACAATAGGTTCGATTATACTTTTTAAAAACACTGAAAAACTTAAAATAAAAAAAATATGAAAAACATTGCAGTTATAGGTTACGGAGTCATTGGAAAAAGAGTAGCCGATGCCATTAATTTACAAGATGACATGAACCTTTTCGGGGTTTGCGATGTCATTAGTGATTGGCGTATACAGAACGCCGTGAGAAAACAGTATAATATCTATGCGGCAACCACCGAAGCCGAAAAACAAATGAAGGTTTCCGGCATTTCGGTAAAGGGCAGCTTGCAGGACCTGTTGGATAAAGTGGACCTGGTGGTTGATTGTACCCCAAAAAATATAGCGGCAAAGAATGTGGAAATATATAAAAAACAAGGTATAAAGTTCATTGTCCAGGGTGGTGAAAAACACGAAACCACAGGGCATTCCTTTAGTGCGGAAAATAATTATAAATCGGCGTTAAATAAGGATGCGACCAGAGTAGTCTCTTGCAATACCACTTCTATCTTAAGAACTTTAACTGCCTTAAAAAGAGCTGACTTATTGGATTACGCCAGGGGGACACTTTTAAGAAGAGCTACTGACCCTTGGGAAAGCCATTTAGGTGGTATTATGAATACAATGGTGCCAGAAAAAGATATCCCAAGTCACCAAGGTCCGGATGCTAAAAGTGTGGATCCTGATTTGGATGTCATCACTGCCGCAGTAAAAGTTCCAGAAACCTTAAGCCATATGCACTATTGGAATGTGAAATTGAAAAAACAAGCCTCAAAAGAAGAAGTGCTAAATGCCTTTAAAACGTCAAGCCGTATTAAATTGATTCGATATGACCAAGGGTTGGTGTCCAACAACACCATTAAGGAAATGTTTTTGGATATGGGAAGACCGTGGGGCGATATGTATGAAGTAGCCCTTTGGGAAGATATGCTAAAGGTGGTGGGCGATGAACTTTTTTATGCTTACGTGGTCGATAACCAAGCTATTGTTATCCCTGAAACAATTGATGCCATTCGCGCACTTACAGGAATTGAAACCGATGGAGCAAAATCCATCGCCAAAACAAATGAAAGTTTAGGAATTTATTAATTATTAACAAAATGAAAACAGACATAAATATTACCGAACTATTGGGGGAAAAAGCAGACTTCTACTTAGAACACGTCTGTGAAAAAATAACCAAGGACGAATTGCAAACACCTAGTAAGACAAGCCTAGACAAGGTATTTGCTCAAAGTAACAGAAATCCGCAGGTTCTGCGAAGTCTTTCACAATTATATAACCACGGAAATTTAGGTGGCACAGGTTATCTGAGCATTCTGCCTGTGGACCAAGGCATTGAGCATAGTGCTGCTTTCTCATTCTATAAAAACCCAGATTATTTTGACCCAGAGAATATCATCAAGTTGGCAATAGAAGCAGGATGCAATGGAGTGGCTTCCACCTTTGGGGTATTGGGATTGAATGCTCGTAAATATGCCCATAAAATTCCCTTTATCGTTAAGATTAACCACAATGAACTACTTACCTATCCCAACAAATATGACCAAACTCTCTTTGGAAAGGTCAAAGCGGCTTGGGATATGGGAGCGGTTGCTGTAGGTGCGACTGTGTACTTTGGTTCAGAGGAAAGTAACAGGCAACTCAAGGAAATTTCCGAAGCTTTTGAAGAGGCTCACAGTTTAGGTATGGCTACTATTTTATGGTGCTATCTGCGCAACGAAGCTTTTAAAACCGAAAAAGACGATTATCACGCTGCTGCCGATTTAACCGGTCAGGCAAATCATTTAGGTGTAACCATACAGGCAGATATTATTAAGCAAAAACTTCCAACCAACAATTTTGGTTTTAAGAATATTAATTTCGGTAAATATGATGATGAAATGTATGAAACGCTCACTACAGAACACCCTATTGATTTATGCAGATTACAAGTAGCAAATTGCTATATGGGAAAAATAGGACTGATAAATTCTGGAGGTGGCTCTAAAGGGGAGTCAGATTTAGTGGAAGCAATAACTACAGCTGTAATCAATAAAAGAGCTGGTGGTTCTGGGTTGATTCTGGGAAGAAAGGCATTTCAAAAGCCCTTCGGCGAAGGAGTGAAGGTTCTACAATCCGTTCAGAAAGTTTATTTGAATTCTAAAATTAGCATAGCATAACAATAAAAAGAATGTTCGACACAGAGATAAAATCACTTAAATCATTCAATCACTACCTCTCTAAATTGGTAGAAAGCCGTCTATGGCTTAAGGTTATCATCGCCTTATTTCTGGGCGTTGGGTTTGGTTTGCTTTTAAGTCCTCAAAATGGGTGGATTACTAAAGAAACAGCTGATATCGCAGGGAATTGGCTGGCATTGCCTGGTGTTCTATTTCTAAAGTTGGTCCAGATGATTATGATTCCGTTAATCGTGGCTTCCATTATTACCGGAATCGCAAGTAATGATAAGGACAGTCTAAAAAAATTAGGTGGTGGCGTTCTCTTATATTTTCTAGGTACGACCATAGTTTCGGTAAGTTTGGGTGTTATACTTTCTCAACTTTTTAGACCTGGGCGTTTTTTACATCAGCAGGCTCTAGATGAACATAACGAAATTACAGCTGTCCCAACGGAGAGTTCAGAGCTTTCCTTTGGTCTTGAAACCATCCCAGATGCCATATCAAACTTGCTTCCAGAAAACCCTTTGGCATCTATGGTTAGTGGTGAAATGTTAAGTATCGTGATTTTCACTATCATTATTGGTGTAGCTGTGCTATCGCTTGAGGATTCTTTACTGCGCCCAGTAAAGCTTCTTTTAAGTGCCATTCAGGAAGTCTGTATGACGGTGGTAAAATGGTCAATGCTTCTAGTGCCTATCGCCGTTTTTGGTCTTATGGCGCAGCTTACCTCTAGTGTTGGTTTAAGTTCATTGTCAGGTCTAACCTATTATGTTGGAGTGGTACTTCTCGGCCTTCTGTTATTGGTAATTTTCTACTTGGGACTCATCGTACTTCTCGGAAAGAGAAACCCATTGCACTTTCTTAAAAAAATAAGGGATGTTCAATTATTGGCTTTTTCTACTACAAGTTCTGCGGCAGTAATGCCCTTATCATTAAAAACCGCTGAAGAAAAACTAAAAGTGGACAAGACTATTAGCAATTTTATAATTCCTATTGGTGCAACTGTCAATATGGATGGAACTGCACTTTATCAGACTATTACAACACTTTTTATAGCTCAAGCTTACGGTCTGGAAATGAGCTTGCTCAATATTGTAGTGGTCATTGTAACTATTGTCGCTGCTTCCATTGGTACGCCTGCCATACCAGGAGGTGGCGTTGTTATACTCGCTTCTGTTTTGGGAAGTGTTGGTATACCGGCCGAAGGCATCATCATTATCATTGGGGTAGAAAGACTATTGGGAATGTTCAGGACTGCTGTAAACGTAACTGGTGATTTGACTGCCTGTATGGTATTCAATAGGCTCTATGGTAAAATACCAATTTTGGTTACTGAGAAAACGATTAATACACCAACTTTAAAACAATGACCTTATTACTCATATTCATAGTGTTCATTTTACCTGTAGTAGCTATTGCAGGCTATCAGCATTACAAGATTGGTACGCAACCAGCTTATGATGCCAACGAAACGCTCTTGAATTATGAAATATTAGGTTCTGGAGAAAACAAACTCGTTTTGCTACACGGTTTAACAGGCTCGTTGAATTATTGGAAACGTGAATTAGAAAGCATTACAAAAACACATTCGATGCTTTTAATAGACCTTCTCGGCTTTGGTGATTCGCCAAAACCAAAAAGTGATTATTCCTTATCGGTGCAACTGCAAGCGTTAGAATTGATTTTAAAAAAAGAAGGGTTCAATGATGGAAAAACAATTATCGCGGGACATTCAATGGGAGCGATAATTTCATTAGCACTTTTAGAGAAATATCCTAATTGGTTCAAGGCAGGAATTTTTATCGGCATACCTGTTTATAAGGATGCAGATGAATTTAAGCAAGTAATGTCCACACATTCCTTTGTGGATAGAATTTCGTCAAGTAAATTCTCAAAATACATCTGTATGATTCATCCCATATTTATGTCAGGTGCATTCAAGCCCGATAACCTAACGGATGAAGTTTATGAAGATGCAAAAAAGCATCATTGGATGAGTTATTATTATTCACTCACAGAAGTCATATTGAAAACAGATTTATTTGCGATGGCAAGGAAAATTAAAGATAAAGACGTGCTTTTTATCCACGGAGAAAAAGACACCACGGCACCTTTAGAAAATGCCTTAAAATTATCAAGGGAATTTAAAAATGCACACCTGAGTACTTCATCGGAAGGAGACCATCAATTCTTTTTGAAAGAAGCAGAATTTGTTTGGAAGGTAATTCAAGATTTTACTATTTCAGAAATAAGATTTCAAAAAATATTATCGAATGAACACAAATAAAATTAAACATATAGGCGTATTTACATCTGGAGGCGATAGCCCTGGAATGAACGCTGCACTCTATGCCATTGCCAAATCCGCTGAAGCAAAGAATATAAAAATTAGTGGTTTTCAAAAAGGGTATGAAGGGTTGATAGATGGAGATTTAATATCCTTAAAATCACACGAGTTACAAAAGTTAGTACACAAAGGTGGCACAATCCTAAAAACAGCACGGAGCAAACGATTTCTGGAACTGGAGGGTCGAAAAAAAGCATTGCAAACCATAAAAGCGAACAACGTAGATGCCCTAATTGCTATTGGCGGCGATGGCACATTTAAAGGTCTATTGGCTTTTTCAGAAATATGCGATATCCCATTTATAGGTATTCCGGGAACTATCGACAACGATATTTCCGGTACAGATTACACCCTCGGTTTTGATTCCGCAGTGAACACGGCTATTGAAAATATTGATAAAATACGAGATACCGCTGAATCCCACAACCGTGTGTTCATTGTAGAAGTAATGGGAAGGGATTCAGGCTATATCGCTATTCATTCGGGTTTGATGGTAGGTGCAGATGCCATCCTAATTCCAGAAAGCGGGAAAGACTTTATATACCTATTGGACAAGGTTAAAAACTACGATAGCGAAGATGCCTTCCTTGTCGTGGTTTCTGAAGGTGATGAAATAGGTGCTGAACTTGTTTCTTCAAAAATAAAGGAAGTTAATCCCGATGTCGATTTACGAATCACCAAACTTGGTCACGTGCAGCGAGGTGGAAATCCTTCCGCTTTGGACAGAATGTTGGGAATTAGACTTGGGGTGGCGAGTGTAAACGTTCTTTCAGAAGGTAAAAAGAACGCGATGGTTGGAATTTTGAATAATCAATTGCATTTAACCTCTTTTGAAGAAGTAGTCAAACAACATCAGGTAAATAATGAATTATATGAACTTTTAGAACTATTTGGAAAGTAGAAATGACAGAAGCTTTTAAAAATATTAATCCATTTATCCTCGGACTACTCATCAGTATGGGAATTGGTCTTATTCTGGGATTGGAACGTGAATACGATAAACTGAAAGAGGAACAAGGTTTTGCCGGCATAAGAACCTTCCCAATTGTAGCAATTATTGGTTTTATCTTGGGAAATCTTTCCACTGCCTACACACCTTGGTTGGTCATTATAATTACAGCTGCCTTTCTTTTGTTTTTGTCCTTAAGCCATCTTTCCATAGTGCAAAAGCATATTATGACTGGTATTACCACCAATATGGCTTTATTCGCTACATTGATTTTGGGGGTTATGGTTGCTAATCATTTGCACAAGGAAGCCGTTGCTACTGCGGTAATCATAGTTACTTTATTATCATTGAAAACAACCTTAAATACTTTCATTAAAAATATCACTTCAGAAGAACTTTTTGCCTTTATCAAGTTTTCAATTATTGCGCTTTTGATTTTGCCTTTCTTACCAAATCAAGACTATGGTGCAGAAGGTTTGCTAAACCCTTTTGAAATCGGTTCAATAGTGGTTATTGTATCGTTTTTGAATTTCATCGGCTATTTCCTTGTAAAATATGTAGGTTCCAAGCGAGGTATTCTTCTCACGGCAATTTTAGGCGGATTGATTTCAAGTACCGCAGTTTCGTGGATATATGCTACGCGAAGCAAGGAGTCACCTGAACTTTCTAAAGAATATGCTGCAGGAATAGTTATTGCTTCTGCCATCATGTTTCCAAGACTGGCAATATTAGCATATATCTTTAATAATGGCATACTTTCTTATTTGGCCATTCCCTTTACCATTCTAACATTGATCTGTTTGATAAGTGCTATCTTATTTATTAGAAAGAATACTGAAGTCTCAAAGACAGCTATCAACCTTGGTAATCCTCTTAATATTCTAAATGCACTTGGGTTTGGTGCTATTTATGTGGCAATTTTATTTGCAGTTTTTTATGGAAATCAATTTTTCGGAGAAAGTGGTCTATATTTTTCAGCTTTAATTGCTGGATTGGCAGATACCGATGCGATAACTATTAGTATGGCAAAATTTGGGTCTTTGGAAGACAAACTCGCTCTTGCCACCAATGTCATTATAACAGCAACTATTAGTAATATGATTGTAAAGCTGGGTATTACTTATTTCAAAGGTTCAAAAAAAGCGGGGAAACTGGTAATGCTCATTTTTGGAAGTGTCGTTGTCGTTGGTATAGCCTATATATTAATACAGTTATAGAATTTAAAAAAAGAAGAATGAAAACAACCATATTTAGCACCCATAAATTTGAAGAACCATATCTGGTAAAAGCGAATAACGGTAAACACCAATTAAAACTGTTAGAAAGTCGTTTAACAGAAGAAACTGCTATTCTGGCTACTGGCTCTAAAACTGTAAGTCTATTTACGGGTGATGACGCTTCAGCAATCGTTCTTGAAAAATTGAAAGCTTTTGGTATTAAAAACATCGCTTTACGATCTGCGGGATTCAATAACGTGGATTTGACAAAAGCGGCTGAACTAGGTATAAAAGTAGCTCGTGTGCCAGCATATTCCCCTTATGCCATAGCTGAACATACTCTTGCACTAATATTGGCTTTAAATAGAAAATTGATTAAAGCACATAATAGAGTTCGTGAACAAAACTTTTCTTTAAATGGGCTTACAGGATTTGACTTGAATGGTAAAACAGTCGGGGTTATTGGTACCGGAAAAATAGGTGCTGTACTTATAAAAATACTTCACGGACTAGGATGTAACATTCTTGCTCAAGATGTTGTTGAGAACAATGATTTAATTGATAATTATGGTGTAAACTATACCAATTGTGAAACCATCTGCAAGCAATCTGATATTATAAGCCTGCACGTACCATTAACGGCTACAACCAAACATTTAATTGACAAAGAACACATAGCACTTATGAAACCTGGGGTAATGCTCATCAATACCAGCAGAGGTGGCTTGGTAGATACCAGGGCAGTTATTGAAGGTCTGAAATCAAGAAAGATTGGATATTTCGGGATGGATGTGTATGAGGAAGAAGAAGGATTGTTCTTTGAAGACCATTCCGATGACATTTTGCAAGACGATGTGATTGCCCGATTAATGACCTTCAACAATGTTTTAATAACCAGCCATCAAGCTTTTTTGACCGAAACAGCATTGACCAACATTGCTGAAACAACCATATATAATCTGGATTGTTTTGAAAAACAAATACTTTCTGGAAATGAAGTTACCATAGAATAATATACAAAATATAAAAATTATGAAAAATATACTCGTACCCACCGATTTCTCTGAAAACTGTACCAAAGCTGCACATCTCGGGATTAAAATGGCAAAGTTATACAGTTCTGAAATTCACTTTTTACACCTTATGAAAACCCCTGTGGATTGGGTAAAACTGTATAAACTCAAAGAAAAACGCTATCCCGAAACCGTGAAGCAAATTGGTATTGCTAAAGCCAAATTACGTGAACTGGAAAGAATGGCAGAACACGAAGGCTTGATATGCCGTACATTTCTTCAATATGATGCTGGACAGGGAGATATTCTGGAACATTCAGGCCATTTTCACCACGATTTTATCATTACCGGAAGCAGTGGCACTAAAGGTGTCATTAGGGAAATTACAGGCAGTAATGTTGAAAAAATCGTCCGAAAAGCTAATGCACCTGTTATCGTGGTAAAAGACCAAGCACTTAATTTCCCTTTTAAAAATATTGTTTTTGTATCTGATTTTGAAGAAGACCTTAGCAACGCCTTTAAACAGGTTGTTTCCATTGCCGCAAAATGTGATGCAAAAATACACTTGTTACGTATCAATACTAAAACCGACACAAATAGTATTGCTTTGGGCTTACAACCTATGAAACGTTTTATAGAGAAATTCCCAGAAGTTCAAAACTACACCATGAATGTGTACAATGAACTATATGTTGAAACTGGAATAACTACCTATTTAAAAAATAACCCTGCAGACCTCATTACCATGTGTACACATGGTACTACCGGCTTTTTAAGTCTCTTTTCTAAAAGTATTGCTGAAGGTGTTACCAATCATTCAACTTTACCAGTAATGACAATACATATTTAAGCAATGGATAACTCAATAAATATAATAAAACACTCGGGAGATATTGTTCCTTTTAATGTTGACAAACTCAAAGATTCATTGCGACGCGCTCAAGCAAGTGAAGAATTGATTCAGCAAATAGTAACACAAATTGAGTCTACAATTTACGATGGGATTACTACAAAAAAAATCTACCAAATGGCATTTAAAATGCTTAAAGGTAAATCACGTGTAAGTGCCTCAAAGTACAAACTCAAAAAAGCCTTGATGGAATTAGGCCCTTCCGGTTTTCCATTTGAAAAGTTAGTGGGAAAACTATTGGAATACGAAGGATTTGAAACGAAGGTAGGTGTGATTGTACAAGGCAACTGCGTACAGCACGAAGTAGATGTAATAGCCCAAAAAGACAATACCCATTATATGATTGAATGTAAATACCATAGCGATCAAGGTAGGTTTTGCAATGTGAAAATTCCATTATACATCCATTCACGGTTTTTGGATGTTGAAAAACAATGGGAACACCAAAAAGGTCACGAGGCTAAACTACATAAAGGAGGTGTATATACCAATACACGATTTACCACGGATGCAATACAGTATGGTAAATGCGTGGGATTGTTATTAACAAGCTGGGACTATCCACTAGGAAACGGTTTAAAAGATAGAATCGACCAATCGGGCCTTCATCCACTAACAGCATTAACAACGCTTACCAAAGTCGAAAAAACAAAATTATTGGAAAAAGGTATTGTACTATGCAAAGAGCTTCACGAAACATCTAATTTATTAAATCAAATAGGAATTGATAAAACAAGACATAAAAAGATTTTGGAAGATTCTGAAGCACTATGTAAAAACCAGTAAAAAATAAAACTTTAAATTTAACTTTATGAAAACTGAAGAATTAAAAAAACAGAATAACATAGATTTTGAGCCTTTTTACGAAGCATTGGAGAATGACCCGAAACTACTTGAAGAGGCTTTGGAAATACTATTGGATATGGTAGACTTTGAACCTAAATCTATAAAAAAGGTAGCACTTTATATCAAAGAAGATTCACGAAATCTATATAATGAAGTGGTAGCGTTATACAAATCGACCCAAGACAGAGGAAACACATCTTCCTGTTGTGGTGGACACTAATACATAAGAATACGATGAAAAATAATAAAATCAACATCCACTTTTTGGGAGCGGCCGGTACTGTAACTGGCTCAAAATATTTAGTGGATACGGGAGAGGGAAAGATATTGATTGACTGCGGACTTTTTCAAGGGTTGAAAGAATTGCGCCTTAAAAACTGGGAGTATCCACCCGTTAAAGTTTCAGAAATTGATATGGTCTTGCTTACCCACGGCCATATGGACCACACAGGGTATTTACCTCGATTGGTAAAACAAGGGTTTAAAGGCCCGATTTACGGCACTAATCCCACTTTGGACATTGCAAAAATCATTTTGAACGATAGTGCAAAAATCCAAGAGCAGGAAGCCGAACGCGCCAACAAAGAAGGCTATTCCAAACATAGTCCGGCAGAACCGCTTTACGATTTAAACGATGTTGAAAAAACCCTTCCACATTTCAAGGGAATACCACCTGCTCAATGGATGCCATTGATGAAAAATATAAAGGCCAGATTTCAATACAATGGTCATATTCTCGGTGCCACTTACATCGAGTTGGATATACACGGAAAACGTTTTGTCTTTTCAGGAGATATAGGTAGAACCAACGATTTACTCTTATACCCACCTCTAAAACCCAATAAAGCGGATATCTTATTCATTGAGTCAACCTACGGTGGAAGATTTCATCCAGATGAAGTAGAAGCACTGCCACAGATTGAAAAATTGGTCAACGATACCATCAATAGAGGTGGTAGCCTGTTTATTCCAAGCTTTTCGGTAGAACGTGCCCAATTGATGATGCTCATTTTTTGGAGATTATTAAAAGAGAACAAAATACCGAAAGTACAAATGATAATGGACAGTCCAATGGGAGCGAATGTACTCGAACTCTTCCACCGTACAAGGGATTGGCACAGATTAGAGGACAATGAATGTGATGAAATGTGCTCACATTTCACGGTCGTAAGCAGTTATCGTGAAACAATGGAATTACGGACCGACAACAAACCAAAAATCGTGATTGCAGGAAGTGGAATGCTTACTGGTGGAAGAATGCTCAACTATCTCGAAACACAAGCACAAAATCCGAATAACACTTTGCTTTTTGTGGGGTATCAAGCTGAAGGAACTCGTGGAAGAAAGCTATTGGAAGGCGATAAGGAATTAAAAGTGTACGGAAAATGGGTGCCATTTCATATGGAAGTTGCAGAAATCGAAGGACTTTCGGCACACGCAGACCATACAGAACTTATGGATTGGATGAGTAAAATAAATAATAAACCAGAGCGGATTTTCATAGTGCACGGTGAAAAAGAAAGTGCAGAAGCACTACAAAAAGGTATCAAGGAGACCTATGGGTGGGATGCTGAAATCCCACAATTATATAGCATTGAAGAAATAAAATAAACTATGGAACAACATTCAAATATATTAAAATACAAACATCTTGGAATCTACACCCAAAACGAAAATGTGGTGTATATGCGTGAGGATTGCCACGTGTGTATTTCAGAAGGCTTTGAAGCACTTACAAGAATAAGGATATCAAAGGCAACACATTCAATTGTAGCAAGTCTTAATGTTATAAATTCTGATATACTGCTGCCCAACGAAATAGGACTATCGGATGCTGCTGCAAAAAAGTTGAATGTTTCCGACAATGACACCCTGTACGTTTCCCATTTGGAACCTATAGAATCGTTAAGCTACGTCAGGGCTAAAATCTATAACCAAAAACTGGATTACAATGCCTACAACCAAATCATAACCGACATCGTTGAAGGCGACTATTCCAATATACACCTTTCAGCATTCATTACGGCCTGCGCAGGCGACCGAATGGATATTGATGAAATATCCGACCTCACAAAAGCTATGATTGCCTCTGGAAAACAATTGAATTGGAACAAAGAAATCGTTGTCGATAAACATTGCATAGGCGGATTACCCGGTAATAGAACCACACCCTTGGTAGTGGCCATTGTAGCTGCTTATGGACTTACAATGCCAAAAACGTCCTCACGAGCCATTACTTCGCCCGCAGGTACAGCAGATACTATGGAAGTTATGACCAATGTAACGCTCTCTTCCGAAGAAATAACGGCTGTCGTGGAAAAAGAAGGTGGGTGTTTTGTTTGGGGTGGTACAGCACAATTAAGCCCCGCTGATGATGTACTGATTAAGATTGAGAAGGCCTTGGATATTGATAGCGAAGGGCAACTCATAGCTTCGGTTCTTTCAAAAAAGGCTGCGGCAGGTTCAACCCACGTTGTTATAGATATTCCCGTGGGAGAAACTGCAAAAGTTAGAAGTACAGAAATGGCTGAAAAGCTTAAAAATCATATGGAAACTGTCGGTAACGCTGTTGGGTTGAATGTGAAAGTGGTCATCACAGATGGTACACAACCTGTAGGGAGAGGGATTGGTCCAACTTTAGAAGCCATCGATATACTAAAGGTTTTACAAAATGAAGACGATGCACCAATCGATTTACGGGAGAGAGCATTGCTTTTGGCCGGAGAACTTATAGAGCTTTCGGGCAAAGTCGAAAAAGGAAAAGGGACGGAAACCGCACATCAAATACTAAAATCTGGAAAAGCGTATGAAAAATTCCTTGCTATATGTAAAGCGCAAGGCCGTTTTTCAAAACCTGTTTTAGCACCTTATAAAATTGAAATCAGAGCAGAAAAATCAGGCAGTCTAGAGCGTATTGATAATCGAAAAATAGCAAAACTCGCCAAACTTTCAGGTGCACCACAGTCTAAATCGGCTGGGATTCTTTTGAATGTTCATCTAGGAGAGCAAGTTGAAGAGAACCAATTACTATATACCATATATGCGGAATCCCAAGGCGAACTCAATTATGCAATGGAGTATAAAAAAAATCACAAGGATATTATAACCATAAATTAAAAACATACTATGAAAACGATATTATTCAGCCTTCCAGGAAACGAGGAATTAACAGAGTTAATGGCGACAAAAATGGATGCCGAAATAGGAAAAGCAACGTTGCGTAAATTTCCTGACGGTGAATCCTACACGCGCATATTATCTGACGTAAAAGATAAATGTGTGGTCTTGGTTTGCACCCTGCACGACCCTGATGAGAAATTATTACCGCTATATTTTTTAAGCCATACTGCAAAATCGCTTGGTGCGATGTGTACCTGTTTGGTAGCACCATATCTTGCTTATATGCGACAAGACAAGATTTTTAATGAAGGTGAAGGTGTAACTTCTGCTTTCTTCGGAAAATTGATTTCAGGATTTGCCGATACGATTACAACGGTTGACCCTCACTTGCATAGAATAAGTTCTTTGGGCGAAGTCTATCACATTCCAAATAAAGTAATTCACGCAGCTGATGCAATTTCAGAATGGATAAAGAAAAATATCAAAAACCCGGTATTGATTGGTCCCGATTCAGAAAGTGAGCAATGGGTTTCAGAAGTTGCTAAAAACGCGGGAGCACCATTTACTGTGTTGCAAAAAGTACGTCACGGTGACCGTAATGTTGAAGTTTCTGTTCCGGAAGTGGACAAATACAAAGATGCCACACCTATTTTGGTCGATGATATTATTTCTACAGCGCGTACAATGATTGAAACTGTCGCGCATCTAAAAAAAGCAGGAATGAAACCACCTATTTGTGTCGGTATCCACGCAGTTTTTTCAGGAAATGCTTATCAGGATTTATTGGATTCTGGTGTAGAAAAAATAGTAACTTGTAATACTATCCCACATCCTTCAAATGCTATAGATTTAAGTGATATACTGGCAATAGAAGTAAAGAAATTAATGCAACATATATGAAAAAACAAAGCTTCATACTGTTTTTTGTTCTTTCGATAATTTCTATGAATGCTCAAACTGAAATGCTCATTGAGCAGATTTCAGGCAGAACTATAGAAAGAGAAAATTTTGATAAAGATGGTGACTTTTTAAACAAACAAATTTTTGATGCGGGAAAAGAAAAAGAGAAAAATGGATATTATGAAATTGAGGTAATCACAGAGTTGTTTGACAAAGACAAAAAATCTATCGACAAATACACAACCACATATCGCTGTAAACCTGATGAAGCCAGTATAATGGTAATGGCATTTCCGTTTTCAAATCCAAAATCAAAGGAAACCGAAATCAATACCACATCTGCAAATTTTAAAGAGCTATATGATTTGGAAAACTTGGAAAATATAGAGTTGGAAATGAGCTTTGATTCAGGATTGTTGAATTTCTTCGGTTCAAAAAGTACCATAAAGATTTACAACCGAAAATTAGACAGTAACAAAAACAATATCAAATCAAAAATCAATATTAAGGCCTATGCGTTGGGTATTCGTATCAAGCAATTAAATTATAATGTAATAGAAAAATTAAATGAGAACGGCCTATTGACCTTTCAGAAATTTACCGAAGAAGACAACAGTTATTTCACAATGACTTATAAATAAAAGAAAATGAACAACTACGACACCCTTTCAGAAGCAATCAATGACCTTCAACAAAGAGGATATACCTATGATTTCAACTTGAAACCAGAATGTTTGCAATGTGCCTCACTGAACATAGAAATTCAGCCCGAAGATTTTGATGTGGATGAAACCCATCGTTTTGAAGGGATGAGCAGTACGGACGATAACAGTGTTCTTTATGCCATTTCATCAAAAGATGGTATAAAGGGACTTTTGGTAGATGCCTATGGTGTCTATGCCGAAAATATTTCTGAAGCAATGAGAAAAAAATTACGATAAAACATAAAAAATGATAGACCTAGATACAATTTCGACCAAACCACCCGAAAACATTTCAAAAAGCGAGGGCAAAAATAGTTTGATTAAGTTACGCAAGGAACTTTTTGAACTTCAGAACAAGTTTTATGCCGATGGACGTTTTGGCCTGCTCATTATCTTGCAAGGTATGGACACCTCGGGTAAAGACGGTACCATTCGTTATTCCTTTAGCAGTATGAATCCGCAAGGCGTTCAGGTAAAATCGTTTAAAAAACCTACCGAAGAAGAGTTGAAACACGATTTTTTATGGCGTGTTTATCCGCATATTCCACCAAAGGGTATGATTCAAGTTTTTAACCGTTCGTATTACGAAGATTTACTAATGCCTATGGTAGGTAAGTTACTGCCAGAGGAAGTGCTTGCCCACCGTTGCAAGCTTATAAAATACTTGGAGCAGCATTTGAGGCAAAACAATATTCACGTACTTAAATTTTTCTTACATATCTCTAAAGAAGAACAAGGAGAGCGCATCAAGGAAAGGCTGACTAAACCACACAAGCGCTGGAAATACAGCATCGAAGATGAAAAGGCAGCCGAACAATGGGATGCTTATAGAGCTGCCTATAATATGGCAATAACCAACTGCGATGACCCTTCTTGGCATATTATTCCAGCAGATAAACGTTGGTATCGTAACTATAGTGTTGCCAATATACTGACAGACCATCTTAAAAAACACAATTTAAAATATCCTTACACCAAAAAATAACATATTATGGACAATCACAAAGATCACAAAGACAAAAAAATGGACCACAGTAAAATGGATCACTCAAAAATGGATCATTCGAAGATGGACCACTCGAAAATGGAAAACCCAAAATCGGACGACCACAGTAAGATGGACCACAGTAAAATGAACCACGAAGGTGGCGACCATTCAGGCCATAATCCTGGACACGGTCAAATGGGTCACGACCATCATAAAATGATGATTGCCGATTTCAGGAAACGGTTTTGGGTAACGCTTGTACTTACCATTCCCATATTGTTCTTCTCGCCAATGATACAGGAATTTTTCGGGTATGAATTTTTACTTCCGGGTAATTCGTATGTGCTTTTTGCCCTTTCATCTGTAGTTTATTTTTACGGTGGTTGGCCATTTTTAAAAGGTTTTTGGTCTGAAATAAAAAAAGGAGCACCAGGAATGATGACCCTAATTTCTATGGCTATAAGTGTTGCCTACTTTTATAGCACCGCCACAGTTTTTGGCTTACGTGGAGAGGATTTTTTCTGGGAACTTTCTACACTAATTGCTATAATGCTATTGGGACATTGGATAGAAATGAAAAGTGTTTTGGGTGCTTCCAAAGCTTTACAACTTTTAGTAAGTATGATGCCCGCTGAAGCGCATAGAGTAAAGGATGATACCGTAGAAGACATTCCTTTGGAAGATTTGTTAAAAGGCGATGTGATTTTAGTAAAGCCTGGCGAGAAAGTTCCAGCTGATGGAATCATTGTTGAAGGTTCCAGTTACTTGAATGAATCAATGCTAACAGGAGAATCTAAACCAGTAAAAAAAGAAGAAAAAGATAAAGTAATTGGCGGTTCAGTTAATGGTAATAGTACTATAAAAGTTAAGGTTGAGCACACAGGAAAAGACAGCTATCTCAACAAAGTAATCACAATGGTTGAAGAAGCGCAAAAAACCAAATCTAAAATGCAAAACCTTTCAGACAGGGCTGCAAAATGGTTGACCTATATCGCTCTAGCTATCGGTTTTGGCACATTGGCAGTTTGGTTAATTTTGGGCTTTCCATTTGTCTATGCACTGGAAAGAATGGTAACCGTTATGGTTATTGCTTGTCCGCATGCTCTTGGTCTTGCCATTCCGTTAGTAGTAGCAATATCGACCGCAGTATCTGCTCAAAATGGATTATTAATTAGAAATAGAACAGCTTTTGAAGAATCAAGAAAAATCTCTGCCTTATTATTTGATAAAACAGGAACGTTGACCAAAGGTGATTTTGGTGTTACAAGAATTGAATCGGTAAACCAAGAATATTCACCAGAAGAAATTTTAAGGCTTTCAAGTTCATTGGAGCAAAGTTCCGAACACCCCATAGCCGTCGGAATAATTAAAAAAGTTAAAGAAAATAATATCATCATTCCCAACCCAGAAAATTTCAAAGCCATTACGGGTAAAGGTGTAGAAGCCAATGTTGAAGGCAAGCAAATTAAGGTAGTAAGTCCAGGGTATTTAAGAGATGAAAAAATAGAAATCCCTAAAGATGCCTATAGTGATGCAGCTGAAACAGTTGTTTTTATTTTAATTGATGGAAAACTGGCTGGTTATATTGCCCTTGCAGATGAAATTAGACCAGAATCTGCAGATGCTATAAAAATATTTAAAAAGAATAATATTAAAGTATTTATGGCAACTGGCGATAATGAAAAAACGGCCAAAGCTGTTAGTGACAAACTTGGGTTGGATGGCTATTATGCCGAAGTGCTACCACACCAAAAAGTAGAAATTGTAAAAGAATTACAAGATAAAGGAGAATTTGTTGCGATGACTGGTGATGGGGTAAATGATGCACCCGCATTAGCACAAGCAAACGTTGGTATTGCTGTAGGTTCAGGTTCTGATATTGCTGCAGAAACTGCCGATATTATATTGGTAAATAGTAATCCTCAAGATATTGCAAACCTTATTCTATTCGGAAAAGCTACCTATAATAAAATGATTCAAAATTTAATATGGGCTACTGGATATAATGTGGTGGCAATTCCATTAGCTGCTGGCGTATTATACTCTTCAGGCTTTGTTTTAGGTCCTGCAGTAGGAGCTGTATTTATGAGTTTGAGCACCATTATTGTGGCCATTAATGCACAATTATTAAAGCGAAAAATTGGAAAAAGATAATGGATAGAAAAGAAAAACTCAACAGGATATCTTTAATCCTGTTGAGTTTATTTGTAGTGATGTTGGGTTACGGTATTTTATTACCAACTCTTCCCTACTATACCGAAAGATTAGCTTTAAAAGACAATCTCGATACCGATTTAATTAACTTCCATATTGGATTACTTACCAGCATTTATCCATTTTTTCAATTACTGTTCGTGGTGGTTTGGGGAAAGTTATCAGACAATTATGGCCGTAAGCCCATTATAATTGTTGGTCTCATCGGGTTTGTGATAATGCAATTGTTAACAGGACTTGCCACATCTTTGACAATGCTGTATATCGCTCGAATTTTTGGTGGCATTTTTACATCCTCTGTTATTCCCGTAAGTAATGCTTATTTAAGTGATATCACTTCCGAGAAACGTAGAAACAAAATAATGGCTTGGTCTGGCGTCGCCATCAGTTCTGGGGTTATTTTTGGCCCTGTTATCGGTGGGTTTCTATCCCAAACTAACATTCATATTAAATATTCTACAGGCCTACTACATTTAGACCGATTTTCAGTACCATTCTTGTTTGCTGCTATATTAGGATTGATTGTTTTATTTATTGTAACGAAATGGTTAAAAAATACCGTTCGATTTCAAAAACAAACTTCAAAAAAAATGAGTTTGCGATTTACATTTAGCAACTATTTTATCGTGTTACTATTGTTGTCATTTGTCTTACAATTTGTTGTGACTTTATTTGAAACGGTATTTTCAATTTATGGTAAAGATGAATTGGGATTTAACAGTAATCAAGTTGGTATTGGTTTTATGTTATGTGGATCTGTAATGGCTGTTTTGCAACCTATTTTTGCAAGTTATGGAGAGAAGGTATTATCTACGAAAAAACAAATTGCTTTAGGATTATTAATAGCCGGAATATCTTTAATTGCCTTTCCTTTTTTTAAAAATGAATACTTTGTCTATGGCTTAATTATTCTTTTTGCAGCCGGAGGTGCAATGGTAACCCCTAACTTATTATCAGCAGTTTCCTTGACATCAAAAGAGAATACAGGTAGAAATATATCTATACAAAGCTCAACCAATAGTATTGGTCAGATTTTAGGTCCTGTTTTAGGGACTTGGTTAATTGGAGGAGGTTTTTATTATCCTTTTATAATTGTTGGAAACATCGTTTTGGCTGCAATTGGTTTGCTTTTCTGCTACAAAAATCCCCATAAATAGATATGATTATTACTTATTCTTGTCTAACCCAAATCTAAACCACAATTATGCTATGCACGAGTTAATTCTTATAATTCTAGATAACTATAAAGAGGAAATAAAAGTTGTTGAAGAATCAAACCTTAACGATTTCAATAATATTGAAAATGGTATTTCCATTTCAAGAAGATATTTACAGAAATTGCGGATATGTGTTAGGGAAAATGAATTTGTTGATAAACAAAATGAAATAATATTCTTTAAAAAGCATAAACCCTATATCTACAGCAGATTAAAATTTTATGCTAAACTCTATAAGTTTTTAATAAATATACCGCCTTTAAAGACAAAATCAAGTCCTTCTATCTTTAGATGTTCTAACAAAGAAAATGCGTGAACCATTTTTTCCAAAATAGTCACATTAATGCCTTTATGTTCTTTTTTTGCTCGGAAAGTATCCAACCATTCTTTTGTGAAGCTTTTGTTTTCAATCATTGATGATGTCCTCTAAAATATTCGGTATGTGATTATTCATAAATTGCTTGATTTCCAGTTCTTTCTTTCGTCTTTTCGCATAACTGAATAGTTTTGTGAAATTAATATTGTATCGCTCAAGTATCTTTTCATAAATGTTTATGAGTTCAGAGCCTTGGTAAAAATGGAACAGGTTTTCATCTGCAAACAAATCCACCATTATTTTTTCAAGTGAGGCGACGGGAACTGCAATTTTTTTGTCTTTCAGTTTATTTATGGGTGCTCTTGTAACAAGACGCTTTATGACCACAGGAACGGCACTCTCGGAAATGTAGAACTCAATTTCCTTGTCATCTGGATTCAAGAAAAAATTCATTTTCAAGGAATCATTTAGATAGTAATAGACTGATTCGGTAAATTCCTTCTCTACTTCCACAACTATCATTTGGTTGGACACTTGATGCTGTGTGAATTCATTGAGCCATTGGTTCTCCCATATAGCATATTGGATTTCTTCAAACCTTTCATTGGTCTTTCGTACTATTTTTAGAACGTTATCAGACAATACCGGTTTATACTTTGGTTTATAGGATATAACATAAACACCACGACCAATAGTCTTGATGATGTCCTTTTTCTTCAGGTCATAAATTCGCCAACTAAAGGTACTTTCCTTCAAATCTGGTTCAAAGTCCAGATAGAACTGAAATAGTTCGTCCCTATCAAAAGAACCACGTTCCTTAAATGCTTCTATAAGTTTATTTTCTACAATCTTTGGCATAACCTTTATATCAAAACTTTGCCAAAAATACAAAAAAGTGGCGAATATTTGAAAACTAATTATTGCCACTATGTAAATAAAGTGGTAAATATTTGAAATTATACAATTTTACGTGAGTAGAAAAATCCAGTTTGAGGTACTGGATGAACCTTTATTGATGCTATACTATGACATTGCATAAACTTCATCGAACAACTTCTTATCTAACCGTTCTTGTTGGCCAAAGGTTTTTTTCAACGTATGGTGCAATACTGCATTGAACGCATTGTAACCCAACCAAAGATTAGGCTCTTCATTAAGCAACAAGGCTTCGTAATTCAATATTTCAAGAACTTCACGAGACTTTTTTGAAGGGTCACTGTTCTTATCGCTACATTCGTATCTAAAGAGCTTAGTCTTATCGAGAACTGCTTTTACAAATTCCTGCGTGTCGATGATTTTAAATTCCTTCATCTTGTCGAATTTCTTGGTAATGGTATAGAACTCATTGTCCAGAAATTTCTCGAATAGATTGTTCAACCTTGGCATTATAAGGTCGGTATTGTTCTTACTATGTTTGATGGAAAACTCAATTTCAGCCTGTGAAACGTGCAGGCCATTTGAACATACTTTTCTATAAAACCCAAAATGACCAGAGGTCTTTTCGCTACCATCATACGAGTTCTTGAACCGAAGCATTGGTAGTATCAAGTCCTTATCATTCTTAACCGTAAACTGGCTTTTGTCATCGATTATAAAATCGGTAATGAACGACCGGTCATTTTTGTTGACAGTTCGTTTATGATAGTTGAGTCCTGCATCGGTCAGCATTTCTTCAGCTTTCTTGAAGAACAATTGATTTGGAATGTGTCCGTAGCTGTTTGATACAACATTGACAATTTTGCCATTTGAAATTATGACGTTTTCGAGCCCTCGTCGGGATTCCATCTGTGTCAAAGTTTTTAAGGATTTCATTTCTGATGGAACGAAGATTTCATCCTGTTGCAAATTTTGTAAATACATAGCTTTTGAATTTTAGATTAAACATTTTGTAATAACACCGCATAATAGATTGGATGTTTTTCTCTGTAATAAGCCAAGTGGCTTTCTGCACTTTCAATAGTGTAATTTTCTTTACTTGACTGATAATGTATTTCAGCCTCTTTTGGCGAAATTTTAGGTTTTTCAGATACTCGTTTCATAATGATATATTTTGATTAAACAATATTTGAGCAGTACCCAAACGGAAGCTAAAATCTCAGCTCAAAAGGAAACGGAATAAATAGGTGTAGGACGGTGAGATGGCTTTATGCCGTAGTCTTTTGATGGGTGCATTTTACGAGTTTACCTTTGCGCTAACTATTGATTGATAATCCCCTTCCTCGTAAATACATTTTTAAGCACTATCATAAAAAAGAAAAAGGGCCAGCACGAATGCCGACCCTTCTTCAAACAACAAAAGCTAATCGTTCAGTTCCTTAATTTTCTTTTCAAGAACTGTGATGCGCTCTTTCAAACGTGCTTCACGCTTGTTTCGTTTTTCGGCATATTCCTTCTCAATGCCGTCAATCTTGGATTTGTAATATCCTTGCATCGCATTGTAGAATGAAATGTTCGTCAGGTTATTTAAGTGATTGCTCTCGCCAAAATGCACTTGCTTCGTGAGCATATACCGTATCAACTTGTGAAAGACTTCCTTTTTCAACTTCTTTTTAAAATTCTCGACCATTTCAACTTTGGTCATTTTGGAAGAGTCGCCCAAGAACTTTGAGAAATACTTTTGTTGGCTCATATAGTCCACATTATTTTCAAAGAGCGATATCGAGAATGCCACCATTTCATCTGTGGAAAGTGTCTTCTTCGAATTGATGTATTCGGTCTCACGAATCATTTGAACCACTTCTTCAAACTGCTTGTTGTTCTCAATCTGCTTCTTACGGATTTCCCTTTCGTTGATTTTCACGATTTGTTCTTCAGGTGTACAATCCGCCATTTTCCTATTGGCCAATGGTGCTGAATACTCACTCGATTTATCTTTTGATTTCTCGATTACCTTTACAAACACTTCTTTGTTTTGGTAGGTCTCAGGATGGAACACGATACCATTTACAAATCCTTTTTCCTTAGCAGTACTAAACTGTTCCAGTTCTTCATTGAAGCTCTGCATCGCTTCTTCCAATTCTGCCTTGAGCTCGTCCTCAGAATAATCGTAATGTTGATATTCTATTTTAATGGCCTCTATTGATGGC
The DNA here is from genome assembly GCA_002694465.1 of Flavobacteriaceae bacterium. Taxonomy (GTDB): domain Bacteria; phylum Bacteroidota; class Bacteroidia; order Flavobacteriales; family Flavobacteriaceae; genus Halomarinibacterium. The sequence goes on along the minus strand of NZMG01000053.1, from coordinate 31,356 downwards.
TTAATCGGATTTTCAATAATTTCAACATCATCCAGCAGATAGACCTTCAAGCCACTTTTTTCCAACTGCGAAATAACAAGCTGATTGTTTTCGTCATCTGCCCAATACTGTCGTATTTCAGGAATCAGTAGAATATTCTCTTTCTTGGATTTTTCAATCACGTTCAAGAACGACTTGCTTTTCTTCGTTTCAAAACAAGCTGCTTTAGTACAGACCATTTTACCCTCGCCAAATAGATTTCCTTGATTGGCTGCATTGAACGGACATTCTATACAAGACCCAGCTTTCGGCACCAACTTCTTATCAGTTACATCAAAAGATGCCTTATCCAAATCGTATGTTTGATCTTTAATCATCCTGTTAATTTGGTGTGCATTAAAATCTTCGCCCATTGTTTCCAATATCATCTGTTGTTCCTCTGGTTCGAAAAGTGCCACACCTACACCTAACGAAATCGTCATTTCGCCATTTCGGACAAAGTGTTTAAAGCCGTCAATCAATCCTGCCAATTTCAAACGCTGTCTTACAAAGTTGTCTGTTCTTCCCAGACGTTTTGCGATATCAGCTGGTGCGTATTTCTCACTCAAGTAAGCAATCGCCTCAGCTTCTTCGGTAGGTTCTACATCTTGTCGTTGTAGATTTTCTATGATTTGAACTTCTAGAACATCATTGTTCTCATAAGTCCTCACGATGCAGGGTATGGTCTTTTTTCCTGCCAGCTTGCTTGCACGATATCGGCGTTCGCCCATCACGATGATGTAATGGCCGTTTAATTGCCTTACCGTGATTGGTTGCAATACACCGTGCTCTTCGATGCTCTCAGAAAGTTGCTGTAACGCATCTTTGTTGAAAGTCTTTCTTGGTTGTTCTGGGTCCGGCTTGATGTTGCCCAATGGTAAGTTTTGAATTTGAAGTATGGATGATTTCTTTCCGTTTACTTCTTTTTTGGCAGTTGCTTTTGCTCTACTGCGCTTCTTTGTGGTACTCGCTTTTGATGTCATAATACTCAAATTTTTGATTAAACAATATTTGAGCAGAAACCAAACGGAAGATAAAATCTTGGCTCAAAAGGAAACGGAATAAATGAGTAGTGGAAGGCGCGTTGGCTTTATGCCGTAGTCTTTTGATGGAAGTATTTTACGAGTTTAACTTGCGGGTATATTGTATGATAATAAACTATCTCTCTTACGAAGAAATAAGGTTGTGGTTTAGCAAAATTTATTATTTCATTGGTCAATTCATATACACTAAATTGAAATAATAGTATTTAGCATTAATACAAATGTTGTCTTAAAAATACTAAAATGTTGTACCTATGTTGTACCTGTCCATTTTTTGACCTGCTTTTAGGAATAAAAAAAGCCGAAGATTTCTCTTCGGCTTATGTGCGGGTGAAGGGACTCGAACCCCCACACCTTGCGGCATCAGATCCTAAGTCTGACGTGTCTACCAATTCCACCACACCCGCATTAAGTGCAATTTAACACTTTTTATTTGGTTTAATCCTAAGTCTAGCATGTCTACCAATTCCATCACAGCCGCTACATCCTATTCATTAAAATTCTTGGAACGGGTGGCAAATATACATAATAGTTATAATTTACAAACAATCTTTCTTTTAAAAATACTCCTTTTTGTACCTTCGCAAGAATTGAAAATATACTCCATGGAAAGTGCAAAACCTTATATCGAGCAACATAAACAACGTTTTATTGACGAATTAATCGAATTATTAAAAATTCCATCCATTAGTGCAGATTCAGCCTATAAAAAAGATGTTATTGCTACTTCTGAAGCTGTAAAATCAAGTCTAGAAAAGGCTGGTTGTGATAAAGTAGAAATATGCGAAACACCTGGATATCCTATTGTCTATGGAGAAAAAATAATAAATCCCTCCCTGCCTACTGTTTTGGTATATGGACATTACGATGTACAACCTCCAGACCCTTTAGATTTATGGCACAGTCCTCCTTTTGATCCTATCATAAAAAAGACTGAACTTCATCCAGAAGGGGCCATTTTCGCGCGTGGCGCGTGCGACGACAAAGGTCAAGTGTACATGCACGTTAAGGCGTTGGAATATATGACGGCTACAGGTCAACTCCCTTGCAATGTTAAATTCATGATTGAAGGCGAAGAAGAAGTGGGAAGTAAAAGTTTAGGATGGTTTGTAGAAAGAAATCAGGAGAAACTGTCAAATGATGTTATCTTAATTAGCGATACCGGAATGATTGCTAAAGACATTCCGTCGATTACTACTGGTCTCCGCGGACTTAGCTATGTAGAAGTAGAAGTAACGGGGCCTAATCGCGACTTACATAGCGGTTTGTACGGAGGTGCTGTTGCAAACCCTATTAATGTGTTAACCAAAATGATCGCTTCCTTACATGATGAAAACAATCATATTACTATTCCAGGGTTTTACGACAAAGTGGAAGAACTAACTGCCGAAGAAAGAGCCAAAATGGCCGAAGCGCCTTTCAGCAAAGAAGCCTATTGTAAATCTTTGGATATTGAAGATGTGTATGGGGAAACAGGATACACCACCAACGAACGAAATTCAATACGCCCCACCTTAGACGTAAACGGAATTTGGGGTGGTTACACAGGTGAAGGTGCCAAAACCGTTATTGCCAGTAAAGCGTACGCAAAAATTAGTATGCGATTGGTTCCCAATCAAGATTGGGAAGAAATTACGCAACTCTTTAAAACACATTTTGAAAGCATTGCTCCAAAAGGGGTAACTGTAAAAGTAACTCCGCATCACGGCGGACAAGGATATGTTACACCTATCGATAGTGTAGGGTATCGTGCCGCAGAAAAAGCTTATGAAAAAACCTTCGGAAAAACACCCATCCCACAACGAAGTGGCGGAAGTATTCCTATTGTTTCTTTGTTTGAAAAAGAACTAAAAAGTAAAACCATTTTAATGGGCTTTGGACTAGATAGTGATGCCATTCACTCTCCTAATGAGCATTTTGGTATTTGGAATTACTTAAAAGGGATTGAAACCATTCCTCAGTTTTATCATTATTTTACTGAAATGAGTAAATAGTAAAAAGCCATTCATTTTGAATGGCTTTTATTTTAAGTTTAGGGTAATCTTGAATACCCGTGACGGGTTTTCCAAAGAAAGTATTTTTCAAACAGTATTTTTGAAAAATCGAAAATCACATTAGGAATCATAATAGCAAAGTTTCTAGGCTTAAACAACTTGTCGCTAATAATAATAACCTCTTTTTTACCTGCAGCCATAATACAAAGCCCCGGAATACTTCCCCAAGATTTCTTTTTCAATTTTTCAATTCCCTTGTCTACTCGAATGATATTTTCGGCCACTATTTTTCCTGTCTCATCAGACGGGTATCCCGTTTTTGGAGTTGAAAAAGGAACTTTACCCGGGGTAAAAGGTAGTTTTACCTCCACTGCAATACCTGCAGCCCAAACATTGGGAATACTCACATGCCTGTAATCCTCACCCACAGGAACATAACCTGAAGGGTTGGCCTTAATAGATTTTGAATTGGTTACAAAATCTACTCCTATAAAAGGAGGCATGAGCATCGTAAAAGCACTTGCTAAAACTTCTCCAGTACTTAAAACAACTCCATCTGGTTTTAACCTCTTTCACGGCTACTTCGGTGCGATAATGAATGTTAAACATCTTCATAAACGATTTAAGCATCGTTTCTCCACCCGTAATTCCATCAATTCCAAAATGTCCTAAAAATGTTTCGGGAGTTATCCAGTATAAATCTACTTTTTTACGAATGTTTTGTTCTCGCAACCATTTTTCTATATTAAATAAAAACTCGTACGCAGCACCCATACAACCTGCATTTTGAGTAGCTCCAATTACAATAGGACCAGGGTTTTGTTTAAAATCTTCTAAAGCTTTTCGAGTTTTCATGGCTCCATTAGGAGTCCCAATATAATAGGCATGTTCTTCTACGCCAGGAGCAACGTCAAACTGTACTTTAGGACCTGTTGCAATTACTAAATGGTCGTAGATGAATTCTCCCTTTGTAGTAATGAGTTTATTATGTTCTGTATCAACTTCTAAAGCTTCCGCTTGGAGAAATTCCACACCTTTTTTGCGAAATATTTCATCTTTTCTGAATGAAATATCTTTAATCTCTCGTCTTCCAAAAGGAACCCAAATTAATGATGGAATAAAAAGGAATAAGGGAGATTTATCCACCACCAATACTCGGTAGTTATCCTTTCCCTTTCTTTTAAGCTCAAGGGCGGCAGTCATTCCTGCAAAATTCCCTCCAATTACAATAGCCGTTTTCATGATACATGGTTTTAAAGTATAAAGGTACACTACCTTTACCCCTTAAAATATGACCATCGTCAGCAACAAAAATGGAATATACTGTATAAACAAAAAACTAAATTTTCTTTACGTAGTCTGTAATAATAACAATATGCTGTCCATCTACTTTGCCTTCAATATATTTTTCATTTTCATGATCTAAAGAGATCCTACGCACAGCAGTACCCTGTTTAGCAACCATGCTGGTACCTTTCACTTTTAAATCTTTAATAAGCACGACATTATCTCCCGCTTCAAGAATGGCTCCATGACTATCGCGGTGAACAATGGCATTGCTTTTATCTTTCGCATCCCCAGCAGCTTTGGCCCACTCTTTTACCTCCTCTTCCATATACATCATATCGAGTAAATCTTGTGGCCAGCCTTCAGCTTTTAACCGTTGTAACATGCGCCATGCCATCACTTGTACCGCTGGTTCTGTACTCCACATACTATCATTAAGACATCGCCAGTGGTTAGCATCACGTGCATCTGCATCATCAAATTGAGAGATACAAGTGTTACATGCCAGGATATGAGCCTCAAGACCCAATTTAGGAGAGGATGGTACCTCGTAAGAGCTTAAGTTTTCAGTTTGTCCACATAATTCGCATTGATTATTGGCTCTTTTGAGTAATTCTCTTTCGAAACTCATACATATTTTTTTTGATGCGCAAAGTTAGTAGAATACTTGAAAAGTTAAAATTTTAAAAATATTTCATTCTATGTTTGTAGAATTAAAATATTATTCTACATTTGTAGAGTATTAAAATAATCACTATGCAATTATCCAATGCCGAAGAACAACTGATGCAATTTCTCTGGAAGCAGAAAAAAGCTTTTATGAAGGATCTTATCGATGCATACCCAGAGCCCAAACCTGCACAAACAACCATTGCAACACTTTTAAAACGTATGCAGGATAAAGGATTTGTGGATTACATTCAAATAGGGCGTTCACGGGAATACTACCCTTTGGTGAAAAAAAGTGACTATTTTGGAAAGCAAGTACACGGGATGATTAAGAATTTTTTTAATAATGATGCTACCCAGTTTGCGTCGTTCTTTACACAAGAAACCAATTTAAGTAAAGAAGAATTAGAAGATTTAAAAAAGCTCATTGAAGAACAAATAGAAAAGAAATAGTATGGAACTTTATGTATTAAAATCGGCTGCGTGTTTGTTTCTCTTCTTTGGGTTTTACAAACTGTTTCTAGAAAAAGAATCGGTACACCTTTTTAAACGGTTTTATTTATTAGGAGCAATTGTGGCTTCATTTGGAATTCCATTTATTGTATTTTCTACCTATGTTGAAGTGCCGCTTATAGAAATGACCCAACGAATAACCTATTCAAATACCGAAATGGTTGCGGAAAACACTTCCGTTTTCAAATCAGTGATACCTATTCTTCTGTGGAGTGTATATGGGTTGGGTGTGCTATTTTTCGGAACTCGTTTTGTTTTAAACATTCGTAGTATTTTGAGACGAATTAAAAAACATCCCCTTCAAAAAAATAGAAACTTTATTACCGTTTTATTAAATATCCCTACCATTCCGCATACTTTTTTTCAGTATATCTTTTTAAATAAAGAAAGTTTTGAAAACCGAAGCATCCCAAAAGAAGTGCTTTGGCATGAAGAAACCCACGCTCGTGAATTACACAGTCTAGACATTCTAATAATCGAATTTATACACATAATCTTTTGGTTTAATCCGTTGTTTTATTTCTTCAAAAAAGCGATGAAATTAAACCACGAATTTCTAGCAGACCAATGGGTTTTAAAAAGAGGGGTAAGCACCTCTGCATATCAAAAGATTTTATTGGCATTCTCATCAAATGCAGAAGTACCAGTGCTAGCGCACGCCATAAATTATTCATTCATCAAAAAACGATTTACAGTTATGAAAACACACACATCCAAACAAGCCATATGGCTTAGAACCATGTTATTACTGCCTTTGGTGGCATTAACATTGTATAGTTTCAGTACAAAAAAGATTATTGAAAAACCCATAGAAAATGAGGTAGTTACCATAATTGAAAAAGCAACCCAAGAGGAAGTTAATACCTACAATCGACTTGCCGTTCTTTATAATAAACAACCAGAAGCAACAAGAGTAATTCCCCTATCCGATTTAAATATTCTAGAATCGATTTATCGAAAAATGACTTCGGAACAAAAAGAAATGGCAGTTCCCTTTCCTAATTGTCCACCACAAGAAAAAAATATCAAAATTAAAATAAAAGGAGATAAAGTCATTGTGAACGATAAAGTAAGTTCCATTACAAGTTTCGCACAAGATCTTGATGCCATAACCAATGGATGGAAGAAAAAAGACTTCGAAAAAGTGGCCTTGGATATTCTAGTAAGTAATCCAGATAAGAAATTTATGGAGAGGCTAGAGGTAGAATTCAAAAAAACACAACTTTATAAAAACAATCCAAAAAAAGACAGCCTTATTCCACCACCCCCTCCAAAACCGGATGGAAAAAATGTCTTTATTGAAGAAGAAATCGAGGATATTGAAGGTCCACGAAAAAATGTTTTTATTGAAAAGGAGATAGAAGAAATAAACTCAAAAGAACCCACCGTAGAAGAAGAAATTGAATATTATAACGAGTTTTTGGGTCCAGACACTCCTCCCCCTACTCCAGATGCAGATTTACCACCACCGCCACCACCTCCAAATCCGGTGCAACATATGAAAGAATTAGCTAAAAAAGGCGCAAAATTTTATTTTAATGGTGATGAAATAACAGCAAATAAGGCAATTGAAATCATTAAAAATTCGGAGGACATTAATATCGACATTCGAAAAGGAAATGATAAAGTCCCCTATGTGAAACTCTCAAAGGCACCCATAAAAATTGAAGATTAGATAAATCTAAAAAGACCTCAACATTGAGGTCTTTTTTTGTAACAAATTGAAATAATTTACGTTCTAATTATCTATTCATCAATCAACAACAGCTATGTTACAACGTTTTTTTATTTTCTGCTCGGGTGCAGACATCGATATTCTTGACCAATGTTCTGCTGGGGAGAAAACCAAGTATGCGGGGATAGGTGCCACCGTTTTCTTTACTGCCGTGATGGCAACCATTGCCGCATCTTATGCATTATTTACGGTATTTGACACATTATTTACAGCTATTTTTTTCGGACTTATTTGGGGAATGCTCATCTTTAATCTGGACCGCTTTATTGTTTCTACCATTAAAAAAAGAGATAGCTTTTTTGACGAATTAATTCAGGCTTCACCTCGAATATTATTAGCTATCATTATTGCCATTGTTATTTCAAAACCTTTAGAACTGAAAATTTTTGAAAAAGAAATCAATCAGGTGCTTTTGGAAGAAAAAAATGAAATGACACTAGAAAATAAAGATCAATTAGCCCTTCAATTTACACCTGCCATTGAAACATTAAAAACCGAAAATGAAAGTTTAAAACAAGAAATAATTGACAAAGAGACCGAAGTAAATGCATTGTATGAAACTTATATAGCCGAAGCAGAAGGTCGAAAGGGAACAGAACTAATTGGCAAAGGACCCGTATACAAAGAAAAGCGCGAAAAACATGATGCCGAGCTAGCGGCTTTAGCCGAATTACGAAAAACCAATACCGAAAAAATCACTGCAAACGAAGCACAAATGACGTTATTGGCATCAGAATATCAAGCCAAAGTGGCCGAAACCCAACCTGTAATTGATGGTTTTGATGGTTTAATGGCACGAGTCAATGCCTTAAATAAGCTTCCTTGGCTACCCTCATTATTTATCTTTTTGTTGTTTTTAGCTATTGAAACCTCCCCTATTATTGCCAAATTACTTTCCCCAAAAGGTGCCTACGATTTAAAATTGGCGGAGCAAGAAGGTGCGGTTACCACTTGGGTAGCACAACAAAAGTCCCAGCGTGATATTTTAGTAACGACAGATCGTGAAGTTAATAATCGAGTGTATGCAGACATTGCTGAAGAGCTAGAGTTATATGATTATAAACGAAAAAAAGCACGAGAACTCATGCAAATGCAAGCCGATGCCTTTTACAAAAAACAGAAAAGTGTTTTATAAAAACTGAATAATCCCTTCGGCAAAATCTTTTGCCGAAGCCGGATTGTTTCGCACCCATAATTCGGGTTCTACAATTTCTAATTCAGAAAGGTAGATTTTGCCTTCGTTGTCCCAAATGATATCGGCTCGCCCATAGGCTGGTATTGGAGTACAGGCTGCAAATACTTTTTCAGCAAAAGTAATTTCTTCTTTTGAAGCTTCATAAGGATGGACCGTTCCGCCAAAATCATCTTGCACCCTAAAGTCGCCAGGTTTTGCCTTTTTTAAAATTGCGTGGGTAAACTTTCCATTAAAAACCATTAAAGAAGCTTCCCCTATGGTGGTGATAGTTTCTTGATATTCTTGAACAAGCATATCTCTTTCTTCAACCAACTTTTTAAATAAAGCTTCTTTTTCGGAAATCTCATGTTCAAAAATTTTATAGGTATGGAAAGCGGCTCCTGAGATGGCTGGCTTAATAACAATGTTTTTCCAATGATTCATTTCGCAGACTTCTTTTAAACTTTGCCAGTTTCCAGTATCCACAAAATGGGTCGGCACTATGGAAATTCCTTTTGTTTCTAAATCTTTCAGATAGTGTTTATCGACATTCCATTTAATTAAAGCAAAAGGATTTATTAAAATGGTCTTGTCTTTGATGCTTTCCAACCAAGGCCAAAACTCATCAAATCGTTCAAAATAATCCCATATGGTTCTAAAAACAACTGCTTTAGTTTGACTCCAATCGTAGTTAGGATCATCCCAAAAGGTCCTTTCCACAGTTAATCCTTTCGCCTCTAATGCCGCTTTAAGAAATTGATATTCGTCTAAAATATTCTGAATATAAGGAGTAATAACTTCAGGTTTATGGTAGGGTTTGCAGGTAAGGATAGTAATATCTGTCATTCCGTATTAATCATAAGTAGTTTAAATTTTCTTGCAAGTCGGCGATACGAACATTTTGAATAGCGGTGTGAAGCGATTCTTTTTCAAAAGCAACTAATTTATGAATAGGACATGGATTTAGTTCATTACAGTTCTCAAAATTTAAGATACATTGGCTAAAGCTATCTCTTCCTTCCAATTCAACAATAATATCCATCACAGACCTATCTTTTTGTTCTTTGGTTAGATAAAAGCCTCCATAAGGGCCTTTAACCGATTGAATAAAGTCCTTCGAAGATAATTGATTCAAAATCTTCGATAAAAAAGGCTTTTGCAATTCTAGTGCAAGTGCAACATCTTTTGCTAGGACTCTTTGTTCTTCTGAAGAATGTACTGCAATGTAGTGAAGTGCTTTTAGGGCATATTTTGATGTATTTGCAAACATAAAATTGGAATTATTTAAGATGTAAAATTACAAATTTTTAAAAAAGACTTGAAAGTCTTTTTTATGATTTTAGTCATATTTTAGAATATGTACACCCTTTACTTTTGCTTAGATAATTTAACAAATCACACCTATGAAACTTAGTTTTAAAATTTTAGCAATTTCAACTTTAGCTCTCTTTTTGAGTTGTGGAGAGAAAGACACCAAAAAAGAAGAAAAAATATCTATTGGTACTACCCAACCAAAAAAGGAAGAGGTTAAAAAAGAAGTCGCAAAGGCTTCTGAAACGATAGACCTGACTAATAAAGGTATTGGCCCTATAACAAGTGTCACGCTGGATGCAGAGATTAATTCTGCCATGGCTTTAAAAGGTGAAGAAGTATTTAAAGCAAAATGTACTGCTTGCCATAAAATAGGCAAGAAATTTATTGGCCCTGCCCCAAACAAGATTTTGGAACGCAGAACTCCAGAATGGGTCATGAACATGATTCTAAATCCTGAGGAAATGACTCAAAAGGATCCGCTTGCAAAACAATTATTGATAGAATTTAATGGCTCTCCTATGGCAAATCAAGGTTTAACAGAAAAGGAAGCTAGAAGTATTTTGGAATATTTCAGAACCCTTGAATAAAATAATTACTAAAACCAATTAATTATGAAAGCACTATTAAAAACAGCTTTTGTTTTATTAAGTTTCTTAGCAGTTATAAGCTGTAAAAACAACACCCCAAACGAAACTAATGATGCAAAAGTAGATTCCCCTTCTGAAAATGCTACCACCGAATCGCAAGGGCAAGCATTTTTGAAGGATGATGAAGCCACACCCAATGTCCTGGATATTGCTATTGGCTCTCCAGATCACACTACCTTAGTTGCTGCTGTGCAAGCTGCGTCATTAGAAAATGCGCTAGTAAATACAGGACCTCTAATGGTTTTTGCACCAACAAATGAAGCATTTAACAAGCTCCCTGACGGGACAGTAGAAAATTTATTGAAGCCTGAGAATAAGGACCAATTAGCCTTTATTTTAAAGCATCATGTAACTCCCGGAAAATACGACAAAGAATTCCTGAAAAAATTCAAAACGTTGGGACAAGCAAGTAATGAAAATGTTATCGTAGAAGTAAAAGGTGAAGATGTATTTATAGGAGGAGCAAAAATTATTGCTAGCGTACCCGCTGGAAATGGTATTGTTCACGTAGTAGATGCCGTCATCCTTCCAAACAATTAATCACTAATCATAATATCAATAACAATGAAAAAAATAATCCATTTAATTACGGCTTTTGCTTTCTTAGGAATGCTTATAAGTTGTGGTAACAACTCGCAAAATAGCAAGAAAAAGCAAGGAGCCCTTGGCTCCAACGCGGCCGAAAAAGTATATGTTGCTCCTGGCGAATATGATGAGTACTATGCCTTCATTTCCGGAGGTTTTAGCGGTCAGCTTTCTGTATATGGACTACCATCGGGAAGACTGTTTAAAGTAATCCCTGTTTTCTCACAAGATGCAGAAAAAGCTTGGGGATATAATGAAGAAACTAAACCTATGCTTAATACTTCTCACGGATTTGTTCCTTGGGATGATGCGCATCACCCTGACATTTCGCAAACCAATGGAGTGGTAGATGGACGTTGGGTATTCATCAACGGAAACAATACCCCACGTATTGCAAAAATAGATTTAACCACTTTCGAAACAACAGAGATTATAGAAATCCCTAACAGTGCAGGTAACCATAGTTCCTCATTTGTAACTGAAAACACTGAATATGTTGTCGCAGGAACTCGCTTTTCTGTACCCATTCCGCAAAGAGATATGCCTATAAAAGAATACAAAGGAAACTTTAAAGGATCATTATCTTTTATAAGTGTAGATCCTGAGGATGGCGGAATGGATCTTAAATTCCAGATTATGATGCCTGGTTTCGATTACGACTTGGCACACCCAGGTCGTGGTGCATCTCACGGATGGTTTTTCTTCTCTACCTATAATACTGAAGAGGCTAGTACATTGATGGAAGTAAATGCTTCTCAAAATGACAAAGACTTTATTGCTGCCGTAAACTGGAAAAAAGCCGAAGAATACATCAAGGCTGGAAAAGGAAAAATGATGCCTGCAAAATATGCACATAATGTGTATAATGAAAAAACCCATACAGCAACTTCTACAATGAAAGACGAAGTGCTTATGTTGGATGCTTCAGAATTACCAGGCTTGGTTTATTTATTACCCACACCTAAATCTCCTCACGGTTGTGATGTAGATCCTTCTGGTGAATATATTGTTGGTAATGGTAAACTTTCTGCAAACCTTACAATTCATTCATTCACAAAAATGCTTGCCGCTATTGAAGCGAAAAAGTTTGACGGGGAAGCCTATGGTATTCCAATCTTAAAATTTGAAGATGTATTGGCCGGAGTAGTAGATCAAGCTGGATTGGGACCACTTCATACTGAGTTTGATGGCAAAGGAAATGCCTATACAACATTCTTCATTTCTTCTGAAGTGGTAAAATGGAAATTAGGCACTTGGGAAGTAGTCGACAGACAACCTTGTTACTATTCAGTAGGTCACTTAATGATTCCAGGAGGAAACTCTAGAGAACCTTTTGGAGATTATGTTCTTGCAATGAATAAAATCACTAAAGATCGTTATCTCCCAACGGGACCCGAAGTAACACAATCAGCTCAGTTATACGATATTTCTGGTGATAAAATGGAGCTTTTACTAGACTTCCCAACCGTAGGTGAACCACATTATGCGGCAGGTATTAGAGCCGACATAGTCATGAAAAATTCTAAGAAAATTTTCAAACTTGAAGAAAACGAGCACCCCTTTGCCGTAAAAACTGAAGCAGATACAAAAGTTATTAGAGATGGAAATGTCGTACACGTATATATGACAATGATTCGAAGTCACTTTGCGCCAGATAATATTGAAGGAATAAAAGTAGGAGACAAAGTATATTTCCACGTAACCAACTTAGAGCAAGATTACGATGTGCCACACGGCGTAAGTATGATTGGAGCGAATACATCCGAATTATTAATTATGCCTGGACAGACCGAAACCTTCCTTTGGGAACCTAAACAAGTTGGTGTTTGGCCATTCTATTGTACAGATTTCTGTTCTGCATTACACCAAGAAATGCAAGGATATGTTAGAGTTTCACCTGCAAGCTCAACCTTACCACTATCTTGGTCATTAGGTGAAGATTAATAAAAAAGGAATTGATAAGATTAGTAATTAGTAATTCCTTTATGGGTGGGGTCTTAAAGCCCCACCCTAACTTTAAACATCGAAAACATGAAGCTTAAAAAATCAAACATAATTATGCTATTGGCTTCCCTATCCATTTTAGGCTTATTCCTTTTTCCCCTTTGGAATATCACCTTGGAAGCCCCTCAATATCCCATTCCACTAGGGATGGATATTTACATAAATGATTTTGCAGATGCCAATCCTCACGATATAAAAAATATTAATTTAATGAATCACTATGTAGGGATGAAATACATTCCAGAGTCGATTCCAGAATTTAAAATATTTCCAGCAGTAATCATTACGATGTCAATCCTAGGCTTATTAATAGGATTAAAAGGAAATTACAAATGGTTTTTAGGTTGGTTAATAGTCATGCTAATCCTAGCAGGAGCAGGGATATATGATTTCTACCTTTGGGAGCACGATTATGGACACAATTTAGATCCTAAAGCTATCATGAAATTTACCAATCCCGATGGCAGTATTATGGGTTTTCAACCTCCTTTATTTGGATCAAAAGATATTCTCAATTTTAGGGCACATTCATATCCCCAATTAGGTGCATACTTTTTAGCATTTGGTATGTTCCTCGCTTTTATAGCATTTTGGATAGGAAAAAAAGAAAAGACTAAAATTCTCAATAATGAAAGCAATTAAATATTCTTTTTTTGTGCCATTCTTCTTTTTGCTGGCGTGTCAAGTCAAGCAAAAAGAGATTAACTATGGCGAAGACCATTGTGAGTTTTGCCAAATGACCATTGTCGATAAACAACATGCCGCACAAATAGTGACCAAAAAAGGGAAAGCTTACAGTTTTGATGCTATTGAGTGTATGGTGCATTATTCCGAAGACATCGATACCTCAACGGTTGGATTGTTCTTAGCTGGAAATTATAATGTGTCTGAAACACTCATTAATGCTAGGGAATCGTATTTCATAATTTCAGAGAATATTCCAAGTCCTATGGGTGCCTTTCTATCTTCGGTACCCACAAAGGCCGAGGCAGAGACTATTATAAAGGAAAAAGGTGGCACTATTTATACTTGGGAAGAACTTTTAAAACACATGGGGAACTAATGAGTGATTATTATAAAATAGACACTACGATTTCAAATACTAAATTTAAGGGTCTGTCGATTCAGAAATTATGGAAGCAAGAACACGCTGAAATCTTATATATATCCTTAGAAAAAGGTAGTATTTTTCCAGAACACGATTCCCCAAGAAATGCAATGCTCCAAATGCTGGAAGGACAAATAGTTTTTTATATTGCCGATAAAGAATATATGATAAAAGAAAATGAGAGTTTTCAGTTTCCTGCAAAAGAAATTCATAGTGTTTCAGCCATTCAAAATTCAAAATTTTTAATTATTCGCTAGTTGAAAATCCCCATTATATATATCATAATTTTCATAGTATCTACCTGGACGAGTATTGCTAATACTGTTGATGTATGCGCCACTTGCAAAGTGAAGACCGTTAAAGACGCTATTGAAATTGCTTCGGAAAATGATACTATTTTAATCAAAAAAGGAACTTACAAAGAGTATAATATTAATGTCAATAAACCCCTAACCATCATTGGCGAAAATTATCCAGTTATTGATGGAGAACTGAAAGGAGAAATTATTCGAATTACTGCGGACAATGTTACCTTAGACGGCTTATTTATTATTAATGTTGGCACAAGTTATACCGAAGATTTTTCAGCAGTGAGAGTTGTAAAAAGCAAGAATTTTGTCATTAAAAACTTGGTCTTGGAGAAACTTTTCTTCGGTATTTATATCGAAAAATCAAGCTACGGAAAAATATTTCACAACAAAATAATTGGTGATGCCAAAGAGGAGTTTAATTCTGGCAATGGCATTCAACTATGGTATAGCCATCATATTAAAGTGGACAAAAACATTATCACACATGTGAGGGATGGGATATATCTAGAATTTGCAGACCATTGTAGCATCACAAACAATACAAGTACAGACAACGTGCGATATGGGTTACATTTTATGTTTTCGAATGACGATATTTATGAAAAAAACAGCTTTCAAAATAACGGCGCTGGGGTCGCTGTGATGTTTTCAAAAAGAATAGAAATGTATAACAACATCTTTCAAGGTAACTGGGGAACCGCTTCCTATGGATTGTTACTCAAAGAAATAAACGATTCAAAAATAAAAGGCAATCTCTTTAAAGAAAACACCACCGGTATCAATATTGAAGGATCCAATAGGGTAACCTACTCTTTCAATACTTTCGAAAAAAACGGATGGGCAATTAAATCGCGAGGTGCTTGTTATACCAATATTTTTTCAGACAATAACTTCCTTTACAATACCTTCGATTTATCATATAACAGTAAATTGAATGACAATAAATTTGAAAATAACCATTGGAGTGATTACAGTGGATATGACCTTGATAAAGATGGCATTGGGGATGTGCCACATAAACCTGTAAAACTGTTTTCGTACGTTGCCAATAGAACACCTGAAGCGATTATACTTTTAAGAAGTTTATTCATCGATATTATCGATTTTTCTGAAAAAGTATCTCCAGTTTTTACCCCAAATAATCTTGAGGATATCTCACCAAAAATGAAACGCATTGTATATGATAGAAATTAAAAACATTCATAAGTCCTTTGGTAAAAATGAGGTGTTAAAAGGAGTAGATCTTGTTATACCTGAAGGAAATGCTATTGCGGTATTGGGGCCTAATGGCTCAGGAAAAACGACATTAATAAAAAGTATTCTTGGGATGGTTTTGCCCAATCAAGGTGAAATTTTCCTAAATACTAAAAACATTAAAAAGGGTTGGGAATACCGAAAACAAATTGATTATTTACCCCAAATCGCCAATTTCCCAAATAACCTAAAAGTATCCGAACTCATTAAAATGATAAAGGATATTCGAGGAGGTGAGATTGCCAATGAAAGCAAATACATCGACCTTTTTTCATTACATCCTTTTCTAAATAAAAAACTAGGAAATCTATCTGGAGGAACAAAACAAAAGGTGAATCTCGTACTTGCTTTTATGTTCAATAGTCCCATTATTATTCTGGACGAACCCACTTCGGGTCTTGACCCCGTGTCGTTATTGGTGCTTAAAGACATCATTTTAGAACAAAAAGTCAAAGGGAAAACACTCCTTATTTCGTCTCATATTATGAGTTTTGTAGAAGCTGTATGTGATAAGGTGATGTTTATTTGGGAAGGCAAAATCTATTTCAATGGAACCATTGCCGACTTAAAAAAAGAAACAAATGAAGATGATTTTGAACATGCTATTGCCCACCTTTTAAAAAACGCTCATGCTTAAAATATTAAAATATAGTTTCTACGATTTAATAAGAAGCAGATGGAGTTATGTCTATTTCGCATTCTATCTTCTATTAGGCTTTGTCTTGCTTTTTTTGAATAACGATGTCTCAAAAGCTGTCATAACGTTAATGAATGTCATCATCATCCTTGTACCTCTCATGGGCACTATGTTTGGCATTATGTATTTCTATAATTCGAAAGAATTTACCGAGCTACTCCTTGCCCAGCCCCTTAAACGAACTTCTATTTTTATTGGGCAATATTTGGGTGTGGCTACCTCTCTATCGTTGAGTTTAATTTTAGGGTTGGGAATTCCTTTTTTGGTCTATGGTATTTTTAAATCTGAAGCCATCTTAGACTTTTCATTGCTTTTGGTGACCGGCGGATTTCTCACATTTATATTCACAGCTATTTCATTTTACATAGGCTTATCCAATGAAAATAGAATTAAAGGCTTCGGCTATGCAATTCTCTTTTGGCTCTTTATGGCCGTTATTTATGACGGACTATTTTTAATATCACTCATCCTTTTTGAGGAATACCCCCTCGATACATTTTCCTTAATTGCCAGTATGGCAAACCCCATAGATTTGTCACGGATATTAATTCTCTTGAAGTTGGACATTTCTGCGTTAATGGGCTATACGGGTGCTGTTTTTCAAAAGTTTTTCGGCACAAGCTGGGGACTTATTGTTTCGCTCGGAGTGCTATTCCTTTGGGTTTTAATTCCCGTTTTATTAATTAGAAGGAAAGCGCTTAAAAAAGATTTCTAACTTTGTAGGTAAGCAAATCTTTCAAAAATGAAATATCTTCTCGTTATTACCCTTTTCGTAGCTCTTGTAAGTTGTCAAGTCCACGTTTCTGCTGAAACCACTCAAAAAAAAGAAGTACGACAAGCCGAAGATAAAGCGGCTATCCTTTCGGTGATGAAAGAACAGGAAGAAGCATGGAGTAAAAACGATTTAGAAGGTTTTATGCAAGGCTATTGGAAGAGTGACTCCCTCAAATTTTATGGGAGCAATGGTATTACGTACGGTTGGGATCAAACCCTTGCCAATTACAAAAAAGGGTATCCCTCTGCAGATCACAGTGGCACACTAACATTTAAAGTGAACGATATCTCTGAAATTGAACGAGATGCCTATTGGGTCATGGGCGAATATTTTCTGAAACGAAAGGTGGGTGATGCCAACGGAATCTTTATGATTATCTTCAAAAAGATTGATGACCAATGGAAGATTGTTGCTGATATGTCTTGTAGTTCTTAAAATTTCCTATCCGGATGAAAAGCATCCAGATTCATAGAACGTTTTTTATCCAAAATTACTTCAGAAACCAGTTTCCCCGTAGCGGGACCCATACTCCAACCCATCATCGCATGACCCGTGGCTATAGTTAAATTATCACATTTTGAAGATTTCCCGATATAGGGTTTACCGTCTGGTGACACAGGTCGTAATCCACAAGCTGCATGGGCCTTTTCTTCTTCATTAATCGACACATTTACATAGTATTTTTCTGCAGCCTTAGCAATAGCTTCTACACGCACAGGGTTTATTTTATGATGAATCCCTGCAATTTCCATAGTGCCTGCAAAACGGGTAAATCCATCCATTGGAGTGACTGCTACACGGGCTTCGGTAAGGATGGCAGGAATCGTTATTCCTGTTTCCCTTTCGGTATTAATTCGATACCCCTTTCCAGCTTCTAGTGGAATTTTAATCCCTGACTTCTTACTTAACAATTGGCTCCAAGAGCCAGCTGCTAATACAAACTCATCTGCAGTAATCGACTGATTTTGTGTTTTAATTTCTTTTATTCTCCCTTCAGAGAATTGGAGATCTTCTACTTTTTCATTTTTAAAAAAAGTAACTCCTTTATTTTCAAGGTGTGCTTTCATTTCATTCATAAACACATTGGGTGTTGTGTGCCAATCACATTTATAATGTACTGCACCCACACTCAGTATTTGGGCGTTTGGTTGCAATTTTTCCACTTCAGAAGCATTTAAAACGGTAACATCCAAGCCTTCTTTAGCCGCTAAATAAGCCACTTCCACTTCGTGATTTAAAACTTTTTCGCTTTGACATAGCATCAACAATCCTTTGTGTTCTAATTGAAAGTTGAATTTCTCATCCGCTTTTAATTCAGAAAATAAATCAACACTCAAAAGATTAATATCCTTGATGGCTTTAATTGAGTTATTCACATTTTTTACTGAACAGGATTTATTAAATGCCCAAACCCATTGCAAAAAGGAAGCATCCAAACGAGGTTTAATAAATAACGGACTTGCAGGATTAAACATCCATTTAATTCCTTGTTTCATGGCACCAGGGGCTGCTAATGGAATGATATGACTGGGCGTTAAATAACCTGCATTTACATAGGAAGCACCATAATCCATGGAAGATTGATCGATAACCGTAACCTCACATCCCTCTTTTGAAAGATAATAGGCGGAGCAAAGCCCAATTATTCCGCCCCCAATGACAACAACTTTTTTACTCATATTACTTGAAATCCGTATGCATAAGGATCATCTTCGGGGTCAATAGTAATTGTATTGTACCCATAAATTTTTGCCCATCCTTTTATACTTGGAATGATACCTTTTTTGTCACCCATTTTTGTCTCTTCTTCTATGCGACCTTCAAAGGTAGAACCTATATAGCTTTCATGAATAAAAGTTTCTCCTTTTTTAAGTTTCCCCTTCGCAAATAACTGGGCCATTCTTGCCGAAGTCCCTGTCCCGCAAGGCGAACGATCTATAGCCTTATCTCCGTAAAACACGGCATTTCTTCCAGAAGAATTCGGATTTAAGGGGGTTCCTGTCCACTGAATATGACTCACATCACGAATCCTTTCATCTTCAGGATGAATAAAATAATTAGGATATTTTTGATTGATTTTTTCACGAATTTCCTGCGAATACTGTATCAATTTACTAGCCGTAAAATCTTGTACCCCACTAAAATTTTTCTGTGGATCCACAATGGCATAAAAGTTTCCACCGTAAGCAACATCAATCTTAAGTTCACCCAATTCTTTACAATCAATAATTAGGCTTTCTTCCGCTAAATAAGAAGCTACATTTTTCAGTTTTACCCAAGCTACTTTTCCGTTTACTTTTTCATACTCAATATTCACTAAACCCGCCGGAGTTTCCATTCGTACTTTACCTTCCGTTTTTGGTGTAATTAATCCTTCTTCAATCCCTATGGTGACAGCACCAATGGTTCCGTGGCCACACATGGGGAGACAACCTGAGGTTTCAATAAATAAAATGGCAAAATCATTTTCGGGGGATTGTGGTTCAAAAAAGAAACTCCCACTCATCATATCGTGACCCCGTGGCTCAAACATAAGTCCTTTCCGAATCCAATCATACTCTTTTAAAAAATGTTGGCGCTTTTCACCAATCGACTTTCCAGACAATGAAGGATGCCCTGTAGTTACTACTCTTACAGGGTTTCCACACGTATGCGCATCGATGCATTTATAGACAGTTTTCATTAGGATTTCAAAACTTCTGGTAATAATTCTGAAGGAAAATCTTGGTAACTAAAAGGACGCACCCATCGTTTGATGGAATGGTTCCCGACTGCGGTGAATCGGCTATCGGTACTTGCTGGATATGGTCCCCCGTGTGTCATCGCATCACACACCTCCACCCCTGTGGGCACCCCATTAAAAATGATTCTACCTACTCTATCTTGTAGCGATTCAATAATTACTGAAAGGCTTGAATAATCTTCTTTTTCAGCAATGATGGTTCCTGTTAATTGCCCTTCTAAATTTTCAATAATTTGAAGTAATTGTGTCTCATCTTTACATTGCACTACCAACGAAAATGGCCCAAAAACTTCCTGATGGAGTTTTGAATTTTTTAGAAAGGCATCTCCTTTGGCAGTAACTACTTTCGCTTTTGCATAATTCTGGGGTACATCCCCTTTATATTCTGCGACCAAGGTAGTTTCTGGTTGTTCAATAACCTCAGCTCCTTTTTTATTGAAAGCTGAATGAATATTGGGATGAAGCATACAGAATGAATCAATATTCGCTGTTTTCTCACCTAATTCGTCAATGAATTTTGAAGCAAAATCGCTTTCCAAAGTTAAAATCAACCCAGGATTGGTACAAAATTGTCCTGTTCCCAAAGTAATGGAACCTGCATAGGTGGACGCAATTTCGGAAGCCCTTTTCTCTAAAGCCTTCCTGGTAATTATGACCGGATTAATACTCCCCATTTCTGCAAAAACAGGGATGGGTTCGTCTCGTTTTGCCGCTAAATCGTAAAGGGCTCTTCCTCCATTAATACTGCCGGTAAAACCTACTCCTTTTACCTTAGGATGAGAAACCAATTGTTGTCCCACTTCAATTCCCGAACTGTTCAAATTTGAAAAAACACCTTCGGGCATACCTGTATCTTTTGCCGCTTTTATGATAGCCGAAGCCACCAACTCACCCGTTCCAGCATGCATAGGATGAGATTTTACAATCACTGGACACCCAGCCGCCAAAGCACTAGCGGTGTCTCCACCAGCTGTGGAATACGCCAATGGGAAATTACTCGCTCCAAAAACCACAATGGGACCAATGGGAACTTGTAACTGTCGTAAATCGGGTTTAGGAGTGGGTGCTCGGTCGGGAATTGCAGTATCGATGGTAGGTTCTCTCCAAGCGTCATTCTCAATGAGTTTTGCGAACATTCGTAATTGTCCCACAGTACGACCTCTTTCTCCCTTCGAACGTACTTCGGGTAAACCCGATTCTGAAGTATAGGTTTGTACCAAGGTGTCTCCCAAAGCTTCAATTTCATCTGCAATGGCATTTAAAAAAGCAGCTCTTCTATTGCCTGAAATGCTCCTATACTTCTTGAAAGCTTCGGAGGCCAATTGCGCAGCTTTATTTATTTCGTCCTTAGTAGCTTCGGTAAACGTGTGTTCGTTTTCTTTATTTTTCTTCGGATTAAAGGTTCGATAGGTCTTAGTTCCTTCGGCAGATAATTCAAATCCAATATAATTTTTCCCTGTTATCATAAATTCTTGTAATCTGGTAATTGAGGGCGTGACTTAACACCATCGTTTATAATTTTTAAAACTTCTTCTCTTTCTTTTCCTGAAAGCGGTAATCTAGGAGCTCGTACCGTTTCGCTACCTATTCCTGTTGCAACCTCAGCAAGTTTTATATTTTGTACTAATTTAGGGTTTATATCCAACTCCAACAAGGGTAAAAACCATCTATAGATTTCGATGGCCTCTTGGATTCTTCCTGCCTTTTGAAGTTCATAAATGGCGACGGTCTCTGCTGGGAAGGCACACACCAATCCTGCAATCCAACCATCGGCGCCCATCAATAAACTTTCTAATGCTAAAGTATCCACTCCACACATGATTTTAAGTCGGTCTCCAAAATTGTTTTTAATCCGAGTAACATTGGAAATATCACGAGTGGATTCTTTTACTGCTTCAATGTTATCACATTTTAGTAACTCATCGAACATAGCCAAGGTTACTTCAATTTTGTAATCTACAGGGTTATTGTAAACCATTATAGGTAAAGAAGTATTGGTAGCCACTGCTTTAAAATACTCCTCCGTCTCCTGATCACTGGCCTTGTAACGCATAGGTGGAAGCATCATTAAACCTGAAGCGCCATCTTCTTCGGCATGGTGAGCAGCAGCAATGGCTTCTTTTGTGGATTGTTCCGCAATATTAATTAAAACGGGCACCTTTCCATTAACCATTTTTACGGTTTCTTGCGTAAGTGTTCTTTTTTCGGCTTCGGTTAAGGTACTCGCTTCGCCTAGGGTGCCTCCCAAAACAATGCCGTGAACTCCAGCTTCCAATTGCGCTTTGATATTCACTTGAAATAAATCTAAGTCCAATGTGTCTTCATTGGTAAATTTTGTAGTTACTGCAGGCATAACGCCTTTCCATTCAAATTTCATAAGATGCTATTTTAATGATTCAAAAGTAAAGCAACTGTCATGATTGTGAGCGTAGAAAATTATCCAAATATGATACTATTTTACCCCATTTTTTACTTTAAATATATTTATTGATTATTATTGTAATATATTTTAACATAATGAAGGTCCTTCCATTTACAATTCCAAAGCCTAAAAATGATGCGCTCATTCTTCAAGAGGATAAGCAACCTCTATTCTATAATTTATTTCATCAACACGAGGAAATTCAGTTAAGTGTTATTAAAAAAGGGGGAGGATCCTTAATTGTTGGGGATGCGGTGCATTCTTTTCAAGCGGGCGAATTAATTGTTTTAGGAAGCAACGTTCCTCATGTTTTCAAAAGCACTACTCTAAAAGATTCACCATCACATATGCTGACGGTCTTCTTTAAAAAAGATTCCTTTGGGAATGACTTTTTTGAAACTGAAGAATTAAAATCTTTAGATTCTTTTTTCGAAAAGGCTACACAGAGTTTCAAAATTTCGGACTCTTCCGAAGAAATCATTGCCTCATTTGAAGCTCTTTTCTCTGTTTCAAAACTGGAGCGATTTATTCTATTTCTTCAGCTCTTAAAAGCAATTAATGAATCTCTATTTATACCGCTTTCCTCTTTTGCACAAACAAAAAAGTACTCAGATAATGAGGGTCGGCGTATGGGCATTATTTACAATTTTAGTATGAACCATTTTCGGGAGAAAATTACCTTACCTCAAATTGCTTCGGAAGCAGCGATGACTCCTCAAGCGTTTTGCCGCTATTTTAAAAAGAGAACACGTAAAACTTATATTGAATTTTTAAATGAAATCCGTATTGAAGAAGCTTGTAATTTGCTCAAAAAACATCCCGAAATGAGTATCATCGAAATAGCTGAATCCAGCGGATTTAATAACATTTCAAACTTTCATCGAAAGTTTAAAGAACAGAAAGGTTTGCGACCTCTTCAGTATCAAAAGCAAAGCCAATTATAAATTTTTAAGTTCCTCTTTTAATTTTTTGGTTAATCCAGAAACCACCAAATCGTAGGAATGATCAATAAGCTCTATGATAAGTTTAAGCGGAAGATTCGATTCAATAATGACGGTATTCCAGTGTAACTTACTCATATGCCAACCAGGAAGTATGAATCCGTCGTACTGGGTTCGAAGCTCGACAGATCGATCGGGGTCGCATTTTAAATTGACTTGTGATGGAATGCGTTCCAATCCACAAATGGCAAACATTTTTCCCATCACTTTAAAAACAAGGGTATGTTCATCGAAAGGGAAGGATTCGGTGACTCCTTTTTTGGAGAGGCAATAATTACGAAAGTCTTCTATGTGCATATTATTCCACTTTATAACCCAAAACTGGATTGTTATCAAAATAAATAAGTAACGAAGTGTGTCCCATCTGTACAGGAACGGTAAAATGTATTACCCCTTCTTTTTCTCTAAATAGCACCGATTCCTTTTGATCTCCATACGCATATTGAATTTCCTTAGGAGCGGTTGTTTTAATTTCAAAATAAATTTCATTCATCGAACTATTGGAATACAAAGTTCCGTTTTTAGGTGAAATAATATCCTCCGAAATGAGATTGGGTGAAATAATGAGGGGGCCTTGTGTAAATTCTGAAAACGTCATAGCTGAGTTTAAAAAAGTGTCGTCTATCATTTCCGGGAAATGACTTTTTATAAGTTGATTTGGCGCCGTTTTATAGTAAAAATAGGAAGGCTCTTTAATAAACTTCCCATTGTATTTCCCTGCCCCCCACGTAGCGTCGAACAAAAACCAAGTATCGCCGATCTTTGTTGCATTCCACATATGGTTTTTCTTAAAAGGTCTTCCAATATCTTTAAAATGGGTTTTGGTATCGCCTTGTATTAAGTAGTTTTCAATGCCTTGTAACTGACATAATTTTTCAAACACGAAAGCATAACCTTCACAAACAGCAATACCATTTTGAAGGGTTCTTTCAATGATTTTCGCTCTTGTTTTTTCTTCCTTTTGATTACGTTCTCGATAATTGGTAAACGAAAAGTTGAATTTTTTATACTCATCCGGGTCATATTGCACATTCTGTATTAACCACGTATAAATGGCACGTACTTTATCTTCTTCGGTAAAGAAATCACGTGTGATTAATTTTGAAAAATCTTCGGCTTTTTTAAAAGTTTTAGGATATAATTCAATGATGGCATCGACTCTTTCGTAGTCTTGTGAAAAGCCAAGGAATGAAGTAAAGCATAAAATGACAAGAAGTTTTTTCATCCTATTTTAAGTTCCCTAGATGCGTGTGCTTAAAAAGATCTGGATATTTTAATCCGTACCCAAATATCCTATCCATTGCCGAATGAGAAAACAAAATTATGCCTGTCAATGCTATAATATCGTTTGATAAATAATACCCTAAGAGTAACACCAAAATAGCTACGGCTTTATGATGAAATAAATTGTAGGTAAAGGCTCCTACTTTTGTATTCACTATATATCCTAACATTCCAATATCGGGTGTTAATAGTAAAACGGGAAACCACCACCAAGCATAATCCAATTGGGTAAATAAAAAAATTCCGAATAAGAATTGGGCGAGTTCTTCTATTTTTAAAGAGGCTTCCATATTAATAAATTTTATATAAAACAGGTCGGCTTGGGGTCGCATCATTCACAAAAGAAGCAGTTTGTAAGTTAAGTATATAACTACCATCTTTGATGCGA
Organism: Flavobacteriaceae bacterium; assembly: GCA_002694465.1. GTDB lineage: Bacteria > Bacteroidota > Bacteroidia > Flavobacteriales > Flavobacteriaceae > Halomarinibacterium. The sequence continues at coordinate 6,390 of NZMG01000053.1, read as the reverse complement.
TTATTCACATAAATAAATTCGGTGATAGTAGCATTAAATCTAGTGTTCTTTGGGTAATCCCAAAAGGCTTTATGCGCTAATAATTTTCCTTCGTCTTTTTCTTTGTCCACCGAGGGTAAATCAATTAGTAAATGGTCCACACCCAATTCTCTTAAAAAATTCGCTGCTTCTCCCTCCAAGTACGGCCAATTGGTATTGGAGTATTTTTTGGTTTTCTTGGAAGCTAAATTCGGCATCGTACGTATTACTAGGGCTTCAGGATTTTTCCCTTTCAATAAGTGTTTTAATTGTTTTTCTGAAATGACCAAATCTCCCTTATTACTTTCTGGCGCTACCGAAATCACTTCAGCTAAAAAAAAGTACTTTTTTAAGGTGTTGTGTACCGAATGAAACTCCTCCGAAATATGCCCCACACTCTCGGTATGGGTGCCATGAGCATGCGGATTAAAATACACATTGTTAAAATTGACTCCGCCACCTTCGCTTACCTTTCCAATCCAATCGCCCAATTTTACAGGCCATACTTCCGGGGCATCAATGTACCAAGCGCGTGCTTTGCCTTTATGGGCTTTTATGGGAATTGAAATATCGAGTGGTTTCGATAAATCGATATTGAAAAATTGTTTGCCTACGGTAATTGTTGCTTTCAAATGGAATGAGTTTTCAGTCTAAATTTAGCAAGAAAAGATCACTTGCAATTCCGTCGCTTAAAAATTTGCCTTTTTTTGTCACTTTAAGCGTATTGTTTTCCATAATAAGAAAGTTATTTTTTATATGAAGCTGCGCCTGCATTAACAAATATTCGAGATGTTTTTTCCCGAATAGTTTTTCCACTTCTTCTAGCTGTATTCCCCACATGGTTCGCAATCGCGTCATCACATATTCATTATAGCGATCATTTTTTGTGAGCGTTTCCCGCTCTATGGGAAGAGAACTTTCATCTAAGGCTTTTAGATATTTTGAATTGTTTGCCACGTTCCAACTTCGGGTTCTGCCATTGTAACTATGCGCCGAAGGCCCTACGCCCAAATACGGTTTCCCTTGCCAGTATGCCAAATTGTTTTGCGATTCGAAACTTGGTTCTCCAAAATTGGAGAATTCATAATTTACAAAGCCTCTTTTCTCGGTCTCTGAAACTAAAATTTGATGGTGTTCCTGAGCGACTTCATCTTCAACGGGAGGCACAATTCCTTTTTTAATAAAGGTCTTTAGAGCCGTTTTAGGCTCGACAGTTAGGGCATAACACGAAATGTGAGGTACCTCCAAGTCAAAAGCTTTTTCTAAGTTTTGGAGCCAACGTTGGTTGGTCATTTTTGGAATTCCGTAGATGAGATCAATACTAATATTGCTGAAGTATTGTTTGGAAAGCTGAATTGACTCCCAAGCTTCTCCTGCATTATGAGCACGATTCATCAATTTTAAATCTTCCTCAAAAAAGGATTGCACTCCAATACTTAAACGATTAATAGTGGATTTTGACAATTGTAGTAATTTTTCTTCAGATAAATCGTCTGGATTGGCTTCGAGGGTAATTTCAGCCTCTTTTGAAACTATAAAGTTTTCAGCAATCGTTTTAAAAATTTTGGATAGTTCTTCTTCCGAAAGTAAGGACGGAGTTCCTCCGCCAAAATAAATAGTTTTTACTTCATCGGTTAACTCATCCTTACGAAGCACTAATTCTTTACAAATAGCATCTACAACACGCTGCTTATTTTTAAGAGAAGTGGAAAAATGAAAGTCACAATAATGACATGCCTGTTTACAAAAGGGAATATGAAGGTAGATTCCAGACACGATTATTAGGTTAAGGATTTTTAAGTAAAATTAGGACATACGATAACGCAAATGCGAGCATTCCGTATGAGAATATCCCCATAAAAAATATGACAATAGATTTTATGGCGGTCAAAATCTTTCTGGTTTGAAAAAAGGAAACCATTGTATAACAGAAATACAGTGACATTAATAGCATCGCTAAAAACTGAAAGCCTGGGTTAATGTACTGGACGTAAAACATATTTAAAGTAGTCATTAAGGTGTAAACCGCTGCCACATAAAACCCAATCGCTAAAAATTCTGCCAGTCGATATTTCTTATAAAAAAAGAGCTTCAATAGTATTCCCAAATTAATAACAAACAGAAAAAGAAATTTATCGATGTTTTGCATCATAAAGTTTCGAGCCTGAGTAAGTAATTGGCTTTGACTATTATCCTCCACCGTAATGGTAGAGTTTTGAAACGGATCATAATCGATTAAAGCACGTACAAGAAGATAAACCAATGTAATGAGGATGAAAAAGGAAACGGGTTTATAATAGGTTTTTCGTCTGCCCCTCAAGTATTCGCGGAATAATCTCCCTGGGTTAACAAACAATAATTTTAAGGTTATAAAAAATGGAGCATTGACCGAAAAAATGTTATCTACCAAATCTTGAAACGTTTCTTTGAAGGTTACTTTATCAACATTGGTTCGCTGTCCGCAATTTGGGCAATATTGTTCAGAGACTATAGCTTCACAATTTTTACAATATGTTGTTTCAGATTTCAAAACTTACCCTATTCGGTCCTCATTTTGTTTTACAAAAGCACCCCATCCTGTATAGCTTTTTCCAGATTCAATTTTACCGGAGTTGTAAAAATGACACACCGCTGCAGCAAGTCCGTCTGTACTATCCAGATTTTTTGGTAATTCTTTCAAACTTAAAAGACTTTGTAGCATTTTCGCTACTTGCTCTTTACTAGCGTTTCCATTGCCCGTAATGGCCATTTTAATCTTTTTGGGGGAATACTCTGTAATAGGTACTTGGCGTGAAAGACCTGCCGCCATGGCAACTCCTTGGGCACGTCCCAACTTGAGCATGGATTGTACATTCTTTCCAAAAAAAGGTGCTTCAATGGCAATTTCGTCTGGGTGAAAAGTATCGATAAGTTCGATGGTGCGTTCAAAAATATGTTTTAGGCGAACGTAATGATCGTCGTATTTTGAGAGCTGTAGTTCATTTAACTGAAGAAACTGCATCTCCTTTTTAATGACTTTAATAAGTCCAAACCCCATTACTGTGGTTCCTGGATCTATTCCTAATATAATTTTTTCGGAAGCCATTCCTTCTAAAACTTTAGTATTTTAGCGACCCTATGGTTGCCCTATCTCACAAAGCTAAGCAATATGGCTGGTTTGCCCTAAAGGTTTTTATCTTAAGCGTTGCTTTTATCTATATCTATAGAAAGGTCGTGTTGCAGGACATTGCTTCGTGGGGTATTATGGTTGACGCTGTAAGAACAAAAAGCTTTGGTTATCTATTCCTTTTTTTAGGAATTACAATTGCGAATTGGTTTTTTGAAATTAAAAAATGGCAAACCATAACCACGGTTATAAAAAAGATATCATTTGCTGAAGCTGCTAAACAAAGTTTAGCTGCCCTTACCGTTTCCCTTGCTACCCCTAACCGGATTGGTGATTACGGTGCTAAAGTTTTTTATTTTGAAAAACAACACCGAAAAAAAATAGTACTACTCAACTTTGTGTCAAATGCATTTCAATTGTTAACTACCATAATTTTTGGAATCGCTGGATTGTTTTTAGTTTTTCCAAAACTACGTATTGACCTACCTGAATATAAAATAATTTTGGGCTTTTTAATCTTGGTTTTAGTGACGTTTGCGGCCTATTTCTTCAGAAAAAAAGAATGGTTTATTAAAGGATTTACCATTAAAAATGTGTGGAATTATTTTAAGAATATTTCATTTTCAATAAAATTAGAAACCTTCTCTTATTCGATTATTAGGTACCTACTTTTTAGTAGTCAATTCTACTTTTTGCTTCAATTCTTTGGAGCTAACATTTCATTTTTGGAGACTATTCCTTTTATAACTTCCATGTATTTAGTAGTTTCGATACTTCCAATGTTTATATTATTTGATGTCATTGTAAAGGGGAGTATTGCAGTTTGGCTGTTATCTATTATAAACATTAATGAAACTGTTGTTTTAACTACGGTTTTCACTATGTGGCTTCTTAATTTTATTCTCCCTGCCATACTAGGAGGCTTTTATGTAATAAAATTTAAAAAAGTTTGATTATAGCTTTATTCATTGTATTATTTCTATATTTCATCGTTATGGGATGGATTTTTTATGGTATAAAAAGACTTCCTTTCTTTTTCCCTAAAAATAAAGCCCAAAAAACGTCCTTTTCAATAATCATACCCTTTAGAAATGAAGAAAAACATCTCCCCCTTTTATTAAAAACTCTTTTAAATGTACAATACGATGTAACTAAATTTGAAATTTTGTTTATAGATGATGACTCAAGCGATACTTCAGTAGAAATCATTCATACGTTTTTGAAGGATACACCAATACATTTTGAAATTTTATCCAACAAAAGATACTCAAATTCCCCAAAGAAGGATGCTATTACCTTAGCCGCAAAACAGGCTCAACACCCTTGGATTGTTACCACAGATGCCGATTGTAAAATACCAGAAAAATGGTTAGTACTATTGGATGCGTTTATACAAAAAGAACACCCCAAAATGGTGTGTATGCCCGTATTTTTGGAAAGAGACGACTCCTTTTTAAAACAGTATCAATTCTTTGATGTACTTAGCCTGCAGGCTACCACCATGGGGGGATTTGGTAATAACATCCCGCTACTATGCAATGGAGCAAATTTGGCCTATAAAAAGAACGCCTTTTTTGAAGTTGCTGGATTTATAGATAATGATAAACACGCAAGTGGTGATGACATATTTTTAATGGAAAAGATAAAAGCATTATATCCTAAAAAAATTAAATATTTAAAGAATCCTGAAGCTGCCATAATTACGCATTGTGTAGAAAGCTGGGAAGAAATTATACAGCAACGCATACGTTGGGCATCAAAAACAAAATACTTAAAAAACGTTGCTGTGTCCTTAGTGGGAGGTATTGCCTTACTTGCAAATCTCACCCTAGTTATGAGTCTTATTTTTTGCTTCATATACCCATTAAAAATATTGTATTTCGCACTGTTTATACTTTTAAAAATTATGCTGGACAGTATAATTTTAGCCGTTGAAGCTAGATTTCTTAAGCTAAAAATTAACCTCTTCTATGTATTTCTAAGTTCTTTTGTCTATTCTTTTATTGTAGTTTGGGTTGTACTTAATAGCTTTCATGGAGCTTATCAATGGAAAGATAGGACGTTTAAAAAATAGGCTTCGTTTCAATTATTTTTTTACCTTTAAGCGTACCAAATCAATATGTTATGAAATACCTACTAATTGTTCTTTCTATATTTTTGACTCAAATTTCATTTTCACAACAGTCCTATTATGTAAATGGAGAAAATCTAACATTGTATCCCGAAGCAGAAGGAAATCTCACCCTTCTTTGGAATAGTTTTGATGGTAATTACCGTTATTTTATTAAAAAAGGGGATGAAATTGTCGAACTAAAAAACACTAAAGTAAACGGCGACTACCAAGAAGAATATAAAGATGTCCTAAGAAATTACATAGGATCCGACGTATCAAAAGTAAAATTAACGAAAGCAGATTTAGTGAAGGCGGTGGATGCCTATAATGTGCAAAATGACGCTTCCTATACTTCTACAACTACGTCGGTACAACTGAAAACCCGTTTAGGAGGATTCGCTGGGATTACCAATTACCCTTATTTTGTAAATCCCGATAATACATCTCTTCCACAATTTGGTGTAGAATTGGAAATTATTGACGACGTGAAACTTAAGAGGCATAGTATGGCGCTCTTGTTACGCCATATTTTGGGAAATAATAATTACGATTTTTCCTCAACTCAACTTTCGCTTAACTACCGATTTAAGTTTGTAAAGACGGAAACTTTTGATATTTATGTGAATACTAAATTTGCCGATTTTGTTCACGTATCTCAAGATTTAAGCTTTACAGACAACAATGGAGAGGTTACCAATATTTCTGCTTCTGGAAGTGAATTTCAAGCTCCTTTTGGAATCGGAATTGGTACTGATATTGCTCTTGGGAATGGTTATTTAACCTTTTTATACCAAGACATTTTTGCGCTAAACCTTAATGATAATGGAGAATTTTCCATAGATCTAGTAGTTGGGTATAAATGGAATTTATAAATTTTCCGAATTTAAAATAAAAGGCAATCGTACGGTGGTCGTTACTGGTATACCCCTTTTATACGCCGGCGCTGGGTTGGAAATTTTACCAATACTTTCTTGAAATAGTCTAGATAAACTAGGAATTTTATTTAATGTTATTGTATCTGCAATCACCTCCTGAATTGCCATCTTGCCCGTTTTATCAATTTGAATAATAATCGTAACTGTGTCACTAATTTCTTGTGAGGTGACTAGATTTTCTTCAGAGAGTTCCTGCTTAATAGCAGAATTTACCACAT
>NZMG01000052.1 GCA_002694465.1 Flavobacteriaceae bacterium | reverse complement strand
ATGGTGTCATCTAATTCTGGTAGCACAGATGCATCGCCAGGTCAAATAATGCTTAAAAATAGTCAAAGAGCAACAAGCTTTATTAAGGAAGGCGCTAGTAATTTTTCGGAATTTAGAAGCCCCGTTGCTGCAACTCCCCTTTTAAGACTTCATGCAATATTTGGTGAAAATACACACTTTAGAGATATGGTGTTAATGTTTCACAATTCTGCCACATTTGATTTTGATCGTGGATTAGATGCCACACACCCCAGCGATGGAGCTATTACAGAAGCGTATTTTACCATAAATGGTGATGATCCAGCCAAGAAGAAAAATCTTGTTATACAAACAGTTCCTTATAAAGGAGGTGAAAATACCATGATTCCAATTTCATTTAAATTAAATGAACAAACTACCGTAAAGCTAATTTCAGCGGAAATAGTGAATCCTCCGTTTCAAAGTGTATATCTATATGATAAACTTAATGACACATATAAGCAGATTTTCCAAGGTGATCAAACTCTTAATCCTGCTTCCATACTTCTAGATGCTGGAGTTTATGAAGATCAATTTTTTATAACTTTTAGAGATTTAGAAGTTGTAACTGACGATGATGATAACGATGGCCCCGTTATTAATACAAGAGGGATAACTAAATCTGTTGATTTCTTTCAAAATAACCCGGCAAAGCAACTTGAAGTATCAAATCCAGATGGGTATGATATCAAAACACTTAACATTTTTGATATGGGTGGAAAGTTAGTATACTCAGAAAGCAATGTTGGGGATAGCACTAAGCTAACCTTTCCAACCGCAAGTTTAAGTGATGCTGTTTATTTAGTAAGATTATCAACTGTTGACAATCAGACTATAGTTTATAAAATTAACGTAATTAATAAATAAAACTTTTAAGACATGGAAGAGTATATGCTCCCTTGTCTTAATAAAAAATTATTCGGAATTGAATGTTTAGGCTGTGGCATACAACGTGCTACAGCCTTTCTTTTTAAAGGAGAATTTCTATTAGCATTTAAAACCTACCCAGCAATATATACCCTTATTCTTCTTGTCCTTTTCCTTATTTCTACATTCTTTATTGAATATAAATATGGAAAGCTTATTAAAATATTGCTTATTTCCATAAACATCTTGATCATAATTGTAAGCTATTTTATAAAAATGTATGCTACATATCACGTATAAATTTACCGGAATCCCTTGTAGCTTAGAGATTTTTGCTTAAATTTAAAGGATAATAACTAACTAATCATATCATTATGGAACAACAAAAATTACCTAATGCAACGCTTATATTAGTGTTTGGTATTATTTCTATTGTAACTTGCTGTTGCTATGGAGTACTCGGTTTAATTTTTGGTATCATTGCAATAGTAATGGCTAAAAAGGCGACTCAAACTTATCTGGAAAATCCAGAGCAATATAGCGGTTATCAAAATGTAAAAACAGGGAAAATTCTAGCGTATATTGGTATTGCCCTTAATGTTATTTATTTAATTTATACCGTTTGGTTATTTGCTACTCTTGGTTCAGACGGAATTATGAATATGCAACAAGAAATGCTTGAGAAATACGGAATGTAATTTTTTAAACTAAATACAAAAAGAAAGCGACCCGTTTGGGTCGCTTTTTTTTGTAACAAATTCTATTAAAGTATACTAGTCCCTATTGCTGCCAAAAAAATGAGTAAAACATATAGAGAAATCCCAATAATGGTCATAATACCCCATATTTTAAAAAATCGTTTTAATGACAGAAGTCCTGTAGTTAAGGTACTTGTATTGTTATCTCGATTAGAATTTTTCATTTTTAATCCAAATTGAAATAAGAAATATGAAAAAACTCCATAAACCAAGGCTAAGACAACATAGATCCCAGCAATAAAACCGGAACCCAAAAGTCCATTAAATGGAGAGTTAGAAAATTCATTTCCAGAAAAATTACTAAATGTAGCACCAATGATTATAGCTACAATAAACATAAATGCGGAAAAAATAAATCCAATTATTCCTAGAAAAAAAGCCCATTTCCCTGCACTGTAAAGATATTCCTTTGAATCAGAGGTTAAACTCAATTCAAATTGTTCAAATTTAGAAGCTTCGCTATTCATACTTTAAATACTATTTTTCAAATTCCTTCAATGTTTTAATTATGATTGAAACACAATCCAAAAGTTGTGCTTCTGTCATAACTAAGGGCGGTGCAAATCGGATAATATTCCCGTGGGTTGGTTTTGCTAATAACCCGTTATCTCTTAAACGAAGACAAATATTCCAAGCCGTATCACTCTCTTCAGTATCATTGATAACAATTGCATTAAGAAGTCCTTTTCCTCTTACCAAGTTTGCTATGCTACTGGTTTCAATGTATTCATTTAATTTCTTTCTAAATAATTCACCCAATACATAAGCTTTCTCGGCCAGTTTTTCTTCCTGCACGACCTCTAAGGCAGCCATCGCAACTGCAGCCGCAATGGGATTTCCTCCAAAAGTGGATCCATGTGACCCCGGTGTAATGACATTCATAATAGCGTCGTTTGCTAAAACTGCTGATACTGGGTAGGCTCCCCCACTCAAGGCTTTACCTAAAATTAGAATGTCTGGCGTTATATTTTCATAATCTACGGCCAATAACTTGCCTGTACGCGCAATTCCAGTCTGAACTTCATCTGCAATAAACAAGACGTTATATTTTTCACAAAGGGTCTTAGCGGCTCTTAAATAGCCTTCAGAAGGCACATACACTCCTGCTTCACCTTGAATGGGCTCCACCAAAAATCCAGCAATGTTCTTATTCGATTCTAGAGCAACTTCAAGTGCTGTTAAATTATCATATTCAATTTTTACAAACCCTTGTGTATAGGGACCAAAATTCTTTCTTGCCACAGGATCGTTAGAAAATGAAATAATGGTGGTTGTTCTTCCGTGAAAGTTATTTTCACATACAATGATTTGTGCATCATTTTCAGAAATTCCTTTTACTTGATAAGCCCAACGACGACAAATCTTTAAAGCCGTTTCAACAGCCTCGGCTCCTGTATTCATAGGTAATAACTTATCAAAACCAAAGTATTCTGTGGCATACTTTTCATATTTCCCCAGCATATCATTATAAAACGCACGTGAAGTTAATGTAAGCTTTTGCGCTTGACTCGTCATTGCATTTACAATTTTGGGATGACAATGACCTTGGTTTACTGCAGAATACGCAGAAAGGAAATCATAATACTTTTTTCCTTCAACATCCCAAACATACACACCTTCTCCCCTAGATAAAACCACAGGAAGCGGATGGTAATTGTGAGCACCGTACTTGTTTTCTAAATCGATTGCTTTTTGCGACGAAGTTTGTTCTAAAACTGCCATAACATAAATTTTTAAGAGTAATAAATAAAAAATTCCTGCTATACCTTTATTTTTTCGAAGACTCGAAAATTCAGCGGAGGAGAGAAATCATCCTTGGGCGCAAATTACTAAATTTTATGTATATTTTTTATAGAAAGACATTACTTTTGCGCCTATGGCTAGACGAAATAAACGGAAAGTTTTTAAAGATATAGAAGTGATTGATGCTGGGGCAAAAGGGAAAGCTGTGGCTAAGGCTCCTGATGGGAAAGTTGTTTTTATAAATAATGCTGTGCCTGGCGATATTGTAACCGTACAAACCACTAAACAACGGAGTGGTTATTATGAAGGAACCGCACTAGAATTTTCAAAATATTCTGAAAAAAGGACAACACCCGTTTGTGAACATTTTGGCACTTGTGGAGGATGTAAATGGCAACATATGGCGTATAAGCATCAGTTATTCTTCAAACAAAAAGAAGTTGAAAATAATTTGAAACGCTTAGGCAAAATAGAACTGCCAGAGGTGACTCCCATTCTTGGCTCCAAGAATGAATATTTCTATCGCAATAAAATGGAGTTTTCTTTTAGCGACAGCAAATGGCTTACAAAGGATCAAATTGAAAGCGATAAAGTTATAGAAAACCGAAATGCATTAGGGTTCCATATTCCCGGAATGTGGGACAAAATTTTAAATGTTTCCAGATGTCATTTACAAGCAGATCCAAGTAACAATATCCGAAATTTTATTAAAAAGAAGGCTGAAGAATTAAAACTTCCTTTTTTTAACACCCGAAATCAAGAAGGCTTATTGCGTACTTTAATGATACGAAATACTTCCATAGGAGAAGTGATGGTATTGCTTCAGTTTTATTATGAAGACAAAGAAAAAAGAAAGTTACTTTTAACTGCTATTTCTAAAGAATTTCCTGAGATAACCTCACTTTTATACGTTGTTAATGCAAAAGCAAACGATACTATTTACGACCAAGAGGTCATTTGTTTCAGCGGAAGGGATCACATTTTTGAAGAGATGGAAGGTTTAAAATTTAAAATTAATGCTAAATCTTTTTATCAAACCAATAGTGATCAAGCCTATGAATTGTATAAAGTAACTAGAGACTTTGCAAATTTAAAAGGGGATGAATTAGTATATGATTTATATACTGGAACGGGAACCATTGCCCAGTTTGTAGCTAAAAAGGCAAAGTATGTTGTTGGCATTGAAGCAGTACCAGAAGCCATTGAGGCTGCAAGGGAAAATGCAAAACTAAATGGAATTGAAAATGCAAGTTTTCATGTGGGTGATATGAAAAAGGTGTTTAACATTGCTTTTATTTCAGAACACGGAAAACCCGATGTAGTTATTACCGATCCTCCGCGTGACGGAATGCATAAAGACGTGGTGGAGCAACTTATCCGGCTTTCACCCAATAAGATTGTTTATGTAAGCTGTAATAGTGCTACACAGGCTCGAGATTTAAGTTTAATGGATGCTTTTTATAAAGTGACAAAGGTGCAACCTATAGATATGTTTCCGCAAACACATCACGTAGAAAATGTTGTACTTTTGGAAAAACGAAATTCTTAATGGCTCTTAGATTTATTTCAGCTTTGTTTTTAATGGCACTCTTTATAGGCTGCACCCGAGATGATATTTGTCCTGAGGATACGGCTACCACTCCCCTTTTATACATTGAATTTAGAGATATTACAGATAGAGAATCGACCAAAGCTGTACAAGATTTGCTAATTTATGTAAATAATGCAGACAGTACCTTAGTCACCACTTCCGCCATTAATGATACAGAAGTTTTAATTCCCCTAGATACTGAATTAAATCTATCTTCATTTCTTTTTGAATATAATAGCACTAGTGAAGAAGATCATAACTTTGATGCAATTTCCTTTAATTATTCAAGAGAAGAAGTTTATATAAACAGAGCTTGCGGATTTAAAGTAATTTACAATGACTTATTTGTGGATTTGGAAAAAGAAACTTTAAATGGTAATTGGATTCTGGATACTGAAATTTTAAAATCAACAATTGATAATGAAAACGAAGTACATATTACTATTTTCCATTAGTATTCTATGTGCTTCATTTTCAATGACTGCACAAGAAACTACTGAAACGACAACAGACACAACAAAAGTAGCTATACAAAAATATGGCTTACGTGTTGGTGGTGATCTTTCAAAATTAGCCAGAACAGCATTTGAGGATGGCTATTCTGGTTTTGAAATTGTAGGAGATCTGCGTTTTTCCAAAAAGTTTTATGCAGCAGCAGAGCTTGGTACAGAAACACGAGACTGGGATGAAGATAATTTAAAAGCAACTATTTCTGGTAGTTACGTAAAATTAGGCGCCGATTACAATGCGTATAATAACTGGATAGGAATGAACAATGCCATCACTGCTGGATTACGTTACGGATTTGCCACATTTTCTGAAGAATTGACGGCGTACCCTATTTACACAACAGACATTACATTTCCTACCGAAATTAGAACCGACCCCATAGATTTTTCAGGATTAAATGCCAGCTGGATTGAATTTATATTGGGAGTAAAAACCGAAATTTTTACAAACCTTTACCTGGGTATTAATGTGCAAGTTAAACGAATGATAAGCGAAAAAACGCCAGACAACTTTGGTAATCTTATCGTACCCGGATTTAATCGAACGTATGACTTTAGCAAGTTTGGTGTGGGATATGGATATAGTTTGTCGTATTTAATTCCAATTTTTAAGAAATAACTTATTGTTTACTTGCCTTTTTACTTCCAGAATACATTTCGTATTTCACTAATTTTGCTTCCAACTTTCCGTTAAATAATTTAATTTTTTGTGAAGGTCGTAATCCTACACATTTTAGCGCATCCATATTAGAAGTAATCATCCAGGCTTGTGAACCTGGATAGCCATGCTTTAAGGTGTTTCCAATATTTCCATAGAATTCTTCGATATTTTTTACAGAAAGGCGTTCGTCATAGGGAGGATTAAAAACTAAATGTAGGTATTTATCATGTTCTTTTTTGCTTTCAAAGAAGTTCTGTTCTTTGATTTCTATAAAATCTTGCAGGTTCGCATTCTTTACATTCTCTTTTGCTTTCTTTATGGATATTGGATCTATATCATACCCTACTATTTTAAAATGAAAATCTTTAATTTTTTTCAAAGAAGCACTTTCTATAATTTCGTATAGATCTTCATCAAAATCGGGCCACGTTTCAAAACCAAACTCATCTCTATTTAAATTTGCAGGGATATTACAAGCTATCATGGCTGCTTCAGTAAGGAACGTTCCGCTACCACACATAGGATCTAAGAAATCACATTGCCCTCTCCAACCAGAAAGCATCAAAATTCCTGCCGCTAAGACTTCATTTATAGGCGCCAATGCAGAACTTACTTTATATCCTCTTTTATGTAATGATTCGCCAGAACTATCCAAAGAGATAGTGCAAATATTTCTGTCTATGTGAATATTGATTCGCAGAGTTGGGTGGTCTAAATCTACATCAGGGCGCACCCCTTCCCTATCTCTAAATCGGTCTACGATAGCATCTTTAGTTTTTAAAGCTATGTATTGAGAATGTGTGAAAACTTCAGAAAAAACAGTAGCATTAACTGCCAGCGAGCCATCACTTGTCATATAATTTTCCCAGGGGATGTCATATACTTTTTTATAGATGTCGTCTTCCGTAAATACATTAAAATAATCGATGGGTTTCAATATTTTAATGGCAGTTCTACAACATAGGTTGGCTTTATACATAAAGCCTGTGTCCCCTTCAAATGAAACATTTCGGATCCCTTTTTCTATAGATGAAGCTCCAAGTTCTTGAAGTTCTTTTGCTAATAAATCTTCCAGACCATAAAGGGTCTTGGCAATCATTTTAAAATTATTTTCCATGTATTGTGTTCAAACTCTTTGCAAAAATAGCCTATTTTAGCAAGGCATTACCAAATTTAACCCATGGTTTATTTACTTCCGTTTTTAGCAATAGGTGTTGGATATATTATTGCGTTACTAATTTCGAGCAAGAAAGTATTGATTCATCAATATTTACTTTCATTTAGTGGTGCTTTTCTACTATCCATTACCTTGTTCGAATTACTTCCTGAAGTTTTTGAAAGTCCTTCAAAAAGTATTGGAGTATTAATTATGATAGGTATTCTGCTTCAAATTATTCTTGACTTTATTACCAAAGGAGCAGAACATGGTCACGTTCATTTACATGATAACCGTAGAGACTTTCCCTGGTTATTGTTTTTAGGATTATCGATACACTCTATTATTGAAGGGTTTCCCATCACTGAAAATGTTGATGTTTTATGGGGAGTTGTCATTCATAAAATACCCATAGCGGTGATTCTTACCATATATTTTATTTCAGCTGGCTACTCTAAAAGGACAACGGTATTGTTTTTACTTTTGTTTGCATGTATGACCCCGCTAGGTAGCTTTTTCAAACATAACATCTCCGTTCTTTCTGATTATTCTACGGAAATAAATGCGATTGCTATTGGTATCTTTTTACACGTATCCACGACCATTTTATTTGAAAGCAGCAAAGACCACAAATTTAATTTGATGAAGCTAACTACTATTTTTATTGGTGTGATCCTCGCTTACCTACTTTAAATGACATCGAGAAATATAAAAAAGAAATGAAACACACTTCCCGCTAGTACAAATACGTGCCAGATAGCGTGATTATAAGGAATTCTTTCAACGGCATAAAAGACAGTCCCAAGAGTATAAAATAAACCTCCCAGTCCTAATAATGTTATCCCTAAAGCCGATTGAACTTCCCAAAGGTTTTTAAAATCGAATATAATTAACCACCCCATGGCTAGATATAGTAAAAGGGAAAGTTTATCATATTTACCTGTGAAGAAAATTTTTAAAATGGTTCCTGCAATAGCAATTCCCCAAACCGTCCAAAAAATGGTCCAACCATTTTCATGTACTAATGAAATAAGCGCCACAGGAGTATAGGTTCCCGCAATTAAAAAATAGATCCCTATATGATCTAGTTTTCTGAAAAAGAATTTCCATTTTTCACTGGAAACGGAATGGTAAAGTGTGGAAGCTGAATACAGAAATACAAGCGTAGCAGAGTATAAAACAATACTTAATGTATCCAATGCATTGCCACTATTAAAAATCAATAACAGAACTAGAGCCACAATAGATAATAGGATACCTATACCATGGGTAACCACATTCCAAAATTCTTCCTTTTTGCTATACATATTGTAGTAACTAATTTTCAACAAAAATAGTATAAAAAAACCCCTCCAAGTTATTTGGAGGGGTTTTTAGAAGAAGGCGGCGACCTACTTTTCCACATAGATGCAGTATCATCGGCGCAATCGGGCTTAACTTCCCTGTTCGGAATGGAGAGGGGTGAGCCCCGACGCT
>NZMG01000051.1 GCA_002694465.1 Flavobacteriaceae bacterium | reverse complement strand
CCAGTATACAAAACAGTTTTACTCTTATTAGTAAGAATATAAACATAGTAGTTATGATCTGCCTTTATTTTCATTTATTAAATATAAAGATTCTTCGCTGCGCTCTGAATGACAAAAGAACGCAAACTGTCATTCCGAATGAAATGAGGAATCTCTAGACATTAGATTAATCGCTGCGTTCTGAATAACATTTTTTACTATCTTTACCTATCTCCCCACAAAAAATTAGTACGATGTTACATAAGAAGTAGCTATGCGATACTGTATAGTAGGATGTTGTAAATACACATACTAATGAAACTAACTCTCAAAAAAAGATTCCTCCCTTGGGTCCTATGCGCTGCAGTGCTTTCACTAAGCAGTTGTAAAACCCAATTGGCACCCGAATACGACAAAGCCATTGTTGCTGGTCTTACCGATGCCACGCAAAAAACCATGTATTTTTTTGCCACCATGGAGGAAGGCACTACTGCCGAAACGTACACAGATAGGGCGCTATCCTACAACCAACTTATTGGTGCCTATGATGCGCTTAGCTTACAGGCCAAAGCCCGTCCGGTTCCTGATAATGTGGCCACCAAAAAAATAAACGAACTCTTACAATCCAAAGGCAGTGATCCTTTGTCCAGTGACTACCCTAGTGCGTTTGCATTTACCAAAATCTCCGAAACCCTCAAAAAAATGCGGGAGGTAGACCAAGCGGATGGGATAAAACCCTTTGCCCTGCTTGCCTTTAAAGGGCAAGTCCTTATTTTTCTTGATCAAGCCATTACCTACGAAAGCTTTTTAAAACGATAACTTATGAGTGATGTAGCCAGCATAATAAAAGACATAAAAGATATCTCCACCACCATTCTAAAAAAGGATATTACTGTGGTTAAAGGCTTTAGCGAACGCCAAGTGGAAGCCATTGCCAAACAAACTGTCATTATTACCGAAGGTGTTGCCAGTGGCGATATCGACGAAGAACTCAAAAAGTTCTTTTTTGATGGGCTTAAAGCTATGGCAGAAAACTTTGTGAATACCCTAAAAGGCATCCTCTCGGTGACTTTAGAAAAACTCTATAATGCCCTTGTGGATAAACTTTGGAGCATAGTAGGGAGTGTGGTCTAAGTTCGTATTCTAATGGATTGCTGTTTAAATTGAGTATCTTTCAGCAACGAATTTAAACTGTACATGCCATGCGCGCTCTTTTTGTTCTTATCACTGTGCTCGCTATCCTTGCTTGCAACGAAAAACAAACCCCTATAGACCCCATTTCCGAAACTCCATCCTGGGCATTTCCGTATTTTGAAAAAGTAGATAGCCTCAACCCTATTTTGAAGCCTTCTCCCGATTTGGTGTTTACCGATCCCATTACGCAAACCGAAGTAAAATGGGAGGCACGCAACGTGCTCAACCCTACCGCCATTGTGAAAGACGGAAAAGTATACCTCTTTTACCGTGCGCAAGATAGTTTAGGAACCTCCCGAATTGGAATGGCTACGAGTACCGACGGACTTCATTTTGAGAAAGCCCCTACCCCTGTATTCTTTCCCAATGAAGATGCCATGAAGGTATACGAATGGAACTATAAAAAAGCACTCCCCTTACCGCATCCAGAAGGAGACTATTTTGATGGTGCCGAAGACCCTCGCATTGTAGAAAGTGAAGACGGCACCTATATTATGACCTATACCTCCTACGACGGAAAAACCGCCCGTTTAAGTAGTGCCTCCTCCAAAGATTTAACCCATTGGACCAAACACGGACTCGTATTACGCGACTCCATCTATCGGGATACGTGGTCTAAGGCAGGCGCCATTGTCGCCGAGCAACAAGGACACCGCATGGTTGCCAAAAAGATTGATGGGAAGTACTGGATGTATTTTGGAGATACCAGTTTGTTTCTCGCCACCTCCACCAACTTACAAGATTGGGAGATTGCCATCAATGAAGAATCCAAACAACGTATAAGCGTGTTACACCCTCGTATGGGTTATTTTGATAGTCGCTTGGTAGAACCTGGGCCCTATGCCTTATGGCGTAAAGACGGGATTGTGCTTATCTACAATGCCAGTAACGCCGCCAACTTTAACGACCCTGCACTACCCAAGTTCACCTATGCCGCTGGGCAAGCCTTGTTTGATGCGCAACACCCCTACAAACTCCTAGACAGAACCGACTCCTATTTTATCTACCCAGATAAGCCTTATGAAAAGGTAGGCGAAGTAAATGAAGTGTGCTTTGTTGAAGGACTGGTCTATTTTAACAACCAGTGGTTGTTATATTACGGTACCGCAGATTCTAAAATTGCAGTAGCGGTGTATAGACCATTAATTCAATGAATATATTTATAAGTCATATTAAAAACTCATTTATTTTTTGTTATCTTTGAGTATCTCCCCACGAAATATGTATTTTTGGTTTCTATGAAAGACAAAAATAAAACCCCAATTCTAAAAGCTGTAGATTTCTTCTGTTCTGGTGGGGGAATGAGTTATGGTATGATGCAAGCTGGAATTGATATTATAGCTGGAATTGATATTGATGAAAGTTGTAAAGAAACTTATCAAGCCAACATAAAAGGTGCGAAATTTATTCATGCCGACGTCTTTGATTTAAAAGAATCTGATTTAGAAAACAGTCTTTCTTTAGAAAAAAATGATGATGAGCTCATACTTATTGGATGCAGCCCCTGTCAATTTTGGAGCATAATAAATACCGATAAAACCAAATCCGCTAAGTCAAAAAATTTATTAGTTGAATTCTCAAGGTTTGTTAAATATTTAAAACCAGGGTATGTTGTTGTTGAAAATGTCCCAGGTGTTTTAAGAAAAAAAGAAGAAAGTGGGCTGAATGAATTTATACAATGGTTAGAAAATAATGGTTATGACAACCCACATTTTAAAGTCCACAATGTAAATGATTATGGAGTTCCACAGAACAGAAAACGATTTACTTTAATAGCTTCACGAATCAGCAAAGAAGAAATTAAACCTTTAGAGCTAAAGAGTAATAAAGTTGTAGTCAAAGATGTTATAGGAGTTGAAAATGGATTTCCTAAAATAAATGCTGGGCATAAAGACAAAACAGATTTTCTACACACTGTTCCCCGCATTAGTTTTATAAATAAAAAACGATTAAAGAAGGTAAAAAAAGATGGTGGGAACCGACTTGACTTTGCTGATGACCCTGAATTACAATTAAATTGTTTTATCGGAAGAGATGACTCATTTAAAGATACTTTTGGACGTTTATGGTGGAATAGACCCTCTCCTACAATTACCACAAAATTTTTTAGTATTTCAAATGGAAGATTTGTACATCCAGAAGAAGACCGAGCTTTATCTATAAGAGAAGGAGCTACTTTACAATCCTTCCCCAAAACCTACAAATTTAAAGGGAATAGTACTGCTGGTATTGCAAGAATGATTGGTAATGCTGTGCCTCCAAAGTATGCTACTGCCATTGGCAAAGCAATAACCCAAAACCATATTAATGCAATTTAGGACTAAGGCCAGAGCGGTAGATTTATTAGGGAAAGGTCAAATTGCAGATTTACCAACAGCAATAAGTGAACTTTGGAAAAATGGTTTTGACGCTTATGCTGATGATTTAGAACTAATATTTTATACACAAGGATACGAAGATGTAAAATCCAATTTCATTGTTTTGTCCGATGATGGCAAAGGAATGAGTAAAGATGATATAGAAGAAAAGTGGTTAATATTAGGAACAGATTCTAAAAGTCGTAATAAGAAACCTGAAAAAGGACCAGATACACTTTGGAAAGATCCAAGGCCCATTATGGGCGAAAAAGGAATTGGTCGACTATCCGTCTCTTATTTAGGATCACCAATGTTAATGCTTTCAAAAAAAATTGGGAGCCCACTACAAGCTTTATTTTTTGATTGGAGGATTCTTGAGAATTATGATCTATTTTTAAGCGAAGTGACTATACCCATTGCTGAAATTATTACATTAGAATCATTCAGGGAAAAATTTAAAAATCTACAAGAAGAGTTTCTATCAAATTTGATTTCAATTGACCCCATTGCACAAGAAAAAATTGATGAGAAATGGTCAGATCAAATAAAGCTAAAGAAAGCTATTATCAATGATGTGAAAAATCTAAAATTGAATGATTTCTTTGAAGATGAAATTGTTCAAGAACTAATTGGTGATTCAGACGATATCCACGGAACAAAGTTTATTGTCTTCAACCCAAATGAGCAATTTGCGTTAGTAAAGAAATGGAATTCTCAACAAAATAATGCTGATGATCAGGATATTGAAACAGTTAATGAAATTAGAACTGGTTTAGTTGGCTTTTATAATGAATTTAAATTCAATCCTGATGATGCTCCTATAAACACATCTTTTTTAATAAAAGATGAAACGGGAGAAAGAGATTTTATTAGTAGTAATTCTTTCTTTTCTAAGAGTGATTTTGAAAGTCCAGATCATTTGATAGATGGTTGTTTTGATGAGTTTGGAACATTCTCTGGAACTATACGTATTTATGATGAAGTCATTAAAAATTATGTATATCGACCAAATAGACCAGCAAGTGAGAAAACCCTCTATGGTGAGTTCAAAATTAAATTGGGGTATGTACCTGGAAAATCGGAATCTTCATTGGATGATAATATTTTTAAGTATTATAATGAAAAATTGAATGCCTTTGGAGGTTTATATATTTATAGGGACGACTTAAGGGTTCTTCCTTATGGTAGACCTAGAACAGATTTTTTGAATTTTGAAGAGAGACGTACCTTGAGAGCTGGTACTTACTTTTTCAGTTATAGAAGAATGTTTGGTTATATAGATTTATCTAGAGATAAAAACAATGAACTCAGGGACAAGGCTGGTCGAGAGGGATTTATAAACAATAAAGCTTTTCGAGATTTTAGAATTCATCTTGAAGGACTTTTTCAGGATTTAGCTCGTGAGTATTTTGGTACAGATGCCAAAAAAGATGTCAAGCAAAGCCAATTAGAAAAAATAAAAGCGGCTAAAGCTTCGGCTAAAGAAGAAGAGGAAAAGGAAAAGGAAGAAAGAAAACAATTTAAGGAGAATTTAAAAGAAATTCCAAAAAAGTTAAAATCCTTATGCGATGAATTCAATTCTCTTTACCAATTACTAGCTAATAAGCTTTCACAAAGCGAAATTATTTATCAAGAAATAGAAACAACATTAAGAAAGATAGAAAAAACTAAATCAGATTTTCAAGGTCTGAAACCAAAGCGCCCTAAGCGTTTTAAATTGAATGCTAGAGAGGAAGTTTCTTTTGAAAATATAGAAGATACTTATTCTAAATATTTGAATGAGCTTAATAAGCTTGAAAATATTCGTAAACTGGCACTAGAAAAGGTTGAAGAAAAACAGCTATTAAATGAGTATAAGAATAAGTTCAACAATTTCGTTGAGCTTCTTGATTTAATTACAGAAAATAGTAAAGCAAGCATCAAAGAAGCATTTAACAAGATTGGCAACGAATTTGAAATAACTGAAAATGAGTATAAATCTCAATTACGCGGCATATATGAAGAAAACATTCCCAACCCTCCTACTAGAGAAAAATTAGAAGATAGCATTACAACCTTAGATTCAGCTTTCAGTATTATAAAAAATGAATACCAAAATCTTCTGGACGCTAAATCAGAACACTTATTAAAATTAAATTTTGATGTCGATGATGATGCTTTAGTAGGCTATTATAAGGATAGATATGAAATGGCTTTACAAGAATTAGGGGACTTTAAAAACTTGGCTCAATTAGGGATTTCAGTAGAAATAATCAATCACGAATTAAATGCGATGTATAGCCAATTAGATACATCCATAAGTTCTATCGAAGCATACCTTAAAGACACCAAAGAGTCTGATAAACATTATAAGTATTTAAAAAATGCCTTTGAACACCTTAATACTAAATACCAGTCCTTAAATCCATTATATAGAAGGTCTAGGAGGACAAAAAAACACATTGTCGGCTCCGAAATTCAAGACTATCTTTTAAACTTTTTTAGTGAATCATTTAAAGATGAAAATATTCAATTTCACTCCACAGCTGCTTTCATTAACTCAAGAGTATATACTTTTGAATCTGTAATACTTCCAGCGTACATTAATATAATTAATAATGCAATTTATTGGTTACGTTCAATTGAAAAGCCAGAAATAGTTTTAGATTTTGAACCTGAAAGCGAATTATTCATTATTGCAAATAATGGCCCAAAAATCAAAGAAAATGATTTAGAAGAAATTTTCAAACTATTCTATACTCGGAGACCAAAAGGTAGAGGTCTGGGATTGTATCTATCCAAAGACAATTTAAAATCTGTTGGTCTCGACCTGTGGGCTACAAATGACAACAAATATAACATCCTTAATGGGGCAGCCTTTATTATTGGAAATAGAATTGAAAAGTAAAAAATATGGCGGAAGTACTAACATATAATTTGGTGTCAAGAAGCATTTTAGAAGATTCTATTGCATCAGCCATTTTTATTGATGACAAAGCTCTAGAGAGTTTTAAATCAAAAAACTATTCCCCAGCATTTGTAACCGATCACAATCGAACTTTGGCACTATATGAAGACTTTAAATCTAAAAACTGCCTATTACATTCATTCAAATTTACCAAATCTGGTTGGAAAAAAAACAAAGAATTTTATTTAAAAAACAAAGATTTATTGATTCTTGATTGGCAATTGGTAGGCAATGAACATCAAGAAGCCCTTAATATATTAGATGAGGCAGTCAAAAGAAAAAGTCTTCACTTTGCCTGTATCTATACTCAAGAGAATTCCGATGATGTAAAAAAAGAGTTAAATCGTTTTTTCTGGGGTAAAGTTGAACCAGAATTAAAATCAGAATATAGAGAAATTTTTAATGGAACAGAATTAGAAAATTTTTGGGTTATAGATAAAAATGAACCAGAATGGGTAGAGTTAGAGGAATTTATTGATAACATAGTAAATTCTACTAATCCGCAGCAAGAAGAACAAGTATTTTTAGATAATTATAGTTTAAGTGATTACTTTGCAAATAGAATAAAAGATTTGGTAGGTGATAACATCAATGCCTCATACCAAAAGCTAAAAACTATCCTCTCCGAGGATAATGAAGAATTAAAATATTCTTCTTTTGATAATCCAAATACCCTCAAGAAATCTAATGATGGTATTACATTCTATATTAATCATACCATTGTTAAGATTTTTGGAAAGAATATCAGCGGTGACGATTTATATGATAATTTCCTTGAATCTTTATTAAATGAACATAACATATTCCTCACCTTGATGGGGCTTGAAATGCGGAATAGATTTAAGGAAAATTCTGCATTCATTGGTAAAGATTTTGATAATGTTAGTGAAGAGGCATTCTTTTACCATAAAAACAAAAACTCCCAAAATGATTATTTGTTCACTGATTTTTTAATTAGTGTTATGAAAGATCAAGTCTCCTCTTTTCTTTATGAAGATGATTTGAAGATATTTAAAGTTTTAAATGACTATTATAATCAGATTAATGGAGATGAAAAACAAGAGCAATTTTTAGCAGATAAAACCAACTTTCATAAGCAAACTTACTATCTGAATTACTTCTATAATAAATTAAATATGGAGGAGCGAAAAAAAATAGATTTTGTTCGTTTTGGGGACATTTTCAAAACAACTATATCTAAAACTCTTCAATCAGGGGATATTATTGAAGAAGTAAGATATTTTATTTGCGTAACACCTCATTGCGATTGTTTAAATCCTAAAAAATTAGAATTTCAATATTGGTTTGTTGAAGGAACTTTAGCTGGTAAAACGACCAAACAAAAAGAAGCAGTTCTTGATAATACAGATGGTAAATACTTATCTTTTATAAAGATTGATGATGAAATTGAAGCTATTCAATGGGAAAATTCTTCGATAACTTTGAAACCTAAAACCTTTAATATTACAAATAATAAGATTAAGCACAGCATAATTAAAGCAAAATATAATAGTCAAGAAGTTCAATTTTCTTTAATCGGTACCCTCAAAGAAAATTATGCTCAAAGAATAGCAAATAAAGCTTTTGGTTACCCCTTAAGAGTAGGAATTGATTTTGTTAAAAAATAAATTATTCTTCTCTTTCCCCTTTTCAACATAATTAACAAAATATTCTCAATTTTATTGAGTCACATTACGTTTACAAAAAGAAATTAAAAACCCTACAGTTACAAAATAACCGTAGGGTTTAACAACATTATCCAACCACAACCAACTTCATAGCATTACCAGAAGCCAGTTCATACAATTGCCCATTGATTTCTTGGTAAAAGATGATACCAATACTCACAAGATTAGCAATGGTGGCGGGTAGTGCTGCACCAATACCCAAATCAACCGTAAGGGTAGTAACAGCTCCAACATCCCCTTGTAAGGGTATATCCGCGCTATAGGCAACATCCCCTTTCGAGTTTTCATCCTCATTCACAGGTTCATAACTCGCTAAGGCACTTTCCCATTGATAATTACTCAATAACCCACTAGCCAAAACCAAACGGCAATGAGTGGCTCCTTCAGGCTTAGTAATAAAGTTATCGGTATTAAAATCAGGAACAGTCCAAGTAGCCACATCTCTGTTGGCGTTAAGGGTCGGCTTATCGTAGGGTGCAAAAAATTGAGCACCCAATGGAGTTTTCTCATCAAAATCAAACCCCACTAGCAAATCCGCATTACCCACAATATCAAAATCACGCTGTCCACGCAATCCTGCACCATTTCGGTTAATACGCTTCATTGCTCCCGCAAGACGAGAAGCAATGTAGGTGTCGCCCATAAGCTTCACAATACTTCCAAAGGCTTCTCTAAAAGCCTTACCTACTTTGGCGGCACCGCCAAATTCTTGCATGTTCTCACGAGTCCGTGCAAATGCTGGATCGTTTTGGATACGATTTTTATTAATCGTACTCTTGGTCTTAACGAAGTTCTCTCCGTTTTTTTCATAGAAGGTCAACCCATCCAGAGTTCCTTCCAATTTAATAAATGAATTGTTCTTTGCCATATTTTCTAAAATTTAAGGGCAATGGCTACTATGGCAAGTAACCAATACACCCGATTACACATTAGTTAAATATATCAGGCAGGAAGTGTGCACCCTTCCATGGTGATATCAAAACAATAAAATTCGTGGGGAGTTAACCGTTCAGAAATAGCAAACGGAAATCCAAACTAAAAACAAAAATTTTAAACTTGCAAGTTTTTTCTTACAAATTAGATTTCAGCTACTTAGGCTATTACGTAGTAATAGAGGGTCAAAATTTTAACATTTATAGGGTAAGTAAAAAATTCCTTTTCAGTAGAATATGTCACAGAAAAGCTCCATAATGAAGCACATCGCCATCCAATTCGACTTCGGGACCCATAGCCTGAATATTCGACAAGAACTAAGTACTGTTTGAGACTGATGTAAGCAGTCTAGTTGTACGTGTTCCGAATAGAAGGCGTAATGGGTGAAAAAGAATTGACAGGCTAGACTTTTTGGTTCTTTTTTGGCAATGAAAAAAGAACAAATTAAATAGAAAATGTAAGAAAACTATAGAGTTACATAAACCTGTCATCACCTGTTATTTACAATGTATATAAATTAGTGTTTACTCCGTATCAACTCCGTATTAACTCCGTATCTACTTCGTATTTACTTCGTGTTAGTTCGTATTCAAGTATTATGTAAAATAGACTAAATTAGGTTTCACAAAAAAGAATGCGTTACAAATTATCCAACGATCTTGAAAGCACTTCGACAGGCTCAGTGTGACAGTGTTTATAAATTATCCAACTGGTTGTCCTTGCCGTCCTCACTAATCGTCCAAAAGAAGCCTACAAAAAAGAACTGGTCTGCGGCGGGACGTAAGGTTCTACGGTCAAAAGTACCGTTGGCATTGGGTGCATCAGCGTATTGGTAGCCGTTAATGTTTTTGGTGCCTAGTACATTGTTTACCGAGAAGTATAAAATCTTTTGTGGGGAGAGTAAATACGCCCAGTTAAGACTTACACTGTTATAGGCTTTGGTTTGTTCTTGTAAAAACCCAACCTCGTTGGGATTGGTGTAGCTACGACCACTCGCAAATTGGTAGCTAAAGCCCACCTGGCTTTTCCAGTCGCCTATCCAGTATTTCCCCACTACCGAGAGGTTGTGGTCGTTGGCAAAGGGCGGTGTGGCTTTGGTGGGATAGTTTTGGTACTTGCGTTCGCTATCAAGATAGGAGTAGCTCACCCAATAATCTACATTTTTTATGCTTTGGTTATCACGCCAAAAGATATCGATCCCCTGGGCATAACCATCGCCATCGTTAGTGTAGGTGCTGCTAAAGTCGGCAAAGTTGGTATCGTAGGTTACTAGGTTGGTATAGGCCTTGTGGTAGGCTTCGGCTCTAAAAATACGGTCCTTATGCGAGTATTGGTAGTTAAGAATATAGTGCTGTGTCTTTTGGGCTTCCAGATTATTAGTAAACTTAAGCACATCGCTTAATGGGTTTTGGTAAAAGTCACCATACGCCAAGGAAAACTGCCCGTGCTTAGAAGCTTTATAGGCAATCGAGGCTCGTGGGGATAGGGTAAACTGGTTAAAAAGTCCGCTGTACTCCCCTCGCACCCCTACTTTGGCAGCCAACTTTTTTGAAAAGATATAATCGGCTTCGGCATAGGCTGCCGTGATGTTGTTGGTATAGCCATAGGTAATTTTCGGTACGCTTGGATTTTGGAAGTCTTCGGTAAAGTCGGTAAAAAACTGTTCGGCACCCATATACAATTTAAATTGGTTGCTAAACTTCTTTCTCAGTTTTAGTTTTAGGTGGGCCGAGAGTTCCACATTGTCAATATCATTGTCTTCAATCCCTATTTGGTTATTGGCACGGGTTAAGCTTCCGCCCGTTTCGATGTCCCAACGGTTGCCTAAATCGGTGCTGTAACTGGCGTTGGTATAGAGGTTGTTGTTTTTTAGTTTAAAATGAAGTCCGTCTGGTAGGTTGATATCTTCTTGGGTGAGTTCAAAATTGGTCGCATCGAAAGCAGTGTACCATTTTAGCAATCCCTTACCCAGTTTTTGGCGAAACACACTTTCCCCTCCAAATGCTTCAAAAGGTTTCTCCCAATCGTTTCGGTCTTTAAATACCGCCAAGTAGGGTGCTAAATTGATATACGAAGCATTAAAACTAAGGGAGCTGTTTTCCCATTTTTGGGTATTCCCCAGCGTACCACCTACGGACATAATACCAATGTCTGTCTTTTCTTGTTCGGGCTCGTCGATAGTGTTTAATAGCAGTACCGAAGAGAGGGCTTGTCCGTACTCTGCAGAATACCCTCCTGTGGAGAAGGTAATTCCGTCGAACAAAAAGGGACTGTACCGACCGCGTGTGGGAATGTTATTGGTGGTGGGGGTATAGGGGGTAAACACCCGAATCCCATCGATAAAGATTTGCGTTTCCCCAGCATCCCCCCCACGAACGAAGAGTCGGCCGTCCTCAGCTACGGTGGTGGTTCCGGGTAGCGTTTGTAGGGCACCCACAAAATCACCCAAGGCACTAGCGGTGGTAACCACATCTAAGGGTTTTAACACACTTACTTTGCTGTTGTCCCCTGCTTGAAAGCTTCCAGCCGAGATGACTACGGTGTCTAAGGAATTGACATCTTCTTTTAGGACCAACTTGAGGTCTTTCATTTGGGAGACATCCGCCGCCATATACATGGGCTCGAAGGACACAAAGGAGGCTACAAGGGTTTGGATGCCTGTTTCGTCGGTGGTAAAGGAAAACCTTCCTTGGTCGTCGCTGGAGGCACCGTCGTACGTGCCTTCCAAATAGATATTGGCTCCTACAATGGGGGTTCCGTTTTTCTGAGTGATGGTTCCTGAAATTTGAGTTTGTGCAAAACCAACTAAGGAAAAGAAAGTAAAAAGGAAAAGTAAAGATGCTTTAAAAATGTTCATTTTTTGATTGATTGTGTTTGATGGTTCAAAAGTGCAATCATTAGGTTGGTTTGAAAAAGTAAAAGTACCGAATTGTTATTTTTCCTTTCTGAATTGTGAAAAACAAAAAATGGTATCTTTATCGAAACAATAATTCAAATGAAAAAACTATACTCCTTTATTGCCCTTGTTGCTTTAAGTTTTCAGCTTCAAGCCCAAGACACCTTTTCTATTATTGCCGTAGATCCCACTACAGGAGAAATAGGCTCTGCAGGAGCTTCCTGTGTGACCGGTGTGGGAAGCGGTGGGATTATTGACATCATTACCAAAATCATTCCTGGGCGTGGGGGTGTTAATTCGCAAGCCTACGTGTGTATCCCTAATGTGAATTTGAATAACGCCATTACCCAAATGGAAGGCGGCTCAAGTCCGCAAGAAATAATCGATTGGCTCTACAATAACGATGCGTGTAACTCACAAAATTTTAATCCTGAATATAGACAATACGGTATTGCCGATTTCGATGAAAATGGCGATCCACGTACCGCAGGATTTTCTGGTACCTCTACCGATGATTATAAGGAAGACCGCCAAGGAGCCACGTTTAGCATTCAAGGAAATATTTTACTGGATGTAAGTGTCATTGACAATATGGAAGCCAATTTTAACAACACCACAGGTACCCTTGCCGACAAATTGATGGCGGCGATGCAAGGTGCTAACTTTGCTGGTGCCGATTCTCGCTGTTTGTCTGCGGGTACCTCCTCCACCACTGCTTATTTACTGGTATATCGTCCAGAAGACGATCCTGCAGATCCTTATATTCGGTTAAATGTGGGGCAGCAGGCCTCGGGGATAGAACCCATTGATATATTGCAAGGGTTATATGATGATTTTCTTTCGGTAGCAGGAGAAGAATTACAAGATCAGGTTTCGGTATTTCCTAACCCAGTTTTGGATACACTTCATATAAGAAAAGACCCTTCGGTGACTATTACCAGTTATCAAATTATGGATGTGAACGGAAAGCTTGTGATGTCTAGCACGCCATTTTCAGAAAGTATAGATGTTTCCGCTTTGCAAGGAGGAATTTATTTTATCAAACTTCGCGCAGCCGAAGGTACTACCAGTTTAAAATTTATAAAAAAATAATACCATGGCTTCCACTAAAACGGTCGATGCATTTATAGCTAAGCAAGCACAATGGAAAACGGAGCTTGAAACCCTCCGTGCTATATTTCAGAAAACAGAATTACTAGAAGAAATTAAATGGGGAAGCCCTACCTATACGTTAAACGGAAAGTTAGTCGCTGGCTTTGTGGGATTTAAAAATCATTATGCCCTTTGGTTTCATCAAGGGGTATTTTTAAAAGATTTACAAAAAAAACTATTGAATGCCCAAGAGGGTAAAACCAAAGCCATGCGGCAATGGCGATTTGAACGCGATGAGGAGATTCCAGAGGAATTGGTCTTGGATTATATCCAGGAGGCTATTGAAAACTGCCTTGCTGGAAAAGAAGTGAAAATAGAGCGAAGAGTGGGTGTAAGCATTCCCCCTTATTTAAAGGACGCATTTAAAAAGGATGCTAGCTTTCATGAAGCGTTTAAAAAATTAACCCCTGGAAAACAACGCGAATACGCAGACTACATTGCCACTGCCAAACAAGAAGCTACCAAAGCTAAACGATTGGATAAAATTATTCCTATGATTCAGCAAGGTGTTGGACTTAATGACAAGTACAAAAATTGTTAACTCGCTATGAATTTAGCCCGCTTCTATTTCTACTTCCGTAGAGCCTTTACCATTTTGGTGGTTTGGGTGTGTCTGGCGGTTGCTATTTTTCTATACGATTATTTCACCCTACTTACCAACCACGCCCTACCTGCAGATTATGACTTTCAAGGGGCTTTTATAGCCTATTTATTGGTCGCCCTCATTGCGGGGTTTATTGGAGGTGTTTTTACCGTCAACCTGATGGAATATTGGTTACGGAAGTACAAATTTTGGGTGGCACTTAGTTTTATCATAATTGCCTATTCGGTTGTAGCGGTCTTTATTGGGGCTTTTGGAGGTTTGTATTTGGCGAGTTTAGAACACGCCATGCCTATGTGGGACGAAAAGGTTTTTAACGACCTTCCTTATTTCTTTACGGAAGCTATTTTTATAAAAAATTATCTTATCTGGTTAGCCATTGTGGTGATGACGCTTATTTTTCTGTTGGTGGGAGAAAAATTTGGTCCTGGGGTGTTTCCCGATTATTTAATTGGGCGCTATTTTCATCCTAAAAAGGAAAATAGGGTCTTTATGTTTACCGATATTAATGATGCCACCACCATTGCTGAAAGGCTTGGCGAAGAACGCTATTTTCATTTTCTGAAGGACTTTTTTAACTACATATCCCCTGCTATTACCGAAACCAAAGGAGAAATCTATCAGTATGTAGGAGATGAAATTGTGGTGACGTGGAAGGTGAAGAGAATACCGTTTAACAAACGGCCTTTGCGCTGTTACTACCGTATGTTACAACTTATTGAAAAGAAAGCCCCTTATTTTGAAGCAGCCTACGGCACGGTTCCCACGTTTAAAACAGGCTTTCATTATGGTCCAACTATGGTAGGAGAAGTGGGCTATGTAAAGCGAGAAATTGTTTTTTCTGGCGATGTGGTCAATACCGCTGCGCGTATTCAGGCAAAGTGTAACGAATTGGGGCTTCCTATTTTGGCATCGGAAGACTTTTTGAAGATTGTGCAACCCTTGCCTAAAAAGATTACCCATCACTTGCTGGGAGAACACACCTTGAAAGGAAAAACAAACGATGTAAAGTTGGTCACTTTTCGGAATGAAAATTGATTCCACTTTTTCAATAATCATTAAATCTTTCACTTATGAAAACCGATATGTATACCAAAATTGTATTAACCGTTATCGCGGTATGTTTAACTATTAATGTGGTAAAGGAGTTTGAGATTATTCCGAAGGCTCATGCTACCGATACGCCTACCGAAGGACTCACCTCCAATGAATACCGCTTGGTTCCTATTAGTGATATGGAAACCATCGATGTGCGTATTGTTGACATTAATACTTATGACGAATTGAATGTAAATGTTAAAAGTATTGACACCTACGATGAGATGAAAGTCAATATTAAAAGCATCGACACCAGTGACGAGTTAGATGTAAATATCGATGAAATTGGTGGTAGCTGGGTAAGCTCTGGAAGCCCCATCCCTGTTACCATTAAACAATAAATATATTTGTAAGGTGTAACAATTAATCTGGTTACACTACTAACTCTACAGTTAACCAAAAGACCATTGACCGAAGAACTCGAACATAGTTTTGTTGCTCAGCTTGAAGAGAACCAAAACATTGTGCATAAAATCTGTCGTTTGTACACCAACGATAAAGATTCGCATAATGATTTGTTTCAGGAAATAACTATCCAATTATGGAAGGCTTTTCCTAAGTTTCGCGGAGAGGCTAAGTTTAGTACCTGGATGTACCGAGTGGCTTTAAATACAGCAATAACACTGTATAGAAAGAGCAAACGCAGTGTGAAAACGCAGGATTTTGAAGGTGTAAGTTTTAAAATTACTGCCGAAGAGTACGACCCTTTGGTTGAAGAACAATTAAAATTAATGTACACTGCTGTAAAAACGTTGAGCGATATAGATAAAGCCCTTGTGTTCCTATATCTCGAAAATAAAAATTACAGAGAAATTGCAGAAACTTTGGGTATTTCTGAAGTGAATGCCCGAGTAAAAATGAATAGAATAAAAGAAAAGTTGAGAACCATTCTTAACCCCTAAAAGTATGGACGAATTAGATATTTTAAAGAGAGAATGGCAGACTAGAGAGCAGGAGTTCCCTAAGTTTACCTCTAAGGATATTTATCCTATGCTATTGAAAAAATCCTCCTCTATGGTAAAATGGATTTTTTACATAAGCATTGCCGAAATGGTCCTGTGGACCACCTTGTATTTCTTTGTTCCAGAATCGAGTAAAAAGTTTCAGGAAGGAATGGGGCTCAATGAAATTTTCTTGGCCTTAAACATTATTAACTATGCTGTTGTCTTTGTGTTTATCTATTTGTTTTATAAAAACCATCGGAAAATTCAGGTGACCAATTCGGTTAAAAAATTAATGAAGAATATCCTGAATACGCGTAAAACAGTACGTTACTTTGTGTATTACAATATCGGGATGGCAGCCCTACTGATGTTTGCTACCAATCTGTATTATTATTTCAATAAAGAAAAACTCCATCAACTTTTGGAGAGCGATGAACTTTTTGCCGCAGTACCCGCAGAAACATTTATTAGCCTCAATATTATTGGGGGTATCATTATTATTGGTTTTCTTATCCTTTTCTATTGGATTATTTATGGACTACTGCTACGTAGACTCAAACGAAACTATAAGGAATTAAAGAAGATTGAAGTATAGATATGGAAGATTGGAGAATTAGGTATCTGATTTCTCTTTTTCCTTTTTGTATTTCCATTGACGGGTTTTGTTGAGCTCTTCTTCTTTCTGAAGTTCATCGGCTGGAATTACCTTTAAAAAGGATGGATGTTGCTCAATTGCGTATTCAAGCTTTTCTATGATGGCCTCCATAGAATCATTTTCGTAATCAATATCCAAAGGTTCTTTAATTTCCATAGACTGAAGGATACCACGTTTCTTAATTCGGATGCCTTTTTTATCGAACGAGCGTCTAAATCCGTCGATAACAATTGGCACTACTATAGGTTTGTTTTGTTTTATAATAAAAGCGGTACCACGCCTTATAGGTTTCCAAGGTGTAGTCGTCCCTTGTGGAAATGTAATCACCCAACCATCATCTAGCGCCTTTTCAATATTACTTACATCGCTCATCTTCACTTGCCTATTCACATCCTTCCCCTGTGCACGCCACGTTCTATCGATACTTACAGATCCCGCATAGGCAAGAATTTTAGGCAACAAACCCGATTGCATGGTTTCACGAGCTGCCACAAAATAGATGTTGAGTTTAGGGTTCCACAAATACCCAATATTTTTAATACTATCGTCCCTACCACTTAAACTGGCATTAAATACGTGGAACATGGCCACCACATCGGCAAAATAGGTTTGGTGATTGGACACAAAAAGGACGTTGGTATCAGGGAGTTTTTTTAGAATTTCACTTCCTTCAATTTGTAATTGATTAAACCCTTTAAAGCGTCTGTGTGTAAGCGCACCCAAAATACGGATGAGCCATTTTTTAAGGAAAAGTATATGTCCAAAAGGATTTTTCTTGAAAAGCCCCATAAAGTTTTCAACGTAATTTTTGAAATGCAAAGATACTAAAAAAGCATGCTTAGACTATTTTTTGTAGTATTTCTCGTACTTCGTTCAGCATCATTGCGGTAGCACCCCAAACCACTTGCCCTTGCAATTTAAATGCGGGGACCTCAATATTTTTTGCATAGCTGGTAGAAAGGATTTGAGTAATTTTTACTCGGTCATCCAAAAATTCTAACAAAGGCACTTCCACCAAGGCTTCCACTTCTTCAATTTGTGGTACAAAGTTGGGGGTTTGTAGTGTAATCCCCATAAAAGGATGCACAAAAAAGTTACTAGGTGGAATGTATACTTCGGTAAGTTGTTTTAAAACCTGAATATGACTTTGAGGAACTCCTACTTCTTCTTCCGTTTCGCGTAAAGCGGTGTCCTCAAGTGAAGTATCTATATCTTCCACTTTTCCGCCTGGAAAACCAATTTGAGCAGAATGCACCCCTTTATAGGTTTTCCTGAGGATTAAGGCAAACCGTGTTTCATTTTCAATAGAGGGATAAAAAAGGCATAATACAGCGGCTTTCTTTGCCGATTGCATTTGGAAAGCACGCTCCTTCATTTCTTTTAATCGTTCTAAAGGCGCCATCTTAAAATGAAAATCCTCCCCTGGAAGTTCCAAATTTTTTACCTTTACTATCTGTTTTTCGAATTCTGAAAATTGCATCGATGAAAGCTCTCTTTAGCGTATTACTCCTTTTTCTATTTTTTATAAGCTGTGAAGATAAACAAAAGACTTCCGAAGAAAAAGTAGAAGCCATTAAAGAAACTGTAAAAGATTCTGTTGCAAAAGAAGAAGTTGTAAAGGAAAAAAAGCCACAAACAGCTCAATATCCCGAAATAACCAATAAAAATGTGGTTTCCTTTTTAACTGAATACGGGAAAGAAAACCCCGAAACCAAGGTAAAAATAAGCACTCGATTTGGTGATATTTTTATAGAATTATACAAAGATACCCCCTTACACCGCGCTAACTTTATCTACCTTGTAAAACAACAATATTTTGATAATACCTTCTTTCATCGGGTTGTCCCCGATTTTATTATTCAAGCGGGAAATAGTGATACTAAAGCCACACCTATGAAACGTAAAAAATTAGGCTTTAGCTATTTGCTTCCTGCCGAATTGGAAAACGGAAGAAAACATACAAGAGGTACGGTATCGGGAGCAAAAGAATACCGAGAGAATCCAGACAAACAAACGGCACCTTATGAATTTTTTATTTTTCTAGGACCTGATAAATACACTTCACACCTCAATGGAAACTATACCATTTTTGGGCGAGTCACCCAAGGAATGGATGTAGTGGATACCATTTCTAAATTACCTCGTGACGATGGCGAATGGCCTTTACAAAATGTGTTTATCAAGGCTGAAATTATAGAATAAAGTTACTCCTTATAAATACTTGGTAGCGACCATTTAAAAACCACCGCAAAAAGGCGAATGGTAATCACCACCGAGCCTGAAAGTATCACTATTACATCTGATGACAATGGCGTTTTCAGTAATAAAAAGTAGCTTAATCCGCCCATAATACAAGCAGTAGCATAAATTTCCTTTCGGAAAATAATAGGAATCTCACTACATAAAATATCCCGAATCACCCCGCCAAAACAGGCAGACATCGTTCCTAAGGCAATACAGATAAGCGGTGGGAAATCGGCTGCGATTCCCTTTTCAACCCCAACTATGGTATACAAGGCTATCCCAATGGTATCGAATAAGAACAAGGACTTTCGAATATAGTTAAGCTTCTTCTTAAATACTACCGCAACAATGGTAGCTCCTATTATTACGTACACAAAGGTAAGATCACGCATCCATGCTACGGGGGCGTCTATTAAAACATCACGTAGGGTTCCTCCGCCTAAAGCAGTTACAATAGCAATGATAAAAATCCCGAAAATATCGAGTTTCTTATTCATAGCTGTTAAGGCTCCAGACACGGCAAAGGCAATGGTTCCTAAAATGTCAATAATTAAAAATAAGCTCACATGTTCTGGGTATAGTAGTTATAGTCTTTTAAAATTATATCAATAAACTCGATATCGTCTTTGTGTTTTCGGTCTTTAATTTCGGCAACTTCCATAATCTTAGTACGAAGTTTTATAAGCGTTTTAAAATCTTTGGAAGCCTTGGCCGAGGTATAGGTTTCTTTAATAATCCGAGCATCGTTATCGGACAATTTAATTACTGTGGGATAGGTTGGTTTGTATCCTTCTTTTAAGTTTTCTAAAATGGTATGACTCATTAATACTTTATCTTTTAGGGAAATGACCGAAGTCCCAGCCGCCATATCTCCAATGCGTTGTGATTTTTTACTGAAGGCAATAAAAAACAACCCCATTCCAAAAATGTAAATATCTACGATTCTGAAAAACCAACGAATGAGATAATCGGCCAGTGAAGCCTGATATCCGTCAATTTTCACCACTCTAATTTTCATGGCTTTTTTTCCTAGGGTTTGTCCATCTAAAAATAATTCTTGCAATAATGTGTAAAAAACGACCGGTAAACTTAATACGGTGCTAATACCTATTTGTGACCACTCGTCCATGTTTTCAAAAGCCCCAAATCCCCAACTTAAAATAATGAGGTATCCCCATTTAATACACGAGTCTATAAAGTATGCCACAAGTCGTTCTCCTGCCCCTGCTGCCGTGTAATTTATTTTTACATTTTGGGTTGTGTTAATTTGTAACTCTGGCATATTCTTTTTTAATTTGGTAAAGTTATGAGGGAAGTTGCTTTTATCAAACAAAATAAGGAAAAATGGCTGAAGTTTGAAAAAGCAATCTTCAACGATGACCTTAAAGACCCCGATGCATTGGCTTCGGAATACATTCAAATTATCAACGATTTATCGTACGCACAAACCTTCTATCCCAAAAGTAAGATTATTGGGTATTTAAATCAGTTAGCGGCGAAGGCATTTCAGAAAATTTATAAAACCAAAAGAGAAGACACCAATAGGATCGTGGGTTTTTGGAAAACGGAAATTCCCCTCCTCACCTACCAATACCGAAAGTTTATTTATATCGCTTTTGCTGTTTTTTCACTATTTACAGCCATTGGCGTTATTTCGGCAGCCAATGATGGAGAGTTTGTACGTTCTATTTTAGGCGATGCCTATGTGAATATGACTTTAGAAAATATTGAAGCTGGCGATCCCGTTGCAGTATATAAAAGCGGAAGCAATTGGGGTAGTTTTATTGGCATCACAGTAAATAATTTAAAAGTTGGGCTTATTGCTTTTATTTTAGGAGTTTTTGGCGGATTTGGAACCCTATGGGTGCTCTTTAAAAATTGCATAATGCTTGGGAGTTTTCAGTATTTCTTTTATGAAAAAGAGGTGTTTTGGGAAAGTGTTCGAGGGATTTGGATTCACGGAGCCATGGAGATATTTGCCATTGTTATTGAAGCAGCCGCGGGTCTTATTTTAGGAGCTAGTATTCTGTTTCCGGGTACATATTCAAGGATGGAATCTTTTAAACGAGGGGTGAAAGTGGGTGTGAAAATTTTGATTAGTACCTTTCCGTTTACCTTTTCGGCAGGGTTT
Source organism: Flavobacteriaceae bacterium (assembly GCA_002694465.1). Taxonomy (GTDB): domain Bacteria; phylum Bacteroidota; class Bacteroidia; order Flavobacteriales; family Flavobacteriaceae; genus Halomarinibacterium. Next base: position 13,805 of record NZMG01000051.1, on the reverse strand, counting down.
TTAGAAGGGTTTGTTACTCGATATTCCAATGTTATGCCAAATTTTCTTTCGGTAGGAATCATTCTGTTAACACTGTCCCTCATTGGGTACTACTATCTTATCTATCCTTTTGTGGTTCAGAAAAAAATGCATCAATCAATTTTAACTTCGGGGAGACTTCATGAAGCATAGCTTACAATTCTTTTCCAAAGTAGCGCGATTAGTTACTATTATACTTTGTTGCTTTTGGCTTCAGGTTTCGGATGCTCAAAATGAGCCGAAACGAATATTTGATGAAGATTTTAAAGAGCGTTACAACAATGAAAAGTTTAACTATGAAGGGAAAGAGGTTGTTCGTTACACGCGAAGGGGAAGTGGTGAATTTGAAGAGTTTGAAAATAAGAAAACCGAAATCGACGAGGAAAATAATGAGGAAGAATTTACCGGTGATGTTCCTAGATTCCAATTTCTTAATTGGATTTTTGTCATTGCCCTCATTCTTGCGGTAATCTACCTCGCTTACATTCTTATAAATGAAGGCGGAACAAGTCTTTTTAGTTCCAAAAAGAATACAGAGATTACAACTCACGAAGATTTTTCGGTTGAAAATATTGAACAAACCGATATTGAAGGTTTAATAGCCTCCGCAGAAAAAAATGGTGATTATAGACTCGCCATTCGTTTCTATCATATATTAGTTTTAAAACGCTTAAGCCTTAAGAATTTTATAAAACTTGAAGAAGACAAAACCAACGAAGAATACTTTTATGAAGTAAAACAACAGGGTTTTAGCAACGATTTTAAGTTTACCTCCTATTTATACGATTATATCTGGTACGGTGAGTTTCCCATTAACTTAAAGCAATATCAAATCGCTAAGGAGAATTTTGTTCAACTTATTAAAAAGGTCGCCTCATGAAAAAGGTATATCTCATAGGAGGCCTCATTATTATTCTTGTCATTCTTTTGGCTCGAAGTTGTGATTTTTCCTACTCCAAAACTATTGATTGGGAAGAATCTTTTAACGAAAAAAGCAACAAGCCCTACGGATTGAGTGTTTTTTACAAAGAATTAGCTCTCATTTTTCAGGATAAGAAAATCCGAACGCTGTATCACCAGCCGGCGAGTTACTTTTATGCCAATTCTGAAGACGGTTACGGCGACCACATTGCAAAGGGCACTTACATAAAAATTGGAAACTCCAATGCCCTCACCTATGACTCTGTGGATGAGTTACTCTATTTTGCAGAACATGGAAATACTTTATTTATATCAGATTATTATTTTCCACAAATACTGGTAGATACACTAGGTATTGATATAGATTATATCCAAAATGAAAAAGATAGTATTTCCAACTTAGTATTTGAACCTAAAAATCTTTCTGAAAAAAACACAAAAATTGACCGCAGCATTGGTGATTATTATTTTGGGGTGATGCCGCCTTCTTCACATCAAGTATTAGGCTATGCAGATGAAGAAAAAACAAAGCCCAACTTTATTAAAGTCCCTTTTGAAGATGGTACTATTTATTTACACCTACAGCCTAAAATATTTACCAATTACAATATTTTAAAAGACGATAACTACCGCTATGTAGAGGGAGTTTTATCCTTTTTTCCAGATGAGGATATTTACTTCGATTCATTTTATAAATATCAAACGCCCTATAGTAATGAAGCCGAGGAATCTTCAGATTTGGGATGGTTCCTAGAACAACGTGCCTTTCGGTGGGCTTGGTATTTGGCATTAATACTGATATTTCTTTTCGTTATTTTTAATGCCAAGCGAAGACAGCGCATAGTCAAGGTGGTAAAACCTTTGGAAAATACTACCGTTGCTTTTGTAAAAACCATTTCAAACTTATACTTCGAAACCCAAGACCATAAAAACATTATTGAAAAAAAATCGACCTATTTCTTAGAAAGGATACGCACACAGTATAACTTAGACACTTCAAAGTTGGATGACGACTTTATAGAACGATTGAGTTTAAAATCGGGAGTGAAAAAAGAAAAGGTAAAAACACTCATAAATTACATTGATTGGTTACGCAACAAAAGACAATATTTTGAAAGTAACCTAATTCAGCTAAATACATACATTGAAGAATTTTATTCAGAATAACTATGGAAGAACAAAAAGACGAAAAGTTTACACCTGAGGATGCACAAACTCCAGAACATATCGACCCTGTTGAGGAAGTGTTAGGCACCGAGGAGGAATCTCTTGATTTTAAAAGCAGGTTGGATCTGGGCGAGTTAAGTCAAAATGTACAAAAGATTCGATCCGAAGTAGGAAAAGTCATTGTGGGGCAAAAGGATATGATTGATATGCTCATCGCATCGCTTCTGGCGGGCGGGCATTCCCTTATTGAGGGTGTGCCAGGGATTGCCAAAACCGTTACAGCTAAGTTACTTTCTAAAACACTGTCGGTTGGGTTTAGTCGAATTCAATTTACCCCCGATTTAATGCCTAGTGATATTTTAGGGACATCGGTTTTTAATCTAAAAACTACCGAATTTGAATTCAAAAAAGGGCCCATTTTCTCGAATATGATTCTTATTGATGAAATCAACCGTGCGCCAGCAAAGACGCAAGCAGCTTTGTTTGAGGTGATGGAAGAGCATCAAATTACGATGGATGGAATTCAATATGATTTAGCCCCTCCCTTTATGGTATTGGCTACCCAAAACCCAGTAGAGCAAGAAGGAACCTATCGGTTACCCGAAGCACAACTCGACCGATTTCTATTCAAAATTACAGTGGATTATCCCAACCTGGATGATGAGATTGAAATCTTAAAGCGAGAACACGATTTAAAAGATATTTCCAAAACAGATACAGTAGCTTCCTTTTTAACTAGCGAACAAATTGCTACGTATCAACATTTGGTTTCTCAAGTGTTTATTGAAGCACACTTGTTGCGTTATATCGCACAAATTATTGTAGCAACACGAAATAACCAATATCTGTATTTAGGAGCATCGCCTCGTGCATCCATTGCCATTTTAAAAGCCAGTAAGGCTTTTGCTGCTATGAATGGACGCGATTTTGTAACCCCAGAAGATATTAAACGAGCCGCTATACCCGTATTGCACCATAGAGTAATAGTGACGCCCGAACGCGAAATGGAAGGGCTTACGAGTGATGATATCATTCAACAAATTATTGAAATGACCGAAATACCAAGATAAAAAGTATACTGAAAATGTTTAAAAAACCATTTGAATTTACTGGTAGAATTCATCGCAAGGAATACATTCTTAGTGTTATTCTGGTTATTGCATTGTATGTGGCTTTTTATTATGTATTTTATTTTTTAGATGAATATAGCGAAGAATTTTACTCTGCCTATGCCGTAATGGGGTTTATACTGCTATGGATTCCTTCCTCTTGGTTTTTTTTGGCTCAAAGTACAAAGCGCTGTCATGACCGAGGCAATAGTGGATGGTATTTACTCATTCCACTTTATGTATTTGTGCTCCTTGTTGGTGATAGCGATTATGGCATCAATAAGTATGGGCTTAACCCAAAGGAATTGGGAAATTTTCAAGAAATGAATTCCATTGGAAAGGAGATGCAAAATTAACACGATGAAATTCCTAAAACCTTTTTACATACAACCAACATTCTTCTACGCTTGCAGTGGGGTTGTTGTATTGTTTGGGGTAAGTTATTTTGTCCCGTTTTTATTTGGAGTGGCACAACTGCTATTATTAATTCTTCTAGTTTGTTTGTTGTTAGATTTTCTTTTTGTTTTTCTTGGAAGTAAAAGAATAGTTGGAGAGCGAATCGTTCCTGAAAAATTTTCGAATGGAGATGAAAATACCATTCAAATTGCCATTGAAAATAACTATTTCTTTAAAGTGTATTGCGAGGTAATAGACGAAACACCTTTTCAGTTTCAGCTTCGTGATTTCAAATTAAACACTAGTATTCTTCCTAATAAAAAAGTGACTTTAGAGTACACGTTAAAACCTCTAGAACGTGGTGAATATCACTTTGGCGACCTGAATATTTATGCCTCTTCAAAACTAGGACTGGTCGCGAAACGATTTACATTCGATAGTGATACCATGGTGAAAACCTATCCAAGCTTTAAGCAGTTAAAGCGGTTCGAAATGCTTAATATCAATAAAAATTCGTTGGAATTTGGATTACGTAAAATGCGACGTATTGGGCATAGTATGGAATTTGAACAGATTAAAGAATACGTTTTGGGAGACGATTTACGAACCATTAATTGGAAAGCCACAGCCAAAACCAATAGCTTAATGGTGAATCTTTTTCAGGATGAGAAATCGCAACCTGTGTATAACCTAATTGATAAAGGGAGATCAATGCAAATGCCTTTTGAAGGATTGAGTTTGCTCGATTATGCAATTAATTCGGCTTTGGTGATAAGCAGTGTGGTTTTGCGAAAACACGACAAAGCGGGCATGCTTTCGTTTTCCAAAAAGGTGGAAAACAAGGTCGTTGCAGAACGGAGAAGCTCTCAAATGCAGCTAATTCTAGAAGCACTTTACAATGTGAAAACAAATTTTTTTGAAAGTGATTTCAGTAAATTATACGGAAGCATCAAGCAAAACATCACACACCGTAGTTTGTTGTTTTTATACACCAATTTTGAAACCATGGACGGACTTAACCGCCAACTTCCTTATTTAAAAGCAATTTCAAAAAATCATTTACTGGTGGTTATCTTTTTCAGAAATACGGAAATCAAAAAAATTATAGAGACCGAAGCGGCTACCATTCAGCAAGTGTATGATAAAGTGATAGCCGAAAAGTTTGCCTTCGAAAAAAGATTAATTGTAAATGAACTAAAAAAATACGGCATCCATTCTATCCTTACTACACCAGAACAACTCACTGTAGATACCATAAATAAATACCTCGAAATTAAAGCCAGAGGTCTTTTATAACAATTGAGGCATTAAAATTTACAGTTGAGAAACTCTTTTTCTGTAAAGAATTTTGTTATTTTCACCTTTGAAGTGTAAAATAATTAGAAACACTTTTAAAACCATTCCATTATGAAAAATCTATTATTAGTCATTACCCTTCTATTTTCTTCCTTTCTAGTAACCGCACAAAAAAAATCGAATGATACTAAAGGAACTACCATTACAGTCACCATACCAGTACCTGGACATGGCGGAAGTCTTATAGCGGGATTGTATAATGAAGAAACCTTTATGAAAGCCTCACCATTACAAGGGCAAGAAAGTGACGTTAATGAAGGATATGCTTCTGTCACCTTTACCAACGTACAACCTGGAACGTATGCGATTTCTTTATACCACGATAAAAACGGAAACAAAATCATGGATTTTGAGCCTAATGGAATGCCAAAGGAGATGTATGGTGTATCAAACAACCCAATGAGTTATGGTCCCCCAAAATGGAGTGAAGCAAAATTTGAAGTGGGTACCGAACCCATTGTCATGCAGATTAGATTATAATTTTTTTAAAAATATATTTGAAAGTCAGTGTCACTACACTGACTTTTTTTATAGATAAAAACTGAATTATATTCCATTTGTATAAATTTTATCTATATAATTTGTAAATTTGAGAAAACAATCTTTCTATGACCATTACCCAATTAAAATATGTGTTGGCAGTGGCAGAGCATCAAAATTTTACGAAGGCTGCCGAGAAAACATTTGTCACCCAACCTACGCTTAGTATGCAAATTCAAAAGCTGGAAGAAGAGTTGGATATTCTCATTTTTGACAGAAGCAAAAAACCTATCGAGCTAACTACCGTTGGGAAGAAAATTGTGAGTCAGGCGAAAAATATTGTAAACGAGTCTGAGCGTATGCAAGATGTGGTAGATCAAGAAAAAGGGTTTATTGGGGGTGATTTCCGATTAGGCATCATCCCAACGGTTATGCCTACGTTGTTGCCTATGTTTCTTAAAAATTTTACTTCAAAATATCCAAAAGTTCATTTAAAAATAGAAGAACTCTCCACTGAGGAAATCATTCACAAAATGCTTGATGGGCATCTGGACGCAGCCATTGCCGCTACGCCACTTCAGCAAGAAAAAATTAAGGAGCGAGCCTTGTATTATGAGCCCTTTGTAGGATATATTCCTGAGAGTCATAGACTATCACAGAAAAAAATTATTGAAGTTTCCGATCTTGACATTGATGATATATTACTGCTAGAAGACGGTCATTGCTTTAGGGACGGTGTGATTAACTTGTGTAGGTCTTCAAAAATGTCTCATAATGAAACTTTTCAATTGGAAAGTGGAAGTTTTGAAACCCTTATAAAATTAACACATGAGGGTTTAGGAATGACGCTACTACCCTATTTACATACCCTTGATTTAAATGAGAAACAACATAAACATTTGCGGTACTTTAAAGAGCCGCCACCAGCAAGAGAAGTAAGCATTATTTATCCAAAAAGTGAATTAAAACTTCAAATTATTGATGCCATGTATCAAATAATTTCTGGAGTGGTAAGAGGAGCAATCAAGTTTCAGGATGTAAAAATAATAAGCCCTGTCTAAATCAATATTTTTATAAAAACTAAAAAAGCCCCCATTTCTGGAGGCTTTTTTTATTCATTTAAAATGATTAGACATTGATTTAATTGAGGATTTTGCACTATAAGGGAATTAACCCAAATTTTAAGTTCTTCAATTTCGTGGGGAAGAAGCCTTTGTAGTGCTTTTTTCAACTCTTTGCAAAATAGATTAGCGTCAAAACTTACTTTTTTAAGCACAGCTTTTGTGTAATCGAACATTGCTCTAGCCATAGGTAATTAGAGTTAGGTTACGTAGTGTTTGTCAATAAGCAAAGATTTATAAGATTTGTGATATAAATATAACGAAAAAACGAATATAAATTTCATCTGGAAGAGATTTTAGCAATTAAAGTTTTCCTAAAAAAATGTTAAGTACGCAGTTTTACAGTCCATTCGAACTGAAACTGAGATACTACATCTCCCTCTTTATTTTTTCCTTCGCTACTCATCCAGCACGTTTGCCCCTCACCCGTTGCTATAGTTTTATCAATAGCCTCTTTAATAGCTAGGCCATCGTTACACGTAAATGTAATTCTCCCGGTTGCTTTTTTAGAAAATGTAGCCTTATTATTAGCCACTAACATAGAAATAGGCTTTTTGTTTTCTTTTATATATCCCATCACCAGAGCACCTGTGCTTAGCTCGGCCGCCATGCCTTGTACAGCCCAAAACATAGACTTAAAAGGATTTTGATTGATCCAACGATGCTTCACGGTGGTGGTACAAGTATTTTCTGAAATCGATTTTACCCGAACTCCAGTGAAATAACAAGAGGGTAATTTAATTAGGGTAAAGAGGTTGATTTTTCTAGGGGTGAGTTGCATATTCAACTATTTTCCTACGAAGATATTCATTTCTTTTAATATATTAATTTGTTAATTTTATGTTAAATATTAGTACTATGCGTAACATAATACCATCCATAAGACATATATTTGCATAAGAAAATAATAAGTAATGGAAACTAACCCTACAGAAAATCACAAAAATATTGCAGCAGCGATACACCTATCGACCTTTGCAAAGTTCTTTTTTCCATTTGGAAATTTTATACTTCCACTAATATTATGGAGTACCAATAAAGAAAAAGAATTTGTAAACGAACACGGGAGACAAGCCATTAACTTTCAGTTAAGTATTTTACTCTATAGTATTGTAATTGGTCTTATTTGTCTGCCCTTTTTTGTAGCATTTGCATCAGACTTTGTTTCCTTAGTGGACGTTATTGATCATCACGCACACGAGGTTACCTTTAGTGAGATTAAAAATCTTTCGGGATATTTAATTCTCTTTTTTGTAGCTGTTATATTTCTCTTAGGCCTTTTTGTTTTCGAATTGTACGCCGTTATTACAGCTACCGTTCATGCCAACAGAGGGCTCTTATATCAATATCCTTTAAGCATATCATTCATCAAAAAAGCAGATTCTATTTCAGAAACAACTTCAGAAATAGAAAATGAAACCAATCTTGAAAATAAAACAGGAGACGTTTTATGAAAAACAACATCAAAATTCATCAAAAACTGAAAAGTTTAACCCTCGCTTTGCGAGTTAATCAATCAAAAAATGAGCACGTTAGTTAGTATTTTATCAGCGTTGGTACTAAACATACTACACGCCGGAGAGCTTCCGCAAGTGGCAGAAGATTCCTCCCAATTTGAGCAAAAAGTTTGCGATGCAAACTTGCAACAACTCAACCCTCATTACCTTATTACGAGAGACGAATTGTTGTCTCAATTAAATGAAAAGAAAGTATGAAAATCGAAAACACAAAAGCACAAATGCGAAAAGGGGTCTTGGAGTTTTGTATCCTTTCCATCCTAAAAGATGGCGAGGCGTATACAAGTGACATCCTAGAATCTCTCAAGGAAGGCAAATTGCTGGTTGTTGAGGGCACTGTGTACCCCCTTTTAACCCGCTTAAAAAATGCAGGGTTATTAAGCTATCGCTGGGAAGAATCTACCAGCGGACCACCACGTAAGTATTACGGACTTACGGAGACAGGAAAATTATTTTTAAAAGAATTAAACACCACCTGGAGCGAATTGCAAGAGGCGGTTAATAGAGTAACCAGCGAAAAAACTACGAAATGAACAAGACAGTAAACATAAATTTAGCAGGTACTTTTTTCCACATCGATGAAGATGCCTACGGAAAATTACAACGCTATTTGGTCGCCATTAAAAAATCGTTGAGCGATCCGCAAGGCAGCGACGAGATTATAAAAGATATCGAAGCACGAATAGCCGAACTATTTTCAGAAAAACTGAAAACGAGCACTCAAGTGGTCACCCTAAAGGAGCTAGACGAAGTCATTGCTGTAATGGGACAACCCGAAGACTATGCAGTGGACGAGGATATTTTTGAAGATGCTCCTCCAAGAGCTTCAAAAAAGTCAAGGTCATCGCACAAGCAACTATTTAGAGATATCGATAACAAATTTATCTCTGGTGTGTCTTCTGGATTAAGCCATTATTTAGGAATAGATGCTGTTTGGGTACGTCTTATCTGGATATTATTAACCCTTTTCTCTAGCGGAACCTTTATATTTATCTATATCCTTTTCTGGATATTGGTGCCTGCTGCGGAAAGTACTTCAGATAAGTTGAAAATGACGGGCGAACCCATAAATATCTCGAATATTGAAAAAAAGTTTAAAGAAGGATATGAAACTGTCGCCGATAAAGTAAAAAACGCCGACTATGACAAATACGGGCAAAAAGTGAAAAATAGCAGCGCTACTTTTTTCGACACGCTTGGTAGTATCTTTCTAACACTCTTTAAAATATTTGTCAAGTTTATAGGGATCATTGTAATTATTGTTTCACTTAGTACTCTTGTTGGACTTCTTATTGGGTTATTTACTGCAGGAAGTTTTGGAATGTGGGGTCATGGAGAGTTAATGGATTTGTATCATTTAGTTGATATAACTAATGCTCCCTTATGGTTAATTTCAATTTTATTCTTTTTCGCAGTTGGAATTCCTTTCTTTGTCCTCTTTATCTTAGGGTTAAAGATGCTCATCAATAACCTGAAATCGATTGGACTACCAGCAAAAATTACATTGTTTGTACTTTGGTTGGCTTCCATTATTGGATTGGGGATATTAGGGATTCGTCAAGCTACCGAAACAGCTTATACGGGAGAATTCATCATTGAAGAAACCTTACCTGTTCGCAGCGGTGATACGTTAAATATTGCCATGTATTCTAACGAAAAGTACGAATATGATGCAAGACGAAGAGGCGGATTAAAAATTGAGTATAACGAAAATGACGAAAAGATTATTTACTCGACCGATATTCGTCTTATTGTTCGCTCTACAAATGATTCTGTGGGAAGAATTGTGATTGAAAAGCAAGCCGAAGGCCCAGATTATCTTATTGCCAAAAGGAAGGCCGAAGCTATTCATTACAACTACAATCTTTCAGGAAACACACTTACGCTTGATGCCTTTTTAACTACGGATTTCGAAAACAAATACCGTGATCAAGAAGTTGAAGTAGTGGTGTATTTACCCGTTGGAACTATTCTTTATGCAGATGACAACACCTATTCCTTTCATAGAAATGATTACAACTATAGAGACATTCTTAACAATGGGGATGAGGAAAAATATCTCATCATCGAAGATGGAAAAACACGTTGTATAGATTGTCCTATAGAAGAAAAAGAATCCTGGGAAAAAGATGTTGAAAAGAAACATAACGGGAATAAAGAATCTTGGGAAAAAGAGGTTGAAAACGACTTTAATCCAGTAAAGAAAAAGGATAGTATTAGTAATACAATTGTACTAGATACCATTGAATAAATTATCAATCAAAAATAAAACCATGAAAACAATCAAAATTTTAATTGTAGCCTTCATAGGAATTATAGCCACAAGTTGTCATTTTGATATCAACTTAGGTGAAATAAATGGTAACGGAAACGTAACCACCGAAACCAGAGAGGTAGGAGATTTTACCGGTGTAAGAGGAAGTGCAGGAATGGATGTCTTTTTAACACAAGGCTCCGAAAACAAAGTAGTAATTGAAGCCGATGAGAATTTAATGGATAACATTGAGGCCTATGTTGAAAATGGTGTTCTTAAAATCACCACCAAAAAAAGTATAGGAAGATCTAAGTCTCAAAAGGCACATGTTACCTATGTTGCTTTAGAGAGCATAGAAGCTTCAAGCGGTGCAGATGTTATAGGTAATTCGGTTATTAAAAGTGAAACACTTTCATTGGAAAGTAGTAGCGGCGCCGATTTAGAAGTTGAGATTCTTTCCAAAGAAGTATATGCTAGTTCTAGTAGTGGTTCCGATTTAAAAATATCTGGAAAAGCCACCCGACTTATCGCAAATGCTTCAAGCGGAAGTGATATAAAAGCACGCGAACTAGAAGTAATTAGCTGTAAGGCTAGTGCTAGTAGTGGTGCAGATATCGCGGTGAATGTAAAAGAACAAATGGAAGGAAAAGCTTCCAGCGGTGGAGACATAAAGTATTATGGAAATCCATCAGATGTTTCGGTAAAAGACGGAACCTCAGGAAATGTACGTAAAATGTAATTTTAATAAACCCTAACCAACCCAAGCCCGAAGTGAAGTCCATAGCGCTTCGGGCTTACTTTTATTAGCAATATGAAAACCAGTATACTTTATATTTTCAGTGTAGTATTCAGTGTAGCGTACGCGCAAGTTGACACAAATTCTGAACTCTTTCAAACCTTAAAAGCAAAAGACAGTTTGTTGTTTGATAGAGCGTTCAATTATTGTGAAGGACAGTATTTAGAGGCACTCACTTCAGAAGATTTCGAATTTTACCACGATCAAAGTGGGATCATTGAAAGCAAGCAGGATTTTTTAAATATTATGAAAGAAGGCATTTGTAATCCAAATAACGAAACGAAGTCTCGTAGAGAATTAGTAGCAGGGACTTTGGAGGTATTTCCCCTTTACAATAATGGAAAATTATATGCTGCGCTACAAAAAGGGACACATCGCTTTTTTGAAAAAAGAAATGGAGCTCCTGAACAGGCAGGAAGTACAGCCTTATTCACGCACTTATGGAAATTGGAAAACGACCAATGGAAATTAATTCGAGTGTTAAGTTATAACCATCACTAACAAAAAAAAAGCCCGAAGTTATCTTCGGGCTTTTTTATCAGCTTCTATTTTTAAGCTTCTACTTCTTCTTTGCTCTCTACAGCCGCTAAGTACCGCTCGGCATCTAAAGCCGCCATACACCCTGTTCCTGCCGCAGTCACAGCCTGACGGTATTCTTTATCTTGTACATCGCCACTGGCAAAAACCCCAGGCTTATTGGTTTTGGTACTTTTTCCTTTGGTAATGATATAGCCCGTATCGTCCATATCGATTTGTCCTTTAAAAATATCGGTATTGGGTTTATGACCAATGGCAATAAAAAGACCCGTAATGGCAATTTCTTCTTTTTCACCGGTTTGGTTATTCACCATTCGAAGTCCTTCCACAACCATATCTCCAAGAACTTCATCCACCTCAGTATTGTAACGCACTTCAAGATTTTTTGTAGCATTTACACGATGTTGCATCGCCTTTGATGCTTTCATATAATCCTTACGCACCAACATGGTTACTTTGTTACAAATATTGGCAAGGTAGGTAGCTTCTTCTGCAGCCGTGTCTCCTGCTCCTACAATGGCTACATCTTGACCTTTATAGAAAAATCCGTCACAAACGGCACAGGCAGAGACTCCCCCACCACGTAAGCGTTGTTCACTTGGGATTCCAAGATATTTAGCAGTGGCCCCAGTTGAAATAATCACTGTTTCAGCTTCAATTTGGGTTTTATTATCCACAGTCACTTTATGGATACCTCCTACTTCATCACTAAAATCTACAGCGGTTACCATACCAATTCGCACTTCAGTTCCAAAACGCTCCGCTTGTTGTTGTAATTGCACCATCATGGTAGGGCCGTCTATTCCTTCTGGATATCCAGGGAAGTTATCCACTTCGGTAGTAGTGGTTAATTGTCCTCCTGGCTCTAACCCAGTATACATAACAGGTTTTAGGTCGGCTCTAGCCGCATAAATAGCAGCCGTGTACCCAGCTGGACCCGATCCAATAATTAAGCATTTTATTCTTTCGATTGTATCTGACATAATTTAAAATCTTCAATTTTATGAGGTTATAAAAGTAGCAACTTTAGTTTAAAACTTACAGTAAAAGTTATTAAGAATTGTTATCAACACATCATATAAGTTTATGCTTCAAAACTGATATAAATCATATTTTAAATAACCTGACAAAGGTATTTTTACTCCTATTAATCGATTTTATAAAAATGCCACAAAACCTCATAGAAAAATACAATATTCCAGGACCTCGATACACGAGTTATCCTACAGTTCCATATTGGGACGATATGACTTTTTCATTAAAATCGTGGAAGGAAAGTATTTTCAAGAGTTTTTCTGAAAGCAATGATACGGAAGGCATAAGCCTCTATATTCATCTTCCATTTTGTGAAAGTATGTGCACCTTTTGTGGCTGTACCAAACGAATTACAAAAAATCACGACGTAGAGATTCCATATATTCGATCTCTAATTAAGGAGCTTCAACTATACTGCGATTTGTTAGCTGAAAAGCCAATCTTGAAGGAACTTCATTTAGGAGGTGGAACACCCACTTTCTTTTCGGCAGAAAACCTTCAGCTCTTAATGGAAGGGATTTTCCGTAGAACAAAACAGCATCCTGATATTGAATTAAGTTTTGAAGGGCATCCAAACAATACTACAAAGGAGCATTTACAAACCTTTGCGAACTTTGGATTTAAAAGAGTGAGCTATGGGGTACAAGATTATAATGAAACGGTTCAAAAAGCCATCCATAGAATTCAGCCTTTTGAAAATGTAAAGTATGTCACCGAAACCGCTCGAGAATTAGGGTATACCTCTATAAGTCATGACATTATTTTTGGGCTACCCTTTCAGAAAACAGCGCATATTCAATTTACCATTGAAAAAACCATTGAACTACGCCCCGAACGAATAGCCTTTTACAGCTATGCCCACGTACCTTGGATAAAAGGAAACGGACAGCGTGGTTATAAAGAAGAGAACCTTCCTTCGGCTAAAGAAAAACGAGCGCAGTACGAACTCGGAAAAAAATTATTGTTAGAGGCCGGGTACGTGGAAATAGGCATGGATCATTTTGCATTACCAACAGATACACTCTATAAAGCACAACAAAATAAAACCATACACCGAAACTTTATGGGGTATACTTCTTCAAAAACCCAGGCGATGCT
>NZMG01000050.1 GCA_002694465.1 Flavobacteriaceae bacterium | reverse complement strand
GTTGTTAATATGGAAAAGTATCTTGAAATATTTAAAAGTTCGTATCAAGGATATTTTAACTATTTACTTGATGAAATTACCCGTTTTCATTGGGAAAATTATTTCTACGGATTAATCCTTGTTTCGTTGGTAGTTTGGGGATTGGAATTGTTATTCCCCTGGCGGAAAAATCAGAAAGTGTTCAGAAAGGATTTTTGGCTGGATACCTTCTATATGTTTTTCAATTTTTTCCTTCTAAATCTCATTGTTCTCATTTTCCTTTCCAACACGGCCGAAGCTTTATTTAATGATTTTCTGTCACTATTTGGACTTTCGGTTTCCAAGTTTCAGTTATTAAATCTGAATGACCTTCCGTGGGGATTGGGCTTATTTATCTTTTTTATTGTTTCAGACTTTGTGCAATGGAATACCCACAGGCTATTACATAGAATCCCCTTTCTTTGGAATTTTCACAAAGTGCATCATTCGGTAAAAGAAATGGGCTTTGCAGCACATCTTCGCTATCATTGGATGGAACCTATCGTATATAAGTCCATGTTATACATTCCATTGGCTATTATTGGCGGATTTACAGTAGAGTCTGTTGCTATTGTGCATTTTACAGCACTTGCCATTGGGCACCTTAATCATGCTAATTTAGGATGGGATTATGGTTTTTTAAAGTATGTTTTTAACAATCCAAAGATGCATATTTGGCATCACGCAAAAAAACTTCCCGACACTGTAAAGTATGGCGTGAACTTTGGACTAAGCCTAAGTATATGGGATTACCTATTTGGAACAAACCACGTCCCGTATGATGGAAGAGACATTCCATTAGGTTTTTTGGGTGATGAAGATTTTCCAAAGGATTTTATCCATCAGGAATTATATCCCTTAAAAACCAAAGAATAGGTTTTTCCGTACATAGATTTAAAACAAACAAGATGAAAATTATCATTAAACTTATTGCTATTCTATTTTTTTCACAAACAATCCAAAGTTGCTCCTTACTCTCTGCTGCTGGTTTAAGCAGCCAAGGACAACCCGTTAAAGAAGTGACAGAAGATCTATCGTCTTCGGTTACAGCTTTGGTAGATCATTCACAATGGGATGCATTATTAAAAAAACACGTTGATAAAAATGGATTAGTGGACTATAAAGGTTTTTTAAAGGATCGTTCACAATTAGATAGTTATTTAAAAATGCTTTCTGAAAATGTTCCTACAGAAGCTTGGAGTGTTCAGGAATTGTTGGCCTATTACATCAATACTTACAATGCATACACTGTAGATTTAATATTGGATAACTATCCGGTAAAAAGCATTAAAGATATTAGTGGCGCTTGGACAAAAGCTATTGTCCCCATAGGAGATAAAACATTATCCCTTGGTGGTATTGAAAACGGTATTTTACGTAAAATGAATGAACCTAGAATTCATTTTGCGATTAACTGTGCATCCTTTTCTTGTCCCGATTTACTCAATGAAGCCTTTACCGCCGATAAAATAGATGCGCAATTAGACAAAGTAACTCGGTCGTTCATTAATGGACCCAAAAATGACATTGGTATAACCCATCTTAAACTTTCTAAGATTTTTGATTGGTACAAAAAAGACTATGTCATAAATGGAAAAAATGACGTGATTGCTTACGTTAATGCCTATTTGTTCAAAAAAATAAAAATAAACCCCAATGCTACGATTACATATTTTGAATACGATTGGGATTTAAATGAACAATATTAGTTCGTTATATTTGAGGATATGATTAGCATTATCATTCCTGTACTAAATGAAGCTTCAACAATTTCTACACTGTTGAATGATATTGCTGAAAAAGCTAGCCTTCAAAATATTTCTGAAATCATTATGGTGGATGGAGGCAGTACTGATGCTACCCTTGATCTTGCATTTCAGTTTTCTGAAAAACTACCTCTTGTCATTTTAAAATCGGATAAAGGACGTGCCAAGCAAATGAATTTAGGTGCTGGGAATGCTACGGGAGAAATACTCTATTTTCTTCACGCAGATACAGTATTACCATATCATTTCGATTCTCAAATAATTTATGAAATACGAAAAGGAAACCTAGCCGGTTGTTTCCGTATGAAATTTGATAGCCAGCATCCTATTTTAAAAATGTCACAATGGTTCACTCGTTTTAATTTTAAAAGTTGTCGAGGAGGCGATCAAACCCTTTTTATTACTTCAGAATTATTTCGAAAGCTAAAGGGTTTTAACGAAGCATATACCGTCTATGAAGATTGTGAGTTCATAAACCGTATCTACGATCAATTTCATTTCACAATTATTAAAGATTATGTAACTACCTCCGCCAGAAGATATCAAAACAATGGTACTATAAAGCTTCAGTTTCACTTTTTTATTATTCATTTAAAAAAATGGTTTGGAGCAACCCCTAACTCGTTATCTAGATATTATTATAAAAATATAATATCCCATTAACCCTTTCAACAATTCAAATCTTACAAAAAGTTGTTGTTTTCTGAAAAATTAAATATGTAGTTATTGTCTTTCAACGGAAATATTATACACTTAATCTATAATGTGTTGGTTTTATGTATTTTACGTAGGAATTATTTGTTTTTCAGAAGTAATATTTAATACATTTGTATTGTAGGAATTTTCGTATTGCTGTATTTCAAATTAAATAATTACGAATTACCTACAAACAAAATCTAATTCATTTTCAAAATTGTAATTATGAAGCCCCTCATCACTTACATTAAAAAAATCGCATTTCTTTCGATTATTGTAACCTCTTATGGTAGTATGGCTCAAGAAGAAGTTGATTTAAAAATTAATTCAGAAAGTAAAGTCAGTAATACAACTACACTTATTACTCTTCAAACAGATTCTGTTACAAATAGAAAACCTTCAGTTCAAAAAACTGTTGTGCTATCTATGGCCCTAAAAGAATTAAATTTCAAGTTAGAAAACGTTATTATTAAGAACCAAATGTTAGGTGCTCGTAATTCAACGCTAATATCAAGCATTGATATAGATAGGCATTAAATTATTGTTTCATCGGTTAGTTTTTATAAGCCCGCTTTACACTTTGTTGAGCGGGCTTATTTTGTGGGGTAAACTGGTTGTCCTTTTCTCCCCCTACTTTTCCATGAGCAATAAACCACTTCCAAATAAATCCTCCAGCAAACCATGGTTCATTCCAAATTTCCTGGTAAAGGCCTTCCAATAAATTGGTTTGAGCTTCGAAGTTTATGGATGGTAATTCGTGATTGCTATCCCAAGGTTCCCTTCCAGCAAAGTCAACGCTTCGGTATCCATATTCGGTGAATAAAATGGGTTTATCAAACTTCTCTGAAACAGTTTTAAGCTCTTCTTTCCACGGTTTCCAGCCAGCTTTGGATTCTTCTAAAGAAGGGGTTTGAGCTTCAGAAATTGGAAAATAGGCATCTACCCCAATATAGTCCAATTGATCCCAAAAAGGAACTCTCTTGTACTCATCCCAATTGGCCGCGTAAGTTAACTTTCCTGAGTACACTTTTTTTATTTCTGCAATAAGGTGTTTCCAATAAGTGGGGCGTTGCATTACAAATTGTTCTAGCTCTGTCCCAATACAAAATACTTTTACTTGAGTTGTCTCTGCAAGTTTCGCGTAGGTTAAAATAAAATTACGGTACTCATTTTCAAGTTGTATCCAATCTTCTTCAGAATTCATTTTTAAATTTCCTGTAAACTCCCCTCTCCATATCCAAATTTGAGGTTTCATCATCACCTCTATCCCATCTTTGTGAAGCAATTCGATATATTGTGAAGCACCTGCAGACGTTTCTCCAAACCATTGCCTATCAGTATCAAAAATGATTTCAGGATGATCTAACGTTCTAATAAACCCAAAAGGCATAATGGCTGCGTAATTGGCATGTATCTCTTTAATAGGCTGTATTTGGATTTGCTGAAGCGAATCTGGAGAAGCTACAAAACTTACACCGTTTATGGAAGTTTCGTCCATTTGAGCGCACCCAAAAAAAACGAAACTTAATAGATAAAATAGCATTAGCGTTTTTCTCATCTCCCGAAAAATACAATTTATTATCAATATAAATTGGAGGAATTTTGTAATGTATGTAACTTTAAATGCGACATAAGACTACAACTCGCAAAAGCCTATGGAACATATTGTCATTATTGGAAATGGAATTTCTGGGGTTACCGCCGCAAGGCATATTCGAAAACGTTCCAATAAACGAATTACCATTATTTCTGCTGAAACTGATTATTTCTTTTCAAGAACAGCACTCATGTATATCTACATGGGACATATGAAATATGAACACACCAAACCCTATGAAGATTCTTTTTGGAAAAAAAACAGAATCGATCTTAAAAAAGGATTTGTTTCTGAAGTAAAACGGAAAGACAAAAAAATCATTTTTAATGATGGTGAGGAAATGGCTTTTGACAAGCTCATTATTGCCGTAGGTTCAAAATCGAATAAATTTGGATGGCCAGGTCAAGATTTGGAGGGTGTAAGGGGGTTGTATTCGTTTCAAGATTTGGAATATTTAGAACAATTTGCCCCTAATAAAATCGTGTGTAAAAAAGCCGTGATTGTAGGTGGAGGACTAATTGGGATTGAATTGGCCGAGATGCTTTCGACCCGAAAAATCCCTGTTACTTTTCTCGTACGCGAAAGTAGTTTTTGGAATGGGGTACTTCCCAAAGGCGAAAGTGAAATGTTGAACCGACACATTAAAAGTCATCATATCGATTTACGGCTTTCTACCAATTTAAAGGAAATTGTTTCCGATGAAAATGGAAAAGCCAATGCGGTGATTATTGAAGAAACTGGAGAGGAAATACCTTGTGACTTTGTGGGACTTACAGCGGGCGTTACACCCAATATAGATTTTTTAAAATCCAGCGGAATTGAACTTGGCAGGGGAGTGAAGGTGAATCCTTATTTGGAAACTAACTTTGATGATATATATGCTATTGGCGATTGTGCCGAGCAATACCAACCCATTGGGAACCGAAGAGCTATAGAAGCCGTTTGGTACACTGGACGCATGATGGGTGAAACCGTTGCGCAAACTATTTGTGGCACCAAAACCGAATACAAGCCAGGACATTGGTTTAATAGTGCCAAGTTTTTTGATATCGAATATCAAACCTACGGATGGGTTAATAGCGAACGAAATAAAAAAGAAAATGAAATCCATTTTCACTGGAAACATAAAGACGATACCAAATGCATTACCGTTGCCACCGACAAAGATTCTGGAGCTTTTTTAGGAATCAATACCTTCGGAATACGAATGAAGCATGAAATTTTTGATCGATGGCTTACGGAAGAAAAATCGACCGATTATGTCATGCAGCATCTTTCTAAAGCCAACTTCGACCCAGAATTTTATGCAACTTTCGAAAATGAAATCCTTTCAGCCTATACAAATCAATTTCAAACCATAAGCTCATGAGTACTGTACAAAGAGATATGTCTTTAACAGGACAACCCCCTAAAAGCTTAAATGGGCTTCAAAAAGTTGCCACCGTGTTAGGCTTATCAGGATTAATGATTATACTCTTAGCTGGATTCAATGTAAATTTTCCTAACAAAGGACTTTGGTTGACCCTTTCGCTTCTGGCACTTACGGCAGGAATCATATTGTTTGCAAAAGCAGCCTATGCTAACACTCAAGAAGGAATAAAAAACGATGGTGTTTGGTTTAAATCTATTTCCAGTCGAGGTTTTTGGGCATGGATTGCGGGACTCTCCCTTACTGGATTTTACATCATTCTCTATTTCTTTCCACAGTTTTTGGGTTTACGTTCTGAAGGCACAAATACTGGAATCATTGCCCTTTTTGATCCCTTAAGTAGATTGTTAAGTGGCAACCCAGCCAGTCAGTGGTTTGTATACGGAACCTTATACACGGTGGCTATTTTTGCCTTCGGAATTAAGTTTATCTGGAAATACCGTCACAATCGGTACGAAAAACTACGCACCATAAGCGTTATGTTTTTTCAAACGGCGTTTGCTTTTTTGATACCCGAATTTATGGCGCGATTAAATTCTGAAAGCTTTAATCTCCCCTATTACGATTTAAAAAATATTTGGCCCCTTAACTATTACAATTTTGAACAATACAGGGTCGATAGCTTTATCTCTTCGGGAGATGTGGGACTTGCGCTATTAGTTTTTGGTGTAATTTCTATTTTCGTGATTACCCCTATTCTTACCTACAAATATGGAAAACGTTGGTATTGTAGTTGGGTATGTGGCTGTGGAGGATTAGCCGAAACCGCAGGTGATTCCTTTAGACACTTAAGCGATAAAAGCCAATTTGCCTGGAAAGTAGAGCGATGGGTCATCCATAGTGTGTTGGTTTTTGTCATTGTGATGACTACAGCGGTTATTTCAACTTACTTAGGGTATGATGCTGAAAAATATTGGCTTACAAAAGATGTGTTTTTAATAGGGGTTGCGGTTTTCCTTGCTGTGCTATTTGCTGTGATTTGGTATTTCAAGAAAGATGAATTAAAGCAGGATGCTCGTTATGGAGCCGTAGGTTATTTAGTGATTGTGCTTTCGTTTATAGCCATTCATTACGCATCGGGAAGTAAGCTGTTCTTTTTTGAAGCAGAAACACTTCGGAAGTCGTATGGTTTTTTAATTGGCGCTGTGTTTAGTGGTGTTATTGGTACAGGCTTCTACCCTATTTTTGGGAGTCGAGTTTGGTGTCGATTTGGTTGTCCTATGGCGGCAATTTTAGGATTGCAACAACGATTGTTTTCAAAATTTAGAATTACCACAAATGGAGGACAATGTATTTCTTGTGGAAATTGCTCCACCTATTGCGAAATGGGGATCGATGTTCGAGCCTATGCTCAAAAGGGTGAAAACATTGTGCGAGCCAGTTGTGTGGGATGCGGAATTTGCTCAGCGGTGTGTCCAAGAGGGGTTTTAAAATTAGAAAATGGTCCTCTTGAAGATCGTATTCAGGGGAATGAAATTTTACTAGGAAACGATGTGGATTTAATGAAGTACGTAAATAATAATTAATCTTTAGAAAGCTTTTCTACATGCCCCAAAATATTAAAGTCATTATTCCCGCTTATAACGAAGAAGCTTCTATTGCTTTGGTTATTCAAGATATCCCGAAAATAGTTTCAGAAATAATCGTGGTGGATAATAGTTCTACCGACCGTACTTCGGAAGTAGCTAAAAAAGCAGGAGCAACAGTCCTTTCAGAAACAAACAAAGGATACGGATATGCCTGTTTAAATGGAATGGAGTATATCGCTAGTCTTTCTGAAAAGCCAGACATTGTTGTTTTTCTTGATGGAGATTACAGTGACTACCCTGAAAAGCTTTCCGAAATTGTAACCCCTATTATCGAGAATAATATTGACTTTGTTATTGGAGCTAGGGTTAAAAGCCTACGAGAAAAAGGGTCAATGACAATTCCACAACTTTTTGGAAACTGGTTGGCAACCAACTTGATGAAACTATTTTTTAATTCAAGATTTACCGACCTAGGACCTTTTCGTGCTATTAAATATCCCGTGCTGTTAGGTTTAAACATGGAAGACAAAACCTATGGTTGGACCGTAGAGATGCAATTAAAGGTTTTAAAGAAAAAATATAACTATCTCGAAATTCCTATTCCATACCGCAATAGAATAGGTGTTTCAAAAGTTTCAGGAACCATAAAAGGTGCTATCTTTGCGGGTGTTAAAATCTTAAGTTGGATTTTTAAATACAGCTTTAAAAAATGATCTGGGAAACCGTTGTAATTATAATTTACTCTATTGCTCTTTTGCTTATTTTCTTCTACGCATTGGCACAACTCAACCTGCTATTCAATTATTTACGTGCAAAAAAAAATGATAAAGAAAGCCCTAAATTCGATTTAACAAAACCTGAAGAAACTCCATATGTAACCATTCAATTGCCAGTTTATAACGAATTATACGTTATGGAACGACTGCTTACAAACATTGCGCAAATTGAATATCCTGAGGGAAAACTAGAAATTCAGGTATTAGATGACTCTACAGATGAGTCTTTTGAGCAAACAGCACTTCATATTAAAGAACTTCAGCATAAAGGAATAAATATCCACCATGTAACCCGAGAAGACCGAAAAGGCTATAAAGCGGGTGCTTTAAAAGAAGGGTTAAAAACTGCCAAAGGAGAATTTATAGCCATTTTTGATGCCGATTTCCTTCCTAAAAAGGACTGGTTACTTAAAACCATCCCCTATTTTAAAGATGCTAAAATTGGGGTGGTACAAACACGTTGGGGACATTTAAATAAGGACTATTCTATCCTTACAAGAGTCCAAGCCTTTGCTTTGGACGTACATTTCACACTAGAACAAGCAGGTAGAAACAACCAGGGACATTTTATTAATTTTAACGGTACCGCTGGTGTGTGGCGTAAAGAATGTATCCTAGACGCTGGGAATTGGCAAGGCGATACACTTACCGAAGATTTAGACTTAAGTTACCGTGCCCAATTAAAAAACTGGAAGTTTAAATATCTGGAAGGGGTGGAAACCCCTGCAGAACTTCCTGTGGTGATTAGCGCAGCCCGTTCACAACAATTTAGATGGAATAAAGGAGGGGCAGAGAATTTTCAGAAAATGTCTTGGAAGGTAATCACCAATAAAACGATTCCATTTAAAACAAAGGTTCATGGGATTCTTCATTTATTGAATAGTACCATGTTTTTAAGTGTTTTGGTTGTGGCGCTTTTAAGCATCCCGATGTTGTATATTAAAAATGAATATGCCCATTTAAAAATGTACTTTATCGTGATGAGCTTTTTTGTATTAAGCACCCTCATCTTTTTTATTTGCTATTGGTACACCTTCAAAAAGACCTATGGTGGAGGATTTATAAAGTTTATTGAATACGTAGGCATGTTTTTTGTCTTTTTCTCCATAGCTATGGGATTTTCGGTGCATAATACAGTCGCTGTTTTGGAAGGTCATTTTGGTAAAAAAAGTGAATTTATACGCACGCCAAAATTCAATTTAAGTAGTTTAAAGGATAATTGGCGAACGAATAAATATCTTAAAAAAGGAATTTCAGCAAACGTGATAATTGAAGGGCTTTTAATGCTTTATTTTGCCTTTGGAATGTATAGCGCCTTTGTTGTTGGAAACCAAGGAGGTGATTTTGGACTGTTTCCTTTTCACTTAATGTTGTTTATTGGTTTTGGTTTTGTATTTTTCAAAAGTATAACGAGTAAAGTATAATAAAATATAGCACATCATTAACTCGAAGCTTTCCTATTTCATTTTATGTATTATTGCAATGGTAGCAATACCTTCTGTTTATGGACAAAAGGACACTACTTCAATTTCAGAAAAGAGGGTTTATACAAAACAATTTGAATTACGTCACGATAACGATTTCCTTCATTTTACAGATCAGTACTACTCAACTGGAAGTTTTTTAGGGCTTCGTAGCCTTATAGAACCCGGTAAAGACACACTTCAAAAAAAACATTTTGGGTTTTATTTGTTTCAGGAGATTTACACCCCTTCAAACATTACGGAGACCAACACAGTATACTTTGACAGACCCTATGCAGGAATCTTAGGGTTTTTAACTGAATACTCATTAGCCAATCAAAAGAGGTTTCTAGAGTATAAATTAGCCATGGGATTTACGGGGCAAATGTCTGGTGCCGAAGGACTCCAAAGCTTGTTTCACACTGCTGTTGCAACAGATTCTCAAACCTCTACCTGGAACGACCAAATAGCCATGAGTCTCCATGCGAACTTGTACGTTAACTATGCCTATGAAATTAAGTTTCAACCCAATCCGTTTAGTGTTCATTTTGCGATAAATCCATCGTTAGGTTTTGGAACTAGAGATATGTATCTGGAGCAAGATGCTGTATTTTACTTCGGAAAAAGAAGTCCTATTACCGAAACCACGGCCTACAAACAATTAGGAACAACAGGCGAACGAGAATTATTTTTTGCCATTCGTTTGGGGTATCGATATGTATTTCATGATGCCATGTTAGAAGGAAATCTCTTGAATGACAGATCTACGTTTACCGTAACACCTTACAACCAACTTTTTCTTTATAATTTTGAATTGTACTACAGAAAAGGAAGAAACGATATTAAGTTTACCTACAATTTTGAAACACCCAGAAATAGAGCAGCAGAACCGCATTTATATATGACCCTAACGCTTGCACGAAGTTATTAAATATTCACTTTTCATTGTAGTGTTATTTTTAGGAAATGCCTTAAAAGTAACATCACAAATCGTTACTGAAATTCCTAAAAACCAACTTGGTATCTCTCACGACAATGATTTTTTAGTAATCACAGACAGGTATTATACCTTTGGTCTTTCCCTTTTTTATATACATAGCTTAAATGAAGGCATTTTTGAAAACACCAAAGAGCAAGTAAGCTTCAAACTGTTTCAGCAGGCGTATACTCCTACAAACCTAGAAACTCGACTAATTGAAGAAATGGATAGACCCTATGCTGGATTTTTAGGGTTAGAAACAGGGTGGTCATTTGTAAAATCTAATACATTTTACAAAACAAATCTACTTATAGGAATTGTGGGGCCTTCTTCTGGGGTAGGACAATTTCAGAGATGGTATCATGACCATATTGTAAAATATAAAACTCCTACTTGGGAAAATGAACTAGACAATCTTTTTCACGCAAATCTATCTTTTCATTTTGCCAAAGAATGGGCAATTGCCCCAAATCCATTTGGTGTTCGATTTGCTCTTAGCCCTTCGGCGGTGGTAGGTTCAAAAGATGTTCTTATTCAACCAGAATTAATAACATATTTTGGAAGGAGAAGTTCACTAGAAAATAGTATGGCATATGGACAAATTAACAATTTGGAAAAAGAAATCTATTTCTCACTAGGATTTGCCTATAAATATGTTACTAAAAACACCTATTTGGAATTAAATAACATTGAAAGTGAAGTATTTCTTTTCAACTTTAATTTTCACCACCGGTATTTAACAAATGAATACCGTGTAGGATTTCATTATAATACCAAGGAAGCAAAAAACTTAGAAGGCCATCGGTTTATTAGTTTAGGGTACGCGAAGAGTTTTTAAAACTCAATCTCCACCTCTACTTTTTCACCATTTCTTTCAATGATTGCCTTCGCTTTTTGACCTTTTTCAAAAGAAGATAGTGCACGCATATAACTCATCATATCTACCACAGTGCTATCCCCTAATTTTTTAACCACATCTCCTTTTTGTAAGCCTGCTTTTTGTGCAGGTTTATCTTCACTTACCCCGTCAATACGCATTCCTTCACCTGTAAATAAATAATCTGGCACAACTCCTAATGCCACTTTAAACTCCGGTACATCTTCTCGCTCGTTTTTTGTTTTTCTGAAAGCTAATTTTGGATCATCTTCCAAATCCAAAACAATGGCAAAAATATAATCGGATATCTTTTGCATTCCTTCATAGTTCAACTTTTCAGAATCATCACTGGGTTTGTGATAATCTTCATGTTGCCCTGTAAAAAAGTGTAATACAGGTAAGTCCATTAGATAAAAAGAAGTATGATCACTTGGACCAATACCACTTTCGTGTTCTGCTATGGTAAAACCTTGATTGTTATTTGCAAATAAAATTTGTTTAAACACAGGAGAAGTACCCACACCATGAACCGCTAATGTACTTTCATCATTTAATCTACCTACCATATCCATGTTAATCATC
Organism: Flavobacteriaceae bacterium; assembly: GCA_002694465.1. Taxonomy (GTDB): domain Bacteria; phylum Bacteroidota; class Bacteroidia; order Flavobacteriales; family Flavobacteriaceae; genus Halomarinibacterium. Next base: position 23,619 of record NZMG01000050.1, on the reverse strand, counting down.
AAATTCACCTTTTGTAAATTGATGGTTGGATTTTTAACAAAGTAATTGGAACCCAAAAGCCCCATTTCTTCACCAGAAAAACCAATAAAGAGAAAATTACTTTGAGGGTTTTCTAGTTTTTTTAATCGCTCAGCCAATTGCAACATCACCGCTATTCCGCTGGCATTATCATCGGCTCCATTGTGGATTTCAGGAGTTTCTCCGCGAAATAAGGAGCCTTCACCACCCAATCCTAAATGGTCGTAATGTGCCCCAATAACCACTGTTTTTGAAGCCTTATTATCTATGTATCCCACCACATTTTTACCTGTTTGCACACTATCGCCTTTCGCAACAAATTGAACTTCCTCATGAGGGTTTGTACTAGGTTTAAAGCTAAATTCCTGAAAAAAATCATCCGTCCCTTTAGGTATAAGTCCAATAGTTTTAAATCTTTCTGCAATGTAATTTGCGGCAGTAATCTCCCCTTTGGTGCCTGTTTTACGACCATTAAGAGCGTCCGAGGCTAAATAGGCAACATCTTCTTCCAAAGTTATTTGTTTTATTTCGGGAGTATCTTTACACGAAACTAAAATGACTAGCAAAAAAAGGGTAAGAATTAAGCGCATATCTTTATTTTTGTGCAAAATTACTTTAAAATGAAATATCTCGTTGCCATAATAACTATTTGTTTGTCTTTTTCTTGTAAAAACGCCGAAGAAAAAAAGGTTGAAGAATCTGTTGCTGAAACTACTGAAACAGCAAAAGACAGTCTTATATACCCAGAAGAAACCCATTTTAAATCGCTTAGACAAGTCACTTTTGGAGGTGATAATGCAGAAGCCTATTGGAGTTTCGACGATACACAATTAGTGTTTCAATCCAATTATAAAGTTTGGGGAGTAGCATGTGATCAAATGTTTTTAATGAATGTTAACGATACATTTAAAAACTCCAAACCTCCCATGATTAGTACTGGAAAAGGGCGTACTACATGTGCCTATTTCCTGCCAGATAACAAACATTTTGTGTATGCTTCTACCCATTTGGTTGATGAAAATTGTCCCGATGTACCGCTTCGAGAAAATGGAAAATATGTATGGCCAGTATACGATAGCTTCGACATTTTTGTGGCAGATCTTGAAGGAAACATTACCGCCCAACTTACTCATGAAAAAGGGTATGATGCCGAAGCTACGGTATCTCCCAAAGGTGATAAAATTGTGTTCACCTCTACCCGTAGTGGTGATTTAGAATTATATACCATGAATATTGACGGAAGCGATGTAAAACAAATCACAAACGAACTTGGCTATGATGGAGGTGCATTCTTTTCGCCCGATGGAACCAAGCTTATTTTCCGTTCTTCACGTCCAAAAACCGAAGCCGAAATAAAAGAATACAAAGATTTATTGGCCCAAGGATTAGTGCAACCTACCGAAATGGAACTCTATATTTGTAATGCAGACGGAAGCGATTTACGACAGCTGACCAATTTAGGAAATGCCAACTGGAGTCCCTTCTTCCATCCAAGTGGTGAAAAGATTTTATTTTCCAGTAATTTTGAAGCCGAAAGAGGATTCCCATTCAACTTGTATATGATTGATGTTGATGGTAAGAATTTGAAGCGAATCACCCACGGTGAGACATTTGATGCCTTTCCAGTATTTAGTAATGACGGAAAGTACTTGGTATTTTCGTCTAACCGAAACAATGGAGGTACAAGAGACACCAATCTCTTTATTGCCGAATGGCAAGACTAGGTCGTACAGCGACTGCCTAAAATAAATATATTGTCAAAATACAGTTTTAAACAGTATCTAACTCCTGTGCTATTTGTTATAATCATGGCAAGTATGTATGGGACTTTTGCTTATAACCTTGTTAGAAGCGATTTTACAAAACTGATTTCTTTATTTGGAGGGCTTTTCATTTTATCCTATCAACTCATTAAAATGTATGGTTGGAATTTTAAGCTTTTACTAGGTCTAGGCATCTTCTTCAGAATTATTTTTTTATTTGCTACCCCCAATTTATCACAAGACTTTTATCGTTTTATTTGGGATGGGCAAGTACTTATGCAAGGCTTTAGTCCCTATTTAGTCTCTCCTGAAGCCTATTTGCAAAATCCATCATTAGCTGGTTTTGTAATACCGCAAGCCGAAGATTTATACATAGGAATGGGAATGCCTAGTATTGCGAATTTTACCAATTACCCACCCATGAATCAGTTGTGTTTTGCTTTGGCTACATTTTTTGGTGGAAAAAGCATTATTGGATCGGTCATTGGATTAAGAATCATTATCATCCTTGCAGATATTGGGATTCTTTACTTCGGAAAAAAAATACTTGAAAAGCTGAATCTTCCTATCCAAAATATATTTTGGTACTTTTTAAACCCCTTTATTATCATCGAGCTTACAGGAAACTTACATTTTGAAGGAGTCATGCTCTTCTTTTTTGTGGTTTCCATCTTTTTTCTTCAGAAGAATAAATGGTTATTATCGGCTGTGTTTTTAGGGCTTTCAGTATCAACGAAATTAATTCCATTAATTTTTCTTCCTCTTTTCTTTCAGTGGTTTTGGAAGAAAGAATATTCATTTCCTGAGGGTATTGCAAACCTTACTAAGTATTACTTAGTTGCTTTGGGAACAGTTATTATTACTTTTTTGCCGTTCCTATCTTCAGAATTTATGACTAATTACTTAGCCACAAATGCACTTTGGTTTCAAAATTTTGAATTCAATGCAAGTATTTATTATATCATTAGGGAGATAGGCTTTCAAATAGTAGGTTGGAATATTATTGAAACGGTTGGAAAAATACTTCCACTTATTGTAATTGCCTTTATCATTGGAATCACATTTTTCAGAAAAAACACCTCTTTCATACAACTTGTTACGGCCATGTTGTTCAGTATTTCTTTTTATTTTTTACTCTCTACAACTATTCATCCTTGGTATGTAGCGACACCATTACTCTTATGTGTTTTTACAAAATATAGGTTTCCCGTTGTTTGGAGCGCTACGGTAATGTTAAGCTATATAGCCTATAATGGAATTATGGTTGAGGAAAATTTCTGGCTCATTACATTGGAGTATGGCATCGTTGCAGGGTATGCCATTTGGGAAATTTTCTTTAAAAAGGAGCCTAAATCATTTAGCTCTCAAAAGCCGATTCTGGGTTCTTAAAGCACTTAAATTCGATGATATATCCGTTAGGATCTCTAAGAAAAAAGGATTTATGCTCTCCAGGCTTTCCTGCCAAGAATTTGGTTTCATCGATGTGCAAAAAATCTTCGGCCTTCATCTTTTTGTATAGTTTTTTCCAATTTTCATTTGGTAAAATAATTCCATAATGAAAGGAAGGCAGCACTGTCTTTTCAAAGCTATAACTTGGATATGTAAATTTAAAAGTCCCGGATTTACTAAACGTCATCTGGTGACCAAATAGGTTAATATCTACCCAATTTTGAGATTTTCTTCCACAAGAAGCACCAATGATTTGAGTATAAAATTTCTCAGTAGCATCAATATGCCTACAAGGCAACGAAATATGAAATTTATGATCCATAGCTATACTTTTTTTCCTACTCTGAAAATAAGGAATTTCTAAATAAAAAATATAGATACATTAAAGAATTATAAACATAAAAAAGTTGGTAACTCCAATGAACTACCAACTTAATTACAGTTTTAGGATGGCATTTATTTAATAATCGTCATCTGCATCTTCATCTGCCATTTCTGGAGTTTCCTCTGCTCTCTCGTCATCATCAAAAGTATCATCATCTTCGTCATAATTCTCCATAGTATCGGCAAGTCTTTTACTCACTTTTACTAGATACATTGTATCTTCCGTTCTTACTTCCACGGCTTCAATAATTTCATTTTGGGCGTTACGAAATACAATAATATCTTTTGCATCGTAACCATTCGGAAATTTTTCTACAAGCATTTCTAAAATTTCCTTGTTCAGTTTTTTAAAATCTACAATAACTCTTTTCATTACATATCTAATAAGTAAGCAAAAATTAGGGGTGCTACAATGGTAGCGTCACTTTCAATAATATATTTTGGGGTATTGATATCTAATTTCCCCCAGGTAATCTTTTCATTAGGCACGGCTCCAGAATAGCTTCCATAGCTCGTCGTTGAATCACTAATTTGGCAGAAATAACTCCAAAATGGCGTATCGGTACGTTCCATATCTTGATACAACATTGGCACCACACAAATTGGGAAATCACCAGCGATTCCACCTCCAATCTGGAAGAAACCAATTCCCTTTTGAGAGTTAGCGGTATACCAATCGGCTAAGAAAGTCATATACTCAATACCACTCTTCATAGTAGAGGCTTTTAATTCCCCTTTTAGCACATAACTGGCAAAAATATTCCCCATAGTACTATCTTCCCAACCTGGAACCACAATGGGTAGGTTTTTTTGTGCAGCAGCATACATCCAAGAGTTTTTAATGTCTATTTCGTAGTACTGTTCCAATACACCGCTAAGCAATAATTTATACATAAACTCATGCGGAAAGTAGCGTTCTCCGTTAGCTTCGGCATCTTTCCAAATTTTTACAATGTGTTTTTGTAATCTTCGGAAGGCTTCCTCTTCAGGAATACAGGTATCGGTCACACGGTTTAATCCTCTTTCCAACAAATCCCATTCGTCTTGCGCAGTTAAATCACGATAATGAGGAACTCTTTCATAATGAGAGTGTGCCACCAAATTCATTAAGTCTTCTTCAAGGTTGGCACCCGTACACGAAATAATATGCACTTTATCTTGACGGATGACTTCAGCAAATATTTTTCCCAATTCTGCGGTACTCATGGCACCTGCCAAAGAAACCAACATTTTGGCGCCGCCATTAAGCTGGTCTTCGTAACCCTTCGCTGCATCCACTAATGCTGCAGCGTTAAAGTGCAAATAGTATTTTTGAATAAATTGAGAAATTGGTCCTTTAGTAGTCATCGTTGTCGTCGTTAAATTTTGAAGGAGATGTTCCTTTTTTATTGTCGTTGAAATTACTTTCATACTCGTCTTCGCTATCTTCTTCAGAAAATTTATAGCTCAACATTTTGTAGTACAATTTTGCAGCTAGGAAATCTGACGATTTTTCTTCAGGTCTTGGGCAAAGCTCCACGATATCAAAACCAACCACATTTTTCTCGGCAAATACTTGCTTTAAAAACTCAAGCGTTTCGTACCAAAACAATCCACCAGGTTCTGGAGTTCCAGTTGAAGGCAATATGGAAGGGTCGAACGCATCTAAATCAATAGTGATAAACACATTATCTCCCATAGCTTCAATAACGTTATCCATCCAATACTCATCGTTTGCCATATCGTGAGCAAACCAAGTTTTTTCTGTGTCCATGACACGGGTTTCGGCAACATCCATGCTCCTAATTCCTACTTGAAGTAAGTTTGTTGTTTGGCTTGCTTCATATAATGCGCAAGCGTGATTGCATTTGGATCCCTCATACTCCTTACGAAGATCTGCATGGGCATCTAATTGCAAAACAGTTAAATCATCAAACGTTTCATTAAATGCACGAATGGTTCCTATAGAAATACTGTGCTCACCACCAAAAATGGTGACAAATTTGTTGCGAAGGATATAATCCTTAACTGTTTTGTGCACAATATCCACCACTGCTTCTGGCGATGATTTTTCTGTAATAGCATCGGCAAGGTAAATACCTTGTTTGTACACTTCGGTTTCGGTTTCGATGTCGTATAACTCCATATTTTCTGAAGCATTTAAAAATGCTTCAGGTCCTTTATCTGCTCCTTTTTGCCAGGTGCTGGTTCCGTCATACGGAACGGGAATTAATACTACTTTACTTGTTTCCAAAGCAGCATACTGCTGTGGAATGCCTGCATACGTTTTACTTGTCATAACCTAAAATTGAAAGCAATTGTTCGCTTGTTTGTTCATTTGAAAATACTTGGGTTGTTATGTTCCCTTCTTTGTCTTTATCGATTAAAATATGTTTAGGTGAAGGAATTAAACAGTGTTGTAATCCTCCAAAACCTCCTATTGATTCCTGATACGCTCCTGTATTAAAGAAACCAATATACAAAGGTTTGTCTTTTTTGAATTTTGGTAAATATATAGCATTCGCATGCTGCTCACTATTGTAATAATCATCGCTGTCACAAGTGAGTCCTCCCAAAAGTACTCTTTCGTATTCGTCGTTCCAACGATTAACAGACAGCATTATAAACCGCTTATTAATTGCCCAGGTATCAGGAAGCGTAGTAATAAAAGAGGAATTGATCATATTCCACTTTTCGCGGTCGTTTTGTTGCTTCTGGTACAACACTTCGTAAATAGCACCACCACTTTCACCTACTGTAAAGCTACCAAACTCCGTAAAAATATGAGGCACTGGCACATCTTCTTCTTCACAAGCAAGATTGATTTGGTTTACAATTTCATCAACCATATAGCTGTAGTCGTATTCAAAAGCCAATGAGTTTTTAATTGGAAAACCACCTCCAATATTTAAGCTATCCAACGAAGGACAAATCTTTTTTAAACGTGTATATACTTTTAAACATTTCGATAATTCGTTCCAATAATAAGCATTATCTCGTATCCCTGTATTTATGAAAAAATGCAACATTTTAAGTTCCACCTTTTCATTGTTTTTTACTTGATTTTCATAAAACGGAACAATGTTTTTATACCCTATACCCAAACGAGAAGTATAAAACTCAAATTTTGGTTCTTCTTCCGAAGCGATACGGATTCCTATTTTAAAATCCTTTTTAATTTCACTTGAAAGTAAATCGATTTCTTCATAATTATCGATAATGGGAATGCAGTTCTCGTGACCACTATTGATTAAATCGGCAATATTGGTAATATATTTATCCCGTTTAAATCCATTACAAATAACAAACGTATCGTTTGCTATTTTTCCTTCCGCCTTTAAATTTTTTACAATATTAATATCGAATGCCGAAGAGGTTTCAATATGAATATTATTTTTTAACGCTTCATTTAAAACATGTTTAAAATGCGAGCTCTTGGTACAATAGCTGTAATTATAAGTTCCCTTATAATCGTGCTTTTTTATAGCACGTGCAAACCAACGCTTCGCTCTTTTTATGTTATCGGAAATCTTTGGGAGATACGTAAATTTTAATGGCGCTCCGTATTCTTCAACAAGTGCCATTAAATCAATATCGTGAAACTGTAAGTGATCTCCCTCTAAATTAAATTCGTCCTGTGGAAAATGATATGTTTGATCTATAAGATCAATATATTTTGTGTTCATTATGGGTTAAAAGTTCAATGTTTATAATGGAATATTGTATCCCTATGGATAAATATATAAGAATTTGTTTTTTAATTCCTAATAAAATCAAACAATTATGGGCAGAAGTGCCCACACCTTTTTACGAAGAAAAGCGGTAACTCCATATCTTGGCGTCAAGGAAATTTTGGCTTCATTTCGGGTACTTACCTGGTAAGCATATCTTGAAGGCCATTTCCTAAACTTCAAAAAACCGAATGTAAAATTCTCTTTCAATGTGTATTGCAAAAAGCGGAGCAAATGTAATTTTTTTTCTGAAACACAAAACCTTTTGAAGAAAAATTTTAAAGTTAAATTTTTTAAGAATTTATGCCATGGAAAAAAGATTAATTTCCTCTGGAGTAAGCATACGCCAACGCCCTCGTGGCAAGTCTTTTTTGGTAAGTGGGCCAAGCGTAACACAATCTACACGTACCACTTGGTAGCCTAGATGTTCAAAAATATCACGGATAATACTATTCCCCATGTTTTTAATCTTTAAACCCACTTCTTTTTTGGGAGCGTTATCTACATATTTAATCTCCTCTACCGCTACCTCTTTTCCTTCAATTTTAAGCCCCTCTTGTATTTTTTGAAGATCATCCCCTTTTAGGTTTTTATCCAATTCTATATGAAATAGACGTGACATTCCCTTTTTATGAATCTTATTAATAAGCACATCATCATTTGTAAATAGGAATAATCCCGTAGCATTTCTTCCCAAGCGCCCCACAGGTTTTACTTTGGCACTGGTAGCGTTGGCAATAAGATCCATAACCGTCAAACCTTTACTCTCGCTATTGGTAGAAGCCACTCCTTTGGGTTTGTTGAGTAAAATATGGGTCACTGGCTCAGGATTAATGCGACGACCGTCGAACTTAACCTCATCGGTAGGCTTTACTTGAAAGCCCATTTCATTTATGATTTTACCATTTACGGTAACCAACCCTGTAGCAATGTAGGTATCTGCCTCACGACGCGAGCAAATCCCACTGTTGGCAATATATTTATTAAGACGAATGCCGTCTCCCAGTTTCTTTTTAGAAACCCCTCCTTTATTTTCTCTATTTTCTTTAATGAAAGGCTTTTTTGGACCATCTTTTTTTATAGGAGCATTTCCTCTGGCATGACTCCCTTTACGAACATTGTTTCCACCTCTTCCCGATGGTTTTCCTTTACTTCCTTGATCTCTTCTGCTCATATTCATTTCCTGCGAAGGCAGGAATCTTTTTAGTTACTATTTTGCAAAGATACAGCAAGTAATGAAACTACGATGATTCCTAAGAAAACTTTAGGTATTAGCATAAAGTAAGGGAGAAACAATAAGCAAGACATAGGACGTAAGACGTAGGACAAAATTTAACATTCGTGTATAAACTGCCACATCTGTTGTAGTAAATACCAATGGTGTAGCGGTAAATGCCAACTGAGTAGGAGAAATAGCCAATTGAGTGGGGGAAATTGCTACCTGTGTGGGTGAAATTGCTACAGCCTGTGGGTTAAATAGCCACTTGTGTGGGGGGAAATGCCAATCGTGTGGGGGAAACTGCTACAGCTGTGGATAAAATTGCTACAGCTGTTGTTTATACTGCCTCTTTTTAGGACTTCACGACTACCTAAATACAATATCCTTTTTCCTATCTTTGGGAGGGTTGCCACAAGGATGAGTAATAAAATTATTAGCCATAGAAATTTAAAAAAATGAAGTACGGTAAGAAATAACAGAACGGAACTAAAATTGCACAACAATACACACATATAACTCTTTATCCCCATGAACAACAACACAACAACAGTCACCTGTGGCCAATGCCGAGGACAAGGCACCACCGTCTGGAACGGTAATAAAACAACTTGCTTGGGTTGTCAAGGAAGTGGAAATGTACGGGTGGCAGCACCTGCAACCTTATGTGGGCAATGTCGCGGGCAGGGCACCGTTATTTCTCAAGGAAAAAGAGAACAATGTGGTGGTTGTGGTGGCTCTGGGTATTTTAAAGGGTAATAATTATAACACCCCCACCCAACTCAACCTACGTAATAACACATCTACATCTAGTAACACAATACTAAATACTCCTATTACAATTCCTAAACGTAAGATGGTATGTAGTAAAATGTAGTGAAGTTTTGCTTGAGACACCCAAAGAAATAAGACAAAAACAAGTAATGCTAACGTGGTAGCAAGAAAGTAATACCGCATATAACCAATCTCAAAATAGGTCAATAAAAAGAAAATTGGGACTAAGGTTAGTGCCGCTAAAATAGTGAGCATCCATTTTGAGACCCTTTCTCCATACACCACAGGAATGGTACGGTAGTTTTGTGTTAAATCCCCTTTAATATTTTCTAGGTCTTTTACCAACTCCCGCATTGAGATTAAAAGAAACAAAAAGGTGGCATGGACAAAAATGACCAATGCAAAATTGTGATAATAAATAAACACGGCAAAAAAGGGCACTACTGCTAAAATTGCTGCGGTGAAGTTCCCAATAAAGGGATATTTTTTAAGCTTATGAGAATAAAACCACAACATAAAAATATAGACAGAAAAGAAAACTACCGCCTTAAACGATACATAACTAGCGAATACTACCGAGAGAAAATTGAGCACAAAATAGGTGGTCAACTTAGTGCGCTGGCTCACCAATCTATCGAGCTTGGTCTTTAATGGCCTATTGATTAAATCCTTCTCTCTATCGTAAAAATTATTTATAATATATCCACCCGCAATAGCACTTGCAGATGCCAAGACCAGCATTAAAAGATTTACATCAAACAAGACTTTACGCCCAGCCAAGTGTGGCGCCATAATGTAAATAGCTGCTAAATATTGCGCAATTACAATAACTAAAATGTTGTATCCCCGCACCACAGAAAACAAACTGAAAAGTTTTAATAAAAAGAGTTTTTGCTTTCTGCTCAACATCACGGAGCCGTTTTAGAAAATCTAGAAGTTGTAAACTACTTCTAGTTTGTAGTCTTTTAAAGCCGCTTTGGCTTTTTCAAGGTCTTCAGTAAAACCTAGCATATACCCACCTCCACCAGAGCCACATAATTTTAGGTAATAGGCATTGGTTTCAATTCCCTTTTTCCAAAGTTTATGAAATTCCTTAGGAATCATAGGTTTAAAGTTATCTAGCACAACTTTGGAAAGGTGCTTTATATTTCCGAAGAGTGATTTTACATCTCCTTTTAAGAAATCTTCCACACAAGCATCGGTATGCTTTACAAATTGATTTTTAAGCATATTTCGGAAACCTTCCTGCTTCATCTTTTCCATAAAAATGTGTACCATAGGTGCTGTTTCTCCTGTGGTTCCACTATCTAATAAAAAGACGGCACCTTTACCACTTTCGGTTTGTGAAGGAATACCTGCAGGTTCGATATGGTCTTTAGAATTGATAAGAATGGGTAAACTTAAATAGCTGTTAAGCGGATCCAACCCTGAAGATTTGCCATGGAAAAAGGATTCCATTTCCGCAAAAATAGCTTTCAGTTGTAATAGCTTTTCACGAGTTAAGTTCTCCAGTACGGTGATTTTTTCGGTAGCGTATTTATCGTAAATGGCAGCCACTAACGCACCGCTACTACCCACTCCATACCCCTGCGGAATACTAGAGTCGAAATACAATCCTTTGGTGATATCTTCTTTTAGTCTATCCAAATCAAAATGCACCAACTTGGGTTGCTCTTTTTGTAACTTTTCCAAATATTCTGAAAAACGACGCAGATTGTCATTAGATTTAAACGTTCCCACCGTATGGTGTTCGTCAATCTTTAAGGCACCGTTGTAAAAATTATAAGGAATAGAGAGTCCTTTTGAATCTTTAATGATACCATATTCACCAAAGAGAAGGATTTTTGAATAGAAAAGGGGACCGTGCATACGCTTTTTTACTGTTGTAGTATAAAGATACTACATTTTAAATGATAACTCAACTGTACTGCAAATATAGTATTTATAAGCATATCTTATTGTGAAAAAAAACCAAAAACTCCTAAATTTAAAAGAACAACTTTCAGATTTTTAGTACCTTACAATAAAAATGTTGTGTTATGAAAAAAATTACTCTCTTAGGATTTGTATTACTTTCTATCTTTTCATTTTCTCAAACACATACGTGGACGGGCAATGGGGGCGATAATTATTGGAACAATCCCGATAATTGGGATGTTTTTTCGGTTCCAGATGGGACGAGCGATGTATTAATTTCGGGCAATGGAATTATAGTTGATGTAAGTGCGAACAACGAAGGCGGTACTATTGTCATTCAACAAGGTGCCAGATTAATTGTAAATGGCACACTAACCAGTCAGCAGACCCTTACCCTTAATAATGCCGAAATCGAAGTCATTGGAACATTGCAAAATAATGGGGGAATCATTGTGATTGAGCCAGGTGCTACGCTTATCGTGGAAGGCAGCATCACAAATGGTGTTCCCAATGAAATTGAGATAGCGGATGGGGGCGAACTTATATTTTTAGATGGAATATTGCAAGGTGGAATCATTGAAAATGACGGTACAATTTTGATAGAATCCAGTGAAATGAAAGAAATGCACGACGTTATTCTCAATAACCGAAGCGAAATCTTAATTTTAGATAGTGGCACCATTAGTTTGTATGGAATAACCACCATCAACAACGCACATGGAGCCGAAATAAATATCAATAGCCCTGGCGGATTAATTGAAGATAGTGGAGTTGCAACCGTAAATAATGATGGACTCATACGAAGAATATCGAACGGTGGCCCTGGTGCTTTTTATATGATTTTTGATATGAATAATTCTGGTATAATACTGTTGGACGAAGAACAGATTTTCTTGTTTTTAGTAGGCTCTCAAAATTTTACCAACAATGAAGACGGGTTTTTGATAGGTAATGGCTCCTACGATATTACTGCTAATTTTGTAAACAACGGATATGTGTACCCAGGAGGGTTTCACAGCGTTGGTGCGTTGGAATTCGTCAATAATTTTCATTTTCCGCCCAATGCGATACTCGAAGTAGATGTAATGAGCCCTTCAGAACACGATATGGTACACGTGTTTGGGTCACCCACCATTGAAGGAAATATCCGATTATATTTAATGGATGAATTGGCGCTTGATGATGAAATAACAGTGATTACAAGTAGCAATAATTTAAATTGTAATCTGCCTACTGAAATTTTAGCAAGCACCACCAACTTTAGCTACATCTTTGATGTAATTTGCGATAGTAATTCGGTGACGTTAAAAGTTTCTGAAATCATGGAGCTTTTGGGCACAGATGAATTTACTAAAACACCACATTTTTTTGTAAATCCTAATCCCGCTTCAGAAATCATTTCTTTTAATTATGCTTCTGAGATTCTTCAGCAATACGAAAACTTACAAATTGAAATATATTCAATATTAGGTCAAAAAATTGAGGCTAAAAAAGTGGCATCGGAAGTCACTCAAGTTGAAACATCGCAATTAACAAGCGGCATCTATATCGCAAAGTTAGTTTCAGAAAAAGGGGTTCTGGGAGCGACGAACTTTATAGTGGAATAGCTATAGTTTTTGAGCACCAAACCCTACTGAATCTTCAATAAACTCTCCGTTTTTGCAAAATGGCGTCAATTGCGTTTTTATAAATTCTGAAACGAGTGCTTTTTCAGCTTCAGGAAACAAAACATGGACGTTGGCACCTGCATCGAGTGTAAAACAAACCTTACTTCCTGTTTCTTTTCTGAAATCCCAAATCCGATTAATAATTTCTAATGTATTCGGCTTCATTAAAATAAAATACGGATTGGAAGTGAGCATCATGGCGTGTAACGACAGCGCTTCACTTTCCACAATACTTATAAATTCAGATAGATTTCCACTTTTTAATACAGGGATCAGTTTCGAGAGGTTTTCATTGGCTTGCTCAAATCGTTGTTCGGCAAAAGGGTGATTGTGCATTAAATTATGGCCCACGGTACTACTCACCTGCTTTTCACCTTTATCCACCAGTAAAATAGTGTCTTGGTAGTTTTCAAAATTTTTATGAACTGTATATGGATACGGAACACCGTATAAATTAGTGGCTTTACCAATTTGAGGATGTTCTCCCCAAACCACCAAAGGCCCTTCGATGCTTCGGCATGCGCTTCCAGAGCCTAATCGGGCTAAAAATGAAGCTTTTTTACTAAAGAAATCTTCGGAAATTTCAAAATCGCCTAACGATTTTTCTATTTCCATTAAACAACACGCCAAGGCACTCATTCCGCTGGCAGAGGAGGCAATTCCGCTGCTATGCGGAAAACTATTGGAGGTTTCAATTTTAAATTGATAATTTTTCAGAAATGGCACATAGGCTTCAACACGCTCAAAGAATTTCTGAATTTTGGGTTCAAAACCCTTTTCTTGCTTTCCGTCGAGATAGACTTCAAAGTCAAAACCTTCAGTACTTTTCTTCTGAAATAAAACGGAAGTTCTAGTATGACAGTTGCTCAACGTAAAGCTAATAGAAGCATTTTTAGGCAATTGCTCACCGTATTTTCCCCAATATTTTACCAAAGCAATATTGCTAGGCGATTGCCAAGAAACTTTTCCTTTTACTGGAGACTGAGTGTATTTTTCTGGAAGAAATTGGCTTTTATTCATAAGCAACTTTGAAAAACAAATATAACCATTTACCCATGCTTTGCATAACCTGTGATGACATTTTAAAACCAAACCGATGTTATACAAAATGAGATTAATATGTAGTTGATTTTTAGTATCTTTCCCTATCTACTTTAGATGGGGCAATGACACAATTAGCAGCACAATGGGAACTTGTTTCTAAAATTAAAGCCAATAATGAATTGGTTTTAAAACAGTTATACCAGAGCAACTACAAAAAAATTGAAGTTTATATTTTAAAAAACAGTGGATCTATGCCCCAAGCAAAAGATATCTATCAGGAAGCGTTTATTACGGTTTGGAAAAATATTAAAGAAGGAAAGTTTTCGCCACATAACGAAACAGCACTTCAAGGATATTTATATCAAATTGCCAAAAACAAATGGACAGACGAGCTTCGTTCTTCACGATTTAAAAAAACGAATTCGTTAGAATCATTTCATCAATTTTCTGAAAACGGGGAAGAAAACACGACTTCATTATTTGAAGAAAAAGAACAAAAAATAGCCCTAGCAGAAAAGGCTTTTCAAAAGATAGGTGATGAATGCAAACAATTGCTTTCTCAGTTTTATTTCGAAAAAAAATCGCTTAGAGACATTGCTGCTTTATTTAATATTGGAGAAGCATCCGCTCGAAACAAAAAATATCGCTGTATTCAGCAATTAAAAGAATTGGTTACATACAATGAATAAAGATTCTAAAATATCACAAGAATTACTGGAAACTGTGGAGCGGTATCTCAACAATACTATGGATGCTACGGAAAAACTTCAGTTTGAAAAGTCTCTCGAAGAAAACAATACCTTAAGGCAGCAAGTAGAAGACATTAAAATTCTTCTTTCTGGTATTGAAACTGCTAGCCTGCGTGAAAAAATGGAAGAATTTCACCATCAAATGGCGCAAGAAACAAAAGAGATTCCAGTACGAAACATTACCCAAAACAATAGGACCAACAGTAGGCTTTTTTATGCCGTTGCTGCATCTGCAGTAATTTTATTGGGTATTTTTTGGGTATTCAATCCCAAAAATTCTAACGAACTATTATTTAATGAATATTTTTCTGTTGACCCTGGTTTACCTACTACTATGGGTAGTACGGATGAATTCAGTTTCTATGATGGAATGGTAAATTACAAGCGGAAGGAATACGATGAAGCCCTAGAAAAATGGAGGCAACTTCTCAATCAAAAAAATAACAACGACACCCTTAATTACTTTATTGGTGTTACATATTTGGCGAAAGGAAATACAGAAGAAGCCATTCCTTTTTTAGAAAAGGTGACCACCCAAAAGGAAAGCATGTTTTTAGAGGATAGCTATTTTTATTTAGGACTTTCAAATTTAAAAAATGACAACCTAAAAGATGCTAAAGAAAACTTCAGAAAAAGTAATACACAAGAGGCTCAAAAAATATTAAAAGTTCTGGAAAAGTAGTCATATGAAAGGCTTGAAAACATATTTATTAGCTTTCATTGTATGTTTTAGCCTAAAACCTTTTACAGTATTTTCTCAAGATAACCCTGAAAAAGGTATCTATCAAATTGAAAAATGGATTAAAGCAGATTCCATTACTGAGGCACAAGCATTACTTGAAACAAAACTTACCCATTTCCGAAGTACAAAAAATTATGATAGTCTCATAAGCTACATCGAGATTGTAGGGAGTTATGCACTTGCAAAAGGTGATAGACAAAAAGCGTACAAAAAAGCAGAACAATTTGTCGCAGAACTTAATAAAAGCAATGACCCCACATACATATCTTTAGCATTGCAACGCTTAGGGTATTTGCATAGCGGGACTGGAGATCCTCGAAAAACGTATGCTATTTTTGAAAACGCTTATGAGTTTGCAAAACAATCTAATAATCCCAAAAAAGCAGACCTCGCTAATGTTAAATATAGGTTAGGTTACGAAGCACAAAATTTTGGTGATTTTCAACTCGCTAAAAAACACTATCTCGATGCCGCCAAAACCCTCGATTATATTAATAGTAAAGATGTAGAATTCTATCAACAAATTTACAATGCCCTTGGCGGTATGATGTGGATGGAAGCAAAATTGGATAGTTCGAGTTATTATTTTAAAAAGTCACTCATCGAATTAGAAAAAGCAGATGAAAGTGATTTAATGAATGCGCTATTTCGTCCAGCCCTTATTAAAATGAATTTGAGTGTGCTTAAAAATGCCTTAGGCGAAAATCAAGAGGCCATTTCACTTTCTCAAGAAAGCATCAAAGGGTTTGAAGCCTATATTGAAAAATCTACAGACGAATTTAGAATCCTAAGCGCCAAAAGACACCGAGCCACCGCTATTGAAAATTTAGGTAGCTACTATCACACCATAGGTGAATTTAAAAAAGCTGAAGCTTTAATAACCTATGCTAATGCTGAAAAAAAGAAATTTTTAGAGCCTAATAGTAGTGGGATGATTATCTCTCGTATTATCCTTGCGCAAGCGAAGACCGCTGTCCGTGATTTTGAAGCTGCCAAAATCCTTCTTGAAGAAGCTTTAAAAATTATAGAAGAAAACCCTGGTATTGAAAATTACTGGAAATCTGCCACCCTTACCACCTTAGCCACCGTTTATGAAAATTTAGGCGATACAGAAAAAGCATATAAATTTTATACCGAAGGAAATTTAGCATATAAAACTACACTACAAGGAAAATACAACAAAGACTATTTTGATGAACTTATAGATGTCTCAAACTTTTATGCAACATCTGGCTACCCAGAAAAAGCAATGCAAGTTGCCGAGGAAATTTATTACGAAGCCAAAAAAGGAGACTTTAAAAACACACTTCAGGATTTTTATCACACCGTAAATCTAGCCGAAATAGCCTATAAATTGAATGAATATGATAAAGCAATTCAATATGCAGAAGAAGCATTATCCTTTCAATTAGGGGATAAAAACACCCTCGTTATAGAATACCGAAAGCCAAAAGCATTGTATGTTTTGGTAGCAGCACAATATGCTCAAGATAAAAGTGCTTCTATCAAAAAACTTTTGGCTATGCTAGAAAAAGTAGAAGAAGGATTATCCATTTTAGAAACTCGAAAAGCAACCATAAAGAATTATGAAGATTTGAGCTTATTTATCGAAGAAAATAATCAGCTTTTTGAACTCGCCAAAAAAATTAGACTTCACCTATATCAAAAAACTAAAAATGAAGCCTACTTAGATGATGTTTTATCACTTCACGAAAGTTCGATGTATTCTCGTATTCGCTCCAGACTTAATCTAAGAAGTGACGTATTATTATCCAAAATTCCACAAGAGGTGGTCACTCGTGAACGTCAATTAAAAAATAACCTGAATAAAATTGTAATCGGCGAAACCACAAATGCAATTGACTCCTTTTTTGAAATAAATAATTCTTGGAAGCATTTTATAGACACTCTAAAAACTCAATATCCAGAATATTACAAACTACACTATGCCACGTTGGAAGAATCTGTAAGCGATATCCAAAAGTATATCGACAAAGAAACCACTGTAATTCGTTACTTTTTTATTGAAGAAAACCTGTACGCACTGGTTATGAGTGCTTCAGAAAGGAAACTATTCCCGCTTGGTTTTAAGGATGTTAAAGGATTAATTCAGCAGGTATCTTCAAAGGAATTTGATGTTCAAAAAATAGCGCCTAATTTACATCTATTGTATGAAGCACTCTGGAAACCCTTTGAAGGTGAGGTTACAACCAAAAATATGGTGATTGTTCCAGATCGTGAACTTTTCAATTTAAGTTTTGAAATGCTCACGCCTCAACCTATTTCCAGTTTTTCTGAAATGGCTACCCATAGTTTGCTTTCAAAATATAACATAAGCTATCAATTTAGCATGTTGGTTATGAAGCCAAAGCAAAATGTAGTGAATACCTATGATGCTAATTATGTGGCTTTTGCGCCAGAGTTCTCAGACAAAATGAAACAAGAATACCAAATGGTTGTAAAAGATTCCTTGGCCTTGGATGAAGCATACCTTAATTTATTGCCGCAACCCTTTAGTGTGGATGTCATTAAAAAATATTCTCGGCAATTTAATGGTACGTCTTTTTTAAATGAAGAAGCCTCCAAACAATTGTTCAAAACATCAGCCGGAGAGCACAAGATCATCCATATTGGCACCCATGCCGAAAGTGATAATATAAGTCCAGAACTTTCCCGCTTGGTATTTGCAAAAAATAGTGATGCTTCCAACCTAGATGACAATTATTTGTATACCTACGAAATTTACAACTACAACCTTTCTTCTAATCTTGCCATCCTTACTGCTTGCGAAACAGGAAAACCGGGTTATCAAGCTGGGGAAGGAATGATATCCTTGGCGCATGCTTTTAATTATGCAGGAAGTGAAAGTATTTTAACGAGCCTTTGGGAGATTGACGAGGAATCCAGCTCAAAAATTATTCAAAGTTTCTACAATTATCTCTCCAAAGGATTACCCAAAGACGAGGCATTGCGGAAAGCAAAACTAGATTATATTGCATCGGCCAAAGGCAGAACGGCTTCACCACAATATTGGGCCGGATTGGTGCTTATTGGCGATACAGCACCTATTGAATTTAAAAGCTCTTTTACTGTTTTATATTGGATAATTGGTGCAATATTATTTGTTTTACTACTGTTTTGGTTTCTGAAGAAAAAGAAATAGCCACTTCCATTTGATGACATTTTATTGGTTTTACGATGTACTCGAAAGAGTAACCATAAAACTAAATCGTCATGAAAAAAATTCTAATTGTATGTTTTGCATTTCTATTATCAATCCCTTTTTTGGGTCAGGGCATTCCTCCCAGAGAAGAAGTAAATCTCGATGAAGTTTATAGTCAGTACAATCTTTCCGGAGAAGGAGTATTAGTTGTCATTTTAGATAGAGGAATAGATTACCGACACCCAGATTTTATAGATGAAAACGGCAATACCCGAATTGCATATATCTACGATATGTTGGATCCAACTGGAGCAGGAAGCAACCCCTATGGTATAGGCACTATTTTTACACAAGCCCAAATAGATGCTGCACTTGATAATAACGACCCCCCTTTATCTACAGATAGATATGGGCACGGTACGGCAACAACAGGAATTGCAGCTGGAAATGGAAGTGGGACTGCTGGTTTAGAATTTCAAGGAGTAGCTCCTAAGGCAACAATTATTAGCATTAAAATAACACACGACCCTTTTCCTGCTTTTGGTAGCGAACCAGGACAAAGTGGCTTTTTTGACCCTTCCTATTTACCTGTTGCCATGCAATTTGCTGAAGACAAAATCGCAGAACTTGGCTTACCTGCAGTGACTTTAATGAACATAGGTTCAATTGGTGGTCCAACTGATGGAACCAGCAATATTGCAAGAGCGATTGATGATTTTGTAACCAATACAGGGACTCCTTTTTTATGTGGTGTAGGTGATGATGGTGGAAATGATAATCACGCTTCTGGAACTATTTCTTCTTCACAAACTATTGAGATAGAGATACAAAAAGGTGAAACTGGGAATGTGAGATTCGACTTATGGTACAGTGAAGACGATCGCTTTACGGTAAGTATCGAGCGCCCAAACAATACAGTTCACGGTCCATTCACGGCTCCCAATGGACCAAATGCTTCGGCAGATCAAAACTTAGGAGATATACAAATCTATCATCGCGGTGCTAATGTTGAATTCTGGCAAGCCACTTCTAACAGGAGAGAATTAATGATAGATATTAGTGGCGCTACAGGTACGTATAAAGTAATTCTTGAAGGTACTCAAATAAATAACGGCGGATTTCATGCAACCCTTAACCCCTCTACATATTACAACAACAATAAGTTTTTAACCTTCGTAACTTCTGGTTATAGTATTAATGATTATGCAAGTTCAAATTTGGTTATTACTCCAGGAGATTATGTAGTTCAAAATGAATGGATTGACATTAATGGTATTCCTAGGGATATTACTGGACAAGGAGAAGCGGGTGAACTTTGGATTGGCTCAAGTTCAAGTCCAACTCAAGACGGTAGATTAGGAATTGATTTTGTAGCTCCAGGGGAGGTATGTCACGCCGCCTATGCAGATAACACCTACTATGAGAGTTTTTCGTTTAATGTGCTTCAAAATAGTAATGGATTATATGGAATTCAAAATGCAGTGAGCGCTGCAGCTCCCTTATCTATGGGAGTGATTGCTTTAATGCTCGAGGTGAATCCTGATTTAACCCCACAACAAATTAAAAACATCCTTCACGATACTTCCAGACAAGACGCAAATACAGGTACTGTTCCCAATGATACTTGGGGGTATGGAAAGTTAGATGCACTTGCCGCCATAAACGCAGCGTATGCAAGTTTAGGAGTTTCTGAAAACAATTCACTAGAAGCAACAATTTTCCCGAATCCTTCAAATGGGGAATTTACCATTGTCATTCCCAATGCTATTTCAAAGATAAAAGTAGAACTCAATAATACCCTTGGCCAAGTCCTTCAAACTACCTATTATGAATCTACCAATTCTATTAATTATCGCATTGACGGAGCCTCAGGTCTATATTTTCTGAAAGTAATAAACGAAGAAACCAACCTTCAAAAAACTATAAAAGTTATTAAAAACTAACCAAAAACTCTTACCATTCTTAAAAGCTGTCATTACGCGTGACAGCTTTTTTTATTTATTGTGATGACATTCTCCTTTTTTTCCGATGAAATAGTAAAGCATGTATTCACTCTAACTATTTCAATTATGAAAAAACTAGCCATTCCATTATTACTTTTATTAGTAGGGGTTGCTTTAACAGCTTTCAGTTTTATTTCTGGGGGAAGTACCTCTGGCGAACTGGATGTAGAAATTGTTAAAACCTCAACTATTATGCCCGCAGCACACAATGTGTACGCCAACCCCGATGCCCTTAACGGAAAGTATTTTCTGTTTAAAACCAAAATCACGAACAACACCAATATAGCTTTAGAAGATGTCACCGTGAGATATCGAATTCCAGGCTACATTGATTGGACTGAGTTGGATGTTATTGGTGAAATGTACCAAGGACAAACAGCTTCGGTTCTTTGTTACCCTAAATTTAAAGAAGACATAGCCGAAAAAACAGCCGAATCTACCGAAAAAGCTGAAATCGAAATCAGTTGGGACGGTGCTGAAGAGGACGACATTGTGGAAGAAGACTTTTCCTTTAGAATTTCTAATCGCAACGAGTATATGTTCACTAATATTCCTTCGGAAGAAATCGCTGGATGGGGAGATGTTTATAACAATGATGCGCTCTTGGCTTGTTTTGTAACACCTAACGATCCTATTGTAAAATATTACACACAAAATATTCAGGAAAAAATATTAAAAGGAGAAGCAGCAGGTGTTACCAAAGATCCAAAGGAAGCCGTGCGGTTTTTAGCTGGAATTTATCAAGCGACCATGCAATCTGGAATGGTCTATAGCGGGACTAAGGGTATTCCAGAATCCCTTCAGGATGTTTCACAATTATCACAACATAATCGTCTTCCACGTGAAGTTATTACAGGAAATACAGGCCTTTGCTTAGAACTTAGTCTACTATACGCGAGTGTTCTTTCCAATGCAGGATTAGACCCTATTATTTTTCTGGTACCAGGTCACGCATATCCTGGATTTAAACTAAATGGACAGTTTTATGCCCTCGAAGCAACTGGAATTGGTGGCGAAGGCTTGGGAGGCTCTATGTCTGTAGAACAAGCCTTTGAAAAAGGGATGAAACAATTAGGTGAGTTTATGCAATATGCACAACAAGGGGATCCAAGATACACCTTGGTAGATATTCACGCTGTAAATCTTGATGGGGCTACCCCAATGAATTTAAAAGACGATGATTTTTTAAGAAAAAAAGTAGATGACATTGTTGCAAACTGGAGTTCTAAATTAAATATGTCTAACAATGCCATCGCTCAGAACAGTGGCGGTGGTAATGCCTCTAATAATTCAACTAATTCGGGAGGTTCTGCAAGTAGTGGTTTATCATTTTCAATCCCAAGAGGATGGCAAACCTATCAGTATCCCTACCCCGACCTACCCATTTTAACAGCTCAGGTGGTATCCCCTTCCCAAGAAGTGGTAGTTTCAGTTTTTGATGTTCAAACATCAAGTGCTCAGGTAGCGCTACAAACAGTTGCTACAGGGTTATCCTACTACGGAAGTGAACTTCAGTATCAAATAAACGGAAACCAAATTGTTGGGCAAACCTATTCTCAAAACGGAACGCTTAACTGGGTTGGGAAAACAGTAAGAGGCCCCAACGGAATGAGATTTGTAGCCGTAGGTAGCTACGACTACCTCTACAATCAAAATTCATCTGTCATCAATCAAATTTTTAAAAGCATTCGATAAAATCAACCATTATGAAAACACTTAAAAATATACTTATTGTAGGGCTTTTAATCTTCTTTGGAAGTAGTATCGCACAACAAACCCAACAAAAAATTGAAATGAAAATCGATTCCATAGGCAATGCAAAAATTACCGTGTCGATGACTATGAATGCGCAGGAATGGCAAAATTGGACTTCCAGTTTAGGAAACAATCCTGCTGCCTTAAAGAGAGAAATAGAAAGAAGTATGCCTGCCTATTTTTTAGACGATTTTAAACTGGATAAAGATGATATGAACCGTTCTTTCTCCTTAAGTCTTAATGCCTATGGGGTTTGTAAAATAGACAAGCGTGGAAAATGGTCTTTAGAAACCGATCAAAAAAATGCCAATGTCACTGAATTAACTGATCATAAATATATGCTTGTGAGTAGTCCTCCAGAATTAGGCGGAATGATACAGCAAACATTTTTAGTAGAATTCCCTAAAGCCGCAAAGGACATCAAGGTGGACAAGGATGCTTTTAGCGAATCGGTTTTTGAATTTAAAATGGAAGGCCCTTCTTCTTCTGGTGGCAACTATTTGCGTTATACAGGAATATTTCTAATAGTGATTGGAGGTGCATGGAGTGGTGTTTCATTACTTAAAAAATAGTCGCCTTTTTTTGCCCAAAATCAATATGCCTAAAATCACTTAACCTACTTATGCTTCTTTAAACTAATTATTATGAAAAAAGTAGCATATCTTTTAGTATTTATTTCAACCATAGGTTTTTCTCAAGTTGGAATTGGAACAACTACTCCCGATGCTTCATCGTTACTTGATATTACAAGCTCTAGTGCAGGAATTTTAATTCCACGAATGACTGAAACCGACCGCACAAACATTGCCTCACCAGCTACGGGTCTGTTAGTTTATCAAACTAATAATACGGCAGGATTTTGGTTTTATAATGGAAGCTCGTGGATAAATATTCCTACAACGGCAGGTTCTGGGGAATTTCAAAGTATTGGAGGAGTTGTGCAAAACACGACCAATGTTGGGGGAGATGATTTTGTTTTTGGAGCTACAACACTATCTGGATCTGATTCAAAATTTTGGTTTGACAAAAGTAAAGCAGCTTTTAGGGCTGGGGAAGCATCTGGGACTGAGTGGGATGATCTAAACGTCGGTACTGGTTCCATAGCATTAGGAAGTCAAACAACGGCTTCGGGTGAATATTCAGTATCCTTAGGTTTATTTTCTAATGCCGCAGGAGATTATAGCTTTTCCGCTGGTGGATTTGCCAACGGATATGGATCTGTAGCATTTGCTGGCGGACAAGCTGAAGGGTTAGGCTCCATGGCT
>NZMG01000049.1 GCA_002694465.1 Flavobacteriaceae bacterium | reverse complement strand
AAGCGATTAAAGGGCGAGATAACTTGGGGGAGGTTTCTGGCATAAGTTATTTGCATTACAACCATAGAGACCTTCGGGAAATTAGTGAATACCTTGAAGCTGGACTTATAAAGGGACTCAAATTTTATCCTGGCTACGAACCTTTTTATCCCAATAACGAACGGCTTAAAGTCATGTACGAAATGGCCATTGAATATGATGTTCCCGTCATGTTTCATAGTGGCGACACCTATGCGCCAACGGGAAAGGTTAAGTATTCGCACCCATTGCAAATAGACGATTTGGCTGTAGATTATCCCGATTTAAAAATAGTGATTTGCCATGTGGGGAATCCTTGGATTAAAGATTGTATGGAGGTGGTGTATAAAAACAAAAATGTCTATGCAGATATTTCGGGGTTGGTTTTGGGAGATTTTTCCGAAAAGTTTGAACGCTATATGAAAAAGGAAATCGAAGAAATGATAACCTACGCTGGCGACCCCAAGTATTTATTATACGGCACCGATTGGCCCATATCAAATATGAAATCCTACCTCAAATTTATGGACCAATTAGAACTCGCCGATGATAAAAAAGAACGCATCCTTTGGCAAAATGCTGCCGAGCTCTTTAAAATAGATGTGTCTAAGTTGTAAGAAGATATATTTGTCTAAGGAAATACTTTTTATGCAGTATTAGAGTTTTACTTACACACTCAATTCACTTCATCAATTATAGAGATGAATAGTTTATCTTTATCGCCAAAATAATTCCTGTTGAAACAGATTCTTTGTTGCTTATTGTTGGTTTCCTTTTTAGGACATGCTCAAAATTATGTAGACCTCGCAAAATTTAGTTACGGGCATACCTTCGACAACCGTTTTGAGGGCACCGAATTTAGCACCAATGTACTCATCCTTGAAGCAGATCTTACGGTTCCCATCCCTATCAATGAAAAATATGTATTTGTGAGTGGGGTCTCTTTTACCAAAAACAGATTACAATTGTTACCAGACGCTCCATATAATAATTTATACGGTACTACCTTAAAAATTGGAATGTTAACGCAGTACAGTGAGAAATGGAGCTCCACACTAGTGCTGCTTCCTAAACTTTCTTCAGATTATGAGCAAATCTCCACCAAAGATTTTTATCTAGGAGGTTTTGCCTTATTCAAATATCAAAAAAACGAAAACCTTACGTATCGTTTTGGAGCCTACGGTTCACGAGAAGCTTTTGGGTTTTTCACGACACCCATATTTGGTTTTTACTATAACAGCCCAAATACAAAGTTTGAGATGGACATATCGATGCCTATTTCGGCAGATATCAATTACGACTTTAAATCCTTAACCCTTGGGGTAGATTATTACGGTATTGGAAGAAGTTTTAATATTACCGAAGAGCTTGCGCCAAAAGTTTATGTGGATTTAGGCTCCTTAGAATTTTCTGGGTATGTACAATTTAATACGTTCGAAAAAAATGTGTTGCTACGATTAAAAGCGGGGTATTCTAGTAATAATTTTGAAGTATACCGCCAAGGAGACAATATCGATTTGGGCCTTTCGGCTTTTACCTTTGGGGACGATAGGAAGCAATTAAATCCGCAAATTAACGACGGAATGTTTTTGCGTTTTGAAGCCATTTACCGCTTCCGTTTAGAAAAAGTGGAAGAAAAAATTGAAATTATTGATTAACTTTAGGATATGAATCCTACCTGTCCAGAATGTGGCGAAAAAATTATTGGGCGCTCCGATAAGAAATTTTGTAGCGACGCTTGTCGTAATGCACACAACAATGCCCTAAACAGAGACACTAAAAATATTATTAGAACGGTTAACAATCGCCTGAGGAAGAATCATCGAATTTTAGAAGCATTAAATACACAAGACAAAACCAAAGTCACCAAAAATACCCTTTTAAAACACGGATTTATATTCGATTATTTTACGGGAACTTACACCACAAAATCTGGAAGCACTTATTACTATGTATATGACCAAGGATATTTACCGCTAGACAACGATTTCTATTTGTTGGTGAAAAATGAAATTAGTTAGCACACTATTTCCAGCTATGCCCTTTTAAAGTAATTGCTGCTTTTAATACATCTTTTTGGCTTATTAAACCTACCAACTTACCTTCTTTTACAATAGGGAAACGTCTTCTTTTAGAACTTAAAAATTTATCGGCAGCATCAAATACATTCATTTCGCCATCTATGGTTTCAACATCGGTAACCATATGATCGCCCACTTTTATATCTTCCATAGGATGGTTATAATAGCGACTATGGCTAATTTGTTTCATACAATCCCCTTCAGAAATAATTCCAATTAATTCATTTTTTTCATTCACTACAGGACCCCCAGAAATTTTCTTTTTAATAAGGGTATTCATCACCTCCATAACCGACTGGTCTGGTTTAAATGTAGTAAGGTTGGTACTCATATAATCGGAAACCCTAATATTTTCCGAAGACCCTTTTTTGGGCTTGA
This sequence comes from Flavobacteriaceae bacterium, assembly GCA_002694465.1. Classification (GTDB taxonomy): domain Bacteria; phylum Bacteroidota; class Bacteroidia; order Flavobacteriales; family Flavobacteriaceae; genus Halomarinibacterium. Next base: position 5,915 of record NZMG01000049.1, on the reverse strand, counting down.
CCCGACGCCCTATATAACTTTTAATACTCATAATTTCAGTTTTTTAGCCTTTTAAATATAGCCAATTTAACTGAAAAACCATTTCCTTTGTTGATAATAAATTCCCTTTTCACTAATAAATTGTACTTTTAATATTCAAACCTCTCATACATGAAACGTTCACAAGCTTCGCTATCCCTATTGTTGCTCATTGGTCTTATATACTACAGTTTCTATAGTCTAATGCCTAGAGAAGGCACCCCAGCAACACTCCCGGAAACCGAATTTTCCACAGAAAGAGCCCTCATTCCTTTAAAAGAAATTACCAAAGCACCTCATTATATTGGAACTGAAGAAAACATTAGGGTACGAGAATATTTAATTGAACAATTAAAAGTCTTAGGCCTCCAACCCGAAACACAGGAAGGTTATATTCTCAATGAAAAATGGGGAGGGATGGACAAACCCGTGAACATTCTTGCAAAAATTGAAGGAACAGAAAAAGGAAAGGCATTACTCATTTTTTCACATTACGACAGCGCCTTAGTGCCTTCACCAGGAGCGAGTGATGCAGGAAGTGGTGTTGTAACCATACTTGAAACCATAAGGGCTTTCAATGCCTCAGGAAAGCAACCCAAAAATGATATTATTATCCTTTTTACCGATGGCGAAGAAGTAGGCTTAGACGGTGCAAAACTTTTTGTTAGAGAGCACCCTTGGGCAAAAAATGTGGGCTTGGCACTTAATTTTGAAGCTCGTGGTAGCGGAGGCCCTAGTAATATGATTGTGGAAACCAATCAAGGAAACAAAAATCTTATTCAAGGATTTATAGAAGCTAATCCAGAATACCCAGTGGCTTCTTCGTTAATGTACAGCATTTATAAAATGCTCCCTAATGATACCGATTCCACCGTGTTACGAGAAGAAGGCGATATAGACGGGTTGTTTTTTGCCTTTATCGATGATCATTTCGATTATCACACCGCGAATGATAATTACGAGCGACTGGACCGTAAAACCCTGCAACATCAAGGGAGTTATTTGTTGCCCTTGGTGCATTATTTTTCCAATGCCGATTTATCTCAAATTAAAAATGAAGAAGACTATGTCTATGTAAATATTCCCTTTGTAAAAATGATAAGCTACCCCTTTTCGTGGGTACTACCTATGGCCATTGGAGCGTTCGTTATCTTTATTATTCTCATTTTCTACGGATTAAAAAACGGAAGGCTTTCAGGACAGTACATTGCAAAGGGTTTTGTACCCTTTCTTTTATCGCTTGTAGTTTCTGGTTTGGTAGGCTATTTTGGTTGGGAGCTTATCCTAAAATTATATCCTCGCTATGAAGAAATTCAGCATGGGTTTACCTATAACGGTCATACCTATATTGCCTTTTTTGTGGTCGTAACGTTAGCCATTACGTTTGGGTTTTATTCTAAATTTTCAAAAAGAATTCATCCTTCAAACTTACTTATTGCACCCCTATTTTTCTGGCTATTAATAAATATTGGGGTCGCTGTTTATTTAAAAGGAGCCGCCTTTTTTGTAATCCCTGTTTATTTCGCTTTGTTATCCCTTTGGATTCTAATTAGACAAGAGTTTCCCAACTTACTTTTAATGCTACTCCTTGCCGTTCCTGCAGTATTTATTTTCTCACCACTTATTCAGTTTTTCCCTGTAGGTTTAGGGCTGGAAATGCTTGTAATTAGTTGTGTTTTTACGGTGTTGCTCTTCGGATTACTTATAACAGTTATAGGATTTTACAAGTATAAAAAATTGTTTTCTGCCTTATTTATCATTTTAGCGATTGGATTTTTTATCAGTGCTCACTTTAACAGCCAGTGGACCGAAACCACACAAAAACCTAATAGCTTAATCTATTACCAAGACACCGATGCACAAAAAGCCTATTGGGTTACCTACGATAACATGCTTGACGACTGGACTCGTGGTTATTTAGGCGACAACCCTAAAGAAGCTTCCAACTATGTCGAAAGCGCTGCGGGTAGTAAATATAATACAGGCTATACCTTTGCTTCAGAAGCACCTTTTAAAGACATCCCTAAGTTTGATGCATTTGTAAATACGGACACTATTTTGGGTGAAGAAAGAAGCGTTTCATTCACCATTTATCCTAAAAGAGAGGTAGATGTGATACGGTTATATGCAGATAAGAATATTGTTTTTAATTCTCTTTCATACAACGGAAAAAGCGTGGCAAAAGATAGTACAGGAAAAGTATATAGTAACAGAGTAAACAACGGACTCATAAGCTATTATGTTTCTCCCAATGATACATTACAGGTTAATTACTCCGTTCCAAAAGATGTTGAAGTCACTTTTAATGTATTGGAATATTCTTTCGATTTATTGAAAAATCCATTATTTACAATTTCTGAAAGACCCAAAAATACCATGACAAAGCCCTTTGTGTTTACAGATGCCGTCGTGATGAAACGACTCATTTATAGACAAACACTTCAAAAACGAGTTGTCGATACTTTAAAAACCGTTGCGGATGAGTAAAACTATTGGCATTGCAGGATTAGGTTGGCTAGGATTACCATTGGCACAACGCCTTCAAAACTTAGGTTATAAAATAAAAGGAAGTGTCACACAACTTGAAAAAGCTTCAAAGCTACAAGCCAAGGGATTCGATGCGTATGCTGTTACCATTTCAGAAAAAGGAGTGGAAGGTAGCGTGCAAACTTTTCTGAAAGACATTGATACTTTAATCGTCATGATTCCCCCTGGATTGCGAAGAAACACAGGATCGGACTATGTTTTAAAAATGACTCATTTCTTAAAAGAAATAGAAAGGGCCAACATCCAAAAATGTATTTTTATTAGTAGTACATCGGTCTATTCAGACGAACAAGGTGACGTTACCGAAGCCGATACACCAAAACCCGATAGTGAAGCGGGAAGACAGCTTTTACAAGTAGAACAGCTTTTTTATAATTCAACTTTTAAATGCAGTATTGTAAGATTTGGCGGACTTATTGGCGGAAGCAGACAACCGGTGCGTTATTTGGCTGGAAGGGAAGAATTAAGTGGTGGGAATGCCCCTGTAAATCTCATCCATCGAGAAGATTGTATAGGAGTTCTTTTAAAAATCATTCAAAAAGATGCTTTTGGCCAAATTTTTAACGCTGTAAGTCCGCAACATCCTATGAAAAAGAAATACTATGTTCAAAAAGCAGTAGAACTTGACTTGGATGCTCCCTCTTTTTCCGAAGAAATTTTAGAAATCTATAAAAAAGTAGATTCCCTTTCCATTCCCAATTTGTTAGAATACACCTTTCAAAAGGACATTTAAATTTCCGTATATTTAAAGTTCCTAAACTATTTGCGATGAATCGATTTTACTCTCTCTTTTTTGGGACGTTATTTGTCTCCCTTTCCATATTTGTTTCAGAAACTATTACTGCGCAAACCTATAGCGAAAATTTATACAGTGCCTTAGAATATAGACTTATTGGCCCTTTTCGAGGGGGTAGAAGTGCTGCTGTTACTGGGGTTCCTAATAAACCCAACCTCTTTTATTTTGGTGCCACAGGAGGTGGTGTTTGGCGCACCAAAAATGGAGGAAGAACTTGGGAAAATATAAGCGATGGCTTTTTTGGCGGATCTATTGGTGCTATTGAAGTTGCCGTGGATGACCCTAATGTAATTTATGTGGGAGGTGGCGAAAAAACGGTTCGCGGGAATGTATCTTCAGGCTACGGTATGTGGAAAACCGAAGATGCTGGAAAAACTTGGAAGCAAGTTGGATTGGAGAAAGGACGTCATATTCCTAGAATTGCAACCCACCCCAAAAACCATCAAATAGTCTATGCGGCCGTATTGGGAGATATTTACAAGCCTTCACAAGAACGTGGTGTGTATAAAAGTACCGATGGCGGTAAAACATGGAATCGAAAACTTTTTGCCAATGAAAATGCCGGGGCGGTAGACCTTATTTTAGATCCTAATAACCCTCGAATTCTGTATGCCTCCACTTGGAATGTTCGTCGTACCCCTTATAGTTTAAGCAGTGGTGGGGAGGGTTCTGCGCTTTGGAAAAGTACCGACAGTGGTGAAACCTGGAAAGAAATTTCGAAGAATAGTGGGTTTCCTTCCGATACTTTAGGGATTATTGGTGTGACCGTTTCTCCTTTAAATAGTGAACGCGTTTGGGCGATTGTTGAAAACAAAGAAAAGGGCGGACTCTACCGAAGCGATGATGGTGGTGACACATGGGAGTATGTAAATAGTGACCGTGATTTGCGCCAGCGTGCTTGGTACTACACCCGAATTTACGCCGACACCGAAGATGAAAACACGGTGTATGTGCTTAATGTTCGTTACCATAAAAGTACCGATGGCGGAAAAACTTTCGATACCTATAATGCCCCACACGGAGATCATCACGACCTTTGGATTGCGCCAGAAGACCCCAACCGAATGATTATTGGCGATGACGGTGGTGCACAAGTTACCTACGATGGTGGTGAAACGTGGAGTACCTATTACAATCAGCCAACGTCACAGTTTTATCGTGTTACTACTGATGATTCTTTTCCATACCGAATTTATGTCGCACAACAAGATAATTCAACGTTAAGAATTCCGCACAGGACCGAAAGCTGGAATATCGATGAAGACGATTGGGAATCAACAGCGGGGGGTGAAAGTGCTCATATTGCTATTGACCCACTAAACAATGACATTGTGTATGGCGGAAGCTATGACGGGTTTTTAACACGATACAACCATAAAACGAGAACGGTTCGTAGTGTAAGTGTATGGCCCGATAATCCTATGGGACACGGTGCCGAAGCGATGAAATATCGCTTCCAGTGGAACTTCCCTATTTTCTTTTCAAAGCACAACCTTAAGGTATTATATACTGCCTCCAATCATTTACACAAGACCACCAACGAAGGAGAAAGCTGGGAATTAATAAGTCCCGATTTAACTCGAAATGATCCTTTAAAATTAGGTTCTTCGGGTGGGCCTATCACGCAGGATAATACCTCCGTAGAATATTATTGTACCATTTTTGCTGCAGCAGAATCTCCCATTACTGAAGGTCTTTTATGGACAGGAAGTGACGATGGCTTGGTTCATATTACAAGAAATGGCGGTAAAACTTGGGAAAATGTGACCCCAAAGGGAATGCCCGAATGGATGATGATAAATAGCATTGAGCCTTCTCGATTTGATGCGGGAACGTGTTACATTGCTGGCACCAAATACAAAACAGGTGATTTTGCACCGTATTTGTACAAAACAACCGACTACGGAAAAACCTGGAAGAAAATCACCAACGGAATTCCAGCCGAACACTTTACAAGAGTGCTTCGGGAAGATGAAACCCAAAAAGGATTGCTCTATGCAGGGACCGAAGCAGGAATGTATATTTCATTTAACGATGGGGAAACGTGGCAAGCCTTTCAACTGAATTTGCCGATTGTACCTATTACAGATTTAGCCTTAAAAGACAATAACCTTATTGTTGCCACACAAGGAAGAAGTCTTTGGGTGATGGATGATTTAACAGTACTTCATCAATTAAATAAAGCCAAGGGTGTCAGTTCGAGCGCAGTCGAGAACTTTCTATTTAAGCCTAAGGATAGTTACCGAATGGATGGGCGTTCCAGAAAAGGTTCGCTTACCACGGGAACCAATCACCCCAATGGTGTAATGGTTTATTTTAATTTGGAAGACCCTTCTGAAAAGGAAGTCTCATTGAGTTTTTTAAAGATGAATAACGACACCATAAAAACCTTTAGCAGCAAAGGAAAAAAAGACAAAATTTCTGTAAAAAAAGGAGGCAATTTGTTTGTTTGGGATACCGAAGGCGACGGAGCAGAGCGACTGGATGGAATGATCCTATGGTGGGCAAGTACCGATGCCCCAAAAGCAGTTCCAGGCACTTATAAAGTAGTTTT
>NZMG01000048.1 GCA_002694465.1 Flavobacteriaceae bacterium | reverse complement strand
CTATGCGATAACTCAAGATGATATTGATACTGGAATGGTGACTAACCAGGCAACAGCCGAGGGTACAGCACCAAACGGAAGCACTGTAGACGATCTATCCGATGACAACAGTGTGTTGGAAGACGATCCAACAGTAGTTACGTTATGTCAAAATGCAGCTATTGCAATTGTTAAAGAGGGTAGTATTCCACCAACACCAAGTGGAGGAGGATGTCCAGTGGAAGGAGATGTTATTGAATATGTATTCACTGTTTACAATACAGGAAATACAACACTCGATAATATTACTGTATCGGATCCATTATTAGAAGCGCCAAACCCAGTAGTACCAATTGTATTCCAAGGTGGCGATGCCGATGGTGACGGTGAATTAGACCTAACAGAGATTTGGACTTATACAGCTACCTATGTACTTACTCAAGCTAATGTAGATGCTGGAGAAGTTGTGAATCAGGCTACTGCAGAAGGTACAACTCCTGGAGGTGATACTGTTAGTGACCTGTCTGATGAAAGTAGTATACTTGAGGATGACCCAACTGTAGTTGTTATTTGTCAAACTCCTGTGATTGCTTTAGTTAAAGTAGGAACATTCAATGACTTAAATGGTAATGGTTGTGCAGATCCTAAGGAAACAATTTCCTATGCATTTACAGTGTTTAATCAAGGTACAGTAACATTGACCAACATCACTATTACTGATGCTCTTGTAAATGTACAAGGAGGACCAATCACTTTGGCTCCACTTGCAACAGACGGAACTTCATTTACTGCAACCTATGTTATTACACAGGCCGATATAGATAATGGTTTTGTTGAAAATCAAGCCATTGTAACTGGATTTACCTTATTAGGAGACCAAGTATCAGACTTGTCTGATGATAATAGTGAGTTTGAAGATGACCCAACAATTACGGTTCTTTGTCAAGATGCACGAATTGCAATCATTAAAGAAGGAACTCCTAATGATGAGAACAATAATGGATGTATAGATTTAGGTGAAACAATAGTATACGACTTTGTTGTAACGAACCTTGGAAATGTGGAATTAACAAATGTCATTGTTACCGACCCATTAGTAGCTGTAATTGGAGGACCAGTTACAATTGCCGCAGGGCAGTCGGATACTGAAACTTTCTCGGCTGTTTATACAGTTACTCAAGAGGATGTTGATAATGGTTTTGTGAGTAATCAAGCAACTGCCGAAGGTACAACTCCAACAGGAGATGTTGTTTCAGACTTGAGTGATAACAATAGTAATTTTGAAGATGATCCAACTGTTAGTACACTTTGTCAAGAGCCTTCTATATCACTTGAAAAAGCAGGAGTTTACAACGATGATGGAGATAATCTACCTCAAGTAGGTGAGACCATAACGTATTCTTTCAGTGTAACCAATACGGGTAATGTTACTTTATATAACATTGAACTTGTGGATGACTTACCAGGAATTGAAGTTATGGGAGGACCTATCGCTCAATTACTTCCAGGAGAAACAGATAGTGACACGTTCACAGCAGTTTATGCAATAACCCAAGAGGATATTGATAATGGAGAAGTAATAAATCAAGCTATTGCTACTGGTATTACAGAGGATGGGACTGAGGTTTCAGATTTATCTGATGATCCTAGTGACCTAACGAATACAGATTTAGATGGCGATGGCGAACCAGATGATCCAACAATTGTTGATATACCAGATGTATTAGGAATATTTGAAATATTCAACGGTATTACTCCTAATGGAGATGGATTAAATGACTTCTTCGAAATTAGAGGAATTCAGGATTATCCAGATAATAATGTGAAGATCTACAACAGATGGGGAGTACTTATCTGGGAAACCGATGGTTATGGAGGTCTTTCAGGAGAGGAGAATGTATTTACAGGCGAATCGAATGCAAGAGCAACCATTAATTCGGGAGAATTATTACCAACAGGAACCTACTTCTATATCTTGACCATAAATGGAGAAAATCCAGGACAGTCAAATTATACAGGATACCTATACATTAATAGATAAAAACAAAAATCCGAGGGGTTTTGTGCCCCTCGGAATTCAAAAAGCAGTAAGATGAGAAACAGTTACATAGCAATCTTGGTTTTACTTTTACTTGGGACCACCATTTCGAGTAATGCCCAACAGGACCCACAGTACACACAATATATGTACAACACTCAGGTGGTAAATCCGGCCTATGCTGGATCAAGGGATGTATTAAGCTTTGGACTTCTAGGAAGAACCCAATGGGTTGGCTTTGAAGGAGCGCCCAAAACAGGAACTTTTACGGTCAATGGCCCAATTGGAACATTAGATAATATGGGCTTAGGCTTGTCCATTGTCTATGATGAAATAGGCCCCGCTGTTGAATCAAACATTACTATAGATTATGCCTATAGGATTAATGTTTCTGAAGATGGAATCGTTTCCTTTGGAGCAAAAGCAGGTTTAGACCTATTAGATGTCGATTTTACTAAACTGAATATTGCCGATGGAGGTGATGTTTTCGAGAATGATAATATCGATAATAAACTACAACCTCAAATTGGAGCTGGAGTATATTATAACACCGAAAAGTTTTACGCAGGGATTTCTGTTCCAAACTTTCTTACAACAAAACACTTTGATCAATCAGAAATTAGAGATATTTTAAATAGTTCTCTTATTGCTGGTGAAACTACGGCTGCTGAAAGATTACACTACTTTTTAATTGCTGGATATGTATTTGATATTAGTGATAACTTAAAATTTAAGCCCGCAACTTTAGTAAAGGCTGTTAGTGGTTCTCCATTACAATGGGATGCTTCAGCTAACTTCTTAATAAATGATAAATTTACCCTTGGTGCCTCTTATAGATGGAGTGCAGCACTAAGTGCCATGGCTGGTTTTCAAGTTTCAGATTCAATCTTTATTGGATTAGGATATGATTACCAATCTACCGATATTGAAACTTATAGTGATGGTTCTTACGAAGTATTCCTTCGTTTTGACCTTAACAGTAAGCCAGAACGTGTGTTAACACCAAGATTCTTCTAAACTAACTAAATATGAAGACCAAATTAGTATTAAAGCAAATACTTATGTCCCTGCTGGTTACCCTAATAGCCAGTAGCTCCATTGCCCAAAAAGGCCAAATTGAAAAGGCAAATAAAGAGTACGATAAATATTCCTATATCGATGCCCGAGAGATTTACTTAAAGGTGGTTGAAGATGGATACCAATCGGCTCAAGTATTTCAAAAGCTTGGCGATACCTATTATTACAATAGTGAATATGCAGATGCTGCTAATTGGTATCAAAAGTTAATCAATCAATACCCGAATGAGGTAGAGCCTATCTATTATTATAGAACAGCACAATGTTTAAAAAGTATGGGTAAGTATGAAGAGTCTGATCTTATGATGGATGCATATTCCAAAGTAGGAGGCGCAGGAATTATACTTAATAACTACAAAGATGACCCAAATTATTTAAAAAGTATTGCTTTCCAAGCTAAAGGATATATCGTAGAGAAAACAAGAATTAATACAGAATATTCAGACTTTGGGCCATCGTATTATGGCAATAAAATAGTTTTTGCTTCGGCAACAAAAAATACCGAAGGTGTTAAAACCTTTGCTTGGGACGAACAGCCTTTCTTAGATCTATTTACTGCAGATATGGATGAAAATGGGTATCTATCTAATGTTATGCCGCTTGATGGAGATATTAACACTAGATATCACGAATCGTCTGCAACATTTACAAAAGATGGAAATACGGTCTATTTTACTAGAAATAACTTCATTGATGGTAAAAAAGGGAGGGATAAAGAAAAAACCATTCGTTTAAAAGTCTACAAAGCCACAAAAAGTGGGGATAATTTTTGGACTAATGTTCAAGAATTACCATTCAATAGCAAAGAGTTTTCAGTAGGACACCCTGCACTAAGCAAAGATGAAAAGCGTTTGTACTTTGCATCTGATAGGCCTGGTAGTTTTGGAATGAGTGATATTTGGTTTGTAGATATTAATGAAGACGGCACTTATGGAGAACCTATAAATTTAGGACCTAATGTAAATACCGAAGCTCGTGAAGGATTTCCTTTCATTAGTGAAATGAATAATATTTATTTCTCTAGTGACGGGCAATCTGGTTTAGGAGGATTGGATATTTTTGTAGCACCCCTTAATGCAGATGGGAAAGCAGGAAAAGTAACTAATTTAGGTGAGCCTGCTAATAGTCCTAAGGATGATTTTGGGTTTATAATTAGAGAAGAAAAACGCATTGGGTACCTATCCTCCAATAGAGATGGTGATAAAGGAAGTATTTCAGACGACATTTATAGAGTTCAAGAAAAATGTGAAATTACCATTACAGGTCTAATTTCAAATGAACTTACAGGTGAGCCATTACCTGGGGCAATTGTATTTCTATTAGATGAAAATAATAAGGAAGTTGCACAAGTTGTAGCAGATGATAATGGGAAATATAATTTTGAAGCATTGGCAGCTTGTGATTCAAAATATATCATTAGAGGAGGTAAGGAAGGTTGTGAGTATAATGAAAGAGAAGTAAAAACACCAAGTAAAACAGGAACCATTACGCTTGATTTACAATTAGAATGTGATCCATGTCCGCCAAATGATTTAGGATGTCGTTTAGCACTTCAACCTATTTATTTCGATTTTGATAGATATAACATTCGACCAGATGCAGCCGTGGAGCTAGCTAAAATATTAGCCGCTATGCGTCAATACCCAGAATTGATTATCCATATTGAATCGCATACAGATTCACGGGCACCGTTTAAGTATAATGAAGTACTTTCAGAAAAGAGAGCGCAGTCTACACTTAATTGGTTGGTTGAAAAAGGAATTAGTAAGAGTAGATTAACTGCCAAAGGATATGGCGAAAGACAACTTCAAAATAGATGTTCGGACGGCGTAGAATGTACCGAAGAAGAACACCAATTGAATAGACGCTCTATGTTTATAATACAAAATTAATAGCCAAATTTTGTTTCAATTTTAAAAGCGTCCAACACATCGTTGGGCGCTTTTGCTTTTTCTTAACAAGTCATTTCGTATTTTTGAAAAAAATGAATGCTTTGCAAGAAGAACAAGTAATTCTCGTAAACGAGAAAGATGAACAAATTGGATTAATGCCTAAGCAAGAAGCTCATGAAAAAGGTGTTTTGCATAGAGCCTTTTCAGTTTTTATATTCAATGATAATGGAGAATTAATGCTCCAACAAAGAGCACTACATAAATATCACTCTCCAGGACTCTGGACAAATACATGTTGTAGTCATCAACGTGATGGAGAAACTACTTTAGAAGCGGGTAAACGAAGACTTGAAGAAGAAATGGGTTTTACGACAGACTTGAAGGTAACTACTTCATTTATTTATAAAGCCCCTTTCGATAACGGTTTAACCGAACATGAATTAGATCACATTTTGGTTGGAACGTATAATGAAGCACCAAAAATTAACTTAGATGAAGTTGCTTCTTGGAAGTGGATGCCGCTCGAGAAAGTGAAAGAAGACGTGATGAATAACCCAGACCAATATACCGCCTGGTTTAAGATTATATTCGATAAATTTTACGAAAATATTAGCTCATGAGTTTAACTATTTACAGAAAAGCCCATTTTAACGCTGCACATAGGTTGTATCGTAAAGATTGGAGTGACGAAAAGAATAGCGAAGTATTTGGTAAATGTAGTAATCCAAATTTCCACGGACATAACTACGAATTGGAAGTAGGGGTTACGGGCGAGGTAGATCCTGCAACAGGTTTTGTTATTAATTTAGATGTTCTTAAAAAGGTAATATTTGAAGAGGTTGAAAAACCCTTTGATCATAAAAACCTTAATATTGAAGTACCAGAGTTTAAAAACTTAAATCCTACGGTCGAGAATATTGCTATTGTTATTTGGAATAAACTCCGAAAGAAATTGGATTCAAAATATGGAATTTCTGTAAAGCTTTACGAAACTCCTAGAAATTTTGTAGTCTATAAGGGATAGTATGAAATTAGGAGATTCATTACCAGAATTTAATCTGAAAAACCAAGAAGGATATCATATTTCGAGTGCTGATCTAAAAGGGAAAGACCCTCTTGTAATTTATTTTTATCCTAAAAACTTTACTCCAGGATGTAATCGAGAGGCCTGCGGATTTCGAGATAGTTTTGAAGAATTTTCCGCAAAAGGAGCCCAAGTTATAGGTATTAGTGCCGATAGTGTAGCATCTCATCAAAAGTTTGCATCGCATTATAAATTACCTTTTACACTACTTTCAGACTCTAAAAATGAAGTAAGAAAGCTGTTTGGTGTAAAGTCAAATCTTTTGGGAATTCTTCCAGGTCGCGAAACTTTTGTCTTCAATAAAGAAGGAAACCTTACCTTTAAGTTTAAATCTATGGGTGCCGATGCACATATAGAAGAAGCATTAAAACATATTTAGAATTGGGAAAATCGAAATTATATCCGTTAAAATTTCATCCTCAACTCAAGGAAAAAGTTTGGGGAGGTTCTAAGCTCGTATCAGTTTTAGGAAAAAAAGGAAAAGGTAAACTAGGGGAGAGCTGGGAGCTTTCTGGGGTGAAAAATAATATTTCGATAGTGGCAAATGGGGCATTGAATGGGGAAAATTTAAATATGCTTATCGAAGAGTATGGTACCGATTTGTTGGGCGAAGCAGTTTTAAAAAAATACGGAAAGGAGTTTCCTTTACTTTTTAAATTTATTGATGCAAGAGAGGATTTATCTGTTCAGTTGCATCCTGATGATGAAGTTGCGAAACAACGCCATAATAGCTTTGGGAAGACCGAAATGTGGTACATACAACAAGCAGATAAGGATGCGAGGCTTATTTTAGGCTTCAACCAAAAAATGGACAAAGAAACCTATTTGCAACATCTTTCAAAAAAGGCCATCACTAAAATTTTACATGCTGAAAAAGTACAGAAAGGAGATGCCTTTTTTATTGCTCCCGGAACAGTCCACGCCATTGGAGCAGGTGTTTTATTGGCTGAAATTCAGCAAACGAGTGACATTACTTACCGAATTTATGATTGGGATCGCCCCGATGTAGACGGGAGTATGCGTGAGTTGCATACCGACTTGGCTTTGGACGTAATTTCATTCGAAAAATCTGATGCAAAACTGAAGTATTCGGTTTCCGAGAATGAGACTACGCCTTTGTGTACATCGGACTATTTCGAAACAAATATTGTAAAACTTACAAAACCTATTCAGAAAGATATTTCAAAAATAGATTCGTTTATGGTGTATATGTGTGTGGAAGGAAATGCAATTATAAATGGAGAACCTATAAAGCTGGGCGAAACGCTGTTACTACCCGCTTGTTTTCAGCACATTCATATCGAAACTGAAGCAGCAACACTTTTAGAGGTTTACGTGCCGTAAAACTATAAAAATGACTACTTTTGCATAAAATTTTTAAACTATGGCAAGCGTACGCACATTAAAGAAAGATATTAATTACGTTTTAGGAGATATTATTGAAGCGGTTTATATCTGGGAACTTACAAATCCAGGGAAAGAAACAAAAAATTCTGAAAAAATTATCGATGAAGCTATCGAAACTTTTGACGAGCTTATTACAAAAGTGAATGACCGTAGTGTTGAAAACAAAAAGCAACACTTTAAGGCTATCAATCAAGAATTGGAAGAAAGAGGTAGAAAATTAATCGACAAAATTAACGCTCTGTAAACTATTCGCTTTTACGATCTTTAATAAGAGACTCCAATGCTTTACCGTATTTGGAGTCTTTTATTTTTGGGGTAAGCAATTTATAAATGGTATCGTGATATTTTATATTGGCATCGTACACTTCAGTAAGCATTAAATACGGTGCTATTTCAAAATCATTATTGTTTTTGGCAAAATTAACGGTGGCCAAATAACGCGAAGACACTAATCGTTGCTGTTGCAATTTTAATGCTTCAGATAAAGAATCTTTCCCTTCTTTAAGCGCATTAAAATGCTGTTCAATTAAGTCGAGATTTTTATCATTATAACGCTTCATGAGTTTACTGTATTCATCCCACTTCGCCTGATTCACAGAACCCGTTACAGAACTCTCAATTTCGAAGTTTTTCAGTTTTGAATTCAAAACAATTTCTGAAGCTTCAGCAAAAAAGGGTATGCGCCTTTCAGTTTTTAGACTATCATTAAATCGCATAATTAGATAGTACACCTCTGGATTTTCAACAGGCACAGAAAACTGAAAAGTGGAAACTCCATCTATGACTACTGAATCTACATTCACAAAGCTAGTGTCGTCCAATTTTTGAAGTAAAAGGGTTCCTTTTCTTAGTCCGTCAACATTTCCTGAAAGTTTCATCTTACCCGTTGAAGAATCACAACTAACAAGGATTAATAGAAAAGCAATAACTGAAAATATAAATTTCATCCGTAAATTTTTAAGAGCCGCAAAGATGCTAATTTTCTTTCAAATTAGTTACCCTGCCGAAGCTAATTGCATTAAAAAAGTACAAGCTACTGCACCAATAGTTCCTATGGCATAACCAAAAACAGCCAATAGTACTCCTACAGTGGCAAGTGATGGATGAAATGCCGAAGCCACCACGGGTGCCGATGCTGCGCCCCCTACATTGGCTTGGCTACCCACTGCCAAAAAGAAATAAGGTGCTTTAATAAGTTTAGCTACTAGAATTAATAATCCTGCGTGTATTGCAATCCACACGGCCCCAATAGCAATAAGTCCTAAGTTGTTAAAAATGAGTGAGAGATCCATTTTCATACCAATGGATGCTACAAGAATGTAAATAAATACGCTTCCTATTTTACTTGCGCCAGCTCCTTCGTATTTCTTTAATGAGGAATAGGAGAGGAGGACGCCAATGACGGTGGCAATGAAAATCATCCAAAAGAAGGAAGAATTTAAAAACGTAAGGGAGTTTTTCATTAATCCTTTAGGAAGCCCATTTACGTATCCTTCAAAACTAGCGCTCAGGAAATCGGCTCCAAAATGGGATAAACTAACCGTTCCAAACGCAATAGCACCTAAAATCATATAATCTGTTAATGTAGGATTTCGATCTACTTTTTTGGAAAAAGTGGTCACTTTTTCTTTTAAACTTTCAATCGCAGAAGTATCTGCCTTTAACCAGCGGTCAAATTTTTCAGATTTTCCAATGCCTATTAAAATCAAGGCCATCCAAATATTGGCAACCACAATATCAACAAACACCATTTGCCCATAAAGCTTTTGATTGTATTCGTATATTTCCAGCATTGCCGCCTGATTGGCCCCACCACCAATCCAACTACCTGCAAGGGTAGAAAGTCCTCTCCATACAGCATCTGCACCTTCACCTCCAACGGTTTCAGGAGAAATAGATCCTATAATTAGCACAGCAATGGGTCCACCTATAATAATTCCTGCCGTACCTGTTAAAAACATGATTAATGCTTTTGGTCCTAAATTGAACACAGCCTTTAAGTCCAAACTCAATGTCATTAACACCAATGCCGCAGGAAGCAAGTACCTACTGGCGACATAATAAATAGAAGTGCTTCCTTCAACAGCTTCACCAGAGGATGTTACCGTTGTCCAGTCTGGTGCTATTAATCCTACCGAAGTAAAAATGGCAGGAATAAAATATGCCATAAAAAGCGCCGGAATTATTTTATAAAATTTATGCCAAAAGCCAGACTCTTTTGAAGAGGTATAAAAAATAAAGCCTAAAGCAACCATTAAAAGCCCAAATACCACAGTATCTTGGGTTAAAAGTGGAGTTGTGTCTAAAATAGTTTCGGTGATAGGTTCTTGCATGAGGATCTTATTTTCACGCAAAATACAATTTTTTTATTGTAAGATGAAGGTCGAAATAACTTCCACAACTTTAGGAATGATAGGCCTGCTCGGTTCGTTGTATGATTTGCTGTTTTCAATACCGTCGGCTTCTATTTCCTTTAAAATATGATTCATGGAAGGAATAATTTCAAATTGTGCATTAGGACTAGCTTCTTTTAATTTTTCAGCTTCAGAAACTTGAACCTGCAGATCTTTTTCTCCATTAATAATGAGTACGGGAATAGTAAGTTTTGCAATTTCTGTTTGTGGGTTATAATTCATCCAAGTAATTAAAAATGGCTGAATTTGTGGCCTAAAAATGGAGGCAAGTCCTGGATTGTAGTTTACCGCAACCCCATTAGCTCGCATATCGTCGAAAGATTCTCGGGCATTATCTTTTAGCCCAGGGGCTTGTTTTTCTAATTGATCTACAATAACATCATCTATTTCTTGACCTGCACCGGCAAGTGAAATAAAGCCATCTGCTCTATTTTGAGCGGCAATCATCCCAACAAGAGAACCTTGACTATGCCCAATGACGTAAATCTTTGAGAATGCCTTAGAACGCTTAAAATATTCAATAACATCAATGGCGTCTTTTATAAAATCATCAAAATGGATGCTTTCTTCATTAAGAGTTCGGTCTTTAATTTGTTTTACAATTCGTTTGTCGTATCTAAAGACAGCAATATCGTTATCATAAAGAGCTTCTGCTAGGAATTTCAATGAATTATTCTTCATCATTTGTTGGTTCCCATTTCTGTCTATGGGACCAGATCCTCCTATAAGTATGGCAAGAGGAGGTTTTTCGGTTGTGCTTGGAACCAAAATTGTACCGTCTACCATAGGAGAAACACTTATGTCTTTTCCGTTTTTATCTGTGGTTTGAGATAAAAGGATACACGGAAATAAAAGAAAGAGAACAACCCAGCTTTTCATAGTTCAAGTTTTTTATAAAGGTACGGCTTTTATAAAACGAAAAGATTAGATACTTCTTATGTTTCTAATTTGGAAGAAATATCCATTAGTTAAAATGCCTGTTGTATCTTTGCTAAAATTTATATTGAAATGAAAAAACTTATCTTTCTTGCTTTTGCATTTTTGTTTGTTACCAGTAGTTATGCTGCTGAAGATTGGGGTCCTACAGGACATCGTGCAGTAGGTAAAATTGCACAATCGTATCTATCTCCAGAGGTAAAATTAATTATTGAAGATATCCTTGATGGGCAATCCCTAGCACTGGTTTCTACCTTTGCAGATGAGATAAAAAGTGACGAACGCTACAAAGCATTTTCTCCGTGGCATTATGTAAACTTTCCTTTTGACAGCACCTACGAAAAATCCCCAAAGAGCGAAAAAGGAGATATTATAGTGGCCATAAAAAAATGTGTAGAAGTTTTAAAAAGTAAAGGGGCTTCTAAGGATGATAAAGCTTTTTATTTAAAAATGCTAGTTCATTTTATGGGCGATTTACACCAGCCGTTACATGTGGGTTTAGCGGAAGATAGAGGAGGGAATACTTTTCAAGTGCAATGGTTTGATGAAGGTGTAAATTTACATTGGGTTTGGGATGAAAAAATTATAGAAAAATTTGGAATGACCTATACCGAATTAGCTCAAAATACCAATAAGCTTTCACAAGAAGAGCTTGACGCCATTCAAAAAGGGTGTGTAGAAGATTGGATGTATGAAAGCCGTACCCTTTGTTTGGACGTTTATGATTATACTAAAGTAGGAGATAAATTGAGCTACGAATATATGTACAGGTACGCTCATGTGGTTAGAAACCAGCTTCAAAAAGGGGGAATACGGTTGGGTAAAATGCTGAATTCTATTTTTAGTTAAGCTATTATTTTTCTGAAGGTAAGATTGATACGGGGTTCTTGTACCATTTTTGTCTTAGGAAGTTGATGCTGCCAATAATGTTGTGTTGCTCCAGCCATAAGCAATAGACTTCCATGACTAAGCGAAAGCTTATAGGTTTCCCTTGCGTCTTTTTTATTTTTTAAATGAAAGTACCGTTGCGCTCCAAAACTCACCGAAGCTATGACAGGATTTTCTCCTAATTCTTTTTCATCATCACTGTGCCAACCATTACTATCGTTACCGTTTCTATATAAATTGAGTAAAATTGCATTAAATTTTTCTTGACCTGCTTTTTCAATCTGCGCTAGTAAAGAGAACAAATCTGGGGTAAATGGTTTTGGGAACATCCTTATTCCAGAATAGCTATAGCTTTTGCCTTCAATTCCATAAAGTGCTGTAAGTCTAGGTTGCGGATATATTTTTCCGAAGACTTTTATATCATCTTGTTGCCAAGGCGTTTCTCTTAAAAATTTCTGAAAATAATAAGCTGCTTTGCTTTCCGAAAAGAAGTTAGGGTAGTAGGTTATTTCGGCATTTTTTAAAGGTAGGATTATAGAATGCTTAGTGCTTTTTGAAATAAAATCGTCTAAATTAAACATATAGATACGCCCAATACATGATAAAAAACTGAAGTGGTATCCTTACAATTAATGCCCACCTTGGGAGTTTTAAGGAAGCCTTTTTCTCTTGTAACATATAAAAATGTACAGGTAGAAAAAGTAGCATAAGTATCATAATTCCCCAACCTGCAATTTGTTGTGTAGGAGGATTTAATAACATAAAACCTAGTATCATCTCTAATATTCCACTTAGTAGTACCATAATCTTGTGTGCTGGAATATAGGGAGGCATAATTTTTAAATATATTTTTGGTTTCTGAAAATGTAAAAATCCTGCGATAACAAAGAGTAGTCCTAATAGATATTGGTGCCAAGGAAGCATAAAGAAATTGTTTTTTCAAAAGTACATTAATTTAACTTTAAAAAAGAAAACCCCTTCAGCTATTGAAGGGGTTTCTTCTTGAAATATTAATTACAATCTTATTCTTTTATAAGTTGTTTTGTAAGCGTTCCGCTTTCACTTTGGATAACCACAACGTATGTAGCTGAAGCTAATGTTGCAATATCCAATGCTTTCTCGGTTCCCATACCTCTCAAGTCGAAAGTTTTCACTAAACGACCCGTGACATCATAGATGGTAGCATTTTCCAAAGGAATTGCTTGTGGGTTGCTTATGTTTACTATTGCCTGAGCAGGATTTGGATACATAATAATAGTTGAGATATCAAACTTAGGATCGTTTGTTCCTAACGTACTATCAACTGTCAATTCGAAGGTACAAGTTCCAATATTTCCAGATTCATCTTCTGCAGTAATTGTCACTGTATACGTTCCTTCGGATAGTAATGTTCCTGGTGCAGGATCTTGAGTAGTGATTACCAATGGATCTGTACAGTTATCAATTGCCGTAGCTTCTCCAGTTAATAAATAATCTGGAACTTCATATAGATCACTTGCTCCTCCTGGATCCACCGTTTGATCTGCTGGACATGTTACTACTGGCGCTAATAAATCTACAACCGTAACTTCTGCGGTACAAGTTGATATGTTTCCGTTTACATCTTCAGAGAATACGGTCACTAGTACAGGAGTTCCAATATCATCACAATTAAACTCACTAATATCAATGCTTGTATTAAATATACCACAGGCGTCAGTATTACTAGCGATAACATCGTCTGCAACAATGGTAGCAAGTCCGTTTTCATCGAGTTCAACAGTGATATCTTGACAAACCACATCGGGTTCAGTAATATCCTCAACTGTTACGATAGCGGTACACGTTGCTGTGTTTCCATTAACATCGGTAACTGTAAGAACAACTGGATTATCCCCAACGTTAGAACAATCAAAAGTATCTATATCTACAGAATATGCTGCAGTATCAATTCCACAGACATCTGTGCTACCACCATCTAAATCTGCTGGATTAATTGTTACTGTTCCTGTTGCATCTAATTGAACTGTAATATTTTGACAAACAGCCACTGGAGCGGTTACGTCTTCAATCGTTACAACAGCGATACAACTACTTACGTTTCCGTAGATATCCGTTACTGTTAAAGTAACATCATTAGGTCCAACATCACTACAGTCGAAAGTGTCTATATCAATAGATATAGTATCTATAGCACAGTTATCAAAACTTCCACCATCCACATCTGCAACTGTAATCGTGGCATTACCTGTTGCGTCTAACGGTACTGTAATGTCTTGACACACAGCAACAGGAGGTGTTGTGTCTGTTACGGTTACTGTAAAACTACAGGTGGAACTATTACCATTCACATCGGTTGCGGTCCACTCCACGGTGCTAACACCCACAGGGAAGACACTTCCGCTAGGTAAACCACTTGTTAATACCACTGATGCGACACCACAAGCATCTAATGCTATTGGATCTGAATAGGTTAATGTTATTCCACAAATATCTGGTTCTGCCACGGCAACTATATCTGCTGGACAGGCAATGATAGGTTCTGTTACATCTTGAACTGTTACTATTGCGGTACATTGAGAACTGTTTCCGTTAACGTCTGTAACCGTTAACACCACATTGTTAGGTCCTACATCGCTACAATCGAAGGTGTCCACATCAATTGACAGTGAAGCAATTCCACAAGCATCGGTGCTACCACCATCTACATCTGCGGGGGTAATGGTTGCATTTCCATCGGCATCTAAATCAATTGTAATATCCATACATACCGCTGTTGGCGCTACGTTGTCTTCAATCGTAACCATTGTAGTACAAGTACTTGAGTTTCCATTTACATCTGTTACAGTTAATGTTACAGTGTTTGGTCCAACATCTGCACACGTAAAGGTGCTTGGTGAAACCGCTAATGAAGCAATTCCACAGTTGTCGGTACTTCCATTATCTATATCGGCAGGAGTAATACTTGCATTTCCAGTAGCATCTAACTGAAGCGTAAATGGTGCAACACAGTTGGCTACGGGGGGTTCATTATCAGTAACGGTAACATCAAAACTACAGGTTGCCGTATTTCCAGAGGGATCTGTTACTAGAAATGTATTAGTTGTTGTTCCAATAGGGAATGTACTACCGCTAGATAAACCAGCAGTTTGCGTAATAACAAGAGGCAAAGTGTAAGAAATTACAATTTGTCCGTCACCGGCACGTACTCCGCCTGTATTGGTTGGACTGGTTCCTGCATTGAAGGAACCACCACCGCCACCAGCTCCCCATCCTGGAGGAATGCTACCGGCCCAGCTGTTTCCACCGCCACCACCGTTGTAGCCACCGCCACCACCACCGGCACCGGATACGCCACCACCGCCCCCGCCGCCGCCGAATCCGCCAACAGCAGATCCAGTAGGAGGGAACGTACAATTTGGTCCTTCATTACCTCCGGCACCTCCGGCAAGAGGATTTACTCCTCCGCCACTCAATGGGGCATTTGGTGATGCACCATCGGCTCCGTTGCTAAACCATCCGGCTCCACCGCCGGCACCTGCTTCACACGTAGCTGCGGCAACTAAGGCTCCTCCAGCTCCACCATTTCCACCAGCACCACCAGCGCCGTTTCCGCTACCGTTCGTACTATCAGTTGGTACATTGGTCGCCGAACCTGGTCCGGGAACGCTGTTACCATTACCAGCGCCACCACCACCACCACCAGCTGCAATTAACAAGGTAGGACCTGAAGTATTCCAAACGAAGGATCCTCCACCACCGCCACCAACGCCGCCGTTATTAGTTCTACTACCTCCTTCACCACCGACCATTAGGTTGAAGGTTTCTCCCGGAGTCACAGCGAATGTTCCACTAATCGATGCACCAAGTCCACCATTAAAACCACCCTGAGCTCCTTGAGATTCGATAGTGATCGAAGTTACCCCTGCTGGTACTACAAAGGAGTCGGTAGTCCCTGTAAATGAAAATGTTTCCATTATCATTGTACCTCCACAGTTATCTGCTACAGTAGGGTCTGCAAAAGTTACTACTGCGCCACAAACACCAGGATCATTATTAACTGTAATATCTGCTGGGCAAGTAATAGTAGGATCTTCCGTGTCATTGACTGTTACATCGAATGTACACGTATCCGTATTTCCTGAAGCGTCCGTTGCTGTAACCGTAACAGTAGTAATTCCAACAGGAAATACACTACCAGAGGCTGGTACACTCGAAACTGTTACTCCGGGACAGTTATCTGTTGCTGTTGGAGTAAAAGTTACTACAGCTCCACAAACCCCAGGGTCATTGTTTTGAGTTATGTCCGTTGGACAAGTGACGACAGGGTCTTGAGTATCTTCTACCGTAACCGTATCTGAAGCACTTCCTGTACAACCATTTGCATCGGTAAAAGTATAAGTGAGGGTGTGTGTTCCGTTTCCGGCTGCACCCGCATCAAATGTATAGGTCGTTCCATTGCCATCGTCGGTTACGCCGGGACCGCTGTAAACACCTCCCGATGGAGTGCCACCTCCCTGTCCGGTGAGGACAGCACCCGGGCAAACCGGACTTGGTGGTGCTGTAAAAGTAACTGTGGGTAACGCGAATACTTCCACATCGTCGCTCGCACTATCTGTACATCCATTGGCATCGGTAAACGTATATGTTAATGTATGGGTTCCAACACCAGCGGCAGCAGGGTCGAAACTATAGGTCATTCCGTTTCCATCATCGGTAACTCCCGCACCGCTGTAAATACCACCGTTTGGAGTTCCTCCACCAAGACCAGCCTGTACGCCCTCATCGACACATAGATCGGCAGGTGCGGTAAATGTTACGGTTGGTAAGGCAAATACCTCTACATCATCTGAAGCACTATCTGTACATCCGTTTGCGTCGGTAAACGTATATGTTAATGTATGGGTTCCAACACCTGCGGCCGCAGGATCGAAACTATAAGTCATGCCGTTTCCATCATCGGTAACACCAGGACCGCTGTAAACACCACCGGTTGGGGTTCCTCCACCAAGACCGGCTTGAACTCCTGCATCTATACAGAGATCTGCAGGGGCTGTAAACGCTACGACAGGCAATGCAAATACTTCTACATCATCTGAAGCACTGGCAGTACATCCGTTGGCGTCGGTAAACGTATAAGTTAACGTATGGGTTCCAACACCTGCGGCCGCAGGATCGAAACTATAAGTCATGCCGTTTCCATCATCGGTAACACCAGGACCGCTG
>NZMG01000047.1 GCA_002694465.1 Flavobacteriaceae bacterium | reverse complement strand
TTCTTCACAGTAAAAAAAGTAAAGGATGCTCGTAAATCGGCTGGCATTGCACTTTTACTCATTGCTGTGCTATATACAGCTGCCCCCGCCGTAGCAGTATTTGCCAAAACAAATTTAATAGACACAGTAAGTAATAAACCCTATTCACAGATGCCTCCCTGGTTTAAAAATTGGGAGGAAACGGGCTTACTTACTTTTGAAGACAAAAATAACGATGGTATCATACAGTATGTAGCAGACCCATCAATAAATGAATTAGAAGTTGACAGAGATATTATGGTACTAGCCAATCCAGAAATTGCCAACCTTCCCGCCTGGGTTATTGCTCTGGTGGCAGCAGGTGGGCTGGCAGCCGCTCTTTCAACAGCCGCTGGCTTACTCTTGGTTATTTCTTCTTCCATCTCTCATGATCTTATTAAAAATGTTTTAAAGCCTTCCATTTCCGAAAAAACTGAACTAAGAATAGCGCGTATTTCTGCAACCGTAGCGGTTATAATTGCCGGGTACTTTGGTATTAATCCCCCAGGATTTGTTGCTGCTGTGGTAGCATTGGCCTTCGGACTAGCTGCAGCCTCCTTTTTTCCGGCCATAATTTTAGGGATTTTTTATAAAGGAATGAATAAAGAAGGTGCCGTTGCGGGCATGGTGACTGGAATTTTATTGATGCTTTTTTATATGCTAAAGTTTAAATTTGGACTCTTTGATGGAGGCAAAGATGCCGTGCCTAGCTTAGTAAAAGATTGGTGGTTTGGTATCTCTCCCGAAGGCTTTGGTGCAGTGGCAATGTTGGTTAATTTTATTATTTCAATTATTGTAAATAAATTTACTTCAGCCCCACCTATTGAAGTTCAAGAAATGGTTGAAAGAATACGGTTGCCGAATAACGCCGGTGAAGCAAGAGGGCATTAACCCATATTTTAATGATTCTTCTCTTTCTTTCAAAACCCAAAAATTTGTAACTTTTCGTTTTCAAAATTTCATAGATGAGCCAATACCATATTAAAAGTTTAGAAGAATATTTTCAAGTATATCGAAAAAGCATTCGCGACCCAGAAACTTTTTGGGAAGAAATCGCCGAAGAAAATTTCATTTGGAGAAAACGTTGGGATAAAGTACTCGATTGGAATTTTAGTAATGCTGAAGCTACTTGGTTTCAAGGAGCCCAACTCAATATCACCGAAAATTGTATCGATAGGCACCTTCCCACTCGCGGAAACAAAACAGCCCTCATTTTTGAGCCCAACAATCCAGAAGAAAAAACACAACACATTACATACAAGCAGTTACACCAAAGGGTTTGTCAGTTTGCCAATGTTTTAAAGGAAAAAGGAATAAAAAGAGGAGATAGAGTTTGTATTTACTTACCCATGATTCCCGAATTGGCCATTTCGATTCTAGCATGTGCGCGTATTGGAGCCATCCATAATGTTGTGTTTGCGGGTTTTTCAGCTACTGCGTTACAAACGAGAATAAATGACTGCGAATGTAAAATGGTTATAACTAGTGATGGCTCCTTCCGAGGAAATAAAACTATTGATTTGAAAGGAATTGTCGACGAAGCTTTAAAAAATGCTCCTTGTGTAGAAACCGTTTTAGTAGTACAACGCACACATTCTAAAATTGAGATGAATGAAGGTCGCGATTTTTGGCTACAACCTTTGCTTGATAGCGCCTACAAAGATTGTGCAATTGAAGTGATGGACGCAGAAGATCCTTTGTTTATTTTATACACCTCTGGTTCTACGGGTATGCCAAAAGGTATGATGCATACAACAGCTGGTTATATGGTATATTGTGCCTATACCTTTAAAAATGTTTTTCAATATCGTGAAGAAGATGTCTATTGGTGTACTGCAGATATTGGTTGGATTACGGGTCATAGTTATATTTTATATGGGCCGTTAGTAAACGGCGCCACTACTGTACTATTTGAAGGCGTTCCAAATTATCCCGATTGGGGCCGTTTTTGGCAAATTGTGGAAAAACACAAAGTGAATCAGTTTTATACAGCCCCAACAGCCATTAGGGCGTTGGCAAAAGAGAATTTAAGCTTTGTTGAAAAATATAACCTTTCGAGTTTAAAAGTTTTGGGAACTGTGGGGGAACCTATAAATGAAGAAGCTTGGCATTGGTACGATGATATTATTGGAAAAGGAAACACTCCCATTGGAGATACTTGGAGGCAAACTGAAACTGGCGGTATAATGATTTCACCCATCCCTTTTGTTACACCAACCATTCCAACGTTTGCTACTTTACCCTTTCCTGGAATTCAGCCTTGTCTAATGGATGAAAAAGGAGAAGAAATAAATGGAAATCCTGCAAATGGAAGACTTTGTGTTAAATTCCCATGGCCATCTATGGCTCGAACCATTTGGGGAAATCACCAACGATACAAAGACACCTATTTTTCAACTTTTGAAAACAAATACTTTACGGGTGATGGAGCCTTGAGAGATAACACCGGTTACTACAGAATTACGGGAAGAGTTGATGATGTTATTATAGTTTCGGGACACAATTTAGGGACCGCCCCAATTGAAGATGCCATCAATGAACACCCTGCTGTAGCCGAAAGTGCTATTGTTGGCTTTCCACATGATGTTAAAGGAAATGCATTGTACGGATATGTGATTTTAAAGGAAACAGGAGAATCTCGAAATCATGATAACCTCCGTAAAGAAATTAATCAACTCATAACCGAGAAAATTGGGCCAATTGCCAAACTGGATAAAATTCAGTTTACCTCTGGACTACCTAAAACACGAAGCGGTAAAATAATGCGTAGAATCCTTCGGAAAATTGCACATAAAGAAACTTCAAATCTGGGAGATACCAGTACATTATTAAACCCCGAAGTGGTTCAAGAAATTATAGAAAATGCATTGTGATTTTTGGGAAATGAACATTAAAATTTAATTACATTTGCCAAAAAGCAACCCAAATTTTGAAGAAATTCATTTCGCTATTTCTGCTATTTTCACTGTTACTTCCATCGGTTGGGACTTTTATTTGGTTTAAATTCCAGCAAAAAGAAATTCGAAAAGAAGTTAAAAAACAATTGATCGCTGGAGTAAATGAAAGTGAACTTACTTTATTAATTTTTTCGGTACAAGAAACGCAAACCTTACTCACATGGAAACACGACAAGGAATTTTCCTTTGAAGGCATCATGTATGATATTGTAAAACAAAAGATTGAAAACAACACGTACTATTTCTGGTGTTGGAAAGATCATAAAGAAACCTCTCTTTACAAAAAATTAGATACGTTGGTTGCTTCTGCTTTGGGGAATGATTCTAGCCAACAACAGAAACAAATTCAGATAAAATTATTTAATCAAACACTCATATTTAATACCTCTAAAACTTGGAAACCTACTTTTTTTGCTTTTTCTCCAAAGAGTAAAATATATAATTACTTCCCAATTTACAAATCGTTATCACCAATTCCTCAAGTCCCTCCACCTCTTTTTGTTTAATAAATACCTCGCTCTTTCATTTTGAGCATAATTTTTGTGCGATTTAAAAAATCGTACACAAATCTATTTGTTAAACGAAAAACCAAGCAATGAAAAAACTATTCATTCTTGGGGGATTCCTTTTAGTTTCACAAGCTATTTTCTCCCAAGTAATTACTATAACAGATGAAGATTCTGGACAACCACTAGATTTAGTCACCCTCATAAGTAATTCGCCTAAAGCCTTTGTAACCACAAATGCTGAAGGACAAGCAGACATTTCTAGTTTTGAAAGTTCAGAAAAAATAGAAATAAGAACTTTGGGGTATGAAACCCTATATATATCTTATACTGAATTAAAATCCAGTAATTTTAAAATACAATTATCTCTTTCCAATATAAGTATTGATCAAGTGGTTATTTCGGCAACTAGATGGAATCAATCTAGTTCGAAAATACCTTCTAAAATTGTTTCCATTTCCCCAAATACTATTGCCTTGCAAAACCCACAAACAGCCGCCGACTTATTAGGCGTTTCTGGGAAAGTGTTTATTCAAAAAAGTCAGCAAGGTGGCGGAAGCCCTATGATACGTGGGTTTGCGACCAATCGATTACTTTATACGGTAGATGGAGTAAGAATGAATACAGCTATTTTTAGAAGTGGAAACCTCCAAAATGTAATATCGCTTGATGCATTTGCGATGGAACGTACAGAAGTGCTTTTTGGTCCTGATGCTGTTATTTACGGAAGTGATGCCATAGGAGGTGTAATGAGTTTTCAAACACTTGTGCCAGAATTTTCTGCAAACGAAAAAACCTTTGTCTCTGGCAAAGCAGTTACACGCTATGCATCTGCAAATAATGAAAAAACAGGTCATTTTGATGTCAATGTAGGTTGGAAAAAGTGGGCCTTTATTTCGAGTATCACTGCCACAGACTATGGAGATTTAAAACAAGGAAGTGTAGGTCCCGATGAGTTTTTACGCCCTTTTTATGTACAGCGCCAAGATAGTATGGATGTAGTTATTACGAATGAAGATCCACGCGTGCAAACACCCTCTGGCTTTAGTCAAATAAATATGATGCAAAAGTTACGATTTAAGCCCAATGATACTTGGGATTTCCAATATGGTTTTCATTATTCTGAAACCTCAGCTTACGGGAGGTATGATCGTCACCAACGTACTAGAAACGGTTTGCCTAGATACGGTGATTGGGATTATGGCCCACAAATTTGGATGATGAATAATCTAAACATTACTCACAATACCGAAAATTCCTTGTTTGATGAAATGGCCATACGATTGGCTATTCAAAATTTTGATGAGAGTAGAATAAGTAGAAATTTCAACGAAAGCAATCGAGAAACCCAAACTGAAAAAGTATACGCATACTCTGGAAATTTGGATTTTACAAAATCTTTAGGCGAACGCAATCAATTGTTTTATGGATTGGAGATTGTACACAACGATGTTCGTTCCAATGGTTCTATAACCAATATCGATACTGGAGTAACAACATTGGGGCCATCACGCTATCCTTACGCTACTTGGGCGTCGTATGCTGCTTATCTTTCAAATCAATTTACCGTTAGCGAAAAATTTATGGTTCAAGGGGGTTTGCGTTACAACCATAATACCTTGGATGCCGAGTTTGATACCACCTTTTATCCTTTCCCTTTTGAAACGGCAAGTTTAGATAATGGCTCAATCACTGGAAATTTAGGAATGGTTTACAGACCAAGTAAAGACTGGGTAGTTAGTGCAAATGCAGCTTCGGCCTTTAGAGCTCCTAATGTGGATGATATGGGAAAGGTGTTTGATTCTGAACCTGGCTCTGTAGTAGTCCCTAATCCAGATTTAGAGGCAGAATATGCCTATAATGGAGATGTTGGAATTGCAAAGGTATTTGGCAAAAGTGTAAAAGTAGATGTGTCTGCATATTACACCCTTTTAAAAAACGCATTGGTACGTAGAGACTATAAATTAAACGGGCAAGATAGTATTGTTTATAATGGCGAACTTAGCCAAGTACAAGCCATTCAAAATGCTGCCGAAGCAAAAGTGTATGGAATTCAAGCGGGTCTTGAAATAAAATTACCAAAAGGATTTGGGTTTTCTTCAGATTTTAACTTTCAAAAAGGGGAAGAAGAATTAGACGATGGCACCACTAGTCCTTCTCGTCATGCAGCTCCATGGTTTGGAGTCTCTCGCCTAAATTTTAAGACACAAAAGTTAAACATGCAAATGTATGTTGACTATAGTGGCGAAGTAAAATTTGAAGATTTAGCCGAAGAAGAAAAAGGGAAAACTGAAATTTATGCTATTAATGACGATGGCAATCCCTATGCGCCAAGATGGTACACATTAAACTTTAAAGCCCAATATCAACTAACCGAAAAAATTTCGGTGAATGGTGGATTAGAAAATATTACCGACAGGCGCTACAGACCCTATAGTTCTGGAATCTC
Organism: Flavobacteriaceae bacterium; assembly: GCA_002694465.1. Classification (GTDB taxonomy): domain Bacteria; phylum Bacteroidota; class Bacteroidia; order Flavobacteriales; family Flavobacteriaceae; genus Halomarinibacterium. Next base: position 31,203 of record NZMG01000047.1, on the reverse strand, counting down.
AGGTGCTGGACGAAATTTTATTCTGTCCTTAAGGGCCGCATTTTAAAAATATATTAAAAACCCGTCAATTTAGTTTGACGGGTTTTTTTTAATCTCTTTATTCAGTACCTTTATTATTGAAAAAAAGAGCTATGCGACATACAAAAGAAGAACGATTTCAACAACATGTGCTGTCTAAGTACCAAGTGTACAACAGTATTTTTATGACCCTTCCGTTTGACACAATCACAAAAACAGGAGTCTTATTACCATTGTTTCAGGAAATTTGTGAAAATGGTTTTGCAGATCATAAAAATCCAAGTGAAATTGTTGCCTCTTTTTTTAAGCAGTACCGCAATAATCCTTCAGAGGAAGAGCAAATAAATTTATTGTTTCGATTTATTCAATACATCGAAAGGCAAGTTGTTTTATTCGACGCCATTGAAGAAGCAACCTTCACCATTATTAATAATATGGATGGTCGTGGAACCTTGCGAAATATCAAAGAAGAGGCCGAGGATAAAAACAAAAAAGAAGCATTAAAAAAGTACCTTCAGCACTTTAAAGTTAGAACGGTTTTAACAGCCCATCCTACCCAATTTTACCCAGGTTCTGTATTAGGAATTATTACAGATTTGGCTAAAGCCATCGAAAAAAATCAAATAGAACAAATAAAACTTCTATTGGCTCAATTAGGAAAAACTCCTTTTTTCAAAAAAACGAAACCTACGCCTTATGATGAAGCCGTAAGTCTTATATGGTATTTGGAAAACGTTTTTTACCAATCTGTAAGTACAATTTATGACTACATCCAGAATAATATTTTTGAAGGAGAATCACTTCAAAATCAAGTGATTAATTTGGGATTTTGGCCTGGAGGTGATCGCGATGGAAATCCGTATGTGACTACTGAAACTACAATTCAAGTAGCCGAAAGGCTTCGGCAAACTATTCTGAAAAATTATCATAAAGACATTAGAAAGCTTCGTCGTAGAATTACATTTGAGGGCGCCGAAAACCTATTAATTGCTCTGGAAACAAAATTGTTTGAGAACATGAATCGCCCTCCCAACAAAGCTACTATTACTGCCCAAGAAATTTTGAATGATCTTACCGAAATTAGAGAGGTATTAGTAGAAAAACATCAATCTCTTTTTAAAGAATTAATAGACGATTTAATCAATAAAGTTACCTTATTTGGCTTGTATTTCGCTTCTCTCGATATTCGTCAAGATTCGCGAGTGCATACGAGTGTTATGAATGCTATTTCGGAAGATTATCCGAATCTATTCAGTAAAAAATATGATGACTTAAGTGATGCTGAAAAAATTTCAGAATTAAGTAACCTACAAGGAAAGATTGATTCAAAATCTATAAAAGATGAGGTGGCTCAAAAGACTATAGAGTCCATGTATGCTATGAAGGCTATTCAGAAATATAATGGAGAACAAGGCTGTAATAGATATATCATTAGCAACAATGGAAGTGTGGTGAACGTTTTAGAGGCCTTTGCCATGATCCGCCTTTGCGATTGGAAAAATCCTACGGTGGATGTTATTCCACTATTTGAAACCGTGGACGACTTACAAGTGGCAGACCAAGTCATGGAAACCTTATATACAAACCCAAGTTATGCCAAGCATTTAAAAAGAAGAAACAACAAACAATCTATCATGTTGGGGTTTAGTGATGGTACCAAAGACGGCGGTTATCTCATGGCCAACTGGGGTATATTTACAGCCAAAGAACGACTCACAGCGATTTCTAGAAAATATGGTATTACAGCGATTTTCTTCGATGGGCGTGGAGGTCCTCCTGCTCGAGGGGGTGGAAAAACACATCAGTTTTATGCTTCCTTAGGAAATACCATTGAACATGAAGAAGTTCAACTTACCATTCAAGGGCAAACCATTAGCTCCAATTTTGGAACAGTAGATTCCTGCCAATATAATATTGAGCAATTGTTGAGTTCTGGAATTTCCAACGAAATTTTTAGTGATGAAAAGAAGATTCTTTCGGCCGAGGACAGGAAAACGATGGAGCAGTTAGCCACTTTAAGCTATGAAGCCTATAAAGATTTTAAAAATCACCCCAAATTTTTACCTTATCTCGAGCAAATGAGTACCCTTAAGTACTATGCAAAAACCAATATTGGAAGTCGTCCTTCAAAACGAGGGAAAGGGAATGAACTAGTCTTTAGTGACCTAAGAGCTATTCCTTTTGTGGGAAGTTGGAGTCAGTTAAAACAAAACGTGCCTGGATTTTATGGGGTAGGAATCGCACTAGAAACCTATCTAAAAAATGGTGAATTTGGAAAAGTTGAATCTTTATACGCTAACTCAGCATTTTTTAGAACCTTACTTGAAAATAGTATGATGAGTCTATCAAAATCGTTCTTTCCATTAACTGCATATATGAAAGAGGATCCAGAATTTGGAAGTTTTTGGGAACTTATTCACAACGAATATGAGCGCAGTAAAAAACTAGTATTAAAAGTCACAGGATACGAGGAACTTATGGAGGATAGTAAGGCAATGAGGGCTTCAATAGCCGTGCGAGAGAAAATAGTACTTCCATTATTGACAATACAACAATACGCACTGCGAGAAATTCAAAAATTGAAAAAAGAAAATAGCGATCCAAAACTTATTGAAACCTATGAAAAAATGGTGACACGGTCTCTTTTTGGAAATATTAATGCCGCTAGAAACAGTGCCTAATGGAAAAGTTGGGTAAGAACGGGTAACGATTTTGGGGCCTTGTAGCCTTGAATGTGAAGTCGGTAATATTTCAATAATAAATCTAAAGTTTTTAAACGAACACTTTTTGGTAGACTTAATTCTGAAAGATCATTAAACTGGCTTTTATCAAGTTGTTTTAACGCTTCAATGGATTCTCCTTCCTCACAAAATTGCCCTAACGAATGATGCTGAAAGTTGCCCTCCATTAAATTAAAATAAGGTGCTTTATTTTCTGAAAAATCTGGATAAAACCCTAGAAAATTTGTCAATTTTAAGAGAAAAAGCAAATGGAAATTGGCTGTTTCTTCATTTTCATCAAGCCATTTTATTGAATTTTCGATAAACTGAAAAAGGGACGGATTCGCCTCCTCTTCCTTAACCGAGTTTTTTAAAATTTCAGAAAGAAATAGTAATAAGGAAGTTTTAACTATTTCAGTATGAAGTGTTTTGTAGGGTAAAATTACTTTTGCTTCATTTATTCGTTCTAAACTTCCCTTGTCTTTGTGGTACGCCTCTATTTGAAGTAGCGAAAGGGGTTGAAACATCGACGTGCGTAACTTTCCTTTTTTTGATTTTAAAATTCCCCGAAGCAAATAGCTTTTAAGTCCGTATTTTTCAGTAAAACAAGAGACAATTAAATCGGCTTCGGCATATTTTAAAGACGAAAAAACCAATGCTCTTGTAGAAACTTGCATACTATCGTATCACCATTATTTTGGTTACCTTGGTTTCCAGTTGGTCGTCTGATGTTATTAAAACCATGTACACCCCAGAGGCTACTTTGTATTTTCCAAAAGCCGAAGTATCCCAAAGAACGCTTCCTCCTTGGCTCGTAGTTTCAAATACAAGGTTTCCTTCAATATCAGTTATTTTTACATTGGCATCTGCAGTAAGACCATCGATGGTAACATTACCTGTAAACCCTGGCCTTACCGGGTTTGGAAATGCGTAGACATTCTCTAGATTATCTCGAGGGGCCGTAGATGTACCTTCAAAAGCAACCAAACCATTTACCGTGGCAAAATATACTCGCCCTGTTGAGTCATCTATGGCAATATCCTGAACATTATTTGAAGGCAAGGGAGAATTACTTTTTGTAAAGCGCAACAAAGTTTCTTGTCCATTTGCCGATAGATAAAACACGCCAGAAGTTGCTGTTGCTATCCATTTATTATTAGATCCATCCACCTCAATATCGGTAATAGTTTGCTCAAACAACAATTCCTGTGGCACACCATCATCCAAAATGATAATTTGCTGAGCGTCTATGTTGGTCCCTGTATCAAAGAATCCCCCCACATTAAATAAAACGCGCAACCCTTTGGTTGTACCTATCCATAACCTATTTGACGCATCAAACTTAACAGCCTTCACATTTTTTCTAGGTAAATTTCCTTGTCCAAGTCCTTCCCCAATTTTATTAAAGGTATTTGTGGAAGTATTATACCCAATTACACCGTTATTTGTAGTGGCAATAAAAATATTCCCCTCCCTACTAATATCTATTGCCTTTAATGCTTGCTCTCCCAAAGGTTCAATAAAATCTGAAATATCAATCTTCTGAAATTGCTGAGTCGAACCCAATCGTAAGACAGCATTATCAATAAGCGATTGGACAACCCATAAATTCCCATCCCGATCAAACTCGGATCCAAACAACCTAATTCCAGCATTACTTCCATTAGGAGGAACTATAGCTTCTTCTAGATTACTATTAGTTTCATCTAATAATAAAACAGGGGTTTGATCTTCTATTTTTAAAAGTCCCTCAATGTAGGAACTCATATAAACTTCATTGGGATTATCTGGATTTATAGTAACTTTTACAATATCTGTTGCACCTAATAAATCTTCAAAAGGAATATTGGTCCAAGCGCCCTCCCTTAAATTACTTATTCCTCTTTCGTCTATGGGAAAAGGGTTGCTAGTTTGTGTAATGTCTCCAAAGGCCACCCATAATTGTCCTGGACTTGCATCAATTGAAAACGGATTGTTTAATATAGGGCCATCTGGTAAAATTTGATCATATTGATTACTTCCAAAAGGAACCCTTAAAAGACCATTTTCTTCAGTACCAATATAAAAATTTTGAAGAAGTGAAATCCCCGATTGAAATTCATCATCAAGATTGTTTAAAAAGTTTAATGAAGAAAGTAAATTAAAGTTTGAGTCATAAGCATTTATTGTGTTTTCTGTTGTAATTGTAAGTACTTCATCATCAGAAGTATAGAAATCAACAATATTGTCACTAAAGGAAGCTACAATACCTACCCCCAATTGCTGAATAGTATTATTTGTCCTTGCGAAAAAAATAGTATTGCCTAAAGATTGTACTCCTACCATTCCTCCTCCCGAAATGCTCTGCCATTCTGCAAAATCGATTAAATCTTCACTATCAATACGGGCTCTTTTAAGCCCTTCATCTAATGTAGAGGCATAAATATAAGGGTCTAGCACGGTTGTTTGCGTTACCTGTATTTGAGCTCCCAACTCTCCTATAAAATAGGTGTCTCCAAACTCTAATCGATCAATATCATATACAGAAATACCATAATCTGTGGCAATATATAATTGCTCATTATATTCATAAAAATGATTAATTCGTTTTCTATTAGGAGGAATTGTGGGTTTTTCTAAAATATCAACCACCTTCAACACATCTTCCTCTCCATCGATCACTACATCAATAAGGCCATTTTCATAACCAATAAACAAAACACGATAATCCTCACTGTAATAAATAGTTGAAATCAACTCCCCAGACAATCCATTTATGGTAGAAATAGTTTTTATTTCCTGGGTAGAAAGGTCGAATGAAAAAACTGCATTTTCGGCTCCAACAAATAGCTTATCATTACCTTGAGTAATTGACTTAACTGAAACGTACGAAAAAAACCCTTTCCATTCGTCTTCGAAATTTTGAGCAATTCCAACTGTAGTAAGAAATAAAAGTAAGAAAAATGAAAGGTGTTTCATCTCGTATTTATAAAACTATAACTATGACTGATAAACAAATTAAATATGCATTTATTGCAATATTAAAACAAAAAAGGCTGCCCTTAGGCAACCTTTTAGTTATTGTTTAATTGAATTACACAACTCCTTGTGCCATCATGGCATCGGCTACTTTTACAAAGCCGGCAATATTTGCTCCTTTAACGTAGTCCACATAGCCATCACCATCTTTTCCATATTTTACACAAGCTGCATGAATATCATTCATAATGTTATGTAATTTTTCATCCACTTCTTCTCGTGTCCAGTTTAAACGTAACGAGTTTTGGGACATTTCTAATCCTGAAGTTGCCACCCCTCCTGCGTTAGATGCTTTCCCTGGCGAGAATAAGATTTTTGCTTTATGAAAGACAGCAATCGCTTCAGGTGTGCAAGGCATATTAGCTCCCTCTCCCACACAAATACATCCATTATTTACAAGTGTTTGTGCTTCTACTTCATTTAATTCATTTTGTGTTGCACAGGGTAAGGCGATGTCACATTTTACTCCCCATGGACGTTTCCCTTCTTCATATTTTGCCGAAGGGTATTTAGCTACATATTCTTTAATTCTACCTCGTTTGTTGTTTTTTAAATCCATAACAAAGGCAAGTTTTTCTTCATTTATGCCTTCTTCATCATAAATATACCCTGCTGAATCTGAAAAAGTAACCACTTTTCCACCAAACTCCATAGCCTTTTCTGCCGCATATTGAGCAACATTTCCAGATCCTGAAATTACAACTGTTTTTCCTTTAAAACTTTCCCCTTTTGTGGCTAACATATTTTTGGCAAAATATACATTCCCATACCCCGTAGCTTCGGGTCTTATTAAAGATCCTCCATAACTAAGTCCCTTGCCTGTAAATACTCCTGTAAACTCATTACGCAATCTTTTATATTGACCAAACATAAAGCCTATTTCACGTCCTCCAACACCAATGTCTCCCGCAGGTACATCGGTATTAGGGCCAATATGCCTAGAAAGCTCTGTCATAAAACTTTGACAGAAACGCATTACTTCATTATCACTTTTACCCTTGGGGTTAAAGTCACTTCCACCTTTTCCACCTCCCATAGGAAGTGTTGTTAAACTGTTTTTGAAAGTTTGCTCAAAGCCTAAGAATTTTAAAATACTTAAATTCACCGATGGGTGAAAACGCAAACCGCCTTTATAAGGTCCAATAGCCGAATTAAATTCTATTCTATATCCTCTATTTACCTGAATATTCCCTTTATCATCTGTCCAAGGCACTCTAAAGATTAAGGTTCTCTCGGGCTCTACCATGCGCTCCAAAAGCATTTTTCCTTGGTACATTTCATTTTCTTCAATAAAAGGGATTACAGTTTCTGCAACTTCGGTAACAGCCTGCATAAATTCAGGCTCATTGGGGTTCATTTCACCAACTTTTGAAATGAAATCTTTAATACTTTGTTTCATCTGAATAAAATATTTGTTTTTAATGGAACGATGGAATGCCCTTCAATTTGTTTTTAGTTAAAAAGAAATCTCGAAGTAACATTTCAATTGAAATTTTAGAATTAACAATAAAAATTAAAAATAATAGTAATCTTATAGAATATAATCTCAAAAACATCTTCAAATTAACAATTTAATAGTTTTGAAAACGTTTTCGTAATTAGTGGCAAATATAAGTTATCTATAAAAAAAGCACTGTCTTTTTTGCCGAAATAAGCTATTTAATTATAATATATTTCTCTGTTAGATATGTTTTTATATATTTGTTACGTCTCAATCTAAACCTAAATTACAATGAATACCAGAATTTTGCTATTGGTATTTTTATTTTTTGCGCTTATAAGGCAAGAAGTTTATAGCCAATTTGGCTTCTCCCATGAGATAGGAGTCATCACAGGACCCGTTGTTTTCTACTCAGATTTTGGTGTAAGAAATGATTTTGAAACTAACATTGGTAATGTAGGTTTTGGAGTTGGAATTGTTCATTACATTAATTTCTCGTATAGAGCAGATTGTAACTGTTATACCAAAGACACCTATTTTAATGACCACTTTAAAATACGTAGTGAAATAGATTATCACAAAACTAATTTTGAGCATTTAGGGAAATGGGTAGATCCCGATAGAACAGGAATTACAGCAGATCAATTGAGAGCTATGAAAGGTTCTTCTACGGTATTTGATATTGGTGCGCAATTAGAATTTTTCCCTTTAAGTATCCGTGACTTTGCGGCAGGATCCTATAAAATAGCTCCATTTGGAAGTTTTGGAGTGCATTGGGTAAGTTTTGATCCTGAAGTGTATAGTGACTTAGGAGCACTAAATACTCCTATCACGACTCCTATTAAGTACTATAATTCATTCCAACAGGAAGGTGACTCCACATGGAGTATTGTAATGAGTGCCGGGATACGTTATAAATTAGGCCCTTTAAGCGACCTAATGCTGGACGCCAGATGGCAGTACTATTTTTCCAATTGGGTAGATGGTTTAAACCCTCAAGAAGAATTTAACGAACAATCCCTAGGTGAAGGAAATGGTGTTCCTGTTCCAGAAAACAAAGCCAATGACTGGATCTTTTGGCTCAATGTGGGCTATATTTATTACTTAGATTAAATAATTGAATAGAATATTATAAAAAAGGCACCTAATGTGGTGCCTTTTTTATTATCCAATTGCCTGTTTTAAATCGGCTATGAGATCATCTATGTCTTCAATCCCTACGCTTAATCGAATTAAGGAATCCACGACACCTGTTTTTTCTCGTTCCTCTTTTGGAATACTTGCATGGGTCATACTTGCAGGATGACCGGCTAAACTTTCTACGCCTCCCAAACTTTCGGCAAGGGTAAACACTTTTAGTTTTTCTACTATTTTTATAGCTTCTTCAAAACTATTCCCTTTGGTTACAAAAGATATCATTCCACCAAAATCCTTCATTTGAGATTTAGCAATTTCGTGGTTTGGGTGGTTTTCAAAACCTGGCCAATACACTTTTTCAATTCTAGGGTGATTTACCAGATATTCTGCAATATGTTTACCATTTTCACAATGGCGTTGCATTCTAACATGAAGTGTTTTAATACCGCGTAATACTAAAAAGCTATCTTGTGGTCCACATATGGCTCCACTCGCATTTTGAATAAAATATAATCTTTCTGCTAATTCTTTATCCTTTACTACCAATGCTCCCATGACCACATCACTGTGCCCTCCAAGATATTTTGTGGCACTGTGCATCACAATATCGGCTCCCAAATCAAGCGGTTGTTGCAAATAAGGTGTAGCAAAAGTATTGTCCACTGCCAATAGGAGATTGTGCTTTTTTGCAATGGTAGCACAAGCTTTAATATCAATGATGTTCATCATTGGATTGGTAGGGGTTTCAACCCAGATCAATTTTGTATTTGCATTTACATATGCTTCAATATTTGAAGCATTTTGCATTCCTATAAAATGAAACTTTACACCAAACCCTTCAAAAACTTTAGTGAAAAGGCGGTAACTTCCTCCATAAAGGTCATTTGTAGAGATGACTTCATCGCCAGGCTTCAATAATTTAATAACTGCATCGATAGCAGCCAATCCACTTCCAAAAGCCAACCCGTAATTTCCATTTTCGATACTTGCGAAGGAATTTTCTAAAGCATTTCGAGTTGGGTTGTGCGTTCTAGAGTACTCATACCCTTTATGTTCCCCAGGAGTAGATTGGGCATAGGTAGAAGTTTGATAAATGGGAGGCATAACCGCTCCATAGGCCTTGTCATGTTCCTGTCCTCCGTGTATAGTTTTAGTGTTAAATTTCATAAATCAATTTTTGAAGAAACAAAAGTACGCTTTCCCTTATCATTATAAAAACTTTGTACTTTTGTATCATGAAATTACGCCTATTCTTTTTATTAAGTCTCATCGTTTTAGTAGGATGTAAAAAAGCTTCAACCATATCATTTTCATCTGAAAGTTTTACAGAAAGTGATTTAAAAATCTGTGAAAACGATTCTTGTTCAAAAATTACCATCGATTATATAAAAGTTGAGGGGGATGAAGCAACTGCTTTAAAAATTAACTCCCAAATTGAGTCGTATATTATAAAGTCACTTTTCTTAGGAGAAGATGATAGGCCTTCAGCCAAATCAATTGAAGAAGCAGCACGTCAATTTATAATAGCCTACAGAGACCATAAAAATGAATTTGAATACAACATGCAGTATGAAGCTGAGGTAACTGTTTCAGAAATGTTTGAAAACGAAAATATCCTTTGTCTTCAGCTACAAAGCTATCTTTTTACAGGAGGTGCACACGGCTACGGAAGTACGCATTTTAAAAATATTGACAAAGAAACAGGCGAAGAAATTACCGTAAGCGAATTATTTGAAGATGAAAAAGGGTTTTTAAAGCTTGCTGAAAAAGCCTTCAGAAAGGAATACAAAATTCCAGAAAATGAATCTATTAATTATACCGGGTTTTGGTTCGAAGACGACACATTTTCCCTTCCTGAAACCATAGGTATTTCAAAGAAAAATATCATTTTTATTTATAACCCATACGATATAGCAAGTTATGCCGAAGGGCCTATTATTTTTGAAATCCCTTTAAAAGAAGCCAAACCTTATCTGTCTAACACTTATTTCCCATGAAAAAAATCTACCACGTTTCTACTTGTAGCACTTGTGTAAGAATTATAAAAGAACTTAATCTTCCTTCAGATTTTGTGCTGCAGGATATCAAAAAAGAAGAGCTTACCGTAAAACAACTTGAAGCGTTAAAAAAATTAGCAGGAAGTTATGAAGCGCTTTTTAGTCGAAGAGCGAATCTTTATAAAGAACGAAATCTTAAAAACGAAACCCTAACTGAAGAAGATTACAAACGATTCATTTTGGAACACTATACCTTTTTAAGTCGTCCCGTAATTGTGAATGGAAATAACATTTTTATTGGAAACAGCAAAAAAACGGTTGCCGCAGCCAAAGAATCTATACACAACTCATGAACGCTCGTGCTTGGGCACTATTAGCCGCAACAGCAGCCAGTACAATTTATGGGATAAACCATACCATTGCAAAGGGATTAATGCCAGATATCATTGGACCCTTTGGTTTTATACTATTGCGCGTAGGAGGGGCTGCCGTTTTATTTTGGGCTATAAGTGTTTTTTATCCTTCCGAAAAAATCGACAAAAAAGACCTCTTTACCATTATTGCCTGTGCATTTTTTGGAATGGTTCTTAACATGAATATGTTTTTTAAAGGATTAGAATTATCCACTCCAGTAAATAGTTCGGTTGTTATTACTGCTGCCCCAGTACTTTTATTGATTCTTTCTGCTATTTTTTTAAAAGAACGGATAACGTGGTTAAAATCTATTGGTATTTCTTTAGGTATTATCGGGGTACTAACGCTAATTCTATTTGGCGCAAAAACACAACCCAATGCTCCAAACATTCCGTTAGGAAACTTCTTTTTTGTAGTGAATGCAGCATCTTATTCGGTGTATTTAATTTTAGTGAAGCCCCTCGTTGGTAAATACAGTTCCATCACCTTAATGAAGTTCTTTTTCCTTTTTGCACTAATAATAAACCTCCCAATTGGTGTTTCGGAATTTATGGAAGTTTCCTGGGCAACCCTTCAAATTTCGCAAATTGCAAAACTAATTTTTGTAGTAGTAGGTACAACCTTCCTAACCTATCTTTTTAATATTTACGCCTTAAAACAACTTAGCCCTTCAACCATTGGTGTTTTTATGTATCTACAACCTGTGGTAGCAACCATATTTGCCCTACTTGTTGGTGCAGATTCCTTAACGCCATTACGATTGATCGCCGCTGTTTTAATTTTTACAGGAGTATTTCTCTCTACTAGAAAACCTAAAGCGAAAGTTATAAATCCTTAGGGTGTTGCTGAAATTTACGGGTATCTTCTTTGGTAAGAATTTTAAAATCTTCGGTTTTATCCATTCCGTCCAAAAATTCCCAAATATCTTGAGGGGGATCTGCCAATTTTCGTGTTTCTAAATCTATCCAAGCACCAAGCATTTCGCATCGTGCAAGATTTTTACCCTCTTGATTGTAAAAATTATGGACAAAAGAAAAGAACGTCCCTTTTTCCGAAATTCCATTTAACTGAATGGAAACTTGTATCGGCTTACCAGGGAAAACCTCTTTAAAATAATACATATGTTCATAGAGCGCAACAGGTCCCAAATGCATTTTGTATAATCGCTTTTGACCAAATCCCTTTTCGTTAAAATAACTCATGCGGGTATGGCTCATATAATCTATATAGGCACTGTTTCTTAAATGAAGGTTGGCATCCACATCGCTCCATCGTATTTCAAATAGTTTTGTATACACGTTCTAATTTTTGCCGTAAATTTAAGGCTCTTTTAAACCAAATAATCATAAATATATTATAAATGCCCTTAGTTTCTTCGCAGTATTTTCCTAAAGGACTTTTTAAAAATGGGCATTTTTCTACCATTTATTCTGCGAAATTAAGAACCGCTCCAAAGCTCGTTCAACAAAGGGAACGGCTTCAATTGGAGGATGGTGATTTTATGGATTTAGATTTTGCTTTTTCAGAGAAGCCTACAAATAAAATTGCCATCATTCTTCACGGCCTGGAGGGGAACGCTCAACGCACATACATGCGGGGTCAAGCAAACGTATTGTGTAAAAACGGATGGGACACCTGCGCCGTAAATTATCGTGGGTGCAGTGGTGAAACCAATCGTAGTTATCAATCGTATAACGCTGGTAAAACAGACGATTTGGAGGCAATTGTAAACCACCTTCTGGAGAAAAATAGTTATGCTGAAATAGCTTTAGTGGGTTTTAGCTTGGGCGGGAATTTACTTTTAAAATATTTAGGAGAACGAACCCAGGTGCCTAAAGAAATTGTGGTTGGGGTAGCTATTTCTGCTCCATTGAGCTTAAAAGGTTCCTTAGAACAACTTTCCCTTTGGAATAATTGGGTATATCGCACATCATTTTTATTCGATTTACGAAAGAAATACAAGTTAAAAATGAAGCAATTTCCAGAATTGATGAGTGTTTCCGATTACAAAAAAATTAAAAGTCTCAAAACGTTTGACGACATCTACACGGCGCCTGCTCACGGATTTAAAGACGCTTTCGACTATTATGAAAAAAATAGTAGTCTACAGTTTTTACCAGAAATTGATATTCCTGTTTTAATTCTGAATGCACAAAACGATAGTTTTTTATCACAAAATTGTTATCCCATTTCGCTTGCGGAAAAGTCGAAAAACATTTATCTTGAAACTCCAAAACATGGAGGCCATGTTGGGTTTCATAAAACTGATGAAACCTATTATAGCGAAGAACGAACACTTCAATTTTTAACCAAAAAATAGAACTATGAAAAAAATAATGTCATTACTAATCTTAGTTTCCTTAAGCCTTTTTATAAGTTGTGGTGGAAAAGAAGAAAAGAAAGAGGATAAAGAGACTATGAAAATTGGGACTCAAAAAACCGAAAAAGTTGAAGATGCAAATACAGTAAATGTAGCACTTACTGGAAACGACATGATGCAATACGATAAAAATGAAATTAAAGTAAAGGCAGGGCAAGAAGTTACTTTAACCCTTCGACATGTAGGGAAATTAGATAAAAAAGTGATGGGGCATAACTTTGTATTGTTAATGCAGGGTGTAAATATGCAAGAATTTGGAATAAAGGCTTCAGATGCTGGTGAAGCAGCCGATTGGATTCCTGAAGATGGGAAAGAGGTTATCGCTCATACAAAAATGTTGGGTGGAGGTGAATCTACAAGTATAACTTTTACGGCACCTGCGGCAGGAACTTATGACTTTATCTGTAGCTTTCCGGGGCATGTTGCTATGATGAAAGGAAAATTTATAGTAGAATAACTCGATTTATTTTTGCCATAATTTGAAAATGGGTGGTTTTATAAAAAATCATCCATTTTTTTATAGGCATCAATGACTTTTTGCTCGCCTTCTTTTCCAGAAACCGAATTCCCGTGTTCCATTCCTAAAATACCATTATATCCTTTTTCATAAATGTATTTAAATACATTTTTATAATTAATTTCTCCTGTGGTGGGTTCATTTCTTCCTGGGTTATCCCCTATTTGAAAATAAGCAATCTCATCCCAACAAGCCTCAATATTAGGTAGTAAGTTTCCTTCTTGAATTTGCTGGTGGTAAATATCAAAAAGTATTTTACAAGAAGGGCTATCCACTGCTTTACAAATTTGAAAAGCTTGTGGAGATTCGTTTAAAAACAAACCCGGATGATTCCTAAAATTAAGTGGCTCTAAAACCATGGTTAAATTATGGGGCTCCAAAATATCGCTTGCCCGCTTTAAAGTTTCAACCACATTGGCTGTTTGAAAATCATTGTCCAAGTGCAAATCTACATGCCCCGGGACTACAGTCATCCATTTAGCATTTACTCTTTTTGCTACCTCAACCGCGTCTTTTATATACTGAAGAAACTCGTCTCGCCATTCTTGTTTCCCACTGGCCAAATTAGGCTCTTTCCAATAAATCTTGTGCGCCACAAAAACGCCCATTTCCATACCTAATTGCCCCATTTTTGAAGCTATTCGGTTTTGTTCTTCCATAGGGCGGTTTCGCATTTCATTATCTTCAAAAGCAGTAAACCCTTGTGCTGCCATAAACTCTAACTGAGCAATAATATCTTCCCCAGCATGAGCTTTAAACATCCCATCATGAGGAGCATATTTTAAATTAAATGAATGTTTTTCAGTTATAAATTGAGTCTTTATTGAAAACAATTCAGTAGCCAAAACACTTCCTCCTAATGTAAAAAGGGAACCTGTTAAGGCTCCCTTTTGTATAAATTTTCTACGGTTCATTTCTTTAAATTTATAAAGCCATGGCTTTTCCGTTTCCTGCTTCGCTTAAAGGAATACATCCTTTTTGTTGCCCCGGAACCGGGTCGTACCAAAGTACATTTTTACCAATCTCTTCACTTGTCTTCCATCCCCAAACCGTTAATCCTCTAATGGAAGAGGTTAAATAAAACAACTGGGCATCTTTATCAAAAGTAGCAGCAGGATCTGTTTTACTTGCTTCTAAAAACTCCCCATACTTTCTACCATATTCTATTTGTGTTTCTTTAGGTGTTTTTAAGTACTTCGCTAGCATTTGATCAAATTCTTCTGGCGTTCCTTTATCTAATTCTTTATTAAAGGTCGCTTTAAATTCAGCTTCAAACGTATTAAAGGCATTTTTTACAAACTGCTTTTCTCTTGAGGAAGAAACTTCCCAAAATTCATCTTCAATATCAGCTTTATCTGAAGGCAGTACTTCATTCCAGTAACTATCAATAAATTGATGTACTCCCATGGCCACTGCACCAGGTATTTCTTCGTCATTAGGAATGATTAAATCCACCATGCTTTTTAGTGCATGTCCTTGTGCTTGCGTAACAAAAGCTGGGGTGAAAGTTGGACCCGCTTCTTTACAGCTTTGTAATATACTTATTATGGTAGGTGTTGCTACTAAGGCTCCAGCTCCCCAACCAAGATTTCGTAAGGCTTGTCTTCTATCCATTAGGCTTCTTTTTTAATTTGATTAACGGCATGATTTGCTGCTCGCGCAGTAAATGCCATATAGGTTAAAGATGGGTTTACACAACTTGCCGAAGTCATAAAAGATCCATCGGTGCAGTACACATTAGGTACCGCATGGAGTTGATTGTTTCCATTACAAACAGATGTTTTTGGATCCTTCCCCATTCGCGCAGTTCCCATTTCGTGGATTCCCAATCCAGGAGCTCCGGGATCATCCCAAGGTTCAATATCACTAAATCCAGCTTTTTCTAGCATTTCAACAGCTTGTTGCACCATATCTTTACGCATTTCGTATTCATTTTCTTTCCACTCTGCATCAAATGTAATGGTAGGTAATCCCCACTTATCAAGTTTGTCGTAATCTAACGTCATCTTATTTTCATGATATGGTAGGCACTCACCAAACCCTAATAGGAGCATTCTCCAACTTCCAGGTTCTGTCACGGCCTTTTTTAAATCTTTTCCATATCCAAGTTCGGCGACCATTTCGTCATAACGACCACGGCTAGCACCTCCTTGATATCCATACCCTCTTTTAAAGTTGGGCATATCTGTTTTTCCGCCAATGTTTCGGAATCTTGGAATATAAAGTCCGTTAGGTCTACGTCCTTTATAATGTTTGTCTTCAAAATCATTTACATTGGCCCATGCTCCTGCTTTAAAATGATGGTCCATGATATTACATCCTAACTCCCCACTATCATTCCCCATTCCGTTAGGAAATCTATCGCTTTTGGACTGAAGTAATATACTAGCAGTTGCAATGGCTGAAGCACATAAGAAAACTACTTTGGCATTAAAAACCATCTTTTCTCCACTTTCTGAATCTATAACCCTAACACCTGTAGCTTTTTTTGTAGCATCATCATAAATAACTTCGTGTACAATTGAGTTAGGTCGTAATGTTAAATTTCCTGTTTTTTCAGCCGCGGGTAGTGTTGAAGAAACACTACTAAAATAACCTCCAAATGGGCATCCTCTCATACAACGGTTTCTAAATTGACAATTGGAACGACCGTCATGTGTTTTAGTCCCAGTAAGGTGTGCTGTACGACCAATAGTTACCAGTCTTCCATCATCATAATTTTTAGCCATAGATTCTTTTAAATCTATTTCGGCACAGTTTAATTCCATAGGAGGAGAGAATATTCCATCAGGCAGTACTTCTAGTCCAAGGGCTTCCCCACTTACTCCTATAAACTCTTCCACTTTATCATACCATGGTGCTATATCTTTATATCGAACAGGCCAGTCTACGGCAATTCCTTCTTTTTTGTTAGCCCCAAAATCAATATCACTTAAACGATAACTTTGACGCCCCCACATAATAGATCGACCTCCCACGTGATATCCGCGAATCCAATCGAATCTTTTTGTTTCATTATAAGGGTGCACCAAATCATTCACGAAGAAATGCCTATGTGCTTCATCTGTGGTGTATCCGGTTCTCGCTTGTTTAAGTTGTTTTTTTTGTTCTTCAACAGGTAATTGTCCTTTAAACTTAAAATCCCAAGGATCCATATTTGCTGTTGGGTAATCTTCAATGTGTTTAATCATTCGTCCTCGCTCAAGAACCAATGTTTTCATGCCATTTTCGCAAAGTTCCTTTGCAGCCCATCCGCCGCTTATTCCAGAACCAACTACGATAGCATCATACATTTCATCAGGGTTTGCCATTGTGTGTTTATTTGTTTTAAAAGTGATTTTAGTCTAAAAATATCTTAGTATAGAAGTCGCAAAATCTTTAACTAAGAACTATAAAGTTAACTACTAATTTCCACTATTTTTTCCGATTACACAAAAATACATTCCTAAAAGAACAAGATTGATAACCGAAAACGTTTTCGGGTGCGAAATTCGCAATCGGTACCCTTTAGGGATTGAGTCCTTTCAAAAAAGAATTATCTTAGAAGAAATTTTTCAGAAAAAATCAAACTTAAATAACCAACATCCTCATACAATGAAAAATATCTTTATTCTTTTATTATCCCTAACTACATTAATAGCCTGCAAAAATGGCAAAGAAGAACCTGCAGAAACCTTAGAAACCGTTGTTTCTAATGACACAATTCCAACAAATGATGTTAAATTCTCATTAGCACAATGGTCATTTCACCTACCCATTCAAAAAGGATTAATGGATCCCATGGATTTTGCAAAACGCTCAAAAGATTTAGGATTCGATATGATTGAATATGTTGATCAGTTATATCCCAAAGACACCACCATTCCCTATGAAGATTGGGTGATGAACCTAGCTAATGAATGGAAAATTAAAAATGATTCGGCAGGGGTATCCTTTGGTCTAATTATGATTGATACCGCAGGCGAATTAGCAGATCCAGACGAAAAAAAGAGACAAGAATCTATTAAAAAACACAAGAATTGGATTGATGCCGCCGCCGCTGTTGGTTCACCTGCTATTCGAGTAAATTTATTTGGCTTTACAGAGTTAGAACCATGGCATAATGCTTCTGTCGCCGCCTTAAAGGAATTAGGTGCCTATGCGGCCGAAAAGAATATTATGATTTTACCCGAAAATCATGCACAACTCTCTAATAATGCAGATTATATGGTTGCGGTGATTGATGAAGTAAATATGCCCAACGTTGGTGTTCTTCCAGATTTTGGTAATTTTTGTGTTTTAAGAGAAAAGGGTGACCGATGGAATGGGCCTTGTTTAGAGGAATATGATCGTTATGAAGGAATTGCAAAATTGATGAAACACGCTAAAGGATTTGTATCTGCAAAATCTCAAAATTTTGATGAAAATGGGGATGAAACAAAGATTGATTATTACAAAATGATGGAAATACTCAAAGATGCCGGTTTTACAGGATATATTGGGGTAGAATACGAAAATGAAGAATACGAAGATCCTTCAGAAGGAATTATGGCAACAAAAAATTTGGTCATTAAGGGACTAGAAAAAGCTAACTAATCTAAAAAATATGAAATCAACCACTCGTTTTCAATTATCATTTATGATGTTCCTCGAATTTTTTATTTGGGGAGGATGGTTTGTAACCATGGGTACTTTTTTAGGAAATAATCTGTCCGCTTCTGGTGCCGAAACGGGCATGGCATATTCCACACAATCTTGGGGTGCTATCATTGCTCCCTTCATTATAGGACTCATCGCAGATCGTTTTTTTAATGCTGAAAAGATTTTGGGGGTACTGCATTTAATTGGTGCTGTACTAATGTATCAAATGTCCCAAGCGACAGATTTTGCCGTTTTTTATCCTTACGTTTTAGGATATATGATTGCCTATATGCCTACTTTGGCTTTAGTGAATTCAGTTTCATTTAACCAAATGAAAGATCCTTCAAAAGACTTTCCACTTATTAGAGTTTGGGGCACTATTGGATGGATCGTTGCAGGGCTCCTTATTAGTTTTGCCTTTCAATGGGATTCTTTAGAAAATATAGGTCAAGGAATGTTGTCCAATACTTTTTTAATGACCGCAATAGCCTCAGCTGTTTTGGGAGTTTTTAGTTTTCTACTTCCAAAAACACCTCCTAGTGTTCCCAAAGGTGAAAAAGTTACTCTATCTGATATATTAGGGTTAGACGCACTTAAATTATTAAAAGATAGAAATTTCTTAGTATTTTTCCTAGCATCGGTATTAATCTGTATTCCATTAGCCTTTTACTATCAAAATCTGAGTCCTTTTTTAACTGAAAGTGGTGTAGAAAACTCTACCGCTTGGGCCTCAGCAGGACAGATTTCGGAAGTATTATTTATGCTATTACTTCCTTTCTTTTTCAAAAAATTTGGATTCAAAAAGACCATTCTGTTTGGAATGTTAGCTTGGGTCTTACGATACTTACTCTTTGCCTATGGCAATGCTGGCGAGTTATTTTTTATGTTAATCACTGGAATTGTGCTCCATGGAATATGTTATGACTTTTTCTTCGTATCAGGCCAAATTTATACCGATAGCAAAGCGGGTGAAAAAATAAAAAGTGCTGCGCAAGGGTTAATTACCTTAGCAACGTATGGGGTAGGTATGCTTGTTGGATTTTATGTGGCGGGAAAAATTACTGACTCGAATATTATTACTGAAGGAGGCCATACTTGGCAATCCATTTGGACCTTCCCTGCATTATTTGCAGCTGGAGTTTTAGTGCTTTTTGCCCTATTATTTAAAAACGAAAAAATAGAATACAAAGAATAAAACTATGAGTAACAAAATACGATGGGGCGTCCTAGGCGGCGGTGGCGATTCTCTAATTGGAGTATTGCACCGAGTAGCCGCTAGCATGTTTGACGCTTATCAATTAACAGGGGCCGTTTTTAATCCCGATTTTGAAGCTAATAAGGCTTTTGCCAACGAAATAGGAATCCCAACTAGCAGAATCTATAAAGATTTTGACACCATGGTGGCGGAAGAATTAAAATTAGCAAAGAGTGAAAGGATTCAGGTGTTTTCAGTTTTAACACCTAACTTTTTGCATTTTCCCATGGCGAAAAAGCTACTTGAAAATGGCTTTCATGTTATTTGTGAAAAGCCGATGACCATGACCTATGCCGAAGCTCTAGAATTGGAAGCCCTTCAGAAACAAAACAACAACATTTTTGCACTTACCCATACCTATACAGGCTACCCAATGGTTCGCCAAATGAAGAAAATGATAGAAGAGGGTGTTCTTGGCGACATTCAAAAAGTAGATGTACAATACTACCAAGGATGGATAAATCCCATTATTCACGATAAAGAAAAGCGTAACACCACATGGCGATTAGACCCTTCTAAATCGGGGATAAGCTGCTGTATGGGAGATATTGGAGTTCACGCATACCAGATGTTGGAGTTTGTTACGGGAATGGATGTAAAATCCATTTTGGCAGACCTCAACCATTTGTACGACGATAACCAAATGGATATCGACGGCACCGTATTAGTTCGTTTAGGAAAATACACCAAAGGGGTTATAAGAGCTAGCCAAATTGCCACCGCCGAAGAAAATAATTTTGCCGTGGCGGTCTACGGAAAAAGGGGGGGGTTAAAATGGGAACAGGAAAACCCTAATTATTTATACCATTTAGAAGACGGTGAGCCCATTAAAACGCTAAAACCTGGAAACGTTTACAATAGTAAACTATCTCTGGACGGAACTAAGTTGCCCCCAGGACATCCTGAAGGTATTTTTGATGCTATGGGGAATATATACAAAGGAGTGGCAAAAGCGGTAAGAAATCAACCATATGATAAAGCCGAATTTCCCTCCATGCGAGATGGTGTTCGCGGAATGAACTTTATTGAAACCAGCGTTGCCTCCCACAAAGAGGGTAATGTTTGGAAAGAATTATAATTTCCCCCTTTGAAGGGGGATTAAGGGGGATGTATATTGAAAGCCGATAAAAATTAACTAACAATTAAAAAGATACCCGCCTCAGCGGGCAGTATTATGAAAACCATTAAAGGACCTGCTGTTTTTTTAGCCCAATTTATGGATGACAAAGCACCTTTCAATACCTTGGAAGGTATTTGCCAATGGGCTGCAGATTTAGGATATAAGGGAATTCAAATTCCTACTTGGGAAAGTAGATTAATCGATTTAAATCTTGCCGGAGAAAGCAAAGTGTATTGTGACGAACTAAAAGGAAAAATTAACAGTTACGGTCTCGAAATAACCGAACTTTCTACCCACCTCCAAGGACAATTGGTAGCGGTGCATCCTGCATACGATTTAATGTTCGACAATTTTGCTCCAGACGACTGCAAAAACAACCCAAAAAAGCGCACCGAGTGGGCTCGTCAACAACTTATTAGCGCAGCAAAAGCCAGCAAACATTTAGGACTAAAAGCCCACGCCACTTTTAGTGGTGCCTTGCTTTGGCATACATGGCACCCGTGGCCACAACGCCCAGAGGGATTAGTAGAAATGGGTTTTGAAGAATTGGCAAAACGATGGCTTCCGTTATTAAATGAATTTGAAGAATACGGAGTTGCTGTTTGTTACGAAATTCACCCAGGGGAAGATTTGCACGACGGGGTTACTTTTGAACGATTTTTAAAAGCTACTGGTAATCACAAAGCAGTAAATATTTTATACGACCCAAGTCATTTTGTGCTTCAGCAATTAGATTACATTCAATACATTGACCATTACCACGAATTTATAAAATCCTTTCACGTAAAAGATTCCGAATTTATTCCCGATGGAAAACGCGGTGCTTTTGGTGGGTATAGCGATTGGAAAGACCGTGCAGGACGGTATCGCTCTTTAGGCGATGGACAAATAGACTACAAAACAGTATTTAGTAAACTAACCGAATATGGCTGTGATGTTTGGGCGGTCATGGAATGGGAATGTGTGATAAAAAGCCCCGAACAAGGTGCTCGAGAAGGGGCCAAATTTATAAGCGATCGAATTATTGAAGTAACCCAAAAACGCTTCGATGATTTTGCAGGTGCTGAAATTGATAAAGAAAAACTAAAAAAAATATTAGGATTATGAATAAAATAGCCTTCATTATTGGCACAACGCTACTATTTATTTCGTGTAAAGAAAAGGTCTCTTCAGAAGCCGAAATTAATTCAGAAAAGGTAACATCAGAAAAAATAGAAATAGAACCTACCCAACCTGAAGAAACCGAAATTTGGGAACCCATTCCTGCAAAAGTAAACCCTAATGGAAATAACGGTGCCCCTAGCGATGCCATTATTTTGTTCGATGGGACAAACTTCGATGAATGGATTTCGGCAGTGGATTCTACCGAAGTAAAATGGACTCTTAATCCCGATGGCAGTATGACTGTAAAGGACAAAACAGGAGATATTCAAACCAAGCAAAACTTTGGAAGTGTTCAATTGCACTTAGAGTGGCGAAGCAATCCAGAGAATAAACAAACCAATCAAAACCGAAGTAATAGTGGCGTGTTTTTTCAGAATCGCTACGAAGTACAAATTCTCGACAACAACAATAATCCTACCTACGTAAACGGAATGGTTTCTTCCATTTATAAACAATCTCCTCCATTGGTTATGGCAGCGGTGCCCACGGGAGAATGGAACACCTACGACATTATTTTTCACGCGCCTGAGTTTGATGCAGAGGGCAATAAAACCAAATCGGCAACACTAACCGTATTATTAAATGGTGTTTTGACGCAAGATCATTTTGAGTTGGAAGGCACAACCGAATATATCGGCTGGCCTAAAAATGATGCCCATGGTCCTGCTCCAATTAAATTACAAGACCACCGAGATATGAGTGGCGTAAGCTATCGCAATATTTGGGTGCGCGAACTTTAAATAAAAGAATATGAAAAAAATATCCTTATTAGCAGTTTTGCTTTTAATAACTATTTCTTGTAAAGAAAAAGCAAAAGAAAATATGGCTGAGACCGAACCTATGGAAGACACAAAATCCGAAACAGTACAAGAATGGATTACCCTTTTTGATGGCTCTTCCCTAGATAAATGGAGAGGTTATCTCATGGAAGATATGCCTGCAGAATGGTCTATAAAAGACGGCGCCATGGCATTTACACCTAGCAAGGAAGGTGGAAAAAATATTATTACCAAAGACACTTTTACCAACTTTGTGTTGTCCTTAGAATGGAAAATTTCGGAAGGCGGCAATAGCGGGATTTTCTGGGGGGTTCATGAAGATCCTAAATTCCCAGAAGCGTATCAAACAGGTCCCGAAATACAAGTGCTAGACGATGAAAAACACCCCGACTCCTTTGTGGGCGAAGGAACGCACAAAGCGGGAGCATTATACGATATGTTAGCTCCTAGAGAAAAAGCAGTAAAACCTGCTGGCGAATGGAATCTTTGTGTGATTGAAGTGAATCATAACACAGGTCAAGGGAAAGTGACTATGAATGGAGTAGATATTGTGTACTTCCCTGTGAATGGAGAAGCTTGGGACGATATGGTAGGGCAATCTAAGTTTGCTACTTGGGAAGGTTTTGGAAAATATCCCACAGGTCATATTGCGTTACAAGACCACGGAGATAAAGTGTGGTATCGAAATATTAAGATTATGAAATTGGATTAAGTTTTTATGGATGTCGATACACAACTTTATTGGGCCACGGGATATTGTGCTTTTATCTTACTTTTATTTGCTATCGTACAAAAATATCCTCCCAAAAAGATAAATTGGTGGTATGGCTATAGAACCTCACGTTCTATGAAAAATGAAGAAACTTGGAAAGCCGCACAAGAGTATGCCTCCAAAAAGTCGATACAACTAGCCCTGTTTAGTTTTATGTTTCCTGGGGTTTTTTATTTCGTAATTCCTGAATATAATTTTTTACTCACGGTCATAGCCAATACACTCCTTATTTTATTGATTATTCCTTATACCGAAAAGTATCTAAAGGAGAAATTTGGTGAGAATAAGTAAAAATAATTATGCGTTTTCCCCCTTAATTTTACTTTGGATTATTTTTAAAATAGACAGTATTTTTTCAAAATGTTCAACACCGTCAATACCATGGGCAGGTGTTAAAACTAGATGTTTTGGTTTCTTTTTCCAAATAAGAATATAAAGCCTTTCATCCTCCATTTTTTTACAAAATGATTTATCTCTTTTCAATTTTGATATTAAATCTGAATCGCCTTTAAATGTATATTTCTTATATATGGCTTCCGAAGGAGGAGAAAATATATTTGCAACATATTCTATTAATCTTTTAAAATTTCCTTTTGGAAAAATTTCAAGTTTTTTTCCATAATCTTTATCAAGGTATAATATAAACCTATAAGGCTCTGCTGTTTGTGAAGCACCCCCTACGGCCTTGATATTAATTGAAATTTTGGTTCCATCTATCTCAATTACTCCTTTTTGAGGATGAAAACTATATCGACCCCCAGCTAAAATAGATGCCTTTTTAGGTTCTTCGGCATATTCCCCTTCATATTTTTTTACTATTTCTTCTATAATATTCATTCCAAAAAATAAATAACCTTTTCCCTCAGGGCTTTCTCAAATATACACAAATCCCAATGCTACTTTTACCCCTTTAAGATTTCAAGTTTCAAACCCAAAAATTAAGTGTTTATTGAAATAATTTAAATATTTTATATAATTTTTTAAACGTTTATTTAAATCTTTTAATCAAATGTTTAAATATGTTAAGTTTTTATCTAAATTATTTCATTTATTATAGAAATAAATTAAACGACTATTAAAATGTTTTTAATTCTTATTGAAATTATTAAAGTATTCATTTAAATATTTTTAACAACTGTTTAAATTTTCCAAAAACAACATCTAATTGCTCAACCCAACAAGTGTTAAAGATGTTTTCCGTTTATAAAAAATTATGGAATTTCATAAAGTTGTACCTTTGCTTTCTTAATAGCTCACTATGATTCAGTCCATGACCGGATACGGCAAAAGCATCCTCGAATTGCCTTCCAAAAAAATTACCATCGAAATTAAATCGCTTAACAGCAAAGGGCTCGACCTTAATGCACGCGTTCCCTCTAGCTATCGCGAAAAAGAACTCGTGTTACGCGATTACATCGCCAAGTCCCTTACCCGTGGAAAAGTAGATTTTAACCTCTATGTGGAGGTGACGGGAGAAGCTACCAGTAGCGTGATTAATGAAGTGGTGGTTAAGGAGTATATGAATCAAATGAAAAATATTGTGGATGGGGACGAAACCGAATTACTAAAAATGGCGGTACGCATGCCCGATGCGTTAAAAACAGAACGTGACGAGATTGATGAGGATGAATTTAAACACATTATGAAAGGAGTGGATGAAGCATTGGCAGCCATTAACCAATACCGAAGTGATGAAGGAAAAGTGCTTGAAGACGATTTTAAAGGCAGAATTGAAATAATTTCAGATTTACTAAAAGAAGTAATGAAAATAGATCCCGAACGTATTGAACATGTAAGGGAAAAATTGCAAAAAGCAGTTTCAGAATTAAAAGAAACGGTCGATGCCAATCGCTTTGAACAGGAACTTATCTACTACCTCGAAAAATACGACATCACCGAAGAGAAAGTACGGCTCGAAAACCACTTAAAGTATTTCGTTGAAACTTTAAACTCTTCAGACTCCAACGGAAAAAAATTAGGCTTTATCACACAGGAAATTGGTCGTGAAATTAATACCATTGGGAGCAAAGCCAACTATGCCCCTATGCAACAATTGGTGGTGCAAATGAAGGATGAGCTAGAAAAAATTAAGGAACAAGCCCTAAATGTTTTATAATGAAAAAGGGAGGAAAATTAATTGTTTTTTCGGCACCTTCTGGCAGTGGTAAAACAACTATTGTAAGACACCTACTCAAACAACCCGAATTAAATTTGGAGTTTTCTATTTCGGCTGCTTCACGTGCCCCAAGAGGCGAAGAAAAACACGGTGTAGATTACTATTTTATGGATTTAAAGGAATTTAAACAACATATAAAAAATGGTGATTTTCTGGAGTGGGAAGAGGTCTATCGCGATAATTTTTACGGCACCCTAAAAAGTGAAGTAGAACGTATTTGGGCACAAGGTAAAAACGTAATTTTTGATATTGATGTGGTGGGCGGATTACGGATTAAGAAGAAATTTCCCAAAGAAACTTTGGCGGTTTTTGTAAAACCTCCCAGTGTGGATGAGTTGAAAATTAGATTAAAAAACCGCAAAACTGAAAGCGAAGAAAAAATTAATATGCGTATTGCCAAAGCCTCTATAGAAATGGCAACGGCCCCTCAATTCGATTTTATTATTATAAACGATCAGCTTGACAAAGCCTTGAATGAAGCCGAAAAATTAGTGGCAAATCATATTTCAAAATCGCTAGACGAAGAAGAATAGCATGACCTCTCCCAAAAAAATAGGACTATACTTTGGTACGTTTAACCCCATTCATGTTGGGCATCTTACCATTGCCAATTATATGGTGGAGTTTAGTGATTTGGACGAAGTTTGGATGGTGGTGACACCTCACAATCCGCATAAAAAAAAGAAAACTTTACTTGAGGATATCCATCGCTTAACCATGGTGCGCATTGCGCTAGAAGATTATCCAAAGTTAAAAGCCAGCAATATAGAGTTTGATCTTCCACAACCCAATTATACAGTCAATACCTTGGCACATTTGGAAGAAAAATATCCCGAAAGTAGCTTCTGTTTAATTATGGGTGAGGATAATTTAAAGAGCTTTCATAAATGGAAAAACTACGAAGTTATTTTGGAGCGATATGAGTTATATGTCTATCCAAGAATTTCGGAAGGAACCATAGAGTCTAAATTCACTAAACATCCTAAAATTCATAAGGTGAATGCTCCCATTATGGAATTGTCTTCTACGTTTATACGGAAAGCCATTAAAGATGGGAAAAACATTCGGCCTATGCTTCCTCAGAATGTTTGGGAGTATTTGGACGAGATGAATTTTTATAAAGCCTAGAAAAACACCGAGAATTCTTCAAAACAAAAACCGCCCAACTTAGATCCCCATTTTCACGGGGACAAGTCAGACGGTTTTCAACTAAATAACCAACCAAAAAGTTTTCTATATTTTAAAAGTTGCTAATTTTTTTCATTTGCTTTTCAATTTCAGCTTTTGAAAGGCGCAACTTTCCTCTTTCATTATTTTTAATAGTAATGTATCCTCTTCCTCTAAATCTGTACACCGTTCCCGACGGATTATGATACAATTCTATCGTGTTGTCATTAATAACGCTCAACTCAAAAAATTCATTGCCCAAATAGTCATAATCTAATGTTAAATATTTTCTATAGGCGTTTCCTTGCACATCGTCCACGTTGTAAATTCCGCTGTAATCCCAATATATGTTATTGATATTCGTCCCGTTAGAGTCTTGAGAGCTCAAAAAATTACCATCGCCTCCCCCAGGAAGAAATTGCATAAAATTTTCATAGTCAAAAGGATTGGGCTCCCCATACGGACTTGTATAAATCTTTTCCCAAGCCACATATTCCTGAACAAAATAATGGATGTTATCATAGAACAATAAATCATAATCGAAATTGCTTCTTTGATAGCCAACCAAAATGTAACGCAGATTTGCTGGACGATAATACAACTCTATTTCGTGATTGTTTAATTGGGTCACTTCAAAACGATGAAATCCGTCAATATCATGAGAGATATCCAATTCATCGGCAAACGTATCGTAATATCCTATATCAATTCCGAAGCCGTAGCCTTGGTCCCCAATACCTACCAAATTATTATTGGCGTAGAGGGTTCCATTTCTGAAAGACAATGTAAACGCCAGCTGCATAAACGGAATTTGCCCACTAGCATTAGAACGATTGATATCCACATACCACAACTCGTGTGAAGCCAAAAGTTCTCCCAAAGTTATAGTTGGAACGGGATCGACGTGGTCTTCTACAATTACTTCCGTATAACACGAAGTAAAAAAAGTTGCTATTAAGGCGAATCCGAAAAAAAGTTTTAATGCTTTCATAAGATGTGATTTTAGGATTTCTATACTTCAGAAAATCGAAAAGCGTGCCACAATTTTTAACTTATTGTTTTTTAGATGATTAACATTAATGGGGAGTGATTTAAACAGATTCCCCTTTTGTATTTTAGTTCTTGAAATACTAATTATGTATTTTTGAGTAACTGAAAAGTGATTCATGTCTAAAAAACCAAAATTTGCCGTTTTTGGAGGAGGAAGTTGGGCCACTGCCATTGTAAAAATGCTTTGCGAAAACCTTGATGAAGTAGGTTGGTATATGCGAAGCGAACAAGCTGTTGAACATATTAAAACCGAGTTTCACAATCCTAATTATTTAAGTTCGGTAGAATTTGATGTTACTAAACTGAAATTAAGCAACGACATTAACGAGTTGGTTGCATACGCAGATTATCTCATTTTTGCCATTCCTTCAGCCTTTGTAGAAACCGAATTAAAAACCATTACAGAGTCTTTAGAAGGTAAAATTATTTTTTCGGCCATTAAAGGGATTGTGCCAGAAAGTAGTTTGATTGTGGGAGATCATTTCTTTACAAATTATAATATTCCGTTTAAAGATATTGGTGTAATTACGGGGCCTTGCCATGCTGAAGAAGTCGCGCTAGAAAGACTTTCTTATTTAACCATTGCTTGTGCCGATGAGAAAAAAGCAAAAATTGTGGCGGATGTGCTCTCCTGCGAATACATAAAATGCACTACCAGCGATGATATTATTGGCACTGAATATGCCGCCATGCTTAAAAATATTTATGCCTTAGCCGCCGGTATCGCCCACGGATTGGGGTATGGAGATAATTTCCAAAGTGTGTTGATGAGTAACGCCATTCGTGAAATGAAGCGCTACGTAAAAAAAGTCCATAAAATGAAACGCGATATTAACGGATCTGCTTATTTAGGAGATTTGTTAGTAACGGGTTATTCCACGTTTAGCCGAAATCGTTTATTTGGTACCATGATAGGTAAAGGCTATACGGTAAAAAGTGCTATGATGGAAATGAATATGGTGGCAGAAGGGTATTACGCAACAAAAAGTGCCTACCATCTTAACGAAGCCAAAGGCAAAAAGAAGGCAAAAATTCCAATTATTACAGCTGTTTATGATGTACTCTACGATCATAAAAACCCAAAAAAGGTCTTTAAAAAATTGACTGAAAAACTGAATTAAGGCTCGGTTCCTTCATTTTTTTAAAGTTAACCTTTATTTAAACTTCTATAAATTTTATAAGCAAAAGGTATCTTTTATATTTGCCCTTTAAAAATTTTTAAAGGTATACTATGAAAAAAATTACGCTTACTTTTTTATTAGTAATCACAGCTTTATTTGCACAAGCGCAAACTGTTTTTATTAATGAATTACATTACGACAACACTGGCGCCGATGTTGGTGAATTTGTAGAAATTGCTGGTCCTGCTGGTACCAATTTAACGGGTTGGACAGTAGAATTTTATAATGGTGCTAATGGTACCGTTTATTCAACTTTAAACCTTTCTGGGACAATTGATGACGAAGGCTCAGGTTATGGTGCTCTTAGTTTTCTTGAAACTGGAATTCAAAATGGAGCTCCAGATGGATTAGCATTAATTGATAACACGAATACGGTTATTCAATTTTTAAGTTATGAAGGTTCATTTACAGCTACTGCTGGAACAGCCAATGGAATAACATCAACAGATATTGGTGTTTCAGAGGCTGGCACGACACCTGTTGGCCAATCGCTTCAGCTTATTGGCTCCGGAAATCTATACTCGGATTTTTCTTGGACTGGACCTGTAGCTGAATCCCCTGGGAGTATTAATGTAGGTCAAACATTTACAGGAGGAGCAGGTAACCCTCCTGTTATTTCTTGTCCTTCAACCATTATGATTAATAATACCGCTGGTGAATGTAGTGCTGTTACCAATTATGCAGGTACTGCTATTGACCCGGAAGATGGAGATATCTCTGGGGATATTGTATATACTCCACCAAGCGGAAGTACCTTCCCTGTAGGAACCACAACAGTTACTGCTTCTGTTACTGATAGCGATGGCAACACCTCTACGTGTACTTTCGATGTTACGGTAAATGATATTGAAGATCCAATGGTTGTTTGTACAGACTTTACAGCGCAATTAGACGCTACAGGAAACGTAACAGTATTCCCTGGAGATGTTGCTACGGCTACAGATAACTGTCCAACCGTTACTTTAGAGTTTGGTGCACCAGCCATTAATGGAAGCTTAACTACCACTTTTGCATCCAATAACGGTCAATCTGGAAACATGTTTGATATTGTTGCATTAAACGATATTACTATTGAATCTTTTGATATTAATATGGATACTGGAGTTACGGATGACGTAGAGGTTTACTTTAAAACAGGACCTTACCTTCCTTCTGTAAACACTCCCGGAGATTGGACTCTTGTGGCAACTACAAATGTAACTTCTGCTGGAACAGATGTACCTACTCCATTAAATCTTAACTTAGGAATTAATGTTACCGCAGGACAAACGGTTGCCTTCTATGTAACACTTACTTCTACTACTGCTATTAATTATACTAATGGATCTACAACAGGATCACTTTTTGCCAGTGATACTAATTTAGAGTTCTATGAAGGTGCTGGACTAGCTTATCCTTTTGCCTCTAATTTTAATCCTAGAGTATTTAATGGAAACATTATTTACAACGCAGGAGGATCGTTATCTTCAAGTTTGGATTTTACGTGTATGGATATTGGACCAAACAATGTGCAAGTAACTGCTACTGATGCTTCTGGAAATACTTCCACCTGTAGTGCTGTAATTACCATTGAAGATAATATTGCACCCGTAATAACTTGTGCTGGTGAAGTATCTGGAGCTCCCGTATTTATAAATGAAATTCATTATGACAACACCGGGGCAGACCAAGACGAAGCTATAGAAATCGCCGGACCAGCTGGAACAGACCTAAGTTCTTATTCCATTGTACTATATAATGGAAATGGCGGTACAGAATATAATACCGTAGCGCTATCGGGAACAATTGATGATGAGGGTGATGGGTTTGGTGCTATCAATTTTCCAATAACGGGAATTCAAAATGGCTCTCCAGACGGAATTGTTTTAGCTAATAATGGAAACGTTATTCAATTTTTAAGTTATGAAGGAAGCTTTACTGCCGTAGATGGAATTGCTGCTGGATTAACTTCAACAGATATTGGAGTTTCTGAACCTGGTAGCACTCCAATTGGAGAATCTTTACAACTTACAGGGACTGGAACATATTATCCGGATTTTACTTGGAATGCTCCTTCCGCTTCTTCACCTGGTGATATTAATGTAGGTCAAACTTTTGTAGCACCAACTTCAACTGTATATGACGCCACTTTAGATGGAACAACAGGAACCGTAACGGTAAATCTTGCCGATTTACTACTAAGTGTAGATGAAGCGTGTGGATATACAGTGACCACCGGTGGTGGAGCACCTATCCCAGGATCCATTACCTCCTTATTTGGAGCAGACAACGGAGGCT
>NZMG01000046.1 GCA_002694465.1 Flavobacteriaceae bacterium | reverse complement strand
GGGGGCGATGCAAGAGCGTATTACTTCAACCAAAAAAGGATCTATTACATCGGTACAAGCGGTTTACGTACCTGCGGATGACTTAACGGATCCTGCACCAGCAACAACCTTTGCTCACTTAGATGCAACTACAGTACTTTCTCGTAAGATTGCTGAGCTTGGTATCTATCCTGCGGTGGATCCATTAGATTCAACATCTAGAATTTTATCTGCAGATATTCTTGGAAAAGAACATTACGATTGTGCTCAACGCGTAAAAGAGTTACTGCAACGTTATAAAGAATTACAAGATATTATTGCTATCCTAGGTATGGAAGAACTTTCTGAAGAGGATAAATTATCTGTAAGTCGTGCAAGACGTGTACAGCGTTTCTTATCACAGCCTTTCCACGTGGCAGAGCAATTTACAGGTATTCCAGGAGTTTTAGTAGATATTAAAGAAACGATTAAAGGGTTTAATATGATTATGGATGGTGAATTAGATCGTCTTCCTGAGGCTGCTTTCAACTTAAAAGGAACTATCGAAGAAGCGATTGAAGCAGGTGAGAAAATGCTAGCTGAAGCATAATTAACGTTTTAAAATTTTACACTATGTATTTAGAAATAGTAACTCCAGAAGCATCTTTAGTAAGCGGTGACGTCGAAAGCGTAACGGTTCCAGGTGTTGATGGGGAGTTTCAAATGTTGAATAATCACGCAGCTATTGTTTCTTTATTAGGAAAAGGAAAAGTAAAATTTGCTGGAAACCCTACCATTGCTGAAGCACACAAAAACAAGTTTACGCAAGATAAAGGGAAGTGGGTACTGGAAATTAATAGCGGTACTGTGCAAATGAGTGAAAACAGAGTGATTGTATTAGCAGACTAACTATTAGAATATAACATATACAAGCCCAAATTCTGAAAAGTGTTTGGGCTTTTTTAATTGGTTTAGTGTATAATATATTTATCTACTAGTTTTTTAAATGATAATAACTCATTTTCCTTCCATTTACTATCTTTTCCTAGGCTTTTTGCCATTACTGAAGCAACTATAAAAGCTGCTTCTTGAGCAGCTTGAGCATCTAATAATAGTAATCTAATTCTTCTTGATAAAAAATCTTCAACAGTTCGCGCCATTTCATGTTGAATACCCCAAACTATCTGTCCTTTGGTAAACGCATAATTAGGGTGAATTTTTTCAGCATATTCAGGATTGGATTTTTCGAATTCTAAATAGGACTCCAAGTCACTTCCGTAAAAGGTAAGATGGTCTGGTAGAATTAATTTT
Source organism: Flavobacteriaceae bacterium (assembly GCA_002694465.1). Taxonomy (GTDB): domain Bacteria; phylum Bacteroidota; class Bacteroidia; order Flavobacteriales; family Flavobacteriaceae; genus Halomarinibacterium. Next base: position 50,268 of record NZMG01000046.1, on the reverse strand, counting down.
TCTGAAATATTTCCATGAATTGAAATTTCTTCCGTCTTACACGGTACTTTTTGAAAGTGAAACGATTCTATAATTTGGTTAACCACATCTTCGGCCATTTGGCGATAGGTAGTCCATTTTCCACCAATAATACTTATAAGGTTATTATCGATAATAATTTTATGGCTTCGGGAAACTTCTTTGGTGGTTAGCGTGTCATTAGATGGTTTTGCCAATGGCCTAAGTCCGCTAAACACCGAAAGCACATCGCTTCGAGTTGCAGTTTTGGTTAAATATTGGTTAATGGTTTCTAAAATAAAATCCACCTCTTCTTGAAGTGGAATAGGTTCAATTTTTGGCTTTTTAATAAGTGTGTCAGTCGTTCCAGCAATCACTTTAGTATGCCAAGGAATTATAAACAGTACTCTGCCATCACTAGTCTTAGGAATCATAATTGCCTTGTCACTTTCTAAAAACGAACCGTCTAACATTAAGTGAATGCCTTGACTTGGAATCACTGTTTTTTTATGGTTTGGGTTATACATTTTTAAAACCGAATCCGTAAAAATCCCTGTAGCATTTATAATAGATTTTCCTTTTAAAGTATAGCTTTTACGGGTTTCATTATCTCTTACTTCAATAGACTCAATAAGATCATTTGTGTTTTTATTAAAGCGTTCAACTTTTACATAGTTTAAACACACAGCACCCAATTCTATGGCGGTTTGAGCTAGGTTTATAGCTAAGCGAGCATCGTCAAATTGTCCGTCGAAGTAAGAAACCCCATTGGCTAGACCTTTAGATTTTAAGGTAGGAAGCCTTTTTAACACTGTTTTTTTTGAAATGAATTTTGACCCCCCAAGACTCAATCTTTTTGAAAGCCAATCGTATAATTTTAGCCCCATTAAGTAATAGGGACCTTTCCACCATGTATAATTTGGAATAATAAATTCCAATTTTTTAAAAAGGTGTCTCGCATTTTTTTCGAGATGACCTCTTTCCTCAAGTGCTTCTATTACTAATTTTATATCACCTTGGGCAAGGTAGCGAACACCACCATGAAGCAATTTGGTGCTTTTACTGGAAGTCCCTTTAGCAAAATCGTATTGTTCAAAAAGGATGGTTTTAAATCCGCGTGAAGCGGCATCAACGGCAATACCCAATCCGCTGGCTCCTCCTCCTATTATGATAATATCCCATTCTTTTGTTGAAGTGAGTTGAGAAATTAGTTTGTCTCTGTGTATCAAGGAGGTAGGATTTATTAAATGAATATGCCTAAAATTCTTGATTAAGATACTGTAAAATTCAAGAAAATTCAAGGAAGATATGTTAGGTCGTTTTTATGGGGTTGGGTATTTTTGCCGACTTAAAAATTATTCGTTTTGAAGTTAAAATTTATTGCGATTTTCAGTTTTATTTCAGCAGTTGTTTCTGCACAAGAAGAAAATCAAATACCAGAACAAATAGAGGAAGTTGTTATTTCTGCCAACCGGATTGAAATTCCTTTTTCAGAAGACTCTAGAACCATCACTATCATTTCTTCAAAAGAAATTAGAAATAGTGCTGCACCTACTGTAGTCGATTTGCTACAACAAGTTGCTGGAGTGGATATACGACGAAGAGGGACCTTTGGGATGCAAGCCGATTTGTACATTCGTGGTGGAGGTTTTGACCAAACCTTGTTGTTAATAGATGGAATTAAAGTAGAGGATGCACAAACGGGACACCATACGCTAAATATGGCGCTGCCCTTGGACGTAATTGAACGAATTGAAATCATCAAAGGTCCTGCTGCTAGAATTTATGGGCAAAATGCTTTTACTGGAGCCGTGAATATTATAACCAAAAAGAAAGCTTCAGAGTTTGTTTCGGTCGGCGTTCAAGGGGGTTCTTTTGAACAATTAAATGCCGAAGTAACCGCCAATACTAATTTTGAAGCTTCTTCACATTTGGTTCATTATTCTAGAAATACTTCGGAAGGATATCGTTTTAATACAGATTACGATAACCAAAATTATTTTCTGAAAAGTACTTTCAATACGCAAAAGACACCTGTAGAAATGATTGCTTCTTTTTCCGAAAGAAAATTTGGTGCAAACGGTTTTTATGCGTCACCAACGGCGGTAAATCAGTATGAGGAAACACAAACCAGTTTGTTGGGTTTTTCAACACAATTTAGAAAGGGCCATTTGAAGATTTCACCTAGAATTTATTGGCGAAGAAATCAGGATGAATATGTTTTTGTAAGACAAGATCCTTCAATTTATAGGAACCTACATATTACAAATAAAATAGGAGCGGAGGCAAACGCGAGTTATACTTCAAATTTGGGGATTACAGGTTTTGGTGTAGATATGGCAAAGGTGTTTTTATCGAGTAATAATTTGGGGAATCGAGACCGATTTATGACCACTCTTTTTGTAGAGCATCGCTTTGAGTTTTTGAATAATTTGTTAGATGTAACACCCGGTGTGGCTGCGACTTATTATTCAGATTTTGACTTTCAAGCCTTTCCAGGGATTGATGTGGGGTATAAAATTTCAGATTCGTGGAAAGTATATGCCAATGCTGGATATACCTACCGAATACCAACCTATACCGATTTGTTTTACAGCGACCCAACCACTTTAGGAAATGAAAATTTACAACCCGAAAAGGCCATTTCGGAAGAGATTGGAATTAAATTCAACATGCAAAACATAAATGTAACAGCTGCCTTTTTTAATCGAGATTCAGATAATTTAATAGATTATGTAAAGGAAAACGAAGAGGATTTATGGGTGGCTACGAACGTACGTTCTTTGAATACGAAAGGATTTGAGACGCATGCAAACTATAACTTTAAAATTAATGGATTTATACAGTTTTTAAATCTTGGGTATACCTACATGGAGGATGAGGTAAAAGAATTGGGTATTACCTATTCTCGATATTCTATTAACTCCTTGAAACAACAGGTTACCGGTTCATTTAAATCACAATTTCTGAAAAACCTTTCTCAGTCTATTGTGTACAAATACGCCGAAAGAACTGCAGGTGAAAGGTATACTGTGGTGGATGTTTCGGCAACATTACAACTTAAAAAGCTGGAACTTTCAGTCATTGCTAATAATATATTTAATGAGGCATATACTGAAACTAATTTGGTTCCAATGCCCAAAGGGAATTTACTTTTTGGATTGAAGTATACTTTTGAATAGTTTTAAACACCTGTTTTATACTGGCTTTTCTTTTTTTAAGAAATTGTTACCGTAAAGTTTCTTAATTTTGATTTTTAATTTTAAAAATGCAGTTACAGGAAATAGAAAGAGTGGCAACTATTACAAAGGAAGAATTCCTAAAGAATTACTTTAAGCCACAACGACCTGTAATTATTGAAAGTTTTGTTGATGATTGGCCTGCTGTTAAAAAGTGGAATCTCGACTATATGGCAGATGTTGCGGGGGATATTGAGGTTCCTTTGTACGATGACCGCCCTGTACGTCACGATGAGGGCTTTAATCAGGCACATGCAAAGATGAAGATGAAAGAGTATGTAGCGTTGCTTAAAAAGGAGCCTACGCGCTATCGTATTTTTCTTTGGAATATCTTAAAAGAAGTGCCTCAGCTTCAAAAGGACTTTAGTTATCCAGACTTTGGACTAAAACTGATGAAAGGATTGCCTATGTTGTTCTTTGGAGGTGAAAACAGCTACACCTTTATGCATTATGATATTGATTTGGCCAATATATTTCACTTTCATTTTCACGGAAAAAAACAAGTAATCTTGTTTGATCAAAAGCAGAACGATTATCTGTATAAAATCCCACATTCGTTAATTGTACGAGAAGATATCGATTTTAATAATCCTGATTACGATAAATGGCCTGCACTTAAAAAAGCAAAAGGGTTTATTGGAAATTTGGAACATGGCGAGGTGTTGTATATGCCCGAAGGCTATTGGCATTATATGCGCTATATCACACCAGGGTTTTCTATGAGTTTACGTGCCATTGCTCGCAACCCAAAAAATTTAAGCAAGGCGATTTATAATATTTTTGTGATGCGCCATTTCGATAATTTAATGCGCCGTTGGAAAGGACAGGCTTGGATTGATCGTAAAAATGAAAAAGCGATAACAAAGACCCATTCTAAGTTGGGTATTTCTAACTCATAGAATTCACTTTTTCCCACACCAAATGTGGTTCCCAACCTCTATAAAAAAGATAATCGGCTAGTTTTTTCTTCTTTTTCTGAAGGTTTTTTTCGGAAGCTAATTGGTTGAGTCTTTTTTCAGCCAAAGCTTCAAAGGAAGAAAGATACTCATTTTCGGGAATTTCTTTTAATGCAATTTTAATGTTAAAGGCACTTATTTCCCGAATTTTCAATTCCTGAACAATTCGGTTTTTGCCCCAATGTTTGTGTTTAAACTTCCCTCTTGCAAAGGCTTGTGCAAAACGAGTTTCGTTAAGGTAATTATGTTGGAGTAAATGATGTACGATTTGGTCGATGGCTTCAGGAATCATGCGAAGCTCTTTCAGCTTTTTGTGTACTTCCTTGTGGCAACGCTCTTGGTAGGCACAGTAGCGTTCCATACGTGCTTTGGCTTCATCAACAGTATATGTTTTGTACGTATTCAAAAGAAAAGTTGAAAAGTAAAAGTATAAAAAAACCCCTTCATTTCTGAAAGGGTTTTTGGTTATTTAATCTCGTTACCATCTTTATCATGAAAATGGTATTCGAGGTATGTGTAAGCATCTCTAGGTTGAATTTTCACCCATTTTTTGTGCTCCATGAACCATTTGGTTCGCACAGATGGAAATCCTTTTGTTAAAAAGGCTGCTATAAAAGGATGTGTGTTTAATGTCAACTTTTTATAGTCTTTTTTGAAAAGTCGTTTAAGCTCTTCGGTAATTTTTGACACAACACCAATAGGGGCTTCAATTTCTTCGCCTTCTATAATGCTGTTAGGGTCTTCTTCCCTTGTTTTAATATTTACTTCGGGTCTTACCCGCTGTCTTGTAATTTGGATTAATCCAAATTTACTAGGTGGGAGAATTTTGTGTTTCGCTTTGTCGTCGCTCATTTCATCTCGAAGATGATTAAAAAGCTGTTTACGGTGTTCTGCTTTACCCATATCAATAAAATCTACCACTATGATACCTCCCATATCGCGAAGTCTAAGTTGTCTAGCCACTTCACTAGCGGCTAGCATATTCACTTCAAGGGCAGTACCTTCTTGGGTTTTGGATTTATTGCTACGGTTACCACTATTCACGTCTATAACGTGAAGTGCTTCGGTGTGCTCAATGACCAAATAGGATCCTTTTGCACCAGAAACCGTTTTACCAAACGAAGTTTTAATTTGTCGTTCAATCCCAAATTTTTCATAAATAGGAACTTTGGAATCGTAAAACTTCACAATATTCTCTTTTTTTGGTGCAATTTCTTGCACATAATCTTTTATCTGTAAATAAAGGGTCTCGTCATCTATATGTATTGCCGAAAACGAATCGTTAAATAAGTCTCGAATAATAGAAGCACCTTTATTTAATTCACTAAGCACCTTGCTAGGGTGGTGCGCCCCTCGTAGCTTTTTACACATCGCTGTCCAGCGATCGTAAAGATTTTGTAAATCTTTGTCCAGTTCTGCTACTTTTTTACCCTCTGCTACAGTACGTATAATAACTCCAAATCCTTTAGGCTTTATGCTGTTTATTAGGCGTTTTAACCTTTCTTTTTCTTCGTTGGATTCTATTTTTTGAGAAATAGAAACACGGTCTGAAAAAGGAACCAAAACAATATAGCGTCCTGCTATAGATAGCTCTGAGCTTATACGTGGTCCTTTTGTGGAAATGGGTTCTTTTACAATTTGTACCAGAATTGATTGATTGTTTTTAAGGGCATTGTTAATACCCCCATTTTTATCAATCTCTTTTTCTAATGGGAATTCTTTTAAAGAGAAATCTCTTAATTTACCTGTGCTTACACTTTTAACGAATTTCAAAAGAGAGAGGACTTTAGGTCCAAGGTCATGATAATGCAAAAAAGCATCCTTTTCGTACCCCACATTAACAAATGCAGCGTTAAGACCAGGAACTGTTTTCCGTACTTTGGCGATAAACACGTCACCAACAGAAAATTTAGTGTCTTCCTCTTCCTTGTGTAATTCTACTAGTTTTCCATCTTTTAATAAGGCAAAATCAACTTGTTGTGAACTGGATCTTACAAATAATTCGTAGTTCACGTGTCATTAATTTTTGTCCCGATGTAAAATCGGGATGGATTAAACAATATTTTATCACAGGGTTTTTCAGAAAAATATCTGAAAAAATTAATACCTGTAGAAATGAATAAGTACAATGCTTATCATTTCATTTTCAAAGAACGTATTGACTTGTTGTTAAAAGAAAAAAGTAGTTCTAAACTACTTTTTCTTGTGGCGGTTAGCGCGTCTTCTTTTCTTGCGCTTATGCGTTGCAACCTTATGTCTTTTTCTTTTTTTACCGCTTGGCATAGTAACGTTTATTTTAAAATGTCCCGCCACTATGACGGGACTAGTTGATTATTTATTTTACTTCTACGTTAGTTTTAACGCCTTCAACAAAAACTTTGGCTGGCTTAAACGCAGGGATATTGTGTGCTGGTATTTTAATGGTAGTGTTTTTTGAGATATTTCTACCTGTTTTTTCAGCTCTTGTTTTAATAATGAAGCTTCCAAAACCTCTTAAATATACATTGTCTCCATTTTCTAATGAAGTTTTCACTTCACTCATAAAGGTTTCTACAGTTGCCTGCACATCTCCTTTTTCCATTCCTAATTTTTCAGAAATTTTTGATACGATATCTGCTTTCGTCATTTTATTTAATTATTTTAAAAATTATATTAAGTAGTAAACTTGAGTTCATTTTTCAAGACGGCAAATATAAGGATTTTAAAATCAAATAATCAAATCGTAACCTATTAAAAATAAATACATAAAGAGTATTTTTGATTCATGTCGAAAAATCTAACCTGGTTTAGTAATCAACTCATTTCTTGGTATTTACAAAACAAGCGTCATTTACCTTGGCGGGAAATGGACGATCCATATACTATTTGGCTGTCTGAAATTATCCTACAACAAACCAGAGTCGCACAAGGTTTGCCTTATTTTGAAAAATTTACAACCCATTTCCCTACAGTTTTTGATCTAGCCAATGCCAGTGAAGGGGAGGTTTTAAAACTTTGGCAAGGATTAGGCTATTACTCGCGGGCTAGAAATCTTCATTTCACGGCCAAACAAGTAGCTTATGAATTAGATGGAATTTTCCCTGAAGACCACAAAGGGCTATTAAAGTTAAAAGGCGTCGGAGATTATACCGCTAGTGCCATTGCCTCCATTTGTTATCATGAGCCCACAGCAGTTGTAGATGGGAATGTGTATCGAGTGTTAAGTCGGATTTTTGGCATACAGACTCCTATAAATAGTACTCAGGGGATTTCAGAATTTAAAAAACTAGCACAATCGCTTATCGATACATCACAACCTGGAACTTTCAATCAAGCTATTATGGAATTTGGGGCTCGTTTTTGTGTGCCTCAAAACCCTAATTGTAACGATTGTATTTTTAACACAAAGTGTGTTGGGTTTAAAGAGAATAGGGTTGCACAATTGCCAGTGAAACTGAAGAAAGCAAAAATTAAGAAAGAACACTTTAATTATTTAGTGTGTGTTTCGAAAGACCAGGAAACTTTGCTGGAACAAAGAACCGGTAAAGGAATTTGGAGGAATTTGTATCAGTTTCCTTTAGTAGAGAGCAATAAAAAGTGGAATGAAAAATCTTTAACAAACAGCAAAGAATTTAGAGCGTTTTCAGAAAAGGTAAACATTCAATCTGTTTCAATTTTTAACGATAAAGAGATTATACATAAACTATCTCATAAGCATTTATATACTACTTTTTGGATTTTGGAAATAGAAGGTCTTTTAAATAATGGGATATCTTTTTCGGAAATTCATTCGTTTCCGGTTCCAGTTTTGATCGAAAATTTTATTTCAAACTTCGAGCCCTTCAAAAAATAAATTTTTACCTATATTTAGTAAACAAAAATTACCTTTGCACAAAATAAACAAAGCAAATGAGCGGTACATTAAATAAAGTGATGCTAATAGGGCATACAGGCGACGATGTTAAAATGAATTATTTTGAAGGTGGGGGTAGCATAGGAAGATTTCCTTTAGCTACAAATGAAACATACACCAATAGAACTACTGGTGAAAAAGTTTCAAACACCGAATGGCATAATATTGTCGTGCGCAACAAAGCAGCCGAAATTTGCGAAAAGTATCTTAAAAAAGGTGATAAAGTTTATATCGAAGGAAGAATTAAAACTAGAAAGTGGCAAGATGACCAAGGAAATGATCGCTACAGCACCGAAATACAATGTACAGACTTTACTTTTTTAACTCCTAAGAATGAAACTGGGGCGATGCCTCCATCGCAATCGGTGGGAAACAGTACTGCTGGCGGTTCAAAACCGGTACAACAAAATAATGATGTGCAAGAGCCTATTGGTGAAGAAGATGACGATTTGCCATTTTAAGTGTAACGAATTGAATCTATTTTGGATATAGAACCCCCGAGTTTATTAGTAGTTTCTCTTATTACTTCTGTTGAGGTTACTAGCATCGTTTTTGTATTTATTTTGCTTTTTTGTTCTGCTCTAATTTCCGGAGCAGAAATTGCCTTTTTTTCCTTAACGCTTTCAGATTTTGATGAAGATAATGGAAATGAACCTTCAAAAAAGATGCAGTTGGTTCAAAAATTATTACGGAAGCCTAAAAAGCTTTTGGCCACTATTCTTGTAGCTAATAATCTCATTAATATTGCGATAGTGCTTTTATTTGCCTCATTAAGTGAATTGTTTTTCGGAGGAATTAACAGCCCAGAAATTAAGTTTATTTTAGACGTAGTTGTTGTTACCTTCTTTATTCTTCTTTTTGGTGAAATTTTACCCAAAGTCTACGCGAGTAGAAATAGAATTTCCTTTGCCTCGTTTATGGCATATCCCCTCAATGTACTTTACACCTTGTTTTCCCCTATAAGTACCCCTATGAGGTCTGCCACGATTTATATTGAAAATAAATTTGGGAAGCAAAAATCCAATATTAGTGTAGACCAATTGTCACAAGCTTTGGAATTAACTTCGGAAGAGGATACAACCCACGAAGAACAAAAGATTTTACAAGGAATTGTCACCTTTGGAAACACCGATACTAAAAATGTCATGAAGCCTCGTTTGGATATTTTTGCATTAAATGAAGCAGATACGTATAAGGCTATTTTGCCCGAAATTATTTCGCACGGATATTCTAGAATTCCAGTGTATAAAGATACCATAGATAATATTACAGGAATTTTATATGTAAAGGATTTACTTCCATATTTCGATAGAAAAACCTTCGATTGGGTAAAACTAAAAAGGGAACCTTATTTTGTCCCTGAAAATAAAAAACTAGACGATTTGCTCAATGAGTTTAAGGACATGAAAATGCATTTGGCTATTGTGGTAGATGAGTACGGTGGGACAAGCGGACTAATCTCATTGGAAGATATTATTGAAGAAATAGTTGGAGAAATAACCGATGAATTTGATGATGAAGATTTAATATTCTCAAAGCTAGATGACCAAACCTTTGTTTTTGATGGAAAAACATCTCTAAAAGATTTTTATAAGGTCATTAAAGTGGAAGACACTAAAATTTTTGACGATGCCAAAGGGGAGGCGGAAACCTTAGCAGGGTTTATTTTAGAGATTTCGAATGGGTTTCCCAAAAAGGACGAAATACTAAACTTCCATTCTTATTCGTTTACCATAGAGTCTTTCGAAAATAAGCGTATTAAACAAATAAAACTCTCTATAGATGTATAGCCTCCGGGCCTTTTTTGTTGCTATTTCTATTATTTTATTTGCCTCTTGTGGTGATGAAGTGGTGATAAAACCTGCAGCAAAACTTAGATTACAATACGCTCCTCCCAGCTATGAAGTAGTAAAACTGAATTGTCCTTATTCTTTTGAGAAGAATGCAAATGCCGATGTAGTATTAGGAAATAATTGCAATGTCAATCTCGAGTATTCCAAAATGAAGGCAACAATGTACCTTACGTATCAAAAGGTAGATAACAATATTGAAGCGCTCTTAGCAGATGCTCAAAAACTAACGTATGACCATACCATTAAAGCCAATGAAATTTTTGAACAACCCAGAGTAGATAGTATTAATAAAGTATACGGGATGTTTTATATTATTAATGGGGATGCGGCAACACAGTCTCAGTTTTATGTAACCGATAGTATTCATCATTTTATCACTGGGGCACTTTATTTTAAATCGAAACCCAATTTCGATTCTATTTATCCGGCAGTGGTTTATTTGCGAGACGATATTCGTAGGATTATGGAAACGGTACAATGGAAATAAAAAAAACCCGCCTTTTGGGCGGGTTTTATAGAACGTTTTTCTTATGCTTTTTTAGCACAACACGCTTTTTTACAGTCTTTTTTGCAAGCTGCTTTCTTTTCGGCAGTACAACCTTCTTTGTGGCACTTATCTGTACATTCGTGAGCAACTTTACCTTTTGCTTCACTTGAAGTGAAAGATTCAACAGTTTTCATTTCAGTAACAGAATACATATCACCAGCGCCTTTTACAGTTTCTTCTAATGAAGTAGTGGTAACTTTTCCTTCCTCAAATTCTACCATAGCCAATTTTTTGTTGAAATCAACTGTAGCAGATTTTACACCATCCATTTCAGATAATTTTTTTTCAATTCTTTTAGCACATCCCATGGCACAGGTCATTCCCTCAATAGTAAATTCTGCTTTAGCAGTAGCTTGTATTTCAGTATTTACAGTAATGGATTCGGTTGCTTCTACTTCGGCAACTTCGTTTGTTTCCGTTTTTACTTCATTTTTGCAGGAAACTAATGCTAAAGAAAGTACTGCAAATGTGAATAGTATGTTTAAAGTTTTCATAGTTTTTTTTATCATTAATTGATGCAAATGTAAGACTTTTGTGGTATAAAAACTCAATTTTCTGCTATGCACAATAAATGGGTGTATCTATTTATTCTTTCGCTCATTTGGGGAAGTTCTTTTATCTTGATAAAAAAGGGATTGGTAGGGTTAACAGACTATCAGCTAGGATCTTTACGTATTGTGTTAACGTCCTTGTTATTGTTTTCGGTTGGGTTTAAAAGTATTAAACAAATTCAAAAAAAGCATTGGTTGTGGATTGCTATTTCTGGGTTTGTAAGTTCCTTTTTCCCTCCCTTTTTGTTTGCCATGGCACAAAATTATATTGATAGTGGGGTGGCATCTATTTTAAACAGCTTAACTCCTTTGGCAACGGTTATCGTTGGGGTTTTTATGTTTAGAATTTTAAGTACAAAAAGGCAAATAGTGGGTGTTTTTATTGGCCTAGCAGGCACCCTTTTGTTAATTTTAGCGGGAGCCGAAGTTCATAATAGTCAAAATTACCTCTATAGTTCACTAATTATTATTGCAACTCTTGGGTATGCCTTGAATGTAAATATTATTAAAAAATATCTTACCGATATTAGTGCTTTGGCGGTTACTACGGGAAACTTTCTATTTATCTTTTTGCCTGCATTAGTAGTCTTATTTTACACGGGCTTTTTCGAAACCATTTTGCAATCCAGAGAAATGCAACTATCGGCCTTGTATGTTGGAATATTATCTCTTTTTGGGACAGCCATCGCTAAGGTGCTTTTTAATAAAATGATTCAGATTTCAAGTCCTGTTTTTGCTTCTTCTGTAACGTATACCATGCCAATTGTAGCTGTGCTTTGGGGAGTAGTTGATGGGGAACAATTTGGAGTGCTTCAAATAGTTGCAGCGGTAATTATTTTGTTTGGAGTATACCTTTCAAATAAACGCGCTGAGAAAAAATAAACTTTTCATTAACAGTCCTTTATAATTTTTTTCCGTAATTTAAATGTGCTAAAAAACAAATGCCATGGGAAAATATTTCACAAAATACGGTATTGGAATAGCCATTGTGCTTATTCTTTATTTTTTACTAACAAAACTAATGGGCTTGCATCAATATCCTATGCTTAGTTCATTAAATGCTTTGATATTTGGAGGCGGAATATTCTATGCCATTCGCAACTATAAAAGGACTACTAATGATTTTAGCTATCAAGAAGGCTTTCAAATTGGTTTGTTTACCGGAGGCCTGGCAACTGTTATTTTTTCCATTTTTATGGCTTTGTATATTTTTATGCTAGATCATCAATTTGCCGAAGCTGTTTTAGACTCTTGGAATTTAAACTTTAATAAGGGAGCACTTATCCTAATTGTTTCCTTAGTGATTATGGGCTTTTCCACTACTTTTGTACTTACGTTGGCGTTTATGCAGTTGCTAAAAGATTCTTGGAATCAAAAGCCTTCATAATCATTGGGTTTTATTTGCAAAAACCCTTTGTTCAATTCAATTTAAAAAATTATATTTGCACCCGCTTTATCCGTAGGGTGGAGTGTAATTATAAATAATTTAATCATAAACGTTTACGCTATGTACGCAATTGTAGAGATAGCAGGGCAGCAATTTAAAGTTGCAAAAGACCAGAAAGTCTTTGTAAACCGTTTGGCCACAGAAGAAGGTAAAAAAGTCGAATTTGACAATGTACTTCTTATTGGTGACGGAGACAAAGTAACTGTTGGCGCCCCAGCTATAGACGGAGCTCAAGTTGGAGCTAAAGTCTTAAAACACCTTAAAGGAGACAAGGTGATTGTTTTCAAAAAGAAAAGAAGAAAAGGTTACCGTGTAAAAAATGGTCACAGACAATACCTTTCTGAAATTGTTATTGAAAGCATCGTAGCTTCTGGAGCTACTAAAAAAGCAGCTCCTGCAAAGAAAGCTGCCCCTAAAAAAGAAGAGCCTAAAAAAGCTGAACCTAAAGTAGAAGCAAAAGCTACTGCTCCAAAAGCAAAAGAAGAACCTGCAAAAAAGGCTGCTCCTAAAAAAGCTACAGGTAAAGCAGACGATCTTAAAAAGATTGAAGGTATTGGACCAAAAATTGCTGAAACTTTAACTGCTGCAGGTATTGCTACCTATGCAGATTTAGCAAAAGCAAAGCCTGCTAAAATTGCTGAAATTATTGCAGATGTACGCGGAAGTCATGTTCCAGATACTTGGCCACAACAAGCTCAATTAGCTGCCGATGGTAAGTGGGACGAGCTTAAAGAGTTACAAGATAAATTAGATGGTGGGGTTGCTAAATAAGCCACACTTAAGTATAACAATATAAAACCGAAAGAAAATGGCTCACAAAAAAGGAGTTGGTAGTTCTAAAAACGGTAGAGAATCAGAATCGAAACGCTTAGGTGTTAAGATTTTTGGTGGACAAGCTGCCATTGCTGGGAATATCATCATAAGACAACGTGGTACACAACACCACCCTGGTGAGAATGTGTATATGGGTAAAGACCATACACTTCACGCCAAAGTTGACGGGTTGGTAAAGTTTACCAAAAAGAAAGATAACAAATCGTATGTTTCTATAGTTCCTCAAGGAGAAGCTTAAGAACTACTTTTTGTAAAACATAAAAACCCTGCCAATTGGCAGGGTTTTTTACTTTATTATAATCCAGGATATCGTTTAGTTAAAATATCAATTCCGTCAATAATCCACCAAACTCCAACACCTCCAAGGGTTAAGATAAATAGAATATTCCACCCTACTGGACTGCCTAGGTACCATCGGTGCCCTGCTAATCCGCCTAAAAAGAACCATAGCAATAGAGCAACTACAAATTTATCCTCAGCAGCTGCAGCTGCAGGAGATATTAATACGGTTTCATTTTCAGAACTTATATTGTTTGTTGTTGACACTTCAGTTGTTGTAGCCCTCTTTACCGGAAATGAGGCATAGCTAGAAGTAATAGCCATTAACATTATAACAAGAGATAAGATAATTTTTGTTTTCATAAATGATTAGTTTAATGTTATCTTTAAATTTAACGATAATAGATTTAACACATTGAGAATTTTTCTTTTAATTAACTTTTTTCTTCTTAGCGTAATTGGTTTTGCACAAGAAGAGTTTGAGTATCTGGGAGTTATTAGGCTTGAGGATGAAACCTTTATTTCTTACAAGATTGCTTTTAGCGAGAATAATGGATTGATTTCTGGATTCACAGTGACCGATTTAGGAGGTGCTCATGAAACAAAATCCTTTTTATCTGGATATTTTAATGATAGGGAGAACACATTGGAGTTTTACGAAAGTTCTATTCTGTATACAAAATCTGATGTTGTCGAAGAAGATTTTTGTTTTGTCCATTTTACAGGTTTTTTAAAAAAGTTGAATGATAAGCAACAAATAGAGGGAAGCTTTAAAGGTCTTTATAGTGATGGTAAAGAATGTATTAGTGGTGAAATAAAATTATCTAATCTTGGAAGGATTTTGAAAAGAGCCAAAAAAATTGATAAAAAAGTAGATAAGAGTATTTTAATAAGTCAAGAGAAGAAAGATAAAGTAAACTTAGTGAAGGATTTGGACAGTATTAATACCAATAGGTTAAGCAAGAATGAAACACTATCTATTTTTACAAAAAGTAATCAGATTAAAATAGTGGTTTACGATGCAGGTCAGGAAGACGGAGACGAAATAGCGCTTCAACTTAACGAAAAATATCTTTTTGAAACTTTAAAAGCTACATCAAAAAAGAAAACAATAGAAATTCCTTTGGTAAAAGGTATCAACGAATTAAAAGTTACAGCCCTAAACAATGGTTCTGTAGGTGGGAATACAGTAATGATTATCATTCAAGATATAGATGCTACCATTGAAACTGTTACCAATCTTAAAAAAGGGGAAACCGCCAGTTTTATGTTTCTAAAGAAAAAATAAAACCCCCACATTTCTGTAGGGGTTTTTATTTATAAAATTGTCGAGACAATTTGACTGCACTTCGACAAGCTCAGTGTGACTTCACAAAGAGGCAATTTTAGTATCTGTAGTATTCAGGTTTAAAAGGACCTTCTACCTTAACACCAATGTATTTTGCTTGATCAGGACGAAGCTCCGTCAACTCCACACCAATTTTTTCAAGGTGTAATTTGGCTACTTTTTCATCAAGGTGCTTAGGCAGCATATATACTTTGTTTTCGTAAGCATCGCTGTTTTTCCAAAGTTCAATTTGCGCCAAGGTTTGGTTGGTAAAGGAGTTGCTCATCACAAAACTAGGGTGTCCTGTAGCACAACCTAAGTTTACCAAGCGACCTTCCGCAAGTAAAATAATATCCTTTCCGTTGGCAGTATATTTATCTACCTGTGGCTTAATTTCAATTTTTGTGTAGTTTTTCTTCAACCATGCAACATCAATTTCATTATCGAAGTGCCCAATGTTACAAACAATGGTTTTGTCTTTCATAGCTTCAAAATGCTCGCCACGAACGATATCCTTATTACCTGTAGTTGTAATTACTATGTCTGCATTTGCAATGACGGTTTCTAATTTTTTCACTTCAAAACCATCCATTGCAGCTTGTAATGCACAAATAGGATCGATTTCAGTTACAGTAACAATAGATCCGGCTCCTTTAAACGAAGCCGCTGTTCCTTTCCCTACATCACCATAACCACAAACAACAACGCGTTTTCCAGCTAGCATAATATCGGTAGCACGACGCACTGCATCTACAGCACTTTCTTTACAACCGTATTTATTGTCGAATTTAGACTTAGTCACACTATCGTTTACATTAATCGCAGGCATAGGAAGGGTTCCATTTTCCATGCGCTCGTATAATCGATGCACTCCTGTAGTGGTTTCTTCAGAAAGACCATTAATTCCAGAAACTAATTCTGGATATCTGTCTAGAACCATATTTGTTAAATCACCACCGTCGTCCAAAATCATATTTAGTGGCTTACGGTCTTCCCCAAAGAATAAAGTTTGCTCAATACACCAATCAAATTCTTCTTCGTTCATCCCTTTCCAGGCATATACTGGAATGCCTGCGGCAGCAATAGCAGCTGCAGCTTGGTCTTGGGTAGAGAAGATGTTACAAGAGCTCCAAGTTACTTCGGCACCAAGGGCTTGTAAAGTTTCAATAAGTACAGCTGTTTGGATAGTCATGTGTAGACATCCAGCAATTCTTGCTCCTTTGAGCGGTTGTGAGTCTTTATACTCCTCACGAAGCGACATAAGTCCGGGCATTTCGGCTTCGGCCAACTCAATTTCTTTTCTTCCCCATTCAGCTAGGGAAATATCTTTTACTTTATACGGCACATAGGTGGCGGTTTTCGTAGACATATTAGTATATTTGATTATTAAATTTTTCTGAATTTTTCAGATGGCAAAATTACAAATTATCCTTCAAATTACATGCCTCTTTACAAAACTATAACAGTTAATTCCACCACAAAAGTCCTCATTTGGAAGATTATAGAGTCTTATAAGGATCTTTCTGAAGGAATTTCACTAACGCAACATTGTCAGGAAAGAGTCGACGGAATGAAAAGTGATTTGCACCAAAGAGGATTTATGAGTGTACGCCACTTGTTAGCGGAAATGGGATATACCGATTTTGATTTGTATTACGACGAACTTGGAAAACCGCATTTAAGAGATGGAAAAAAGATTTCGATAACACATTCGTACATCTTTTCAGCGATTATTGTGAGTAATCAAGAAGTGGGAATAGATATCGAAATGCAGCGCCCTAAAATTTTAAAAATTGCTCAAAAATTTACTCCCCTTGAAGAATATAGAACACTTGCAAATGAGGATGCTTTAATTAGAAAACTCACCATGGTTTGGGGTGCCAAGGAGAGTTTATATAAAAGCTTTGCAAAAGCAGGGGTAAGTTTTTTACAAAATATATACGTAGAAGATTTTGACATGGAATCGATGAAAACTACTGCCAATGTTTCTTATAAAGGGAAAAATGAAAATTATCAAGTTTGGTTTGAAGAGTTTGAAGGGTTTACGGGGGCTTATGCATTAATTTCTGAAAAAGAATAAATGACGACAAATCTATATACATCTTTTACCGAAGCCGTTTCCGAAAAGAAAAAGTTGCTAGCCATTCTTATTGATCCCGAGAAATTTGACTTGGAGAATACGGCCTTTTTTTTGAGGAATTTACCGGTAGCAACGACTCATCTTTTTGTTGGGGGAAGTACAGTTCCAGAAGGGATGACAGAACATCTCATTAAGGAATTAAAACTATATACAGCAAAACCTATTTTGCTTTTCCCAGGAGATGTTTCGCAAATTACTGTTGTGGCCAACGGACTTTTGTTTTTAAGTTTACTTTCGGGAAGAAATCCAGAATATTTAATAGAACAACAAATAAAAGCTGTTTCAAAATTACGTGGGAGTACATTGGAGGTGATTCCCACTGGCTATATTTTAATTGATGGGCAAAATGTGTCGGCCGTTTCTCAAGTCACTCATACCAATCCCATGGCTCAAAATGACGTTCAAGCAATAGTCGATACTGCAAAGGCTGGAGAATTGATGGGAGCAAAACTCATTTACCTTGAAGCAGGAAGTGGGGCAAAAACCCCCGTTTCGGCAGAAATTATTTCAGCGGTAAAAAAAGAATTGAACATTCCACTTATCGTGGGAGGCGGAATTAGGACAGAGGAACAAATTAATAATGCTTATAAGGCAGGAGCCACCATGATTGTCATGGGTACCGCCTTTGAAAAATAATACTATGAAAATATCTGTAGAACTTACATTAACACCATTGCAGGACGATTATGAACCAGCAATTATCAACTTTATAAAATCCTTAAGAAATAGTGGACTTACGGTTTTGGAGAACCCTTTAAGCACTCAGGTGTATGGAGAGTATGATCAGGTTATGTCGTTGCTTCAAAAAGAAATGAAAGTAGCTCTGGAAGCTGTAGAGAGAGGATTGCTCTACATAAAAATTGTAAAAAGTGATCGAAGCGACTATGAGCCCCATTTTTGATTTTTTTCTCGATGCATATAAAAATGCTTCAACGGTAGATATTATCCTCGAAGCACTCGTTTTTGTTTTTGGAATTGCTAGTGTTTGGTATGCTAAAAAGGAAAATATTTTGGTGTATCCTACAGGATTAATTGCCACTGTAATTACAGTATATTTACTCTATAAAGCTGAATATTTCGGCGATATGATGATGAATTTCTATTATTCGGTTATGAGTGTTTATGGATGGTGGAATTGGTCGCGAAAAAAGAATAATAAAGTAGCTGTTCCTATTTCAAGAACATCAAATAGAGAAAAATTAATTGGTTTTGGACTTTTTCTTTTGACAATGCTTGTAACCTATTTGGTCTATAAAGCATTTGAATATGAAATTGAAACGGCCAATTATATAGACATATTTACCTCGGGGATTTTCTTTACTGCCATGTGGTATATGGCCACAAAAAAGTTAGAAAATTGGACCCTTTGGATTTTTGCAGATATTATTACCGTTCCACTTTACGCCTATCGTGGATTGGGAATGTTATCTTTGCAATACCTAATTTTTACCATTCTCGCCATTCAAGGATATCTCGCATGGAAAAAGCACTTAGACAACAACCCTCAAACTGCTTAAAAGTGGTGCTCTTTGGTCCAGAGTCAACTGGGAAAACGACTCTGGCGCAACAATTAGCAAGACATTATAATACAGTTTGGGTTCCCGAATACGCCAGAGAATATTTACAAAACAAATGGAATAATGAGCGTAAAACATGTGAACCCAAGGACTTACTTCCTATAGCCAAAGGACAAATAGCTCTTGAAAATAAATTAGCTCAAAAAACAGATTCTGTATTAATTTGTGACACGGATTTATTGGAAACAAAAGTATATTCGGAAGAATATTACTCTGGCACTTGTGACCCTCTCATTGAAAAATATGCAATAGAAAACTCGTACGACTTGTATTTCTTAACCTACATAGATATTCCATGGGAGGCAGATGATTTAAGAGATAGACCAAATGAAAGAATTGAAATGTTTAATTCTTTTAAAAAAGCTTTGGAAAAATATAACAAACCGTTTGTCGTTTTAAAGGGCAGTATAAAAGAACGAATGGAAGAGGCTGTAAAACAAATTAATTTGTTAATGCTGAAGCAAAAATAGGAGCTACTTTTTATAAAATGTATCTTAAATAGGTCAGCACTATTTTGTATGTTTGAGACAGATTTTAAAAACAACCCGCACTTCTCCTTACTTTCTAGTAGTATTGAAAATTAAATAAAATCAACAAAGAAAGTATTGGATAAATAGAAAAAACTAATATGCTCACCGAAAAGGATTTACGACAGATTGATGATAATGGCCTTACTACTAATCAAATCGTAAAGCAGATTGAAACTTTTTTGAGAGGGATTCCCTTTGTAGATATCGTAACTACTGCTTCAATAAATAACGGAATTCAATCATTACTTGAGTCGGAAGAAAAAAAATACGAAGCATACTTTGATTCCAAAAAAGACAAAAAGGAAATTGTAAAGTTTGTTCCTGCCTCTGGAGCTGCCACCAGAATGTTTAAATTTTTGCATGAGTTTATTAAAGAATTTGACCCGCAAAAGGAACAGTATCGAGATTTTATTAATAGGAATGAACACAGTCAGGTAAAGTTATTTTTTGAAAGAGTCAATGATTTTGCTTTTTTAAAATTGGTGCGAAGCAAAATTCGAGAGCTACACCCAGACTATAAAAAATCTACAAAAGGAGTGCGACTTCATATTTTTGCAAAAACCATGTTAAGCGAAGAAGGACTTAATTTTGCAAATCTCCCTAAGGGATTGATTCCCTTTCATAAATATAAAAAATACACCACTACTGCTTTCGAAGAGCAATTATACGAAGCCGCATTTTATGTTGCTGTAGGGGATGACGTCCATTTACATTTTACCTTTTCTGAAAAGGACCTCGATTCTTTTAAACAAGAATTTGAAAATATTAAAAATAGAGTAAGCCGTAAAACCAAGAAGACATTTCATATCACCTATTCCTTTCAGAAAAAAGAAACCAATACCATAGCTGTCACTTTTGACAACAATCCTTTTAGAGATAATAAAGGTAATCTGGTTTTTCGTCCTTCAGGACATGGTGCGTTGCTGGAAAATCTAAATGATATTGATGCCGATTTAGTCTTTATAAAAAATATTGATAACGTGGCTGCGCAAGAATATGTGCCTGAAATTGCTTTGTATAAAAAGGTTTTGGCAGGAAAGCTATTAAAAGTTCAAAGCAAAATATTCGAATATCTTCAGGAACTAGAAGGAGAGGTTTCGCTTCAAAAGATGAAAGAAATGCACTCTTTTATTTGGAATGAACTCAATATTAAAGATATCCCAAGTGGAAAATCCGATTTAATTGAAGTGCTTAACAAACCCCTTCGTGTCTGTGGAGTAGTAAAGAATACAGGAGCCCCTGGTGGTGGTCCTTTTTGGGTAAAAGATGATAATGGAAATACCTCGCTTCAAATAGTGGAGACTTCTCAAATCAATTTGGAAGATGCTCACCAAAAATCAATTCTGCAAGAAGCAACACATTTTAACCCTGTAGATATCGTTTGTGGTTTACGTGATTACAAGGGAAATAAGTTCGATTTACAACAATTCACCGATCCAGATACAGGCTTTATTTCCAAAAAATATGAAAATGGAAAACCGCTCAAAGCATTAGAATTACCAGGACTATGGAATGGTTCTATGGCAAAGTGGAACACCGTTTTTATTGAAGTGCCTCAAATCACATTTAATCCTGTAAAAACGGTGAACGATTTGCTTAAAAAGGAACATCGTCCCAATGCCTAATGAATACAGAGCAGATACTTTCGGAACTTACGTTTAAAGCTGTACGAAGTAGCGGTCCTGGTGGGCAACATGTGAATAAAACAGCTTCCAAAGTGGAGGTTTCTTTTTCTATTGCTACTTCGCAAGGATTAACGGAATCCGAAAAAGAGTTACTTGAAAAAAGATTACAATCAAAACTTACTTCCGAAGGAATAATACTTCTGCAATGCGGTGAAACTCGAAGTCAACACCGAAACAAAAAGTTGGTCATTGACCGATTGCTAGAATTACTTCAACAAAATTTGAAGGTTAACAAAGTTCGAAAAAAGTCAAAACCCTCCAAATCAGCCATTGAGAAACGCATTAAAGCAAAAAAAGAACAAGCCTTAAAAAAAGTTTCTCGAAAGCCACCTAAAATTGACTAATTCTGTATCTTTGCCCCACATCTCAAAAGGGGTGCTAATAGCAATATTGGCTGAGATTATACCCATTGAACCTAGAACAGGTAATGCTGTTTAGGAAGCCGATCGTAAAAAAATATCCTGTGGATATTTTTAGCGGGGTGCAAGGCTGGCGGGCTGGAGAGTTGGTTCCAAAAACGCAAAAATCAATTATTAACCAAGAATAATGACCCCTTTTATTCGTAACAACATTACGAATGAAAAAGTTATTTATTTCTGCTTGTCTTCTTTTTGGAATACAAGCATTTTCGCAAACAACTCAATTTAACGACACAACAAAAGTTGAAACGCTTGACGAAGTACTACTAAAAGCAGTAAGGGTGGAAGCAACTTCACCGGTCACACATTCCAATGTAAGTAAAGAGGAAATTGAAGAACGAAACCTAGGACAAGATTTGCCCATTTTATTAAATTACCTCCCTGCCGTTGTCACTACCAGTGATGCGGGCGCAGGAGTTGGGTATACAGGCATCCGTGTGCGGGGTAGCGATGCTAGTCGGGTAAGTATTACCATTAATGGAATACCCTATAACGATGCCGAAAGCCAAGGAACTTTTTGGGTAAACTTACCCGATTTTGCTTCCTCAGTAGAAAGCCTACAATTACAACGTGGGGTTGGGACATCCTCCAATGGTTCAGGCGCTTTTGGAGCAAGTATTAATATTTTAAGTGATGCTGTTTCTGAAGAAGCTTCGGCACAAGTTTCCAATAGTTATGGTTCTTTTGAAACGTGGAAACACACGGCTAAATTTAGTACGGGACTGTTAAAGGATAGGTTCGAATTTTCAGGAAGACTTTCTAAAATCACCTCAGAGGGGTATGTGGATAGAGCGACATCCGATTTAAAATCCTATTTTCTTCAAGGGGTGTATAAAACAAAAAACACTCAAATAAAAGCACTCACTTTTGGTGGAAAAGAAATAACCTATCAATCTTGGTATGGGGTGGATGCAACAACCTTAAAAAACGACCGAACATATAATTTAGCAGGAATACAGTTTGATAGTGAAGGAAATTTTGAAGGTTTTTATAACAATCAGGTGGACGATTACTCACAAGATCATTTTCAGGTTTTGGCGAGTCATAAATTTAACAACCTTTGGAGCGCAAATCTTTCTCTTAATTATACCCACGGAAGGGGATATTTTGAAGAATATATAGACGAATGGTACGAGCAAAACGTAAATTTTTCTGGAAATGCAAACCTTAGTTTTTATGGGATTGATCCCGTTGAAATTGGCGGTGAAACTGTTGAAACCTCCGATTTAATAAGACGCCGCTGGCTCAATAATAATTTTTATGCTGTCAATGCAGATGTAAACTATAAAAACAACCACTTGGATATTTTAGGAGGATTGTTTTACAGTTATTATGGAGGTGACCATTTTGGAGAAGTGATTTGGGCTCGATTTGCTGGAGATAGTGAGTTGGGCGATCGATATTACAACGGAAATGGTGATAAAAATGAATTCACATCATTTGTGAAGGCTACGTATAAGGTAAACAATGAATGGAGTTTCTTTGCAGATTTACAAGGTAGGTTTGTGAGTTATCGAGCTTCTGGACTTACATCAGATGTTATTCCGTTGAACGAAAAAAGAACCTATAATTTCTTTAATCCAAAAGCAGGGGTGAGTTTTCAACTAGATACTTCCAATAGTTTTTATGCATCCTACGGAAGAGCCCATCGAGAGCCACGAAGAAGTGATTTTGAGCAAGGAGTTTTTACTGCTGAAAAGTTGGATGATTATGAACTGGGTTGGCGTTTTCTTTCAGAAAAAATTCAATTGAACAGTAATGTTTACTTTATGGATTACAAAGACCAATTGGTACTTACTGGAGCCTTAGACGATGTAGGGGCGCCAATTCGTGCTACAAGCGGTAAAAGTTATCGATTGGGATTGGAAGTGGATGCTACAGTGGCTATCTCAAATAAGTGGAGTGTAAGACCAAATATTGCTGTAAGCACGAATAAAAATGTCGATTTTATTACTTCAAAGGACGGGGAACTCATAAACTTAGGAAATACAAATATTTCTTTTTCCCCTACAGTGATTGCAGGAAACATATTGGAATTTAGGCCCTCCGAAAATTTCCAGATTGCTTTACTTTCAAAATATGTTGGGGAACAGTATATGGGAAATATTGATAGTGAAGCTTCAATATTGGACGCTTATTTTTTAAATGACTTCAGTGTAAACTATACACTTAAGAATGTGTCTTTTTTGGATTCCATAGTTCTTTCAGGATTGGTCAATAATATCTTTAATACCGAATATGTTTCCAATGGATATTTCTATACCTATGATGATGATTTCAGCAACCCTGGAACTATAACCACTATTGAAGGTGCAGGTTATTATCCCCAAGCAGGAATAAATTTTATGGCGGGAGTAACCTTAAATTTTTAATTGGTAACGGTAATATTATCGCCAGAGCGGTTAATACGATATTGAAGCATAGGATAGTCTTCTTGATCGCTTTGGCTTTGCCCTGTTACTATGTCATAAGAATTATCATCTCCACAAGTACATGATGCCACAATTCCTTCCAACGTCATTTTGGAGCAAGCACTAGGGATATGATTAGGGTCGGTTAAATCGAAAGCGGTGTATAAATCATTGTTTACATTATAGACCACAATCCCTTTAATTCCCTGTTGTGTAAGGATTATAGAATTGCCAGGAAAACGAAGCGGATTGTACTGCGGAAGGTTTAAATTAAGGTTGATGTTAACAATGGGAGGCGTTAAAAAAGGATTATTATCGTTAACAGGATCATCATTTTTTTTATTGCACCCAAGGATAAAAAAGCCAACAAGAAGGAATAGAACCAATTTATTCATAGTAATTTTTTTGTGCCCACAAAAATACAACAATTATCAAGCAAGCAATTTTTTAGTATATTTGTAAAGAAATCCCGTCGTGCATGGGATTTTTTCATTCCCACACTAGATTGATAATTTAAAAAGATGTGGTAATGACTATGATTAAAACGATGAAGTTATGAGTAAAGTATCTTATTACACCGCAGAGGGATTAAAAAAACTGAGAGAGGAACTCAATCAATTAAAAGATGTTGAGCGACCTAAAGCATCGCAGGCTATCGCTGAAGCTAGAGACAAAGGAGATTTGAGTGAAAATGCCGAATATGACGCAGCAAAAGAAGCACAAGGAATGCTAGAAATGCGTATTGCAAAACTTGAAGAAGTAGTAGCTAATGCTCGACTAATTGATGAATCTCAATTAGATACATCCAAAGTACTGGTGCATTCTACCGTGAAGATAAAGAACCAAACCAACGGGATGGAAATGACCTATAAATTGGTAGCGCAAAGTGAAGCCGATCTTAAAACAGGTAAAATATCTGTAGATTCTCCCATAGGCAAAGGATTGTTAGGAAAAAAAGTAGGAGAAATTGCCGAAATACAAGTGCCAAACGGGACTATGAAATTTGAAGTGTTAGAAATAAGCCGAAGCTAGTGGCGTCTATATTCACCAAAATAATCAATGGAGAAATTCCTTGTTACAAAGTGGCAGAGGATAAGGATTTTATTGCTTTTTTGGATATTAACCCTAATGCAAAAGGGCATACACTTTGTGTTCCTAAAAAAGAGATTAATAAGATTTTTGATATGGAAGAAAGCCATTATCAAGCCTTGATGAAATTCTCCTACAAAGTTGCAAAAGCTTTAGAAAAATCGGTCGATTGTAAACGAATAGGGATGTCTGTTGTAGGGCTCGAAGTACCGCATGTGCACGTGCATTTAATTCCTATTAATGAAATGCGTGATATGACGTTTCAGCATAAAGTAGCTATGAATGCTGAAGCTATGAATGAACTCGCTGTAAAAATCCAGACGAATCTTTAACTACTAAAGAAGTAGACCAAAGCTCCAATAGCGATTATATCTGAAACGATGATAATAATTGCCAAAGGCTTCAGTTTAAAGGAAGTGTTTTTGGGAGTGGCTAATTTTTTGTGGTATTCATATACCCGCTCTATATCTTCAGTCCAATTTACTGGGTAGATAGTGTGCTGGCAGTTATGGCAAAAAAGGACTTCTTCAACATCACTACTTGCTTTACTATATAATTTATTTTCTCTTTCTTCTTGCGAAAAAGAAAATTCTAAGCCTTCGGTAGAAAAGCATTCTGGACAATTATTATTGATTTTTGCCGTATGTAATAAGTGTTTTTTTGTAATCATTTATGAAGATTTGGGTAACGAGATTTCGAAGGTAGTTCCTTCATTTTTTACACTTTTTAGCACGTAAATTTTTCCCTTGTGATAGTCTTGAATAATTCTTTTTGCAAGCGAAAGTCCCAATCCCCATCCACGCTTTTTGGTGGTATAGCCAGGATTGAATATTTTTTTAAAATCCCTTTTTGGAATTCCTTTACCTGAATCTGATATTCGTATCAAGGCTTTTTTAGGTTCTTGAATTATTTCCAAGGTTATTTTCCCTTGCCCTCTCATAGCATCAATACTATTTTTGAATAAATTTTCAATGGTCCAACCATAGAGTTGGGGATTAAGGTCTACATAAATGGGTTCTTTTGGGATTTTAATCTCGAATTTAATAAGTTTTGAGCTTCTACTCTTTAAATAATCGAAGCTTTGTTGTGTTTCAAACACCAAATCACAATTTTCGAGTTTTGGAATAGAACCAATTTTTGAAAACCGTTCGGTGATGGTTTTTAAACGAGAAATATCTTTGTCTATTTCGGTGATATATTCGGGATTTACTTTTTCTTCTTTTAAAATTTCAGTCCAACCTGTTAAAGAGGATAGAGGAGTCCCAATTTGATGGGCTGTTTCTTTTGCCATTCCCGCCCAGAGTTTGTTTTGTTCGGCAGACTTCGAAGTTTGATAAAAAAAGTAAATAGCTAAAAAGAACAACAAAATGATAACAATAAGCGCCGCTGGATAATATTTAATTTTATTGATTATAGGAGAATTGCCATAGTAAATAGTTTGCAACACAGTGTCCTTATACATAATTTCAATGGGCATATATTCACTCTTAAACTGCTCAATAAGCCTATCTCGCTTTTCAGGATCTTTAATAAGTAAAGAATCTAAATTATTGACATCGTATTTATCTTCTTTATGTGTGTGCAAAATCATGGGCGTGGTCGTATTACTTTGCAACACACTTAATATTAGCTTACTATTCCAATCTTTGTTGGTGATTTCAACTTCTTGAAATTCCTGAAAGGCAGCCGCCCAAATAGTCATTTTGTTACGCTCATTTTCTTTAAGTTGCGTAAAAAATTGATAGGTATTCCATAAAATCAAACTAATAATAACCACAGAGGTTAAAAGAAAGAACCAACGAGTGAGCGCAATTTTATTGGGCATATAGAAGTTTTTGTGAGCCTTATTTCTATTAGGCAGGTTTAAATATAATGGATTTATGTTAATATTATTGTACACTTAAATTTTTAAGACTTTACAGTTTACAATACATTTGTGGCTATGCTAAGTATTTCTCCAAAAGATATTTCAACGGCACAATTGCACGGGTATTTATTGGGTGCTGTTTCACCTCGTCCCATTTGCTTTGCAAGTACTATAGATGTACATGGGAATGTAAATTTATCTCCCTATAGCTTTTTTAATGTTTTTAGTGCAAAACCACCCATTATGGTGTTTTCTCCTGCCCGCAGAGTGCGTGATAATACTGTAAAACATACCTTGGAGAATGTATTGGAAACCAAGGAAGTGGTCATTAATGTTGTGAGCTATGCGATGGTGCAACAAATGAGCCTCTCTTCTACCGAATATCCCAAAGGAGTAAACGAATTTATAAAAGCAGGATTTACTGAAATTCCTTCAGGACTGGTGAAGCCACCTAGAGTGGCGGAAGCTCCTGTGCAATTTGAATGTAAAGTAAAGGATGTAATTGCGTTGGGGGAAGAAGGCGGAGCAGGAAATTTAATTATTGCCGAAGTAGTAAAGCTACACATAAATGAAACGATTCTCGATGCCGAAGGAAAAATAGACCCCTTTAAAATTGATACGGTGGCCCGAATGGGTGGAAATTGGTATTCACGTGCCAAAGAAGGGATTTTTGAAGTTCCCAAGCCGCTTCAAACGATGGGAATTGGCGTAGATGCTTTACCTGAAGCCATTAGAAATAGCACCATTTTAACAGGTAACGATTTGGGGATGTTGGCCAATGTTGAAGCACTCCCTCAAGGAGCACAAAAGGCTTCTTTTTCAGAAGAAAAACACAAAAATGCACACAGGTTGCTTACAGAGGGAAATCTCTCGGCAGCCTGGAATGAACTAATAAATTAAGTAGATTTAAATTTAAAAAAAGAGATGGAAGTACAAGGAAAAATAAAATTAATAGGAGAAACACAAACTTTTGGAAGTAATGGCTTTAGAAAAAGAGAGCTTGTGGTTACCACAGAGGAACAGTATCCACAACATATTATGATCGAGTTTGTGCAAGACAAAACCGATTTATTAAACAACTATCAAGTAGGGCAAACGGTAAAAGTGAGTATTAATTTACGAGGTCGTGAATGGGTGAATCCTCAAGGCGAAACTAAGTACTTTAACTCTATACAAGGATGGCGCATTGAAAATCTAGATAATGCTCCTACGGGAAATATGCCTCCTATGCCTGCCGAAGATGCTTTTGAGCCTATATCCGATTTTAACGAAGAGGATCACGATGATTTGCCTTTTTAAATTTCTTTAGTTTGAGATACTAATTCCTAAAGTCTTAATAATAAATCATATAGTTACAATATTTAATAATAATATTACGGTAACACCACAAGATTCCACAGCTATTAATAACCCTAATCTTATTAACAATCTAGACCTAGGGCTTTATAAAATTGAGAAAGTGTACATTGATGGTGCAATTCAAGAAACCATAATTTTAAAATAGAATAATGAGTAATTTTTTATATCTATTTTTTGTATTTAGTATTATAACTAATGCACAAACTTTTGGCCCACAGCAAATAATTTCTACTGATGGCGACGGGCCTCAATCCGTTTTTGTTGCAGATCTTGATGGGGATTTATTTGCAGATGTCATGTCCGCCAATAAATTTGGAAGCAATCTTACTTGGTACAAAAACTTAGGGGATGGTACTTTTGGGTCACAGCAACTTATTGCCGATTTGAATCAACCCAAATTTATTTTTGCGGCAGATCTTGATGGGGATATTGATATGGATATTCTGGCAACAGGCCTATTTATAGATGAATTGGTATGGTATAAAAATTTAGATGGGTTAGGAGCATTTGGTTCTAAAATAATTATTACAAATGAACTGGATGGTCCTTATGCTGTTATCGCAAATGACATAGATGGCGATGGAGATATGGATGTGATTTGTGGAAGTGAGTCATCTGGACTCGCATGGTTTGAGAATTTAGATAGTAATGGGAACTTTAGTGCAAAAAAGACTATAAATGCTTCCCTACCCAATGCACGCTCTGTCATGGCAATAGATATGGATGGGGATAATGATCTAGATGTGGTGTCATCCTCTTCGGGTTCGGTAACTGTTTCTTGGTACGAGAACCTAGATGGACAAGGAAGCTTTGGCACACAAAAGGTAATTGTAGGTAGTGCCTCCACTGTACAGGCTATATATGTTGCAGATCTTGACGGAGATCTAGACAATGATGTAGTAGCTGCTACAAATGCTGAAAACAAAGTTGCATGGTTTGAGAATCTGGACGGTTTGGGAAATTTTGGAGACGAAAATATTATTACCTTAGAAACAGATACTCCTATATCATTATTTATAGCTGATATAGATAAAGATACTCATTTGGATGTTTTGTCTGCATCTGCAGTAGATGGAAAAATTGCTTGGCACAAGAATCTTGATGGACAAGGTAATTTTGGTCCCCAACAAATTATAATCAATACACTTTTAGGTGCTAATTGTGTATTTGTTAATGAGATTGATAATGATGGTGATATGGACGTAATTTCTTCCTCTCAAAATGATGACACCATCGCTTGGTATGAAAACCTTACCATTTTAAGTACAGATACATTTTTAATACCGGGTTTAAAAGTGTATCCCAACCCAGCAAAGGAGGTCTTAATTATAGAAAGTCCTGTTGCGTTACAAAAAGTAATTATTTTCTCCCTTTTAGGAAAAAAACTACTTGAGGTTACAGAGCGGTTTAATGAGGTTTCCATTGCTACTTTACCAAGCGGTTTGTTACTGGTGGAGATACAAACAGAGAAAGGAAAAGTGATCGAAAAGATTATGAAAGAATAACTTTTTATATTTTATTTTAAAGCTGCTTTATTATGGTTTAATAAAGCAGTTTTTTTATTTTTAAAGATGAATATCACCCAATCCATCGAAATTTTATTTAAGCGGTTTTTACCCTCTCCTTTTGCTATCGCCATTATTTTAACGGGGATTACCTTGGTCATGGCACTGCTTTTTACAGAAGGCCCTCAGGACCAAAACCATTTCTTAGCCTTACTCTCCTATTGGGAAAACGGAATCTGGAATCAATCCTTATTGGTATTTGCCTACCAAATGATGCTAATTTTAGTCTTAGGGCATATTTTGGTGCTAAGCAACCCGATGAATGCTCTTATCAATAGACTTACATCCTTTGTGTCTAATACCCAAAATGCAGTGGTTTTGGTTAGTGTAAGCACCATGTTGGTGTGTTTTTTTAATTGGGGATTAGGCTTAATTTTTGGTGCTATTTTAGCTCGAAAAGTAGCCGAAGCCGCTCAAGCAAAGGGTTTCTCTATTAATTATCCGTTGGTGGGAGCCTCAGCCTATGCGGGGTTTATGATTTGGCATGGCGGTATTAGTGGGTCGGCACCTACCAAAGTAAGCGAAAGTGGTCATTTAGCTAGTTTTATGACTGGCATTGGAGATGCAAAACTAAGTGCTCAAATTCCAGACCTTATCCCGTATAGCGATACCGTTTTTAGCACCTCCAATTTGATAATTTTTGGAATTATTTTAATCACAGTACCGCTTTTTTTACGTTTTATAGCACGCAAAGCACCTGCCACAAAAATTAATCTTCCCATTTATAAAAATCCAATCTCGGTGACGGATGATGCTAAAGGGGCTGAGAAAATAGACCACTCCAAATTTTTTGGAATTGGCTTTGGGGTTTTAATTCTAATCGCGTTTTTCTATCAATATTTTCAAGAGCTTTCGCAATGGATCATTACACCCAATATGCTTAACTTTTTTATGTTAGGTTTAGCATTAATTCTTCACGTTAATTTTACAAACTTTTTAAGTGCTGTAGAAGAAGCAATAAAAGGAGCTTCGGGGATTTTAATTCAATTTCCATTGTATTTTGGGATTATGGGTATTATGCGAGATAGTGGGATGGTGGTAGAAATCGCAAACTTTTTTGTGTCTATTTCCAACGAAACAACACTTCCAATTTTCACCTTTTTTAGCGCGGGACTGGTCAATATTTTTGTACCCAGTGGTGGAGGGCAGTGGGCCGTACAAGGACCTATTGTGGTAGAATCTGCCTTACAACTAGGAGTGCCCTTGCCAAAGGCTATTATGGCCTTGGCGTATGGAGACCAGCTTACCAATATGCTACAGCCCTTTTGGGCATTGCCACTTTTAGGGATTACTAAGTTAAAAGCGAATGAAATTTTACCCTATACCCTAATGGTAATGGTACTAGGAGCTATTATTTTTATAGGAGGCTTGCTGTTGTTTTAAAGGAAAAACCTCGCTTATGGCTAATAAACGAGGTTAGTTTTGGGTTAGGTGCTTTTTTGAATATTCAAAATCAACAAAGTCGAACAAATAGTTTAGTTGGTTTCAAAAAAGCTTTTAAATGTCGGCAAAAAGTATAAGATTAAAAACAGAAAAATAGTATTTAACAAATTTCTAGTCTGAAAAACAATGATTTACCTTTCATCGCAGCTATGGTTTCCCTCTGTAACAGAGGCTTCAAAGGAAGGACTATTGGCCATAGGCGGAGATTTATCTTCAGACAGATTATTGTTGGCCTATCGTTCTGGAATTTTTCCTTGGTTTGAAGATGATCAACCTATTTTATGGTGGAGTCCCGATCCAAGAATGGTTTTATTTCCAGAGCGATTTAAAGTTTCAAAAAGTCTAAAAAAAGTCCTTGACTCCAATATCTTTCAGGTTACCTTCAATCAAAATTTTTCAGAAGTGATAAAGCAATGTGCTTCCGTAAAAAGAAAAGGACAACGAGGCACTTGGATTACGTCCGAAATGATTTCGGCCTATCAAGAACTACACGAAAAGGGATTTGCAAAATCTGTTGAGGTTTGGAAGGAGGGAAAGCTTGTTGGGGGACTATACGGAATTGACCTGCCAGAAAAAAAAGTGTTTTGTGGAGAAAGTATGTATACTAAAGAAAGCAATGCATCCAAAGTAGGCTTTTACATTTTGATTGAAAAATTAAAAGAAAGAAACTATAAAATAATTGATTGTCAGGTATATACAAATCACTTGCACAGCTTGGGTGCCGAAGAAATTCCAAGAGAGGAATTTTTAAAGGCACTCGGTTTTAAGGGGTAAATACCTTAATAAAAATG
Source organism: Flavobacteriaceae bacterium (assembly GCA_002694465.1). Classification (GTDB taxonomy): domain Bacteria; phylum Bacteroidota; class Bacteroidia; order Flavobacteriales; family Flavobacteriaceae; genus Halomarinibacterium. The sequence goes on along the minus strand of NZMG01000046.1, from coordinate 18,470 downwards.
TCATTTTCACTATATTCGTAACCTAATCTCGATGTTATAATGAAAAATTTTCACCAAAAAATAATTCTTCTTTTTACTTTTTTCCTTTCGGTTACCATTGTTTCTGCACAGGAATTTCTACCGAAGAACTTAACGGAAAACGAAAAGGCTCTTATTTCAGAATTTAATTTTAAGAGTTCTCGTGTTACCGATCCACCAGTGGGACCCGTAAGAACGATGGCAGAATGGGAAGAAATTGAATATTTACTTATTACGTGGGAACCAAGTTATCCAAATATTTTAAGACAAATTGTAGAGGCGGCTATTCAGGAGTGTAAAGTGATTATAACGACGCAGAATGAAACATCGGTTTCTAATTATTTAACTTCTAACGGAGTCGATTTAACCAACGTTACCTTTATGGACGAACCTTTTAATAGTATTTGGATTCGAGATTACGCAGGGAATACAATATACAGTGATGATGTGGGTGAAAGGGCTTTGGTAGATTGGATTTATAATCGTCCTAGACCCTTAGATGATGTGATGCCCGAAGCTCATGCGGCCTTAGTTGGAATCCCTTACTACGGAACGACTTCTGGAACAAATGACCTGGTTAACACAGGGGGTAATTTTATGAGTGATGGTTTGGGAAATGCCTTCGCTTCTAGTTTAATATTAAATGAAAACGAAGCTGGCAATCCATATGGTGTTAGTACTAAAACAGAAGAGGAAATTGATGCTATTATGAATCTCTATATGGGTATTGAGAGCTATATAAAAATGGATGTCCTTCCGTATGATGTTATTCACCATATCGATATGCACATGAAACTGCTCGATGAGGAAACATTATTGGTTAGTAAATATCCTGAGGGCGTAGCAGATGGTCCACAAATTGAAGAAAATATAAATTACGTATTAAATAATTTTCAATCTCCTTTTGGGACACCCTACAAAGTAAAATGGATTGATGCGCCTCCAAGTACTACGGGTAGTTATCCAGATACTGGAGGGTATTACAGAACCTATACCAATGCCGTTTTTATAAACAAAACAGTATTAGTTCCTACGTATCGGCCCGAAGTAGATGTGCCTGCCTTAGCGCAATGGCAGGAAATGCTTCCAGGGTACAATATCGTGGGAATTGACGTTGACAACTCGGGTGAAAATCTTATCGCTTCTTTGGGAGCCATTCACTGTATTACCCATTCTATTGGTGTGGATGAGCCGTTATGGATAGTACACCAGCCAGTAAGCGAATCAACTCCTAATGCAACGGTGCAGTTAGATGCTATGATAAAACATGTTTCGGGAATAAACACAGCGAGTGTTTTTTGGAGAGAAACTGGAAATGAAACTTTTACAGAAACAGCCATGTCTTTTGTTAGTGATGATACGTGGACCGCTTCAATTACCATGCCCTCAAGCGAAATTAATATTGAATATTATATTGAAGCCGAAGCAAACTCTGGGAAAACGCTTGCTAGGCCCATTGTGGCACCCGAGGGTTACTGGACAATTTCATTAGAATCTTTATCTACTGAAGATTGGGCAGAAAAAAATATTTCTGGTCCGTACCCTAATCCTACAAACGACAAAGTAAATTTCAATTTAAATCAAATTAACGGTCCTATCAATGTAAAAATATACAATGTCCTCGGGCAAGAGCTTTACCAATCTTCCATCGAAAATGGCAATGGTATCATTACCCTTGATTTAAATGCCACTTGGAGCGGAACTATTTTTGTTTCTTTCGAAGGTGATTTTGGAAGAATAAATAGAAAAGTAATCAAGTACTAAAACTCGTTAAAATATTTACAAAAGACCACCGTTTTATAAACGGTGTTTTTTGTTTTCGGCAATAGTGTATTCATTCTTAAATCGCTTTTTGACGATTTAATTTGTTTTTTCGGCTTTAAATCAGCAAATTAGCATCAGAATTTTCCCAAATTTGAACGTATGAAACTATGGTCCTCAATATTAATCACATTTTCCCTCTTAATTTCTGGCACCCTTCTTTCTCAGGAAGAAACCACTATTGATGTAAATAAAGACATTAGTATTACCAAAGTATACGAGCAAGTTATTAAAGAAGGGTATGGTACGCCAAAAGTATATCTCGATTTAGCAAACGCCCATTATTTTGAATCCAACTATAAAAGTGCCAAGAAATGGTATGAAAAAGTTTTTGAAACGAAAGAGTTGGTGACTAGTAAAGTATTGTATCGCTATAAGCAATCCCTTAAGGCATTAAATGAAGATTTTGTAACCAATAAATACTTGGTTTCTCTTAGTACCAATTAAACTTCATTGTATCTAAAACAATCTACTAAGTGGTCATTGACCATGCCTGTGGCTTGCATATGGGCATAGATAACCGTTGTCCCAACAAATTTAAATCCGCGTTTCTTTAAGTCTTTACTTATAGCGTCGCTTAAAGGAGTATTGGCAGGAATATCATGTTTAGAAGTCCATGTGTTTTTAATGGGTTTTCCATCCACAAATGCCCAAATATAGTTGCTGAAACTTCCAAACTCTTTTTGAACTTCCATAAAAGCTTGTGCATTGGTAACAGCTGATTTTACCTTTAATTTATTCCTGATGATGCCTTCATCTTTTAAAAGACTTTCCATTTTGGTGTCAGAATAAGTGGCAATCTTTTTGTAGTCAAACGAATCAAAGGCCTTTCTAAAGTTTTCCCTTTTCCGAAGCACAGTAATCCAGCTTAATCCCGCCTGAAAAGTTTCCAAAGTTAAAAATTCAAAAAGGGTTTTGTCATCCTTTACGGGAACACCCCATTCATTGTCGTGGTAGTCAACATACAGTGGGTCCACACCGCACCAATAGCATCGAGATTTCATTGATAGTAATTTGTAGTGAATGTACTAAATTATTGCTGTCCCGGAAAATGGTAGCTAATAGTTCCTAGTTGTCTATCTTTTGAAGCATCGGTACTAAAACGAGTCTCCGCTGCATAGGCCAGCGCAGCATCGATTAAACAGCCATTTGTAGTAGTAGATAAGGTTGCATTGTATTCTTTTCGAGTAATTTTTCCTAATTCGTTTACTTCAATGGTAATCACAACTTTTCCAGCCGCATCGCAAGTATATACCGGGTTGGGCAAATACATGGCCTTGCGGTTGACCAAACTGTAACTAATAGTGGTTTTACGGCTTACTCCGTTACTAGGTCTCGGTTTCTTTTTGGAAGAGGTCGCTAATTTCTTTTTTACTTCTTTTAATTTGTTTTCTGCCTTACTTAAATCAATTTTATTTCCGCCCGTTTCAAACGAATCCTCATTCCCATCAAGATTTTCTTCTTCTAAAGATTCTTCGCGTTCGTTTTCCAGTTCTTTAATAAATTCCTCCGCTTCATTATAGGCTTTATTGGTTTCAATTTTAATTCTTTCCATCTCTTGAGCCAGAGCAAGTTCTTCTTTCTCTATAGGAAGTAGTTCTTCGTATTCAATAGGAATTTCCTTTTCTACTGCAAGTTCTTTTTTATTCAACTTTACGCTAACCAAAAGCAGCACCAAATTACCCACTAAAAGGCTGGAAATGAGAAAGGCTCGATATGAATAATTGAAATTCATTCTACAAATGGAAGAATTTTTAAGCTAAAAAACTAAAGAATTAGAAAGGTTTAACGCTTTTTTTAAGAGTTTTTGAAGGAATTTTCAAAGTTTTCGATGCTTACAGCATCCTCTACAGAAAAATCTCCAATTTTGGTTCTTCGCAATGCCGATAGGTGCGCTCCATTGCGCAATGCTTTCCCAAAATCATGTGCTAAAGATCGTATATAGGTGCCTTTGCTACACACCACTCGAAATGAAACATTTGGCATTTCAATGGTTGTGATTTCAAAAGCTGAAATGGTGATTTTTCGTTTCGGCACTTCCACATCTTCTCCAGCACGTGCGAATTCGTACAGCCGTTTTCCGTCTTTTTTTAAGGCCGAAAAAACAGGGGGCTGCTGTTCTATTTCGCCTATAAATTGATGAGTGGCTTCGTGTATTTGAGCTTCTGTGATTTTTGAAATATCAAAAGTTTGGTCAATCTCCGTTTCCAAATCATAGCTTGGAGTAGTAGCGCCTAAAGTAATGGTCCCAGTATATTCCTTTTCTTGGGCTTGGTAGGTGTCTATTTTTTTAGTGAATTTACCAGTACACAAAATCAGCAGCCCTGTGGCTAAAGGATCGAGCGTACCTGCGTGGCCAACTTTTAATTTTTTGAGTTGAAATTCTTTCCGAAGTAACCACCGTACTTTATTCACCACTTGAAACGAAGTCCATTCTAATGGCTTATCGATAAGTAAAACCTGTCCTTCTTTATAGTCTTCAACTGTCATTAGATAAAACTTACTACTATGGCGATGATTCCTACTATAAAACAATATACAGCAAACCATTTAAGTTTACTGTTTCTTACTAATTTAATCATCCAAGTACAAGCAGCGATACCTGCAATAAAAGCAGCAATAAAACCAATACCTAAGGTTGAAAGATTTGCAGTGTCGGTAGAAAGATCACCACTCATGATGTCCTTGGCTATTTTTCCAAAAATTAATGGCACTACCATTAAAAATGAAAAACGGGCGGCTTTTCCTTTGTCATTTCCCAATAACACTGAAGTAGAAATCGTAGCGCCACTTCTAGAAATTCCAGGAAGCATGGCAATGGCTTGAGATACACCTATGATAAAGGCATCCTTAAAAGTGACTTTTTTACCTGTGTTTTTGGCTTTATCGGCAAACCAAAGTAGTATAGCAGTTACGATAAGCATAGCGCCAACAAACGCAATACTTCCTCCAAAGAGCGATTCTAATTGCTCTTCGAACATCACGCCGATGATGACCGCGGGAATCATGGAAATAATAATTTTTAATGAAAATTGCATTTCTTGGTTCCATTTAAATTGGAAGAGTCCGTACAAAATTTCCCAAACATCTTTTCGGAAAACCACCAAAGTGCTTAAAGCTGTCGCAAAATGAAGTACTACGGTAAAGAGTAGGCTTTCTTCAGCCACCATTTGGTCTCCCAAAATAGCTTTCCCTAATTCTAAATGACCGCTAGAGGATACTGGTAAAAATTCGGTAAGACCTTGAATAATCCCAAGAATGACGGCATCGAGTACGTCCATGAAAAATTATTTTTCTTTGTTGGGATTCAGTAAAATGGCGTAGACTTCAAACCCGAAACCAATAAGTATAAGTGCAGGTGCCAGACGAATGCGTCGCCAGCTATAAATTTCTGGATTAAAGACATTAGGATCATCGCTTCCACCCCCTGCCATTAAAATAAATCCTAAAGCAATAAAAGCAGCGCCAATAAGCATGAATTTATAATTCTCCCATTCAAAAATAAAGGATTGATTCTTAGCTTGTTCTTTTCGTTTTTTTTCTCCCATAGCGTTTAGAGATTAGAGTTGCAAGGTAAGATTTTAATTAATAATACAATTCGTCAGTTCTTAAATTAAGGAAGCGTTGTGTCGCAAAATGAGTGCTTAACCAACTAATAATTAAGCCCATCAAAAACACAAAAAGAAACAAGCCACCAATGAGTAGTTTGTCTTGCATAAACTGCATTTCTGGGAAATACTTATCCAAATAAAACAGTACACCTGCAATGCCTGCGATGGCAACTAAGGAACCAATAATCCCTAATTTCATGCTTTTTAAAATAAAAGGACGTCTAATAAAACCTTTGGTAGCACCTACCATTTGCATGGTTTTAATGGTAAAACGTTTTGCATACACCGAAAGCCGAATCGAGCTATTTATTAACAATACCGCTATGAATAGAAAAATAGCACTTACCACAAGGACCCAAAAACTTATTTTTTTAATGTTATCATTTAATAAAACAATTAAGGGTTTATCGTAGGTGACTTCATCCACAAAATCTTTGGTCATAATTTCCGTCTGAATTTCTTCCAATTTGGATGGAGAAACAAAATCGGCTAACAAATACACATCTATGCTATTTTGAAGCGGATTGTACCCTAAAAACTCCATAAAATTTTCTCCAATGGTGGCACTGTGTTCTTCAGCAGCTTGTTCTTTAGAGACAAAAGTGGCGCTTTTGGTATATTCAGCCAGGGCCAAACTTTGTTGTAATTGGTCAATTTCTACTTGTTTGGCGGTATCTTTCAGAAAAACCGTCAACGCAATTTTTTCCTTAAAATGATCGGCCACTTTTTTGGTATTTAACACCAAAAGCCCCAACAATCCTAACAAAAATAACACCAGTGAAATACTTATCACTACCGAAAAATACGAGGAAATCAAGCGGCGTTTTTGATACTTTTCAAAGGATGCGGACATAGATATTAAAAATTGGTTGTGTAAAAATACAAGGTTTTTTAGTTCTATGAATACTAACGCTTAAACTTTTGTCTTTCGTACAATAAGCGTAATTTTGCGCTTTCTTTTGAAACAGAACGCATGAGTAAATATCATTTTAACGATATCGAAGCCAAATGGCAAAAGTATTGGGCAGAAAACCAAACCTTTAAAGCCGAAAATAATAGTGAGAAACCCAAATACTATGTCCTAGACATGTTTCCCTATCCTTCTGGGGCTGGGTTGCACGTGGGGCACCCGCTAGGCTATATTGCGAGTGATATTTATGCGCGCTACAAGCGTCACAAAGGATTTAATGTGTTGCATCCGCAGGGGTATGATAGTTTTGGATTACCTGCAGAGCAGTATGCGATTCAAACAGGGCAACATCCCAAAAAAACAACCGAAGAAAACATCGCCCGCTATCGTGAACAACTGGATAAAATAGGCTTTAGCTTCGATTGGAGCCGTGAGGTTCGCACCAGTGATCCTAACTATTACAAATGGACGCAGTGGATTTTTATACAATTATTTGAAAGTTGGTACTGTAAAACTCATGAAAAAGCGTTCCCAATTTCTGAATTAGTTAAAGTATTCGAAGAGCAAGGAAATACAAACATTGTCGCGGCATGTGATGATGATACAGATGTTTTTTCTGCAAAGGATTGGAATGCTTTTTCGGAAGAGGAAAAACAACAAATTTTACTAAAATATAGACTTACTTACCTCGCCGAAACCGAAGTAAATTGGTGTCCGCAGTTAGGTACCGTGTTGGCAAATGACGAGATTGTGAATGGTGTTTCTGAACGTGGTGGCTATCCCGTGGTTCGTAAAAAGATGAAGCAGTGGAGTATGCGTATCACGGCATACGCTCAACGATTGCTTGACGGATTGGATACTATCGATTGGCCGCAACCATTAAAAGATTCACAAACCAATTGGATAGGCCGTTCCAAAGGGGCTTCAGTAACTTTTAAAGTCCTCCCCCCAACCCCCTCCAGCGGAGGGGGAGCCGGTTATAGATTAACGGGGGATTCAAAGTCTATTAAAATGCTCTTGAAGAAAGCTAAGGAAATGCGAAAAAGTCCTACTCAAGCAGAAAAAAAGCTTTGGGAGGAGCTAAGAAAAAAGAAGCTTGGAGTTAAATTTAGAAGACAACATCCTATCTATAAATATATCGCCGATTTTGTTTGCTTAGAAAAAAAATTAATAATAGAGGTTGATGGAAAGATTCATGATTTTCAAGTGGAAGAAGATGAGCTAAGGACACTTACTCTAACTGAAAAGAAGGGATTTAAGGTTATCCGTTTTACTAACCAAGAAGTAATTGAAAGTATAGATGTTGTATTAAATAAAATTGAAGAAATTCTCCATTCCCTCCCTTCTGGGGAGGGCCAGGGTGGGGATTACATAGAAGTATTTACCACCCGTCCTGACACTATTTTTGGGGTGAGTTTTATGACCTTAGCTCCAGAGCATGACCTCGTTTCGAAAATTACTACACCAGAACAGAAAGCCAAAATAGAAGCGTATGTAGAAGCTTCTGCCAAGCGAAGTGAGCGTGAGCGTATGGCTGATGTAAAAACCATCTCGGGGGTGTTTACAGGAGCTTATGCCGAGCATCCGTTTACGGGAAAACCAATTCCTATTTGGATTGGAGATTACGTATTGGCAGGCTACGGAACAGGTGCCGTGATGGCAGTGCCATGTGGTGACCAACGCGATTACAATTTTGCAAAGCATTTTGATTTACCTATTCCTAATATTTTTGAAGGGGTTGATATTTCAGAAGAACCTTTTGAGGATAAAGTAAATACCATCATCGCCAATAGCGATTTTATCAACGGATTGAATTATGCCGACGCCACTCAAAAAGTGATTGAAGCCTTAGAAGCTAAGGGTCAAGGCGAAGGAAAAATCAATTACCGTTTACGGGATGCAGTGTTTAGCCGTCAACGCTATTGGGGGGAACCGTTTCCTGTGTATTACAAAAACGGAATGCCGCAAATGATTGCTTTAGAGCATTTACCGTTAACACTTCCGGAGGTGGAAAAATACCTTCCCACCGAAGAAGGCGAACCCCCATTGGGTCGTGCTGAGGTGTGGGCGTGGGATACCACCAAAAATGAAGTGGTGCACAACGACTTAATCGATAACAAAACGGTATTTCCACTGGAGTTAAACACCATGCCTGGGTGGGCGGGTAGTAGCTGCTATATGTTTCGCTATATGGACCCCACCAATGAGGATGTTTTTGCCTCTAAAGAAGCGTTGGACTATTGGGAGAATGTGGATCTATATCTAGGCGGAAGCGAACATGCCACAGGGCATTTGCTATACACGCGTTTTTGGACCAAGTTTATGCACGACCGTGGCTACTTTAAGGTAGACGAGCCTGTAAAAAAGTTGATTAACCAAGGAATGATTTTAGGGGAGAGTGCTTTTGTAAATTACTGTTCAGTTTCAGAAAATGTCCCTCCAATTCTCATTTCATCTGAATTATATAATAAGCAAGAAGAGAACACTAAAGACTCTAATAATAGACCAAAATACTTAGATGAAGTATTTAAAATTTCAAAAAAGTATAACTCAAATAATGAAGTGGCAAGTTTAGTACACTTAAAATCTCATGCCGATGTCACCTTTGTCAATCTTCAAAATGAATTAAATACTGAAGCCTTTAAAAATTGGCGCCCAGAATTTAAAGATGCGATTTTTATCACTGAAGAAGATGGCACTTTTAAAGTTTCCCGCGAAGTCGAAAAAATGTCCAAGTCCAAATACAACGTCGTTAATCCAGATGATATTTGTGAACAATACGGGGCCGATACCTTACGGATGTACGAGATGTTTTTAGGTCCGCTAGAGCAGGCCAAGCCTTGGAATACCGCTGGAATTACAGGTGTACACAGTTTCCTTAAAAAGCTATGGAAACTCTACAATTCGGGTGCAGAAGATAGCTTTCATGTGAGTAACGAGCCTGCCAGCAAAGACAGTTTAAAGACGTTGCATAAAACCATTAAAAAAGTACAGGAGGATATCGAAAACTTTAGTTTTAATACCTCGGTTTCCACCTTTATGATTGCCGTAAACGAATTGACCGCTCAAAAATGTAACAGTCGTGAGGTATTGGAGCCATTGGCGGTATTAATTTCGCCCTACGCGCCACACATCGCCGAAGAACTTTGGGAGAGATTAGGCCACGAGGGAAGTATTTCGACAGCGCCGTTTCCGGTGTTTGATGCTAAACATTTGGTAGAAAGTAGCAAAGAATATCCGGTTTCCTTTAACGGAAAGATGCGATTTAAGTTAGAATTACCGCTCGACTTAACCCCGGCTCAAATTGAAGAAGCGGTCATGGCATATGACAAAACACAGGAACAATTACAAGGTCGAACCCCTAAAAAAGTGATTGTGGTGCCGGGTAAAATCATTAACATTGTAGGGTAAATCAATTTTAACCCCTTAATTATTTAATGCACGAATACAAAACTTATTAAATTTTATAAACAACCCCCTAAATTTTAGGGGGTTGTTTGTTTATATAAAGTATTTTTACATTCATAACCCTAAAATCACTTTGTTATGAAAATTGGAATTCCAAAAGAAATTAAACCAAATGAAAGCCGAGTAGCAATGATCCCAGCTGGAGTGTATGAGCTTATAATGCAAGGGCATCAGGTTTATATACAGACTACTGCGGGTAATGGAAGTGGATTTTTAGACGCCGAATATCAAGATGTAGGGGCTGTTATTGTACCTACTATTGAAGATGTATACAATATTGCTGATATGATTGTGAAAGTGAAAGAACCTATTGAGCAAGAATATCCATTAATCAAGAAAAATCAAGTGATATTTACTTATTTTCATTTTGCTTCAAATCAAAAATTAACCGAAGCTATGATAGAGAGTCAGTCCGTTTGTATTGCCTATGAAACCGTCGAAGATGAAGCAGGAACACTTCCTTTATTAACACCAATGTCTGAAGTGGCAGGAAGAATGGCTATACAGCAAGGTGCAAAGTATTTAGAAAAGCCCATAAAAGGTCGTGGAGTACTTTTAGGAGGTGTCCCAGGGGTCGCTCCAGGAAAAGTTTTAATTTTAGGAGCTGGAACTGTTGGGATTCAAGCTGCTAAAATGGCTGCTGGATTGGGGGCACATGTTACTATTTTAGATATTGATTTAAAAAAACTACGCCATGTTAATAATATACTTCCAAGTCACGTAGTTACTATGTTTTCAAACAAGTATAATATCCTGCAATTAATTAAAAACCATGATTTAATAGTTGGAGGAGTTTTAATAAAGGGTGGAAAAGCTCCTAAATTAATTACTAGGGATATGTTAAAATTAATTCGACCAGGAACTGTCATGGTTGATGTGGCAGTAGATCAAGGAGGTTGTTTTGAAACTTCAAGGCCTACAACGCATGAGAACCCTATCTATATTATAGATGATGTGGTTCACTACTGTGTAGCAAATATGCCAGGGGCTGTCCCTTATACTTCTACTATTGCACTCACCAATGTAACACTTCCATATATATTAAAACTAGCTACTAAAGGTTGGGAACAAGCTTCTGCTAATGATAAAGCACTAAGGAAAGGGCTAAATGTTATACTTGGAGAAGTAGTTTATCCCGAAATTAATGAAGCTTTTGGTTGGGAAACGGTTGCTTAACCACCTGACAAAATTACGGGTTAAAAATTAGGCAAACTTTTTGCTATATTGCTTCTATAATTAATTCAATAAAAAAAATTAAAAAGCTATGATGGGATATTATATAATTGCTGGACTTATCTTTTTGGTAAGTATGTATGTAAGCAATCGTTTAAAGAGTAAATTCAAAAAGTATTCTCAAGTACATTTACAAAATGGGATGAGTGGTAAGGAAATTGCCGAGAAAATGCTTGTCGATAACGGCATTACCGATGTTCAAGTCATTTCTACTCCGGGGATGCTAACCGACCATTACAATCCTGCAAATAAAACGGTGAATTTAAGTGAAGGAGTGTACCTTCAGCGAAATGCCGCCGCTGCTGCAGTGGCTGCACATGAAGTAGGACACGCCGTACAGCATGCTAATGCGTATAGCTGGTTGGCCATGCGATCTGCCATTGTACCTGTGGTGGGTGTGGCTAGTAAACTGTCCAACTTTGTGATTATGGCAGGTTTGGTGATGACAGCAATGAACTTTATGGGCGCTTTAGGAGATACGGTATTCCTTATTGGGATTATGCTTTTCGCTGCGACAACTGCTTTTGCCTTTATTACGTTACCAGTAGAATATGATGCCAGTAACAGAGCCTTGGCTTGGCTGCAAACTAATAATATGGTAACGCAACAAGAATATGCAGGGGCTAAAGACGCCTTAAAATGGGCGGCGAGAACCTATGTGGTTGCTGCGTTAGGATCTTTGGCAACATTACTTTACTTTATAAGTATTTTCCTCGGAAGGGATTAAAAAGTAACTATGAAAAAAAAGCCACTTATTAAAGTGGCTTTTTTTTATCCTGATACGTTATTGGGATTGTAACCCATATAAGGAACATGTTTTTCGTTGAAGCTTATTCCGAAGGAGGCTAACTCCTCCAAAATAGGATTGTACACTTCTCTCGTTATAGGAATTTGAACCCCTAGAGTAGTGATTTCTTTATTCAGAATTTTAAGCGCGGCAATCGCCACCGGTAAGCCCACGGTTTTTGCCATCGCAGTATAGGTTTGGTCTTCGCCAATATGAACCATACTGCTGTCAATCTGTTTCTTTTCTCCATTCACTTCGTATCCAAATTTGTGATACATCACGATCATATCTTTATCTTCTGGTTTCAAAGTCCATTTATCCATTAATATCTTCTGAAGTGCTTGTGCAGGTGTTGCATCTTTAATTCCGATAAACTTATTCGGATTAAAAATATCCAATTCTTCCAATTTCCCCCACATGATATCGTCTTGGTCAATTTTTAAATTATGACGCATTTTCAATTCTACCGAATCGGTTGGAGAATAGGGTAAAAATAGGTTCACAAAGGCACGATACGAAAGATTTTCAGAATCTGGGATGGTGTAACCATCATCGGTCATTCCTAGTTGTACAAACATATTCCACGCCTTGCTAAAACCTACATGACGCATGGTACCGCGATAGAGGGTAAGGATGTCATCGAGTCCGTAAATGCTTCGGTATTTTAACGAATTTCTATTGGCATACGCTTCAAAACGTCCGTGGTCTTCAATGTCTAGAAATTCTGTTCTTCGGAATAATCTGTGATACGGAATGTATTTATAGGTTCCTTCTTGAATAAATTCGGCGGCACCACCTTGTCCTGCAAGTACTACATTTCTTGGGTTCCACGTAAATTTATAATGCCAAAGGTTGTCGTCACTTTCGGGGGCAATGAGTCCACCTGTAAACGATTCGAACAGCAACATTTTGCCACCTTGGTCACGAATATGGTCTATGACCTTCATGGCACTCATATGGTCAATACCAGGATCCACCCCAATTTCATTCATAAAAACCAATCCTTTTTCCTTTACTGCTTCGTCTATGGCTTGCATTTCTTTACTTACATACGATGCAGTAACCATATGTTTACCGTGTTTAAGGCAATCTTTGGCGGCTTCCATATGTAAATGAGCTGGAAGCATCGAGATGATTAAATCGTTTTGAGGAATAATTTCATTTCGTTGCGTCTCATTAAATACATCGAAATGGATTCCTTTAGCATTAGGATGTCCTTGCGTAAAATTTTGAGCATTTTCTTCAGAAAGGTCTCCAATAGTAATAAAGAGATTTTCTTTTTCAGATTTATCTAATAAATACTGAATTAAACTTGTGGCAGAACGACCTGCTCCTATAATTAAAATGTGACGCATCCCGTTGGTTTTTTGTAAATTTGAACTGCTAATTTTAGCACAGCGAAAGTACTAAAATCGATTGGGAACAAATGAATAATTTCGACAAAAAAATATTGATTACAGCTACCTTATTGGCTGCTATTACCATAGCTATGGGAGCATTTGGTGCACATGGATTAAAGAATTTGGTTGATGAAGCTTCGGTACGTAGTTTTGAAACTGGAGTGCGGTATCAAATGTATCACGTAATTGCCTTGGTTATTTTTGGTTTTGCAGGAGGTATATCTGAAAGTACCCGACAATGGGTGTTTCGATTTTTTATTTTGGGTATTTTGTTGTTTTCTGGATCGATTTATTTATTGACACTTAAAGAATTCATTCCGTTTAATTCAAAATTTTTAGGACCAATTACTCCTGTTGGGGGGCTTTTCTTTATAATGGGCTGGTTGAGGTTGTGTTACGGAATTATTAAAATAAAGTAAATATAAATTTCCCTTTTTGAAGGGTTATCCCAATTGGTTTTTTTATTTTTGCAGTCACAACAAATCCGATATTATGGTAGATAACGGCAACGCTACGAAATCGATTTCGATAGAGTCCTACGGAATCAAAAATGCAACAGTAAAATACCAACTTACCTCAGAACAACTCCACGAGGAAACATTACAAAAAAATCAAGGAAAAGAAGCAAACACGGGTGCACTTGCAGTAAATACGGGAGAATTTACGGGGCGTTCACCTAAGGACAGATTTATTGTTAAAGATGATATAACCAAAGATCGCATTTGGTGGGGTAATATTAACATTCCTTTTGAGCCAGATGCTTTTGATGCCCTTTACAATAGAATTACAGATTACCTCTCGGGAAAAGAATTGTATGTTCGTGATAGTTATGCCTGTGCAGACCCTAATTACCGATTAAACATTCGTGTCATTACCGAATATCCGTGGAGCAATATGTTTGCTTTTAATATGTTTTTACGTCCAGAAGAGGAAGAATTAAAAGGTTTTTCTCCAGAATGGATTGTAGTAAATGCACCTGGCTTTATGGCGGTTCCAGATCGTGACGGCACTAGACAACATAACTTTGCTATTTTAAATTTTACAAAGAAAATCGCCATCATTGGAGGAACAGGATATACTGGAGAGATTAAAAAAGGTATTTTTTCAGCTTTAAACTTTATCCTTCCTGTTTTTAAAAATACGTTGCCTATGCACTGCTCTGCCAATGTAGGTGAAGATGGTGAAACCGCCATTTTCTTTGGTCTTTCTGGTACTGGAAAAACTACTCTTTCTGCAGACCCAGATAGAAGACTCATTGGAGATGATGAGCACGGATGGACAGCTGAAAATACGGTTTTCAATTTTGAAGGTGGTTGCTATGCAAAAGTGATTAACCTCACCGAAGAAAACGAACCAGATATTTATAGAGCGATAAAACCAGGCGCCATTTTGGAAAATGTGATTATGGATGAAAAGGGCGAAGTAGATTTCGCAGATATTTCCATAACACAAAATACGCGAGTGAGTTATCCTATTTATCATATTGATAATATACAAATGCCTTCCATAGGGGAAAATCCTAAAAATATTTTCTTCTTAACAGCAGATGCTTTTGGGGTGCTACCTCCTATTTCCAAGTTGACTCCTGGTCAGGCAGCGTATCATTTTATAAGTGGTTATACTGCAAAAGTTGCGGGTACAGAGGCTGGTATTACAGAGCCAGTGCCAAGTTTTTCTGCTTGTTTTGGTGCTCCTTTTATGCCATTACACCCAACAGAATATGCCGAAATGTTAAGTAAGAAAATGAAAGATGCCGGTGTGCATGTTTGGTTGGTAAATACAGGATGGACCGGGGGTCCTTATGGTGTGGGCACAAGAATGAAATTGAAATATACTCGTGCCATGATTACCGCAGCATTAAATGGCTCCTTAGAAGCAGCCAATAAAGATAATTATCATGTGCATTCGGTTTTTGGTGTGCATCAACCTAGGACGTGTCCTAATGTCCCAACCGATGTCTTAAGCCCAAGACAAACTTGGAAAAACGACGAAGGGTATTATAAAACAGCACATAAGTTGGCTAATTCATTTAAAGAGAACTTTAAAAAGTTTGAAGAATTTGCCAATGCCGAAATTCTAGCAGGAGGTCCATTAGTGTAACCTTAGCTTTCATAAACAAAAAAGGCTACCACATTTTGGTAGCCTTTTTTGTTTGCTCAAGAAAACGGATTATTTTTTTCCGTTCACTTCTTTAATATATTTTTCTAATGCCATCGTCATAGACGGTGTCTCGGGGGTTGGGGCTTTAATATCAACTCTTAATCCACTCTCGGTTGCTGCCTTAATAGTGGTATTTCCAAAAACCGCAATACGAGTTTCGTTTTGTTCAAAATCTGGAAAATTTTCAAGTAATGATTTTATCCCACTTGGACTAAAGAATACTAATATATCGTAATAAACGTCTCTTAAGTCTGAAAGATCACTAATTACTGTTCTGTAGAAAGTAGCCTGCTTCCAGTTTACACCAAGATCGTTTAGAACCATAGGGGCCTCAGGTTTTAATTTATCTGAAGAAGGTAATAAAAAGGCCTCATTTTTATATTTTTTAATAAGGGGAGATAATTCTGTAAAAGTACTTTTCCCAACATATATTTTTCGTTTTCTGTAAACAACATATTTTTGAAGATAGTAAGCAACAGCTTCACTTTGGCAAAAATATTTCATAGTATCTGGCACTTTAAAACGAAGCTCTTCAGCAATTCTGAAAAAGTGATCTACAGCATTTCTGCTGGTAAGAATAATCGCTGTATATTTTGTGAGATCTATCTTTTGTCCACGCACATCTTTGCTCGAAACTCCTTCCACGTGAATAAAAGGCCTAAAGTCTATTTTAACTTTTTGTCTGTCTATTAAATCAAAATAGGGAGAGTTTTCAACTTTAGGTTCTGGTTGAGAAACCAAAATAGTTTTCACCTTCATAAGCTAGTTTTTTTAAGCCTAAATCACACAACTAATTTATAGAGTATAACATAGGGTGCAAATTCAAGTGCGCAAAGATATAAAATAAAATACAAGAAATTCCTTAAAATTAGTGCAGTGTTTTTTTTTATGCTTGAAATTAAGGCAATAACGTACAAGAAAACAAACCCTGCAATCACAAAATTAATAGTTGTGCCGTCTGGAAAATAGATAAAAAAGAAGATGAGATTTGCTATAAAAACAATAAGCGACAACAGGTTGATATAGCTTAATTTTTCATAAAGATAGTCCTGTACCAATTTTTCAATATCAAAAACATGTGCTACCAGTTTTTCAACGTAATACTTAGCTAAAATAATGAGTGTGTATCCTGTAAATACTTGTAGAAATAGAATGGGGGTATTTTTAAAATTTCCATTACCTAGGGTTAATACGATGCAAATAAATAAGGAAAAAGATACTGCTTGTACAATAAATAACAGTAAACTAAAGGGATGCGTTACTTCGCTGCTTTTTCCCTCCACACTAAAATATTTGTTGGTTATAGGGAGGAGGATAAATTCTTGGAAACGACGTGGGAATTTAGTTTTAACAATTGCCAAAAGGATAAATACACCCACAAAAATGAGAATAATCCAGTCCTTATTTTCTACCAAACGAAGCTCCATAAATACCCATAAATAGCAGGGGTTAAAAATAATGGAAAATAAAGGGAAACTGAAGGAACTACTTAAAAATCTGTGTTCCAATTTAATGATAAATTTTTCTTAAATGGTGTTTTTAGAATATTTGCAATCCTTAAAAAAGAGGTACATTTGCCCAAAATTGGGAGCATGGCAAATGCCTTAGTGGTCATACCAACGTATAATGAAATTGATAACATCGAAAAGATTGTTCGGAATATATTTTCCTTACAAAAACAGTTTCATGTGTTGGTGGTTGACGATAACTCTCCAGATTTAACCGCCTTAAAGGTAAAAGAGCTTATGGAAGAGTTCCCTAAGCAACTTTTTTTAGAACAAAGAACTGGTAAACTAGGATTGGGGAGTGCCTATATTTTAGGTTTTAAATGGGCATTGAAAAGAGAATATGAGTTTATTTTTGAAATGGATGCCGATTTTTCTCATAACCCCAACGACCTTATTCGCCTTTACAATGCTTGTCATAAAGAAGGAAACGATGTTGCCATTGGCTCGCGTTATAAAACAGGTGTAAATGTGGTAAACTGGCCTATGAGTAGGGTATTAATGTCGTGGTTGGCTTCAAAATACGTGCGATTTATCACACAAATGAATATTTACGATACTACTGCCGGGTTTATTTGCTATCGCCGTAGTGTCTTAGAAAAAATAAACCTAGATAAAATACAGTTTATGGGGTATGCGTTTCAAATTGAAATGAAATACAAAGCCTACCTCAGTAAATTTAAAATAGTAGAGGTTCCCGTTGTGTTTACCGATAGAACCAAAGGAGAATCTAAAATGAGCAAGGGAATTATTTCCGAAGCTATTTTTGGAGTTATTTCCATGAGAATTAAAAGTTTGTTTAAAACATTAGATATATGACGAAGCAGGTATTAATTAAAAATGCCAATATTGTAAACGAAGGAAAGATCTTTAATGGTGATGTGCTTATTGAAGGAGATCGTATTGTAGAAATTGCCGAAAGCATTAGCAGTAAATCTTCGGACACAAAAGTTATTGAAGCAGACGGTTTGTATTTACTACCGGGAATGATTGATGACCAAGTGCATTTTCGTGAACCAGGACTAACGCACAAAGCAACCATTGAAAGTGAATCAAAAGCTGCTGTAGCTGGGGGAATTACAACGTTTATTGAAATGCCAAATACCGTTCCGCAGGCAACCACTATTGAATTATTGGAGGAAAAGTTTGCAAGAGCGGCCGAAACTTCTTGGGCAAATTATTCCTTTATGTTTGGAGGAACCAATCATAATTTGGATGAGATTCTTAAAGTAGACGAAACCAAAGTGGCGGGTCTAAAATTGTTTTTAGGCTCTTCTACAGGGGATATGTTGGTGGATGATTTACAAGTGTTGGAAAAGATTTTCAGCAATACAAAATTGTTAATTTCTGCCCATTGTGAAGACGAAACCACTATAAAAAATAACCTTGCAAAGTACAAAGCGCAATATGGCGATGATATTCCAGTAGCATTACATCCAATTATTCGAAGTGAAGAAGCTTGTTATATATCCTCTTCCAGAGCTATTGAATTGGCAAAGAAAACGGGGGCACGCCTACACGTTTTTCATCTTTCAACCGAAAAGGAAACCCATCTTT
>NZMG01000045.1 GCA_002694465.1 Flavobacteriaceae bacterium | reverse complement strand
TTCATCGTATAATCTTAAAAAATTTCAAAATCACAACAAAAAGCCCTCAAAAAAATCTCAGGTATTTTACTTAGTCTAGTTTAATTTTCGTCTGAAATATATATCCTAAAATATATATTCCTACGCTGTCAATTTCAATATATCAATGAACTTTTACTCGTTAGATGCTGTGGAATCGAACCACATTTTTTATTACCAAATCATCTTATTTCAATCCCACACCTTCCCCTTAAGCGGGTGCAAATATACAACTGCTTTTTTCAATTAACCAAAACTATTATTAAAAAAATTCAACCTTTTTTATCAACAGTTTGTAAACACCTGAATGCTTGAAGATTGAGTGAGTTTTTTCAAAAAGCGGAACTACTAAATTACACTATTATCTAAAAGTGTGCAAGTTTATTTTGCGGAATTATTCCAATGGGAAGTTAATTCTAAATAATCAATGTTGAAGGCTGGCTTCTGTCTTTGTAAAAGCCCAGATTGAAAAGAGCGTTCTAGTATGTCTTCAATAAGATAATCCTCCTTCACTTCAAAAGGCTTATATTCTTCCTTTAAAGAAATATCAAATAAACTAGCCGTGGTATTATACCAAAAAGCTCTCCATCCCGTGCGTAGCTCTTTTACCAAATCAAACGCAGTTCTCCCTGTCTGGCGATGTATAAGCTTTACCAATATTTGACCTTCCGTTCGGGTAAGCTTTTTTAATTCTTCAGAGAATTCTTCTTCAATATACTTCTGGATGCGTTTTGTATACTTCCTCTTTAATCTTTTACTTTCTATCGTATTTAATCTTTCGGTCATTACCGTTAATCTTTCCGAAGCAAGTTTGGCAAATGGGTACACCTTTCTAGTTTTTCTTCTTAGGATTAAATACCGTCTCCTGTCTTCTTTTGAATTGAACTGAAGCTTGTTTAACAAAACAACTTCCTCAAGATCTATAAATTCTCTTGGAATGGTATCTCCTTCTATTATATAATAGTATACTTCCGAGGTATCGCTTTTAACTTCATTATACGAAATAGTATCCTGAGCAAATACGCCAGTTGGAATTATAAAAAGAAAAATATAAAATAGGTGTTTCAAAAATGAATTCTTTAAATGTAACTGTCTTTCTTCTAAAATCGTTCCAAAAATAACAAATTGACGTGGGAAGGTTATTAATTAATTCCTAATTTTGAAAGCAATTAAAAAAACCGATATGGCAAAATCTATTTTGAATAAAAAATCACTCACTTTTTTAGAAAAATATCTAAACAATGCTTCACCAACTGGATACGAATGGGATGGCCAAAAAATGTGGATGGAGTATTTAAAACCTTATGTAGATGAATTTATTACAGACACCTATGGCACGGCAGTAGCAGTAGTAAATCCCAAAGCAAAGTACAAAGTGGTTATTGAGGGTCATGCCGATGAGATTTCTTGGTACGTAAACTACATTAGTGACAATGGTCTTATATATGTTATTAGGAACGGAGGAAGTGATCATCAAATTGCACCCTCGAAAGTCGTAAATATCCATACCAAAAAGGGAATTTTGAAAGGTGTATTTGGTTGGCCAGCAATACATACCAGAACATTAGCAAAAGAAGAAGCACCAAAACCTGACAACATCTTTATTGATATTGGTGCAAAAGACAATAAAGAAGTTGAAAAAATGGGAGTCCATGTAGGCTGTGTCATTACCTATCCAGATGAGTTTCATATTCTAAACAAAGACAAATTTGTATGTCGTGCTTTGGATAATCGTATGGGTGGCTTTATGATAGCTGAAGTGGCTCGCCTACTTCATGAAAACAAAAAGAAACTTCCCTTTGGATTATATATCACTAACTCTGTTCAAGAAGAAATTGGTTTACGAGGGGCTCAAATGATTACCGAACGTATAAAACCAAATGTAGCTATCGTTACCGATGTAACCCACGACACGACTACCCCAATGATCGATAAAAAGAAACAAGGTTTTGCAAAAATAGGAGAAGGTCCAGTTATTGCTTATGCTCCAGCAGTCCAACAAAAACTTCGAGATTTAATTATTGAAGCTGCAGAAACCAATAAAATCCCTTTTCAAAGAGCGGCTTTATCTAGAGCTACTGGCACCGACACAGATGCCTTTGCCTACAGCAATGGCGGTGTAGCGAGCGCCCTTATTTCTTTACCGCTGCGCTATATGCACACCACGGTAGAAATGGTACATAGAGATGATGTTGAAAATGTCATAAAATTAATTTACGAATCATTGCTCAAATTAAAAGATGGGGAATCTTTTAGTTATTTCGATTAAATAAGTACTGAATGGGAGCCAATGGCTCCCATTTTTTTATCTTTAACCCAAAGAACTTATAAATGCTATTCAATTCTTTTGATTTTGGCTTATTTCTAGTCATTGCCTATTGCATTTATTGGGGTATTGGAGTACAACGATTGAAAGTCCAAAACTTGTTCATTCTAGTAGCGAGTTATTTCTTTTATGCCTTTTGGGATTGGCGCTTTTTAATACTCATCATTGCAAGTTCTTTAGTGGATTATCTAGCTGGGCTTTATATTGAAAAGAATCAAAGCAAATCGAAAAGAAAAGTGATTCTTTGGTCTAGCGTTATTTGGAATTTAGGAGTGCTTTTCCTTTTCAAATATTTTAATTTTTTTATTGAAAGCTTTGAAGCGTTATTCAATATAGAATCATCTTCAAATTACAACTTTTGGAATGTTGCTATCCCTGTGGGATTAAGCTTTTACACCTTCCAAACCATGAGTTACACCATTGATGTGTATAAAAGGAAAATAGCCCCTACTAAAAACCTATTACACTTTCTATGCTTTGTGAGTTTCTTTCCACAGTTGGTTGCAGGGCCTATTGAAAAAGCCAAAGATTTAATTCCGCAGTTTGCCAAGCAGAGGAAGTTCGATTTTCAAAAAAGCAAAGAAGGGTTACGTCAAATTTTATGGGGACTTTTTAAAAAGATTATTGTTGCCGAAAAGTTAGGCCTTGCCGTAGACATGGTTTACAATCAGCCTGGGGATTACAACTTTATCACACTCCTTTTTGCTGGCACACTCTTTTTCTTTCAACTTTATTGTGATTTTTCTGGGTATACAGATATTGCCATTGGCACAGCAAAACTATTTGGATTTAAATTAAGTAAAAACTTTAATTTGCCTTACTTAGCTACTAGTATTTCGGATATTTGGCAAAGGTGGCATATTACACTCACACGCTGGTTTACTGATTACTGTTACATTCCATTTGTTTCTTCATTCAAAAAAAGTCCTGTTGTTGGAGGTATTGGTATTATTCTTACTATGACGCTGGTTGGCTTTTGGCATGGGGCAGATTGGAATTTTTTAGTCTTTGGCTTCTTAAATGGGCTTATTATTGTGTTAGAGCGGATATCACTATTTCAAAATAAAATAACTCTTAGAAAATTTTTAACATCTAAACCGTATATTTTTTCATTTATATATACAACTGGTTTATACACGGTTTTATGTTTAATTTTTAGAGCACAAAGCTACCAACAACTGGATCTTATTTTTAGTAGAATTTTCAGTTTCGCTTTGGACGGTGCTTTTACAACATTAATTGGTTGGAAGTTGGGCTATTTAATTTTTATGCTATTTGCTGAATTACTTTCCAAAAACAAAGATTACCCATTACAACAATTTGAAAATTGGGCCCCTAAACCAGTACGATGGGTTGCTTATTACGCCTTCATTTTTATTATCATTCGCTATGCCGAGCCAAAAGAAGCTTTTATCTATTTTCAGTTTTAATGCAACGTAAGTTTATCACATATAGCATCCTATTTTTTATTCCAGTTTTGGTTGGTTTTTTTGCTGTAGAATGGCTTACACTCTCGATTCCTTCACACTTTTCGATTAATAAAAAATACATTGAAAAAAGTGGAGATTCTATTGAAACATTGATTCTAGGGACCTCACATTTAATGAATGCCGTAAATCCAGAATGGATGGAATCCCCAACACTTAATTTGGCTTCCGGGAATCAAATCCTTGATACGGACTTAAAACTTTATAATGGCATTCATAAGAAGTTTCCTGCATTAAAGAATGTTGTAATTGAGGTGTCCTATAGTCATTTTGAAATAGCGCCTAACGGAAAAGACTTCTGGAAGAAT
This sequence comes from Flavobacteriaceae bacterium, assembly GCA_002694465.1. GTDB lineage: Bacteria > Bacteroidota > Bacteroidia > Flavobacteriales > Flavobacteriaceae > Halomarinibacterium. The sequence goes on along the minus strand of NZMG01000045.1, from coordinate 81,790 downwards.
AGCCTCTATTACAAGTATTATGATGTCAATTGCTTTGAGAGAACTGCTTATTTTAAAGACAAACTTGTTTACCTTTCAAACCCATCATTCTTTTCTGAAAGAATTGAAGAATACTATATTGATAAAAAGAATATTCCTTCATTTAATGAATACGGTTTTAATAGTAGTGATGGTTATGGACAGTTTACCAAGGAGAATTATAACAAAGTGAAAATTGATACCATAAAGCGATTTAGAATTAATATTGAACCAAATTTGAATCTATTTGAAACGAACGTAGCAACTCTTTTTGAACTTCTTGATTCATTAAAAAAACAAAACAAAAACGTGGTAATTTCTGCTACACCTATGTATGCCACCTTTTTGAAAAAACGAAATCCTGAAATTTTAAATAGAAGAGATAGTATTTTTTATGTAATTCAAAAAAAATACCCTGAAGTAAAATTTCTAAATGCCGAAACAGACACCATTCATTATTCTTTGAAGAACTTTTGGAACCATAGTCACTTAAACCCTTCTGGTGCAACCATTTTTACAAGACAGTTGGATTCTGTGTTACAATCTTTTAAATAGACTTTTCCTTTATTTTATTAAAATACTTTTTCGCTTCCGCAATCACTTTTGGAGCTAATATCACGGTAGCCAACATAGTTGGAATTGCCATCAATGCAAAAAAAGTATCAATAAGATTGAGCATCGTATTTAGTGTCGTTGTGGCACCTAAGATGATACTTCCGATGTAGAAATAATTATAGATGTGTTTTTTTTCAGCTCCAAAAAGGAAAGACATACACTTTGTCCCATAATACGAATACGAAAAAAGAGAAGATATACTGAATATTAGAATACACAACAACAACCCATATTTACCAACATACGGAATGGCATTTTCAAAGGCAGTTGCCGTTAAAGAAACCCCATTACTATCACTTGTTTCCCAAACTCCAGTAACCAAAATGGCTAAAGCTGTTAATGAACAAACGATTAAAGTATCAATTGCTGGACCGAGCATCGCAACCAACCCTTCTCTAATTGGTTCGTTGGTTTTTGCAGCGCCATGGGCCATAGGAGCGGTCCCTATCCCCGCTTCATTTGAAAAAGCACCGCGTCTAATTCCTAATAAAATCAACCCACCTAAAACACCACCTAAAAAGGCATCTCCTTTATAAAAGGAAGCAGAAAAAGCATCGGTAAAAATGAGTTTTATATAATATGGAACAATTTCATAATTCACCCCTAAAATAATGAGTACTAATCCAAAGTACAACACTACCATGGTAGGAACCAATTTCTCGGCGGTTTTACTAATGCGCGATAAACCACCTAAAATAACAAAGGCGGTAATGGTCGCAAGAATAATCCCAATGACAAAATCCGATTTAAACCCCATAGACAATCCTGCGGGTTCCAATAAAATATCATCAATCGCTTGCGTAAGTTGATTTACATTAAATACAGGTAATGCACCAACAAGCCCGGAAATACTAAACATCACAGCAAGCGGTTTCCACCGCTTCCCAAGCCCTTCCATGATGAAATACATAGGACCTCCTTGTGTTTTGCCTTCACTATCTTTTCCCCGAAATAATATAGCTAAGGTGGCTGTAAAGAATTTTGTAGACATTCCTATAACGGCACTCACCCACATCCAGAAAACGGCTCCTGGCCCACCCAACGTGATCGCTACAGCGACCCCTGCAATGTTACCCATGCCTACCGTTGCAGACAATGCTGTGGTTAAGGCTTGAAAATGAGAAATCTCTCCCTCATCATCTTCGTCATCGTATTTTCCTCGTAAAACAGCTACCGCATGGAATAAATATCGAAAGGGTAAAAACCGAATTCGAATTAATAAATACAGTCCCCCACCTATTAAAATAATGAGTAAGGGTAAGCCCCAAGCTATGGAAGCCATTTGCGAGGTTAGTTGTTCGAAATTGTTGAGAATATCCAAGGTTAATTTTTCTTATTGCAATTTATAATTTTAAAATTCAAATCAAATGTTTTTATTTGTACTGAATGAAAAACATACTAACCACTTTATTTTTCATAGGATGTTTTTGTGCATTGGCACAAGAATCTTCAATCACCAAGGCTTCAGAATTTGTGATAACTCCAGAGTTTATGCTAGGGATTTCGGCTGAAGCAAACGATTTCTTTCCAGATAGGTCACTTCAAAAACAGCTAATCATAGGCTTCGGAAGAGAACACAACAACAACCCTCAAGAATGGGCATATTGGCTAAATGCTCCTAAAACAGCCATTAATTTGGGTGTAACCGATTTTGGCAATAGTGAGGAAATTGGGTATGCTATTTCTGCCATGCCTATTATTGAGTTCAATATTTTTAAAAGTAAAAGACTAAAAATTCTTACTGGAATGGGTGTTTCTTACTTCCCAATAAAGTATGACCCTGTCGAGAACCCATTTAATCAAGCCATTACCACAGATATTTCTTGGTCATTTCGAGCAGGATTTAATTACGAGTTTATTAAAACAGAAAAACTTGATTGGCGCATTGGGATTGGATATTACCATCATTCTAATGGACATACAAAGCTACCCAATCAAGGGTTAAACTCATTTTTAGGTAGTTTTTCAATAGATATAAAAAACCCATATCACAAGCCTTCTGGCGAAAGTACCGTTGAAAGAGTAATTCCAGAAAAAAGCCAATATAGGTTTGCCTCGCTTCGCTTTGGCTTAGGGAATAACGTATTGTCGCTTGCATTTAATGACAAAAAGCCTATTTACACCATTGCAGGGGAATACGGAAAAGTGATTAATAAAACATATAAATTAGGAATTGGATTCTATTACCGCTATTATGACCATTATTACGATTATATAAAAAATAATGAATCATTGGTTCAGGATGGGAGAGAATTTGAAGGTTTCAGAAAAAACCCTTGGTATAACGCAACTGCATTAGGTATTACTATAAATGGCGAATTCCTTTTAAATCATATAGGTATAGATCTTCAAATTGGTGCTAATGTATTTAAACCTGCCTACAAAATTGATTGGCGTATTAACGAAGGATGGGATAATACTCCAAGAGAGATTCCCGAGGACTGGGTCTTAGGAGAATATACCACCAAGTTTAAACTAAAACATATTATCTCATCTAGAATGGGACTTAAATACTACCTATTTGGTAATGATGATACCCCAACCCATAACCTTTTTGTTGCGGCACATATAAATTCGAATCTAGGACAGGCAGATTTTACAGAATTTAGCTTAGGATATGTGTATAGTTTTAAAAATAAATAAGCCTCCAAAAAAATGAAGGCTTATTTTTAATTAAACTAATTTATTATCAAATTATTCAATTAACATTCTTTTTGTGTCGATTCTTTTTCCATCAAGATATAAAGTGTATAAATAAATACCCGAACTTAAAGCAGATCTACTAAAGTCAATACTTCCTTCACCCACCTCATTTACAGGGATTCTTTTTAAGATTTGACCCGTAACGGTAGTCAAGACAATTTCCGCTTTATTATATTCAAAAGGGATGTAATATCGAATGCTTGTGACATCCCCATATGGGTTTGGTACATTTTGAAATAAGTAAGGACTATTTGGGTCTGAAATAATATCATCTATAGGCAATTGACACGCACAGGCCTCTAAAAATTCCACTCTAGCAATAAGATCATCTATTTGAAGCTGTTGACTCGCATTTTCTACTTCTAAAGGAATTAAAATGGAAGATAAGTCCACTTCTACCACATTCGAATTTTCAAGCTGCAGTTTTAACAAATTTCCTTCTAAATTAAATGTAGTTATGTTTTGATTATCTGTATTGTCTAAATATCCTGAAAGATCCACACTCCCACCGTCTTCTAAATCGAGAGAATTCCCTGCGAGTGTTAATTGTTGGTCATCTGTACCTGAATTATTAAAAACTGAAAGATCCACATCTTCTGAAGTTCCACCTGAAATTCCAATGGTTAGAATGTTTCCTGCCAATCCAGAACCAGAAATGTTTTGGTTGTCGGTATTGTCTAGATATCCGGATAAATCAACATTGCCTCCATCTTCAAGTGCTAAAGTATTACCTGTTAAAGATAATTGTTGGTCGTCTGTATTATCTAGATATCCTGAAAGATTCACAGTTTGTGTGGGGGCACCATCGTTTTCTAAAGACAATTCTAAGTTGTTTCCATTTAATTGAAATACATCCGCAACTTGGTCGTCGGTATTATCCAAATACCCTGAAAGATCTACGATTTGTGTCGCTGCCCCATCATTTTCTAAGGAAAGTTCTAGATTATTTCCACTCAATTGAAATACATCCGCAACTTGGTCGTCGGTATTATCCAAATACCCTGAAAGATCTACGATTTGTGTTGCCGCCCCATCATTTTCTAAGGAAAGTTCTAGGTTATTTCCACTCAATTGAAAGACATCCGCAACTTGGTCATCGGTATTATCCAAATATCCTGATAAATCTACCGTTTGTGTCGCAACTCCGTCATCTTCTAAGGACAGTTCTAAGTCGTTTCCGTTTAATTGAAAGACATCAGCAGTCTGGTCATCTGCCCCTGCAGTTTTCCAAAGAGCGCCATCCCATGTATATAACAAACCATCATCTGTATTAAAAACCACGACACCAACTTCTGCCGCGCCAAGAGCGACCCCTAGTGCATCACGTTGTACTGTTGTCAATCTATTTAATTGAAGCCCTTGGTTTGTAGCATTTAGGTCAATTGATGCGTTTGGGTTAGGATAATTTGTACCTGCCATACCCACTCCAATATTTCCATCGTCACCTAGGCTTAATGTTCCAGTTGGAGCTCCAGGCTGTATTCTAAAAGGCAAGGTACTACCATTAGTAGCGTCTCTAACAAAAAAATTGCTTTCATTTCCTGCAATATCCCATGTCTGTGGCGTAAATCCATTTGTGCCATTTTGTTCCAATCGCATGGTAGGTGAATCGCCGTCTGTTATTTGTAATTCGACTACCGGTGCATTAGTACCTAACCCAACATTACCTCCAGAACTACTTATATGCAACGCATTATTACCCGCACCTGCTTCTACACGAAATGGATTAGTTCCGGCCGTGGCATCATCAATAGCAAAGTAATCATCCCCACCGTTGTTAGTATCATTAATACTTATCCTCCAGTCATTTCTTGGAAAGGATGCAGTAATACTGGTATCATCAAAGTGGATCCGCAAATTGTTTTCTTTTAATCGAACAGTATCAAATCCAAAATTTTCACCATTAAAGCAATCAAAGCCCACGCAAAGACTTCCACCATTAATTATGACATCGTCGGCATGAATAATATCTCTTGTGGGAACATCACGATCTACAATTGGACTACCTATAGGAGGTTGTGCCAAACTTGAATCAGATTCTTGAGCCATAATGCTATATGGCAACACTAGTAAAATACATAATAGAATAAAGGAAGGGAATTTCATAAAAAGGATTTTGGTTAGTTAGTTTTCTAAATTTAAAAAAATTAATCCTGAATTCTAGACATAACATAATTTAATCGATTAAAAAGCCAAAATCAAGATAAAGGGTTAGTAAAATACCATAGCTCTGTTTTTAATTGTTTTATATTTATTGGCTTATTAAGCGTTAAATAGCTATATGTTTTTAAATCAATTTAAACGGGTTTTTGTCTTTATCACATTATTTCAGGTAATGGGGTTATATGCCCAACAGTCCTCAAGCATTTCAGATATTATTGATAAAATTTATGATTTAGAAAAAGAACGGGATCCCAAATGTTATGCTACCGCAAATAGACTTGAAGACTTTATGTATGGCACTCCGCTAGAAGAAGAAGCCCGGAATTTAAAAATTGATATTCAAAAAGAATTAATTTATTATTTAAAGGAAAAAGGTTCTGCCATTGCCAAAAATGGTAATCATTTAAAAATAAAAAGAATACACCTAGAGTCCGTATTACAAGATTTAACCGAATACAAATTACTAGAAAATGGAAATTATCAATATAAACTCACTACAGGGACCATTACCATAAACGCCAAGGATTATAGACAATACGCATCTGTTTCTTATGGCTACCGTTCCATATTATCAGTAGAGCAAGATTTATTTTATTTTTCTGAAAATAAGTTGTTGGCTTTTGATACTGAAACATTGAATCTTGCAAATGAATATATAAATCTTATTACGTTAGTCACTTTAAAAATTGCCGACATCAATGCTCGAAAAGCAAATGAAAAAACAATTTCAAAAGAACGATTAAAAGAAAGTTGGTTATTAATTCTAAATGAATCAAAAAACAAAAATTCTCTATCTATTTCGAAGTATCCAAAACAAGATAGGAAAATAATAAAAGCTTCAGAAAACAATGAAATTCTTAAAGAAATAATAACTAAAAAAATCGAAGCATATACAACCTACAACAGCCTTTCAGAAAGTGTTTTTTTGAGGAATATTCAAGTGTATTTTGCGCGTCAAAAATGGCCTACAGATTTGCCAACATCAAATAATCTTCGATCCTACTACATAGAATCATTAATTGGTTTTACCAGGTCATTATTAGAACTTTCAAATAAAAATAGCGCTGAATCGAATTCTCAAATAATTCGTCCTGTTCAAGTTCAAAAAGCACTTCATTTATTTTTGCCAAGTGAAACAAATACATTTGAAGATGTCACCTTTTTTCCGAATAATTTGACTGAAAAATTGGCGATAGAATCCTACGATTTGGATGCCTTTCGAGATAGTGGATTTCATTGGAGGATATTAGGTTATGCCTTAGATGATTTAGCAAAGGAAAATATAAAAAGTATTGATCCTAATGCAGCTGAACAATTGGTTGAAGGAATAGCCCAATTTGGAGTATTGGTACTTCGTGTAGCCGGAGAAATTTCAAAAAATGATGCAAAAGAAGTTCTTGATATTCCAGCTATTGAAAAAGCACTTCAACAGATTCAAATCTTAATAAACACCTATGATTTTACGAATGTTAAGAAGGAGGTTACTAAAATTAACTCATCAAATAATTCCTCGACATCATCAATTGGGAAGTTTGATATTGTAAATAATATCACGGGGGTAGATTTTGAACATAAATCATCAGACTGGCTCAATAGGTTTATAAGAAGTTACTCCACATCCCTAGAAGAAAATGTCATTAAACTTTCAATACCACCTGCTTTTGGGGGATCTGGTGTGGCATGTGAGGACCTAAACAACGATGGCTGGATGGACATTCTTCTTTTAGGAGGTTTTGGTAATAAGCTTTTGATTAATCAACAAAATGGAAGTTTTAAGGATGTTACCCAAAGTACCCATTTAAACGCTTGGGACAATGACCTAAAGTCCTTTGGCGAAGCAAGACAACCAATTATTGCAGATTTCGACAATAACGGGACACAAGATGTTTTTATCTCGTACGTAAATGCACAACACAAATTGTACAATAATGTAGGTGAATTACAATTTGTGGATGTATCCAACATTGCAAATTTAGGAGGCGAAAATGCTGTAGCGGGTCCGGCAACGGCTTTCGACTTTGACAATGACGGATTGCTTGATATCTATATTGGTTATTTTGGAAATTACATTGAAGGAATACTTCCTACCATTAGAAGAGACAACCAAAATGGAATGCCTAACAAGCTCTTCAGGAATTTAGGAAATTTTAAGTTTGAAGAAGTTGATTATTTACGCGACATTTCTTCAGATACGGGTTGGACTCAGGCGGTTGGTCACTCTGATATTAATCAAGATGGTTGGCAAGATATTATTGTTGGTAATGATTTTGGCGTCAACAAATATTACTTAAACAACCAAGATGGTACTTTTTCTGAAATAAGCAAACAACTAGGAACCGATAAGCCTTCCTATACCATGAACGTTGGCATCACCGATTTGAACGGAGATTTTTATCCAGATTTTTACATATCCAATATTGTAGTCATGCAAAAGGATGAAAAATATGTAAGTCCTAATGAAAATACGACCATGAAGTTCGATCCCAAAAAAATGGCGAATATTAGAACCGTTGAAGCCAACGATTTATTTCTGTCTTCCGTTAGTAATTCTGAAATTTCGTATCAACTTTCAGATAATATTGGAAGAGGATATTCGGCCACTGGTTGGTCTTGGGATGCCGATTTTTTTGACTTTGATAATGATGGAGACGAAGATTTGTATTGTTTAAATGGTATGAATGACTTCAGCGTATATTCTAGTGAAAATCCATTTTATTTTGAACGTGAAGAAGAATCAAAATCTATAGAATATGCCCAAAGTGATCGTGAAAAAAATGTATTCTTTGTAAATGAGGAGGGTATTCTTCTCAACAAGGCCGAAGAGTTTGCGCTCGATTTAAATAGCAATGCACGAAGTGCTTCTTATTTCGATTTTGACGAAGATGGCGATCTTGATATTATTATCAATAACTATCATGAAAAAGCTACGTTTCTAGAAAATAAAACATCCAATGAGAATAATTGGGTTAAAATAAAACTCATTGGGAGTCCAGAGGCCAAAATCAATAAGGATGCTATAGGATCTTCCATTATTTTAAACGGAGCCATTTGGAGAGAAATTCACAGTACTACAGGATATCTATCGGTACATCCAAAGCAACAACATTTTGGACTTGGCATAAATAAAATGGTTACCCTTGAGGTTCGTTGGAGTAATGGTGAGCGTTATACACTCGAAGGTCTTAAGGCAAATACTTCTTATGAAATTGAATATCCTAATGAGATAACCCAAAAGGATTAATGTTTTAAATACGCCAAAAAATTTTTTTCAATTCGCTCCTGAATTTTTGAAACATCGGCCTTTACAAAAGCCTCCCCTGTAATGTTTTCGTATAGTTCTATATATCTTTCGGAAACTGTTTCAATGTATTCATCACTCATAAAAGGTACTTGTTGTCCTTCCAATCCTTGAAACCCATTCTGGATCAGCCATTGCCTTACAAACTCTTTGGAAAGTTGTTTTTGAGGCTCACCCTTTTGTTGTCTTTCTTGATAGCCATTAGCATAGAAATAACGTGAAGAATCGGGCGTATGGATTTCATCAATTAAAACAATCTTGCCCTCTTTTGTCTTTCCAAATTCATATTTTGTATCTACCAAAATCAAACCCCTCTCAGCCGCTATTTCAGTACCTCTTTGAAATAATTTACGAGTATAATCCTCCAGCTGAAGGTAATCTGTTTCAGAAACAATGCCCCGTTTTAATATATCTTCTCTCGAAATATCTTCATCGTGGTCTCCCTTTTCTGCTTTGGTCGCAGGCGTGATAATTGGCGATGGAAATTGATCATTTTCCTTCATGCCATCGGGCATCGGCACACCACAAATCATACGTTTCCCCGCTTTGTACTCGCGAGCGGCATGACCACTTAAATAGCCTCTAATGACCATTTCTACTTTAAAGGGTTCACAAGCGATTCCTACGGCTACATTAGGGTCTGGGGTAGCCAATAACCAGTTAGGCACCAAATCCTCCGTATCCTTCATCATTTTGGTGGCTATCTGATTTAATATCTGCCCTTTGTACGGAATCCCCTTAGGCATCACTACGTCAAAAGCACTAAGCCTATCGGTAGCAATCATCACCAAGATGTCATTTTCTAAGGTATATACTTCGCGAACTTTTCCTTTGTAGACTTTTTTCTGTCCAGGAAATTGAAAGTTTGTATCGATAATGGTATTACTCATTAGTTTCGGTTTTCAATGGCATCGTATGCTGCAATTACTTTCTTCACTAATCGGTGGCGAATCACATCTTTATCGTCTAAATAAATCATTCCTACACCTTCTATTTCTTTTAAAACTAATAACGCTTCTTTTAAACCTGAAATCACTCTTCTGGGTAGGTCAATCTGTCCTGGATCACCCGTAATCATAAATTTGGCATTTTTCCCCATACGAGTTAAAAACATCTTCATTTGTGCATGAGTTGTGTTTTGACCCTCGTCTAAAATAACAAATGCATTGTCTAAGGTTCTTCCTCTCATAAATGCAAGGGGTGCAATTTGTATGACTCCCTTTTCAATAAAAGATTCCAATTTTTCATGGGGAATCATATCGCGCAATGCATCATACAAGGGTTGCATATAAGGGTCAAGTTTTTCCTTAAGGTCACCAGGGAGGAACCCCAAATTTTCACCCGCTTCCACAGCAGGTCGTGTAAGAATAATTCTTTTAACTTGTTTCTCCTTTAAGGCTTTTACAGCCAAAGCGACTCCTGTATATGTCTTTCCCGTACCGGCTGGACCAATGGCAAAAACCATATCATTTTTAAACATAGATTCTACCAACCTCCTTTGATTTACAGTCTGTGCTTTTATAAGTTTTCCATTAACACCGTGTAATAGTACTTGGTCGCTCCCTTCGGACGTTTGATATTCTTCTTTGCTATCACTAGACAAAACTCTTTCAATAGAGTTCTCATCAATTTTGTTGTATTTAGCATAGTGCTCCAAAATTAAGGTAAGGCGGGTATCAAATTCTTCTAGAATTTCTTCGTCTCCGTAGGCAGTAATTTTATTTCCTCTGGCAACAATCTTAAGTTTTGGGAAGTATTTTTTGATAAGTTCAATGTTAGCATTTTGATTTCCAAAGAAATCTCTGGGGCTAATTTCAGTAAGTTCGACTATAAGTTCGTTCAAAAGCGATATAATTTTAAGAGAGATACATAGTTATTGTAAATATAGTTTTTCTAATCGCAAAAGTACCTTATTTTTGTCGGAGTTGTTTTAACAAAATATCAACAATTTTTTCAGGATGCCCATTGTAACCCTAACGACAGATTTTGGAGAGAAAGATCATTATGTAGGCGCTGTTAAGGGAGCTATATATAGTGAGCTGGAGACACTTCGCATTGTTGATATCTCACATTCTATTTCTCCTTTTCACATCACGGAAGCCGCTTATATCATCCAAAATGCATATAGAAGCTTCCCAAAAGGGACCATTCATATCATTGGTATTGATAGTGAACTAAACCCAGAGAATAAACATATTGCTGTTTCCCTAGACGGTCATTTTTTTGTATGCGCGAACAATGGTATTATTTCTTTGCTTACTTCCGAAATTAAACCCGAAAAAGTCGTTGAGATTAATATTCATGACCGAATACACTCCAACTTTCCTGTTTTAGACGTTTTTGTAAAAGTAGCATGTCATATTGCCCGCGGTGGAACCTTAGAAGTCATCGGAAAAGTAATTGATGAAATAAAGGAAATGAAAGGGATAAGACCTGTGGTAAATAATGAAAACAATCAAATTATAGGGAGCGTTATTTATATTGACAATTATGGCAATGTCATTACAAATATTAAGCAAACACTTTTCGACCAAGTGTGCAAAGGGAGAGCTTTTAACATTTTTGCGCGTAATGCTACATTTGGAAAAATACATGAAAGCTATAGTGATGCCATTAATTTTGATCTTCCGCCAGAAAGACGTGAAGAAGATGGAAAAAAATTAGCGGTTTGGAACTCCTCTAATTATTTAGAGTTAGCCATTTATAAAAGCAATCCCAAAACGGTTGGTAGTGCTTCTACCCTCTTCGGACTTGAATATTGGGATACCATCACCGTAAATTTTGAATAATGTTTACAAGAATTGTAAAAATGGTTTTTGAACCTCAACACATTCCTATTTTTTTGAATAATTTTGAAGAAGTAAAAGAAAAGATACGTGGGTTTGAAGGCTGTGAGTTTTTAGAATTATATCGCGATAAAAATCAGGAGAATATATTTTTCACTTATAGCAGATGGAACGCCGAAGTTGACCTTGAAAACTATAGGAATAGTGATTTATTTAAAGAGGTTTGGAGTGTTACAAAACCCATGTTTAAAGAAAAAGCCGAAGCTTGGAGTGTGGATACCTTAGTCAAATTACCGTGAAGATTATAAGAACAAATTCAGAAAATAAAGACTTTGTTGCATTGGTAAATCTACTCGATGCAGATCTAGCTATTCGTGATGGTGAGGACCATGCTTTCTACGACCAATTCAATAAAATTGATATGTTGAAAAATGTGGTGGTTTGCTATGCAGAAGAAATACCGGTAGGATGTGGCGCATTTAAGCCTTTTGAAGTGGATTCAGTTGAAATAAAACGAATGTACACCCTGCCACAACAAAGAGGAAAAGGATATGCTTCCATCATTTTAAATGAATTAGAAGTTTGGGCCACCGAACTAGGTTTTACGTCAGCAGTGTTAGAAACGGGTGTTAAACAACCCGAAGCCATTGCACTCTATAAAAAAAATGGTTACAATAGAATAGACAACTACGGACAATATGCTGGGGTAGAAAACAGTTTATGTTTTGAAAAAGAATTGAGATAACCTATGCTTGCACTTATAAAAAAGGAAATAAACAGCTTCTTTGCTTCGCCTATAGGCTATTTGGTCATAGGAGTGTTTTTAGTACTTAACGGCTTATTTCTTTGGGTATTTTCGGGCAACTTCAACATTTTCGATAATGGCTTTGCCGATTTAGCTCCCTACTTCGAACTTGCCCCATGGGTTTTTATATTTCTTATTCCTGCAATAACAATGCGTGCCTTTAGCGAAGAAAAACGTATGGGCACACTAGAATTATTGCTTACAAAGCCCATTTCTTTAAAAAACATCGTTCTTGGAAAATATTTTGGAGCGCTACTATTAATACTACTTGCCTTACTCCCCACCCTTTTGTATGTTTTCACCATTTCAGATTTAGGAAATCCTCCTGGCAATTGGGACCTAGGAAGTACCATTGGCTCTTACATTGGGTTGTTATTCCTAGCCATGGCTTATACAGCTATCGGGGTGTTTTCTTCTACCCTTTCTGAAAATCAGATCGTAGCCTTTATCATTGCCGTGCTGCTCTGCTTTATAATGTATTACGCCTTTGACGGAATTTCAACGGCTATTAATGCCTTAGATGTTTCATTTTTAGGAATGCAAGCACATTTTAATAGTGTGGCACGTGGCGTGCTCGACACAAGAGATATTGTTTATTTCTTAAGTGTTGCAGGATTCTTTTTAGTACTCACTTTTTTAAATCTGAAACGTAAAGAATGAAGTTTTACTATGTTTACATAATTCAATGTATGGATAGTTCCTTTTATACAGGGATTACGAACAATTTGGAGAAAAGAATCAATGAACATAATGATGGGATTGATAAAAATTCATACACCTATAACAGAAGACCGGTAGTTTTAAAATGGTATGAAAAATTTACCAACCCTAACGAAGCTATTACTTTTGAGAAAAAAATAAAGGGCTGGAGCAGAAAGAAAAAAGAGGCAATAATTGAAGGTAGATGGAACGATTTACCTGCTCTTTCGAAAAACTATACTGAACAAGGTCTTCGACAAGCTCAGACTGACAAAACTATAAAATAAATCATATCGTATAGATGTCACACTGAGCCTGTCGAAGTGCTTTTTAAAATGAATATTTGAAGAACATAAAAAACATAAAAACACTCGGAATTACTATTGCAATCCTTCTAGCAATCAACCTGTTAGGGCAATGGGTGTACCAACGCTTCGACCTTACTCAAGACAAACGATACACACTTTCTGAAGCTGCTAAAAACACCATTGCAACGACCAACTCCCCTATTTATGTGGATGTATTTTTGCAAGGTAATTTACCGCCAGAATTTAAACGTCTGCAAACAGAAACCGAACAACTCCTTAAAGAGTTTTCAGCGTATAATGCGAATGTTATTTTCGAATTTATCAACCCACTTGAAGGAGAAGAAGACATTGCCGCCATTCAGCAGCAAATGACCGAATTCGGACTTACAGGCGCTCAAGTTGAAATTAAAGAGAATGGCAAACTCACTTCCGAAATTGTGTACCCTTGGGCACTCGCCTATCACAATGAAAAAACGGTTCGTATTCCGTTATTAAAAAATCAATTGGGTAGTACACAGGAAGAACGAATTAATAACTCTATCCAAAACCTTGAATACGCATTTGCCGATGGTTTTAGTAAACTTACGCAACCCAAGAAAAGAAAAATCGCCATTTTAAAAGGGAATGCCGAATTGGAAGACAAATACATAGCCGATTTCCTGAAAACCCTTGGGGAGTATTACTACATTGGGCAATTCACCTTAGATTCGGTAGCGATAAGTCCTCAAAGAACGCTCGAAGAACTAAAAAAATACGATTTACTCATAGCAGCTCAACCCAAAATTCCTTTTACAGAAGAGGAAAAATACACCCTCGATCAATTTACCATGAACGGCGGCGCATCCCTTTGGTTGGTCGATGCCACCGAACAAAGAATAGACACCGTATCAAGTACCACGTTTGCCTTTGGTAAAGATTTAAACTTAAACGATTTCTTCTTTAAATATGGGGTTAGAATCAACCCAGATTTGGTAAAGGATGTATATGCAGCTCCTATTGCCTTAGCCACGGGTGAGAATAACGAAAGTCAGTATAGCAAGTATCCTTGGTTGTTTAGTCCCTTATCTCAAAGTGCCAACAGTCACCCTATCATTAGCAATATTGAAGCCGTAAAATTCGATTATGCTTCAGCTATTGATACACTGCCCAATAGCATCAAAAAAACAGTATTACTGAGTACTTCGCCCATTTCAAAAAAAGTAGGCTTACCTGCAGAAATTGACATCAACAAAGAGATTCCACAGAATTTAAAAATCATGAACGAAGGCCCAGACCCTTCCGAATTTACAGCAGGTGAAATTCCGTTGGCAGTGTTGTTGGAAGGCGAATTCACTTCGGTATATGCCAACCGAATAAAGCCATTTAAAGCGGAAAAGGATTTTGTAAAAAGTACCCCCACAAAAATGGTTATCATTAGTGATGGAGATGTTATTAAAAACCAATTGGATCGTGGACGACCTTTAGAATTAGGCTTCGATAAATGGACAAACACCTATTATGGAAACAAGGAGTTTTTGCTCAATACGGTCAATTATCTTTTGGAAGATAGCGGACTTATAAACATTCGGACAAAGAAAATTGCCATTCCTTTTCTCGATCCACAAAAAACAGCCGAGAAAAGAAGCACTTGGCAATTCTTGAACCTATTGTTACCATTGGGATTATTGGCAGTCTTTGGAATTTTATTTTCCTACTTCAGAAAAAGAAAATACACACGCTAGTTGTTAATAAGTTTGTTTTAGCAAACAAGCGTTTTGGGATATATTTGTAAGAAGCTTTAATCGAAAAAATAACTGAATGAAATTTATTGTATCGAGTTCATATTTACTGAAACAATTACAAGTGCTTGGGGGCATTATCAATAATAACAATACCCTCCCTATTCTAGATAACTTTTTGTTCGAATTGGATAAAAACACACTTAATGTGTCTGCCTCCGATCTTGAAACGACCATAACTTCAAAGCTAAATGTAGAAAGTAACGAAAAAGGAGCTGTATGCATTCCAGCACGCTTACTGTTGGACACGCTAAAGACCTTTCCAGAGCAACCGCTTACATTTACGGTAGAAGACAACAACACTGTGGAAATTAGCTCCAGCAGTGGAAAATATGCACTTGCCTATGCCGATGGAGAAGATTTCCCTAATGCTATTGAATTAAAAGAGCCAAGTGCGACCAAAATTCAAGGAGATATATTAGCAACTGCCATTAGCAAAACCATTTTTGCCGCAGGAAACGATGATTTACGTCCCGTGATGAGTGGTGTATTTTTTCAGTTTTCTACTGAAGAATTAACCTTTGTGGCAACCGATGCACACAAATTGGTAAAATACACCCGTAGCGATGTAAAAGCTTCGGAAACGGCCGAATTTATTATGCCGAAAAAACCGCTAAATCTTTTAAAAGGAATTTTGGCAGGTAGCGAAGAAGATGTCACCATCGAATACAACGAAAGCAACGCCAAATTTTCATTTGAAAATACCGAAATGGTATGTCGCTTAATCGATGGAAAATATCCTAATTACGAAGCGGTAATCCCAAAAGAGAATCCAAACAAATTAACCATCGACAGAAACCAGTTTTTAAACTCGGTACGTCGTGTGAGTATTTTCAGTAATAAAACCACACACCAAATCCGTTTAAAAATTGCGGGGGCCGAATTGAACGTTTCTGCCGAAGATATCGACTACAGTAACAAAGCAGATGAACGCTTAACTTGTGCGTATCAAGGCGACGATATACAAATAGGATTTAACTCACGTTTCCTTACCGAAATGTTGAATAACTTAACAAGCGACGAAGTTTCATTAGAAATGTCGCTACCAAACCGTGCTGGGATTTTAACCCCCGTGGACGGATTGGACGAAGGCGAACAAGTCACCATGCTGGTGATGCCTGTAATGCTCAATAACTAGCCAAACTATTTTTTAAGTGTAAAACCCACCGTTTGGTGGGTTTTTTTAATTTTATTATATTCTTTTGATGGTTTTAATTCCGGATTAATTATGAAAAGAGTTATTTCATTTTTGTTATTAGTTGTCTCTACAATTTCTGTGTCTCAAACAGAAGTTCTTGTAAGTGGTCTTAACAATGCGAGTAGATTATTTTTAGATGGCACAACCTTATACTTTACAGATGCAACAAGTCTAAGAAAAATAGATATTAGCATTAGCTCTCCTACTCCTGAGATTGTTGTAGATGGATTAAATAATGCCGCAGGGTTATTTCTTGATGGAAATGATATGTATGTATCTGATTTTTCTGCAGGAAGAATTATAAAAGCAGATGTATCTCTATCTAATCCAGTTGCCGAAGATGTTATTACAGGACTTGATACTCCAAATGGTCTTGTAAAGTTTGAGAACTTTTTATACTTCACCGATAATAATTCTGATTTTCTTGGTAGGATTGATTTGAATAACCCTGATCCAAGTGTGGAAATTATTAGTGTAGGTTTAAATAGACCATTGGACCTAACTATTTATGAAAACTTATTGTTTTTTTCACAATCGATACCAGTTTCAAGTACTCATAGAATTTCACAAGTAGATATAAGTGTGGATCCCCCTTTTATAACTGAATTTTCTAATGATACAGATCGACCTATAGGTTTAAGTGCAAGGACAGATTTTTTATTAGTAGCAGAACGCGATGCTAATATTGTATCTAAAATTGATATAACAACAGGTTTTAAAGAGATTATTCTTTCTAATTTAAATTCTCCTGTCGACATTGTAAGCAATGAAACAACATTATTTTTAATAGAAGGTGAAAATCAAAATATGATAACCAAAATTGATTTAATTTTAGATAAAAATGATTTTTTAAATTCATCAGAAATTAAATTACTACCAAACCCCGCTAAAGATTTTTTACACGTTGTTGGATTAAATACTTTAGAAAGTTTTGAAATTATCGACAATAAAGGAGTTTCTGTTAAGAAAGGTATTTTAAACCTCTTAGAGCCTATTCCAACAACAAACCTTGCACAAGGACTTTATTATTTAATTATCAATAATAATATTTCACTAAGGTTCATTAAAGAGTAATAATTATTATCAAAAAAGGAAGCCATTGGCTTCCTTTTTCAGTAGAATGAAGTAGGGTTACTCCATATCACTTGTTCCTTTTTCTTTTTCAGGCAACACTTTTCCCTTTATCTTTAAAACAATGGAAGGTTCACTTGCATTAGAGGTAACAGTCACCGTTTTCGTAAACTGCCCAACTCTATTGGTGGCATATTTCACTCCAATCTCTGCAGTCTCCCCAGGCATAATAGGTCCATCGGGTTTGGTAGGTACCGTACAACCACAGCTCCCTTTTACTTGGGTAATAATAATAGGTGCATTACCCGTGTTAGTAAATGTAAACGCACGTACTCCATCAGAGTTGTATTCTATATTGCCGTAATCGATAACGGTGCTTTCGAAGGTGAAAACTCCTTTATTCTCCTTTTGTTTAGTCTCTTGTGCAAAAAGTGCCGAAGTAACTAAAAAGGCAAATACAATAAGTGCATTTTTGGTACTCATGTGAGTAATAGTAAGATAAGATTTCATAATGGTTTATGTTTTAATTAGTATGCCACAAATATGGGCCAATTTAAAAAAACATCTGCAAACAGTGGGGTTGAAAGTGGTACTAGACCCCCTTTGAATTTACTTTTTACTTAATAATCCGAAAGGTAGCAAAGTAACTTGGTGCCTCTCCATTGCTGGCTTTTATCGCATTTACAATAGGCATAACAAAACCAATAATACAAGCAAAAATGAGGATCAAAATACCCACGCCTAATAATAAAATAGAAGGGATTCCAATAATCACATACAGAATTAAACTTATCTGAAAGTTTATAATTTGCTTCCCGTGTGCATCCATATCTTCCACTTTATCCTTTTGTGTAAGCCATAAAATGAGCGGCACCACCAAGCCTCCAAAACCAGTAAAATAGGTGAGTAATTGCGAAAGATGCGTAATGACCAATAAGGGGTTATCGGTGCGTTTTTGGGTGTGATTGAGAACTTCCATGAGTATAGTATTGATTGATCTATACTATAGGTAGGCATTTTAAAAAAAATGTTACAGGCTAAAAAGTACTTTTAGTACGTTAGAGTATAAAAATGTTATTCCTTTTAAGTTAGACCAATTTAACTCATGAGTTCCTATACTATTTAAATTTAACCCCTACCTCAATAGATTACCCTTTATACTCTTCCTTTAGCGATTTTACATCCACCATCAATTGCTGTATAGAAGCCCTGTTTAAACCGTTATAAATACCCCTAATGTGTTTGTCTTTATCAATCAGTAAAAAGTTTTCGGTATGTAAAAAATCATCCATACTCTTTTCTTCTCCTAAATCATTTTCAACAAAATAGGACGCCCTACCAAGCGTATAGATTTCATTCTTATCCCCCGTCACCAAATGCCATTTGCCATCGATAACATTATGATTTTTGGCATATTCTTTTAACACGGCTACCGAGTCAGTCGAAGGCATCACAGAATGTGACAACAATAGTACTTCAGCATCATTTTTAAATTCCTCCTGAACCTTCCACATATTATCGGTCATCCTTGGGCAAATCCCAGGACAGGTAGTAAAGAAAAAGTCGGTAATATAAATCTTGTCTTCAAATGTTCGTTGTGTAACGGTATCGCCTAACTGATTCACCAAAGTAAAATCTGGAATTTTATGAAAGGCTTGCTCCTCTTTAGACCCAGGGGTGATCCAATGGGGCGTAAAAGATTCATCACTATAATACGGCAGGTAGTCCGTTCTGCTAGTTTCAACAACGTTTATATTTTCCTTTTTTATTTCGTTGTTACACCCTACGCAAAACAGCAATGCAATACCGCTTAAAAGGCTATATTTTTTTATCTCTAACAATGTTTTCATCTTCCAATGTATAACAAGAGTTCGCTTTCCGCATCCCAAAGATGCGTCCATTTTTAGCTTCGTAATTCACATAGAGTTTTCCGTTTTGCAACCAAGCCTTTTGCAACCCGTTTTCATTTCCATCGACCAACTGACGTTCTTTTGCCAATTGCCCCGTGGGGTACCATTCCCTTTCATAACCCTGCTTTACCCCATCTTTGTAATACGATTGTGACGCTAAGGCACCATTCTCCCACCAAGTGGTATAGACACTGTCCAATCTATTTTCTTTATAATATGATTCAATACGCAACACCCCATGATCCGACCATTTTTGGGCAATACCTTCTCGCTTTCCGTTATAATAACCAAGCCTTTCTCCTAGCGTATCATTTGGGTGATACTTTACAGAATAACCTGAAAAAGGCTCGTCATTATAATACCATCTGCCTTCAAGCTGATTAAGCACCAACACCTCTTTTAGTACCTCCATAGTGTCAATTTCAATCCCCTTTGCTTGTAGGGTCAAGTTACTTTCAGTGGGTGCATTCCAAACCGTATCACCACACCCTGTGCAAAGTAAAAAGGAAACCATAAGTACTAAATAGAACTTCATGCTGTATATTTTAATACCCCTGATATGGACCCGCAAACGCGATATAAGATCCTGTATTTGAGTATAATTCGTTAATAATATGATAATGGTACTCTTCTTCCCCATCCGTATATTGCGTGGTTGTCGTATGCCCTCCCGATGCATCTAAATCGGTAGGATAGGTCCCCGTTGAATTACATTTTCTTCCGTAGAGAAATACACCATCCAGTAAGATTCCAACCAAGTTGTCATCATCATCGGTAAAGGCTTTTGGCTCTAAGTGATAATGATAAACTCCTGGGCCAATATGGGCTCCTGTCCAATCTAAGCTAGCTGCTGCTTGATCCAACGGGCCATTCCCTTCCGAATCATTAAATATCGAGGCTCCACTTACAGCAATACCAATAGTGTTTAATTGAGTGGCTACGGTAGCTCCTGATAAATCGGGTGTGGCATCCACAGTGATGGAGGTAGCATTATTATTGCTAGACATAATGGAGGGTGTTAATGCCACATCGGGTTCGTCACGGTAAAGCTCATGACCCACACCCCAATATACCGTTTCGTGATTAGGCAATCCCGTGGTCTCAATCACTACATTCGATCCATCAAGATAAATGGTCACTGCATCCGAATTAAATGCCGAAAAAGCGGCATGTAACTCGGTGACTACTTCTTCCTCTTCTTCTTCGGTAACAGTTCCTGAAGAATCATCATTAGAGCACGCTATAAAAGCGATGGAAAGCACAAGGACTCCAAGAAAGGCGCCCGCTACTTTATTCTTTGTGAAGCTTACTTTTTTCATATTCTATTATTTAAGATTTATAGTTTATTAGTGGTAGGTATTAAAATAGGGTTAGAATAGTATTAAGGATTTGAAATTAAAAGCTCCATAATTGCTTATGAAGCTTTTATCCAAATCAAACAAACAAAAACAAAACAAGTTAGTTTCTTCCCTCAGGCTTTCTTCCTTTGGGCTTGGGAGCATTTTCAAACTCCTCCTGGGTGATGTATCCATCTTCGTTAGTATCTATATCACCAAATATTTCTTTAAGGGGTCCTTTAACCTCGGCAGCCGAAAGTTTACCGTCCTTTCCAGAATCCATTTCTTCTAGCAATTCGCTAAAGGTAGGTTGTGTTTTAGGTTTTCTATCTCTAGACTGTGCTGTGGAAACGGTTGCGAAACCCAAGCTTAATACCACAGCTAATAATCCCATTTTTACATTCGTTGTTTTCATAATTCTTATTTTTAAATTCACTCTTATGACCTCAAAGGTGCGTAATAGTTCAATGCAAAAAAGCGACTTTCAGTGAAGGGGTACTAGTATTCAGCGAATGGAATTTTTCACCCAATGGAAGGATTTTTAAAATCAACTCATAAGATGTAAACGGTCCAAATTATTAGAGATCTTTCATATGGAGAACCCGCGCCTAACGAACGAATTCTTCCACTAACTAAATGCAATATTCAACAATCTCAATTAGGTAGCTATTATTCGATTTGGCAATTTCAGCCAAACCCCCAACCTTTTCAGTGAATGGTTTTTTACCCACCACAAACCCTCTTAGTTACCCGTGTAAAACCGCCATTTTTGGCATACCATTCCTTTTTTATTCCTTTAATTTGCCCAATGAAATACAAAATAGGACGGATGGAATCCAAGGAACTATTTTAAAAAAAACCTTCCTCACTCCTATTTCTTTACTATTTTAAACACATGAATCGATTCAGTAGATATATCATTCAAGTACTTCTCTGGCTAGGGATCTGGAGTCTGCTTTGGTTTTCTATCGGCAACCAAATGCAATTTCTTAGAGACAATGGGCCTGCCTTTGTGTTTCAAATACTCTTGCTTTTCCTATTTATCTACATGGCGGTTCCCCAATTGCTATTCAAAAAGAAATACCTACTGTTCTTTATTGCCTCCATTTCAGCAATCGTGCTAGGTGCCTATTTTGCTTCCGAAATGGGCCCAAAACCACCCATAGATAAACCACCCCTCAACAATTTTGAGAGAAACCCAAGAGTGTTGCCCTCCCGATTCTTTATTCAATTATTAATACTTACCATTTCCTCGGTCATAGCGGTACTTTTAGAAACGTTTATAGATGCCCAACAAAAGGAAAAAAGCATTGCCATAGCAAAAGCAGAACTCATAGACAGCGAGCTTAAATTCCTTAAAATGCAGATCAATCCGCATTTTCTTTTCAACGCCCTCAATAACATCTACGCCCTTTCGGTCACCAACTCAAACAAAACCCAGGAAAGTATTAGCACCCTTTCAGAAATGCTGCGCTACGTAATCTACGATTGCGAACAACCCAAAGTCCCCTTACGCAAAGAACTAGACTACATTACTAACTATATCGAGCTCTTTAAACTAAAAAGCAGTAACCCCTTCGATATTTCGTTTACCCAAACCATCCAAAACGACCATGCCTTGGTGGCACCTATGCTTTTTGTACCATACATAGAAAATGCCTTTAAACATAGTGGCATCGAAAAGGGAAAAGGTAATTACGTGCATATTTCGTTAGTACAAAAAGAACATACCATAGAGTTTACCGTAGAAAATAGCATTCCTACCACCGCCATCTCTACCGATGCGCAAGGCGGAATTGGCTTACCCAATGTGCAAAAACGATTGGAAATTCTGTATCCAGAAAAACACCAATTAACCATCACAAAAACCCGTAGCTTTACCGTCTATTTAAAACTAGAAATAGAATGAGTTCCATACGCTGTATCATTATAGACGATGAGGAATTGGCAAGAACCCTGCTTAAAACCTATGTAGATAAAATAGAATATCTAGCGTATAAAGGCGCCTTCCAAAATCCATTGGAAGCCCTATCCTTCCTTAAAGACAATACCATAGACCTTATCTTTCTAGACATCCAAATGCCCGAAATTAAAGGTACCGAGTTTGCCGAAATGATTTCAAAATCGGGCATACGCATTATCTTTACCACCGCCTATTCAGAATATGCTTTACAAGGCTTCGAGCTAAGCGCCCTAGACTACCTCCTTAAACCCATTACCTTTAAACGGTTTGTAAGCGCCGTAGAAAAATACCCAAAACCCGAAGCCCAACAAGAAGACTCCCTTATTATTAAATCGGGCTACGACCTGCATAAAGTGGCTATCGACGAAATTCTTTTTATTAAAAGCGAAAGCGAATACGTTACCTACCACCTCGACAACGGCAAAAAAATCATGGCATACCAGTCGCTTAGCAAATTAGAAGCCACCCTCCCCCATACCTTTTTACGGGTACATCGCTCCTATATTGTCAACAAACAAAAAGTAACGGGGCTTAAAGGCAGAGACTTACTCCTAGGAGAACATAGAATCGCCGTAAGCGATAGCTATTATGACACCGTAAAAAAGGAATTGTTTTAAGCTACAGCCCAATGCTAGATGGCACAACAAGATGGGTACACATTTTTTAAAAATGTTTTTACCCACAAAAAGGACTTTTTACTATATTTGGTACAACTCCCCAACAAAAAATTAGCGCAATTATATTTTATACTTTGGTATCCCCTAAATTTATGGGATAACCTAAGAAAAGGTAACATATAACGAGTTAGCGGTTATTAAAAAACTGTAACAAACTTCAAAACCCTGAGTCTTTAAGCAAAAATAATTTTATGTTTAAAAAAATAGTTTATTTATACCTCTTTTTGTTGATAGTTTCTTGCACTGATTCAAAAAATGATACTAAAAATTCTGAATATTTCAGGAGTAAAATAGATTCTATCCACGCTCAAAATATTGAGACTAATTTAATCCCAATGTATTCGGTTGCAGGAAAAGTCAAAAGAATGACAATTCCTGAGATGATGAAACAGGATAAAATCCCAGGAATGAGCATAGCTTTTGTAGACAATGGAGAAATAGCTTGGACCAAACATTATGGCTATGCAAATCTTGAAGATTCAATACCCATAAGCTCGGAAACAGTTTTTACTGGAGCCTCATTAAGCAAGCCAATCACAGCAATTGCAGCATTGAATTTAGTCGAAAAAGGTATATTGAACTTAGACGAGGATGTTAATCTAAAATTGAAAGAATGGAAAATTTCAGAGAGTAAATTGACTGAAAAAGAAAAAGTTACGTTACGAAGACTTATTAGTCACAACGCCGGAATAAGGAATGACTTATGGAGCAGTTATATGCCAGAAGACACAATACCAACTCTTAACCAAATGCTTGCTGGAGAAAAGCCTTCAGTAGATCCTCAGACATCAGTAATTTATGAACCAGGAAGTAAAACGGAGTATTCTAACCCAGGTTATTCTATCATTCAAAAACTATTAATGGATGCCAAAAATGAAGAATTCGACCAAATAATTGACCAACTTGTTTTCGACCCTGTTGGAATGGAAAACTCATCTTTCAAACAGCCAATCCCTAATAATCTAATGCAACGGAAAGCGATTGGCTATACAAATGAATTAGAACCTTACCCATATCGACTTTTTCCCTACCAGGCGGCTGGAGGTATTTGGACAACTCCAACGGATTTATCCAAATTTATGATAGCTTTGCTTAATGACCATCACAAAGGAACTAATACACTTATTTCAAAAGAAACAACAGAAACAATATTTAAAAAATACATTGATAGATATGTCTTTTCTTTTTGGAATTGGGGAGAAGATGTTGTTTTTATGCATTACGGAAGTAATCAAGGTTTTAACTGTATTATGTATGGTTCAGTTAATAAAAATCAAGGCATCGTCGTAATGACCAATAGTGACAACAGCTTTGGCTTTTTCGATTATATTCAACGAGCAGTTAATGATGAGTATCAATGGGAATATGTTAGACCAGAAATTCTAAATCCATCGAAATCCGATATAAGTTGGGTAGATCCATTTTTGGGAGAGTATCAATGGAGAAACAGTAAAGTAACCTTTACCAAAACCAATGAAAGTTTGGGAATGGAAATCGACAATGAAAAGTATGCTCTAACTCAAACAGGTGAACGTGTATTTATTCTTCCAGAAAAACCAATTAAAATTACATTCCCTAAAAGCGTAGATAAAAAAATTATTCTTTGGGAACCTGATGGTTATCCTTATAAAATAAAAAAGAATTCTAAATAAAAACAATCGCTAACATCTGTATATAACTCATAGATAGTTATACACATCAAAATCAATCCCTACCCCTACTTTTTTATAAAAAATTATAGCCATTTGTAGCTACCCGCAACTTGGGGGCTCCTTCGTATCTACTCCGTGTTTACTTCGTGTTTACTTCGTGTTAGTTCGTGTCCACACATTATGTAAAATAGAACCAAACAACAACATTTTTTTTATTCACAAACAATCAAGATATAGGATTTTAAAGTATTTTTAATATGCTCAAATGATCATACTATGAAGACCCTAAAATATGGTATCTCTTGTGCCTTATTCGTAACCCTACTGTTAGGGTGTGGCACCTCTCAAAAATCGAATAGCAGTACCCACATCACCAAGCAAGCCCAAGACACCCCAGAGGCATTTGTCCCTGCACAGGGCATAGCATTAGACAATGCATCTTGCAAAAGCCCCATGATAGACCCAAGGGATGGTACAGAAATACTCATGGTGTCTGCAGAAAACGGTTTTGGAAATTACAAGGTAACACCACCTAAATACGGTGTACAACCAGGTGAGCTTTTACGCTTAGATTGCCAAACAGGCAAACCTATAGGCATTGTAAAAGGAGGCGGCAACTAACCCACCTACCTCCATCCGTTTGCCTTATACTTTCATCCCATCTAGCTTCCTAAAACCAAGCTAGAGACAACCCCATGTGCGCTATGGAGCTAAGCCCAGTCTAAGCCCAGTCAAAGCCCAGTCAAAGTCCAGTCAAAGTGCAGTCTAAGTAGGGTGTATCCAAAAACCAATTCACCCTTCACCCTTTACCCTTCACCTTTCACCCTTCACCCTTCACCTTTCACCCATCCCCCTTCTCCCTTCACCCTTCACCCTTCACCCTTCACCCTTCACCCTTCACCCTTTACCCTTTACCCTTTACCCATCACCCTTCACCCTTTACCCTTCACAAATCCTTTCTATTTCGTACTTTTGCCGCTATGACGCATACAGACACCATTGTTGCCTTAGCCACCCCTGCCGGAGCGGGTGCCATTGCTATTATCCGCCTATCGGGTGAACAAGCCTTGGAGATAGCATCCTGTGTGTTTGTTTCGGTATCTGGGAAAAAGCTCTCCCAACAAAAGACGCATACCATTCATTTAGGGCATATCAAGGACGGCGACCGTGTGGTGGACGAGGTCTTGGCGAGTATGTTTAAAAACCCCAACAGCTATACAGGCGAAGATGTGGTGGAGTTTTCCTGCCACGGCAGTAATTACATTCAGCAAGAAATCATCCAGCTATGCCTTCGGAAAGGCGCTCGCATGGCACAGGCAGGAGAATTTACCTTGCGCGCCTTCCTCAATGGAAAAATGGACTTAAGTCAGGCAGAAGCCGTAGCCGATTTAATCGCTTCAGACTCCGAAGCGAGTCACCAATTGGCGATTCAGCAAATGCGCGGTGGGTTTTCTTCCGAAATAAAGGCCCTTAGAGAGCAGCTCCTCAATTTTGCCTCCCTCATCGAACTCGAACTCGACTTTGCCGAAGAAGACGTAGAATTCGCCAATAGAGACGAATTTCAAGCCTTGATATCCAAAATCACCCACGTATTAAAACGCCTTATCGATTCCTTTGCTACAGGAAACGTCCTTAAAAACGGAATTCCAGTTGCCATAGTGGGCGAACCCAATGTAGGGAAGTCTACCCTACTCAATGCCTTATTAAACGAAGAACGCGCCATTGTAAGCGACATTGCAGGAACCACCCGCGATACCATTGAAGATGAAATCACCATTGGCGGTGTAGGCTTCCGCTTTATCGACACTGCTGGTATCCGAGAAACGACAGATACCATTGAAGGCTTAGGCATCCAGAAGACTTTCCAAAAGATGGAACAAGCCCAAGTAGTCATTTACTTATTCGACAGTAACACTGTCAGACTGAGCCTGTCGAAGTCCGATGAGAGTTTTAATGATGCCTCCAAAAAGCGCTTCGACAAGGGCAGCGAGACATCACAGAATGCGATAGCGTCCACGAAAATTGAAATTGAAAAAATCAAAAACAAGTTTCCGCAAAAAACCTTGGTGGTCATTGCCAATAAAGTAGATACCCTTTCGGAAGAAGAAATAAAGAAGTTACAAGTCTCCCTGAGCGCAGTCGAAGGGTCACAGACCATAAGTTTATCCGCCAAAACAGGACAAGGTGTCGAAACCTTAAAAAACACGCTGCTTAACTTTGTCAATACGGGTGCCCTCCGCAACAACGAAACCATCGTTACCAATTCCCGTCATTACGATGCGTTATTAAAGGCGTTAGAAGAAATACAAAAAGTACAAGCAGGGATTGATGCCAACCTAAGCGGCGATCTACTGGCGATTGACATTCGGCAAGCCTTATACCACTTTGGCGAAATCACTGGCGAAATCTCCAACGACGATTTACTTGGAAATATATTTGCTAATTTTTGTATCGGAAAGTAGCCAATCATTTTATTTGAAATCAAAACGCACTATTTGACTGTAAATCAAATGGTTGTGAATAACTTTTTACCTTTTACTTTTCTTTTATACCCCCTTTTTCATACTTTTATTACACCATAATTACACCTTTTCGATTAAATTTTTTACGAGGTGTACTTTTTACACCTCGTTTTGGGTTAAGTCGCCAAATTTTGCACTTAACGACTCTTAACGACATCTAAGGATACTTAAATACTCTTAAGACAATGAGCAGTAATATTAGAATACAGAGAATATGCGAATATTGTAATAATGAATTTACAGCAAGAACAACCCTTACTAAATATTGTTCTCATAAATGTAACAGTCGTCATTACAAAGCTAAAGCCAAGGAAACTAAAATTGATATAAGTAATAAGGGAACAAAGAGCAAAGTAAATATAGCCTTAGAGAAAATAAAGAAGAAAGAGTTTTTGAATGTTCAGGAAGTTGCTTTACTCTTAAATTGTTCAAAAAGAACAGTTTATTATCATATCAGAAATGGAAGCATCCATGCCGTGAATTTAGGACATAGATTAACAAGAATTAAAAAGTCAACACTCGATGGTCTATTTGAGTAGGTCGTAATATTATAAATGTAAAAAGTTTGATTGTGAATTCTATTTAGAGTAAAACTTTTTCGTGAAAGAAAATAAATAACTATTTAAAACATCAATTATGAAAATAAGTCTTAGAAAAAAGAAACTAGTCTCTGGACGTACCAGTCTGTATTTAGAATACTATATGGGATATTCTATAAATAAAAACGGTAAAATGAAACATAACAGAACTTTTGAGTATTTAAAACTGTACCTACATGGAGAACCCAGCACGGCAATTGAAAATAAAGAAAATAAAGAAGCTTTACAACTTGCACAAAATATTTTAACCCTTAAGAAAGCAGAACTCATAAGAGGGAAATTTAATATGGAGGATAATAACAAGGGTAAAATACTATTTTTAGACTTTTATAATAAACTTAAGGAGGAGCGATATGAAAGTAAAGGGAATTACGATAATTGGGAAGCCGCTCTTAAACATTTGGAACGCTACTGTCCACCTCATTTAGTATTAAAAGATGTCAATGAAAATTTTGTGAAAGGATTTAAAAAATATCTTCATTATGAGGCTAAAACGATTGGAGGTACACCACTATCTCAAAATACAAAATATACATATTTCAATAAATTTAGAGCAGCATTAAGAGAAGCATTTAATGAAGGCTACTTAAAAAGTAATGTTATAAAATCGGTTAAGGGGTTTAATCAAGCTGAATCTAAGAGAGAGTACCTTACTCATTCTGAATTACAGGCATTGAGTGAGTCTAAATGTAAACATATTGTCCTAAAAAAAGCTTTTATTTTTAGTTGTCTTACTGGTCTTAGATGGAGCGATATAAATAAAATGAAGTGGTCAGAAGTTAGGGACGAAGATGATAATTTCAGAATCATTTTTAGGCAGAAAAAAACGGATGGACTTGAATATTTGTATATATCTGATCAAGCTAGGGCATTACTAGGAAAAAGAGAAAACCAAAATGATAGAGTTTTTACTGGTCTCAAATATGGTGCTCATTTTAACGCGGAAATTTTAAGGTGGTGTATGCGTGCAGGTATTACAAAGCATATTACTTTTCATAGTGCCAGGCATACCAATGCCGTTTTGTTATTAGAAAATGGAGCAGATATTTATACTGTATCTAAAAGGCTAGGGCATAAAGAATTAAGAACGACCGAAATTTATGCTAAAATAATAGATTCTAAAATGAAAGAAGCCGCAAATAGCATTCCTGTCTTAAAATTTTCATAGATATGAGCTTTTTTTAATAGTGTTTTTCATGAAATTCTCATCTTTCAATGTTGATAACCCATGATTTTTACACAAAAATCATTTTTTTAGACTTTTCTGATATACTATAGATTATTCTCGTTTGATTTGTTTTAATTTCAAATAAAATTAAGAGGTGAAATTATGCCAACAAATCAATATAAAATTAATTAACCTTCTGTTTATCAATTATTTGTGAACAACTAATTAATTATAGAATTCAATCCACCTTAATATTTCCCTACATTTATCCTAAGAATTCTATAAAAGAAAACAAAAGTGCTTTTGTTCATTTATTAATCCTAAAATCAAATAAAATGGACAACTTATTAATCTTAGAACGCTTAGATCGTATTGAACGATTACTTACCGTTAGTAAGGACGTATTAACCTTTGAAGAAACCTGTGATTATACAGGTATCTCTAGAAGTTATCTTTATAAACTTACTGCATCGGGCAATATCCCACATTCCAAACCTAATGGAAAAATGATCTATTTCGAAAAGAAAAAACTCAATACATGGTTACTTCAGAACAGTCGTAAGTCCAATGATGAAATAGAGGCAGAAGCCATTGCATATTCTTTTAGAAATAAAAGAAGGTAAAGGAATCTAATTTCCAATAAATTTTTTTTAATAAATCAAACGGTAACCCTTCTTACCGTTTTCTAAACTGTATAACATGGCTTCAACAAACAATGGGCTTTATCTTGTTAAAGATCCCAAAAAGAAAACAATTTTCGATTACACCTATGAATATCTATGTTCAAAATATGATATATTTTATAATGAAATATCCCATGATTTTCAGATCTCTTTGAAAGGGAAAAAAACATGGCATTATCTCAATGTAAATTCTCTGATTATAGAGTTGGCTAAATCAGGGATTGATATCAGTTCTGCTAAGCTTGAGATATTAATTAAGTCTGAGCTCATCAAAAAACACAATCCTATTATAGAATACTTTCATGGGCTACCCAAATGGGATGGGTTTGACCATATTGCCAAATTGGCTTCCTATGTGCCTACCTATGATGACGAAGCTTTTCTTTATCATTTAAAGAAATGGTTGGTTCGAGCTATTCGATGTGCATTTGAACCAAATTATTTCAATAAACAGGCCATTATTATCAGCCATAAAGGTCAAAGCTCTGGTAAATCGACCTGGTGTCGCTTTTTATGCCCACCTGAATTGAATGAATACATGGCCGAAGATATTGGTAATGATAAAGATGCAAGAATTCAATTATGTAGAAATTTTCTTTACAATCTTGATGAATTGGCAGTACTCTCTAAAAAGGATGTTAATGCCCTTAAAGCATTTTTCTCTAAGACATTTATTAACGAAAGATTACCGTATGATAGAAAGAACACCACCTTACCCAGAATATGCTCTTTTATGGGTTCTACCAATATGTCTTCCTTTCTAAATGATGAAACGGGTTCTGTACGTTGGTTGTGTTTTGAGCTAATGGATCAAATTGATTTTGCGTATTCAAAAGAAGTTGATATCAAAGATGTTTGGACACAAGCCTATCATTTAGCGTATAAAGTCAAAGATTTTAATCCCGAACTAACTATTCGGGATATTCAAGAAAATGAAGAACGGAACAAAAAATATACCAGTCTTACAACAGAACAAGAGCTAATTGCCAAGTATTATGAAACATCAACCGAGATGGAAGATTTTGTTACGGCATCAGATGTAATGGTATCATTATCTTGTTTAAACGTAAGATTGAACAAAGTAAATGTTGGAAAAGCTTTTACTGGTTTCAACTTTCAAAGAGTGAAGCATTCCAAACGACAACTTTATGGCTATTTGGCAAAATCAATTTTTAAAAATAGCCCATGGGAATTGGAATTACCTATGAATACTTAAAACAACTTACCATCTTACCTAAGAGTACTAGACCCCTTATGGATAAAGGGGTATGCTTAGGTAAGATTGATAATTATTGTCTTACCTGAACCTACCTAACTTACCTATATAGGTAAGTTAGGTAAGTCGAATTTAGTACTCACCTAAGACCTTAACCCTTATGAATAAAGGATTAGTCGAGTAGGTAAGTGAAAATCATAAAAACAAAAAAAATGCTCATGAAAAGAAAAAAAATAACATGTGAAATAGCCCGTAATATTTCCATAGTAAAAACTCTGGCAAGATTAGGGCACTTTCCCACAAAAGAGACGGAGAAAGAAGCTTGGTTTCTAAGTGTCCTACGGTCAGAAATCCAAGCCTCTTTCAAAGTTTCCAAACTAATTAACCGATGGTACGACCATGGAAAAGGAATGGGTGGAAATGTAATTGACCTTATTGTGTTGGTGTTAAAATGTTCAGTTAAAGAAGCATTGGAATTTTTAGGTAACGATAATCCTCTTTTTTCTTTTCAACAGCAAACCCTTTTTTCAGATCTGCCTAAAGCAATTCAACAGAAGGAAAATAAAATAACCATTGTCAGAACAAAAACAATTGAGCATCCTGCTTTAATTCAATATCTAAGATCAAGACAGATTCCATTAGAGATAGCCAAACGCTGTTGTTCTGAAGTATGGTATCGAAATCATGGGAAAACGTTTTTTGCAATTGGATTGGAAAACCATTTAGGTGGATGGGAATTAAGAAATAAATTCTTTAAAAGTTGTAATTCCCCAAAATCATACACCTATCTAACTAAAGGTAAGAAACAACTGATAATTGTTGAAGGTATGTTTGATTTGTTATCCTTAGCTGTTTGTGATAAGATGTTAATTTATGAATCCGATATTATAGTATTAAACTCAATTGCCTTTATAAATGAGGTAGTCCAACTTCTAAAGAAATATCAAAAAATATTGTTGCTTCTGGACAATGATAGCAATGGAAATAAAATAACCACATACTTATTAGACCAGTATAAAAATGTTATTGACCAAAGTTGTGTGTATTTAAATTATAAAGATCTCAATGAAAAATTAATCGATGGAATTATTTAGAAAGATGTTATGAAAATGGAAAAAAATATTAAAAGAGAAATTGGGATAAACAAGCATCGCATAGTAATACCACTTGACCATTTGAAACAAGATTCCGATAGTTTGGAATGGGAACTTGAACTAAAAAACTTGGAAGAAAGTGTTGGCGGTGCAGGAAGTGCAAGATGTGTTTTTGTTCCCACAAAAACAACCTTGCCTGCTCCCGAAGGTCGCAGTGTCAAAAAAAAGTCTTTTAAGGCAAAAAACGTTTTTATCAAATTAAGGTGTTCCAACTTCGAGAAAAAACTATTAAAAGTAAAAGCCAAAAAATGCGGATTGACCTTAAGCGAATATATCCGGAAAGTTGCATTTAAAGAAAAAATAACAGAACGATTGACCGATGAACATATCGATATGTATAAAATGTTGGTCCGTTATCACAACAGTTTTAAGTCCATTGGAAATATGTACAAAAAACGGAATCCCAACCTTACAGAAAAAGTACACCAATTGGCAGATGAAATCAAGATACACCTCAACAACTTTAAAAAGTGATTGGTAAAGGAAGATCCATATCGCAAACCAGTGCTTCCATCGCCTATGGTTGGAATCAGGAAAAAAATGCTGAAATTGTGTTGAGGCAACATCTCTTTGGGGAAACGCCTTCTGAAATTTCAAAAGAATTTAAAACCGTTCAGGATATGAATTCCCGATGCAAGAAAAACACTTTGTCCTTTATCATTAGCCCTACCATCAAAGATGGAGAGAAATTAAAAACAAAAGACTTACAGGAAATAGCACAGAAATTTATGGTTCAGCTAAAATTAGGAGAACGACAGGCGGTTGCTTTTGTCCATCAGGACAAAAAGCACAAACATATCCATTTTTATGTCAACAGGATTGACTTTAATGGAAAAGCATACAATGACAGCTTTGTTGGAAAGAAGAGTCAATTGGCAGCTGAAAGGGTCGCGGAAGATATGAAATTGACCACCGTTAAACAGGTACAGTTTGAAAAGGAATTCCATCTTAAGGAAATCAGGGCGGAAATAAAGAGAAGGCATGACTTAAGTATCAAGCAGTTTCAACCAAAATCATTTGACGACTATATCAAAGCAATGGAAACCAATGGGGTCAAGGTAATTCCATCGATCAACAATCAAAACAAACTGCAAGGGTTCAGGTTTGAGTTTGATGGTCATAATTTAAAAGGTAGTGAGGTCAATCGTAACATGTCAATCATAAATATTGGAAAGGAACTTAACAAAAATCCAAACGCTGAATTTTTCAAAGCGAAAAACAATCAAGTAAAATTATTGGGAAGGACAGTGGAACTAACCCCAAACCTAGCCTTAAAATTATCTAAAAGAGTTATTAAAAAAGTAATCGATATCGGTATGGGTATTTAAATAAAAACATCATGGGAAAAATTGAAGAAATCACAGAATTATTGGTAAATGAAATCAGCTCTTTTGAAAAAAGTATTGAACGGTTGGAAAAGGTTAGTGAAAAGCTCCATTCTACTAAAATCAGTATTGATATTAAAGAGTATAAATTAGTATTGGAAAGTCATCAAAAGCAAATTAAGGCGATATTAGACTCGCAAGAACGGATATTAAATCGCTACGAAGAACTGCTTAAAGATGCTAAGATTTACCCTAATTGGGCGGTGATTGTTTTTATAGTCTCGCTATTGTCTGGAATTGCGTCGACTACTTTTGTTTTATTAGCTAAAATATGGGTAGCTTAATTAATAATCACTTGTATTCAACTCATAAATTAGATAAATTAGCGTTCTCATAAAGAGTTCGTTTTATGGAACTATTAATAATTTACACTTAAATATTTTTTTCATAAATTGTCAGAAAATTTATCCAAAACATGACCATTACAATTCCCCTTTTAGCAGGTACGCTGGCTTCTATGTTACATGTTATTTCTGGCCCTGACCATTTAGCCGCAGTTACCCCTTTAGTTATAGAAACGAAACGAAAAACATGGAAAATAGGGCTTTCATGGGGGGTTGGACATTTAATGGGTATGCTTTTAATAGGGGTTTTATTTCATTTATTTAAAGATGTCATTCCAGTAGAGACTATTTCTGAATTTAGTGAGCAAATAGTAGCTTTAGTTTTAATCGGGGTTGGTTTCTGGGCATTTTATCGCATTTTTAATGAGAAAAAGAAACATAAACACCCTCATGTGCATAATGAAACTGAAACTTATGTTCATATTCACGAGCATAAGCACGATTACGAAGAAGGGCATCAGCATACACATGATAAAATTGTAAAACAGAATGTTTTATCTTCTTTAGGAATAGGGTTTTTACATGGATTAGCTGGCGTTTCTCATTTTCTACTGTTATTACCGGTATTAGGCTTTGAAAATAACTCGGAAGGAATTCAATATATTATTGGTTTTGCTATTGGAACCGTTTTAGCAATGTCTGTCTACGCCTTAATACTGGGTAAAATAGCTTCTTTTTCTAAACACCAACATAACGGCAATTTCTTTAAGGGTGTTCGCTTTGCTGGCGGGTTATTTGCTATTGTAGTTGGCTTTTATTGGCTGTATTTAACTTTTTAAATCGCAAATTACCAAACGATGATTTCCTGTATCTGCAATGAACAATTTATCCTCTTCAGTGGTAATTGAAAATGGCCAATAAATAGCACTACTTGTTCCATGCATATTCTTTTTATATTCACTACTTGTATTAAAATTTGGCCTTCCTATTAAAGTGTCTGCTCTTTTATTATTTCCTTTTGGAATGTTATTAAAGAATAAAATTCTACTATTTCCTGTATCGTTAACCAAAATACCTTCTTTATAAAAACAAGCGTCATACGTCCAGTTTAAGGTATTAGCCTCTGGTGAAAGTCTAAACTGATTCTGACCTGCATTGTCAATGTTTTCTTGACCTATTATGATGTCGGCAGGTTTACTAAAAGCATCATTTTTATCATTCCAAACTAAAACTCTATAAAACTGTGTATCGGCTATGGCTAAACAACCTTTATTATTCAACTTTATAGAATACGGCCAAATAGGGTCTTTATTTTCATAATCTCGAGTTTTAAAATCTGGTTTCCCAATTACTTTATCTGCATTCGCAAAGTTTGTAGTTGGAATTGAATTGAAAAACAGAACACGACGGTTGCCAGTATCTGCAATCCAAAGGCTTTTACCATCAGAAAAAACACCATACGGCCAATTTAAAGTGTTGGCTTCTGGGTCTGACGATTGCCCTTTTACATTAGGCCGATTTGTTTCAAAATTTGGTTGCCCTAAAACTACATCAGCTGGTTGCGCATTTTTTTTAGGAATGGTATGCCATATCAACACACGATGATTCCAAGCATCAGCAACTATAAGTTTATTACCATCACTCCAAATACCTGAGGGATAGTGCAACGTTTTTGAAGAAACAGATTCATGAGAATTTCTACCTGAATTTTCAATAGCTTCTTGTCCCAAAATAACATCAGGCTCCTTAAATTCAGACGTAGGAACGCTGTTCCAAATAAACACTCGATTCTGACCAGTATCTGAAACAAATAACATATTATTAGCTACAAAAACTCCTCTTGGAGCTAAAAATGGTTTATATCTTGAACCTTTAAAAGTATATGCATTTGTAACCTTATTGCCTAAAGTAGTATAATCCATAGGCTAACAAATTCTTGGTAATTGTTCTCCAGGAAGCATACTTACCATACGTTTTCCTCCAATAGCACTTTCTAAAATAACTTGTTTGGGATGTTCATCAACAACCGATCCTATAATTTTTGCATGAATACCATTTTCATCATTTTGAAGAGTATCTAAAAATGAATCAGCTATGGTAGCATCTACAAAACTTAAAAACAAGCCTTCGTTCGCAACATATAAAGGGTCTAGCCCTAATAATTCACAAGAACTTGCCACCTGACTATCTATTGGTAAATCTTTCTGAAAAATATCAATTCCTATATTAGACGATATTGCAATTTCCTTAAGAACCGTTGCAACGCCACCACGTGTTGGATCGGTTAAGAGGTGAATAGCATTACCAAACTCATCAATTAATTTTGAAATAGTATGATTCAAATTCGTAGTGTCACTTTCTATGGTTGAATCAAACTCCAATCCTTCTCGAACAGACATAATTGCCATACCATGCGTTGCTATATTACCACTTATGATAATTTTGTCTCCTGTTTTAATATTCTTCTCGCTAATGTTAGCTTTAGGATGAATGTTTCCAACACCAGATGTATTAATAAATATTTTATCGCCTTTACCCTTTTCAACTACTTTTGTATCGCCTGTTACTACTTTCACATTTGCTTTCTCACAGGCATACTTGATGGCAACTAAAATTTCCCAAAATTCGGTCATTTGTAAGCCTTCCTCAATAATAAAACTCAAGGATAAATACTTGGGAATAGCACCACACATCGCCAAATCGTTAACCGTTCCATTAACAGCGAGTTCCCCAATATTTCCACCAGGAAAAAAAATAGGAGAAACCAAAAAACTATCCGTAGAGAACGCCATTTTGCCATTCATTTCCAAAAAAGCACCATCATGCCTTTCATCTAAAATATCGTTACTCAACAAATCGAAAACACCGCTATCGAGCAATTTATTGGTTAGTGTCCCACCACTGCCATGACCTAAGGTAATAATATCAAAATCAAGCTTTGGTATCGGGCAGTTAAGTTGCATTATTTTTTTTTTACTCATTAATCACTCTTTATAATTTATTGATTCCCATTTTCGTTTTCTATAAATGGCTCTCCTACTTTTATATAAATCTTCAAATTCTTTTGAGTTTTCATCAAATATTTTATGAACAAAACAAAATCTTCTTTTATTATAATCCATATTATTTTCGAAGAAATTTTGCTTCATAATTTCCAACTCCTTAACTCTATACGATTCTAAAGGCTTATTCATTTCATCTTTTCTATGTTGAAATTTTTTTGCTAGAATTAATTTATCAAAATAAGGTAAATCTATAATTTTTTGGGCCTGTTGTCTAATGAATTGCAAAAATTCTTCATTGGTTTCACCATAAAAATCATCTATCAAACCAATTTCCTTGGCAACCTCAACTCCCCATGGCAAACATTCTTCCGTAAATTTAGTTGCCTTTTCTATGCCTATTCGTTTCGGGAGTAAATAGGTCCAATATTCCGACCCGTATAAGCCCATGTTTTTTGTGTGCGGATTTAAAACAATACCGTTTCTTGTTAATACTTTATCTCCAGATAATGCCAACGGAACCCCACCAGCACCTGCGTTTCCTTGTAATGCGCAAATTATGTAATGGTTGGTAGAATTGATAACCTCTAAAATTAAATCATCTATTGCATTGATGTTCTCCCACGATTCTTGTGGAGGATTTTTGTCATTTTCAATTACATTCAAATGTATTCCATTGGACCATATATCCCTTCCACCAAGCAACACCAAAAGCTTAACCCTTTTTTTAGCATCAACAATAGCTTCTCGTAGTTTGCAACATTGTTCGGTGCTCATTGCACCATTATAAAAATTGAAATGCAAATAACCAATATCGTTATCTTGTTCGAATTTGATTTCTTGCCACGTTTTGTGCATAACATTTTCAAACGGACTCAAATCGCAATCTGGAATTTTTTCGGATAACTCTCCCAAAGCAACCGTTGCAGGAAGTTTAATGCTATTTTTTAATGTCGATTTTAAATGTGTAATCCAAATGGCTTCATTTTTAGTAGCAATGCAAATTGCCCTATCTCTTTGAGCTAAAATGTTTCCAGCTTTTCCTTTTAATTGTGATTCTAAATGAGCTCCATAACAATAAAATTTATTATCAAAAAGCGAAATTAACACTCCAGGTGTACTGTCGGCCGCATGTATCTTATTGATAATTTTATCTAAATTATCATTCCATGAAAAAGTATAGTTTTTTTGAGTGGTTTTAGGATTCCATTTCCCTATTGTAGTTTGATTTAAAGCATTTAATGGAATCGGAAGATCATTACTTTGAAATTTGGATATCGCTTCTAAAATCCCTCTTGCAGCTGCTTGCGTCACTTCATTGCGATACAATTCGGCTTTACTAACGGGGCGCATTTTAAACTTGTGCGAAGACCAAATTGGGCCAGCATCCATTTTTGAAACTGCTTGCAAGATAGTTACCCCCCAAGTTTTTTCACCATTTAAAATTGCCCAATCTAATGATGATGCGCCTCTGTCTCCTACAATTCCAGGGTGTATAATAAAGCACGTTTTTTTTTGCCATATTTTCTCAGGAATTTTAGAGGTTAAAAAAGGGGCAATAACAAGTTCGGGGTTATATGTTTCAACGCTATTAATCATTATTTCTGGCGAGCTGGCTATACAAACTTTTACCTGATAATTAAAACGGTCTAGTTCAATCCATAGGCGTTGTGCCATTCCGTTAAAAGCATTGGTAAGAAATAATATTTTCACAAGTTGAATTTTTGTTATCTTTCTACTAATCCTGAAAAATGGTAGTACGCCGCACAAGCCCCTTCACTACTTACCATAGGAGCTCCAAGTGGATTGGAAGGTTTGCATTTTTTTCCAAACTCTGGACATTCGAAAGGTTTTTTAATACCCTTCATAATTTCACCAGCAATACAGTCTTGGTTTTCTTCAGCTTCTTTTATTGTAATATTGAATTTTTTATCGGCATCAAAATCTTTGTATTTTTCTTTTACAGAATAACCACTCATCGGAATTACTTCCATGCCTCTCCATAATCTGTCGGTAACTTCAAATATCTCAAAAATAATTTCTTGAGCATTTAAATTACCCTCTTCTTTTACAATTCTGGAATACTGGTTTTCTACTTCAGATTTGTTTTGTTCCAACTGTCTTACAACCATTAATATACCTTGTAAAACATCTAAGGGTTCAAAACCTGTCACAACAATTGGAACTTTGTATTTTTCAACTAAAGGATAATATTCAAAATTTCCCATAATAGTACATACATGTCCCGCTGCTAAAAATCCATCAATATGACTATCTACATCTTCCAATACATTTTCTATTACGGGAGGCACCAAAACATGAGAAGCTAATATCGAATAGTTTTTTAACCCTCTCTTATAGGCATGAATCACAGATAATGCATTTGCAGGAGCCGTTGTTTCAAATCCAACAGCAAAAAACACCACTTCTTTATCTGGATTATCTTCTGCAATTTTTACAGCTTCTAATGGAGAATATAAAATACGCACATCTCCTCCTTCTGCTTTTGCTTCTAACAAACTTTTTTGGGAACCCGGAACACGCAACATGTCTCCAAATGAGCATAAAATTACGTTTTTATCTAAGGCCAAATGAACAGCTTTATCAATTAAATATAAAGGAGTAACGCAAACAGGACAACCTGGACCATGTACCATGGATATTTCCTTTGGAAGCATTTCAATAATACCGTTTTTTACTAAGCTATGTGTTTGCCCACCACAAACTTCCATAATAGACCAAGGACGGGATACTGTTCTTTTTATCTCCTCCAGATATTTTTTCGCGAGTTCAGGGTCGCGGTATTCGCTCATAAACTTCATAATACTATTCCTTTTTTGGTAAATAATGATCTACATCTTCAAGTTCTCCTAATTCTCCTATTTCTTCTAAATATTTAAATATTTTTTTAGCTTCTTCTTCGTTTACCTTACTTATAGCAACACCTACATGTACCAAAACATAATCACCGATAATGGCTTCTGGTAACATTTCTAAACTAGCTTCTTTTGTAATACCACCAAAAGAAACTTTTGCCATTTTAACCATACCATTATGCTGTAACTCTATACTTTTAATCTTCCCTGGGATTGCTAAACACATAGTTTTAATTTTTTATATGTTGATAATACATCGATTGTCCAAATGATATGTTTTCATCATTAGCTGACAATTTACGATTAAATTTAAAATTTATTTTTTCTTTTTTTGACATTTGGGTTAAAATGTTGATTATTAGTGAATTTTGAAAAACGCCACCACTGCAAGCAACTATTTTTATATGATGGGCTTTAGCCATTTTTATGATAGTCTTTGCCAATGTATAAATAAAGCTATAGGCCAAATGTTCTTTACTAAATCCGTTTTTATATGCTTTTAATATAGCCTCAATAATTTTTGTTGAAGGAATTTCTGTATAATTATCATTATGTAAAAAATCAATGGGATTGTTTTTAATATATCCTGCTGCACAATTTTCTAAAAGCATAGCAGCTTCAGCTTCAAAAGTATTTATATCAACAATATCTAATACAGAAGCTACTGCATCAAACAACCTTCCCACAGAAGATGTTTTTAGCCTATTCGTTTTAATCATTTTTAAATAAATGCCCCATTCTGTTTTAGAGAACTTATACTTAATATAATCTCTATCTTCATTATCTAAAAGACTGAATAATGATAAGCGTGGCTCTTTTGCCATTTTATCGTGTGCTAACCAATTATAATATTCAAAGTGAGCAACTCTTTGTATTTCATTACGCTGATATTCAAAAAACTCACCTCCCCAAATTTGATTATCATCACCTAATCCTGTTCCATCCCATATTACACCCAATATTTTTTCTCCGGAATTAAACTTGTCATGTTCTCCCAAAACACTTGCGAAATGTGCTTTATGATGCTGAATTTCTTGGAGATTAGCATTCCATTTTGAAACCAATTCTTTTCCTAAAATACTGCTTTGGTATTGTAGATGCTTGTCAATAAGAATTGTTTTTGGTTTCGTTTGGAAAACATCAACATAATTTTCAATCGTGTTTTTATAGCGTTTTAAGACATCATAATTATCTAAATTCCCAAAATACTGACTTACATAAGTTTGACTATTTGGAACCAAAGTAAACGTGCTCTTTAAATGGGCTCCCATTGCCAAAACTGGCTCTTCTCCATTGATTTTTGCATCTATATAATTAGGTGCTAATCCTCTTGAACGTCTGAAAATTAGTTCTTGGCTATCTACAAACTTTACCACTGAATCGTCTTGCGGAAATTGAATGTCGAGATTATGATGCAAGAAATAATCGGCAACATCAGTTAGTTGGTTTTGTGTTTCCTCCTTTTCGAAAATAATAGGTGAGCCATGTATATTACCACTTGTAGCTACAATTGGTGTTCCTATTTTTTGCATTAGTAAGTGTAATAATGATGACGATGGTAACATTACACCTGTTTGATTCAAATTTGGTGCAATTTCTTGAGTGGAAATGCGTGTATTTTTAGTGTTTTGCAGTATGACTATTGGTGCAACTCTAGACTTTAGTGCATCTTCTTCATAAGGCGTTAATTCAAAGTCCGCTTTTACCATTCTAATAAAAGGGTACATTACCGCAAATGGTTTATTAGGCCTTATCTTTCGTGCTCTTAACGTTTTTATTGCTTCAGGATTGATAGCGTCGCAACACAATATATAACCATTAGTGTTTTTAATGGCCACAATTTTCCCATCTGAAATAAACTGAACTACTTTATCAATACAATCTGCTTGATTCTCGGTGATTGTTTCTCCAAAATTGATTACTAATTTTAACTGTATACCACAAGCTCTACAAGAATTAGTTTGTGAGTGAAAACGTCTATCACTTGGATTTGTATATTCATCGTTACAAACCTCACACATGTCAAATTTTATGAGGGATGTATGTACTCTTTCAAACGGAAATTTAGTAGTAATAGCATAACGAGGCCCACATTGTACACAAGTAGTGAACGGATAATTAAAGCGTCTGTTTTTTGGGTCTAATATTTCTGTTTTACAAGATTCACAAACTGCAAAATCTGGTGTTAATGGTAGATTGATTTGAGTTTTTGTTTTAGAAGCAACGATGATAAAATCGTTGAATTCAGTATATCTGCTTTCATCAATTACATATGAAGTGATTATAGCAATTTCAGGTTTATTAAGAAGAAGAGCTTTTAAAAAATTGTCTACACCTACTTTTGATGTATTACAAAAAATAATAACCCCATTTTCGTTATTTGAAACTGTGCCCTTAAGTTGATACTGCTTAGCAAGGCTAAAAATAAAAGGACGAAAACCCACACCTTGGACTTGTCCTTTTATTTGTATTTTGAAAGTTTTAGCCACAAAAATAAGACATTAAGCTTGTTGCTTTTGTTTTACTTTTTCAACTAACCAATCGCACCAAGTATCAATTCCTTCTTCTGTTAAAGATGAAATTTGAATTACTTCTAATTCGTGATTTACTTCTCTAGCATCTTTAGTTACTGCTTCTACAGAAAATGGTAAATATGGTAATAAATCGGCTTTTGAAACGAGCATCATATCACTTGTCAAAAACATTCGCGGGTATTTTTTTGGCTTGTCATCACCTTCAGTTGTCGCCATTAAAGTAACACGATAATCTTCACCTAAATCAAAAGACGCAGGACACACTAAATTGCCTACGTTTTCAATGAATAACAAATCGATGTTTGGCAAATCGAATTGGTCTAAAACCTGATGAATCATTTGTGCTTCTAGATGGCAGATGCCTCCTGTAACAATTTGCAAAGCGTGAATTCCTGTCTCGCGAATGCGTTCTGCATCTCGTTCGGTCTCTAAGTCGCCAACCATAACAGCCATCCTCAATTTATCTTTTAATTTTTCAGCAGTTTTTTGCATTAAAGTGGTTTTACCACTTCCTGCAGACGAGGTAATATTTATTAAAAGTGTATTGGTTTTTGCCATTTCTTTCTTAATAATATCTGCAACAAAATCATTAGCTTTTAGGAGATTGATGTTTGTATTCTCGCATTGTACCATTCCGCGAGCTGCTTTGGTGGATTTTTCTACACTCATAAGTCTTCAATTTTATCTTTAATTCTATTTTTTGGTGGTTCAGGTAAATCTTTTAAAAAATAATTATAGGCATAAGTTAACACTAAAACAAATAATGCTGCAACAATACCAATAATCACATCGTAGTATGTTTTTGTCGATAAAGATACACGTATTAAAATAGTGGCTAATACAAACGCAGAATATCTAAATATCTTAAAGTAATTTAGGGTGTACCTTAATGCAATCAAAACAATAACAATATCGCTAAATATTAAAACGGTATAAAATGTTTTAAACGAATGCAAATACTTTCCTGTTGTAATTAATTCTTTTATATCAATATAACCAACAACAGCAAAGGCCACCAAAAGTAATATAGCTAAAAGTTTTTTAAGACGAATAAATTGTTCTTGGTCATCTTCGGTATTTGTAAGTTTTATGTGCTTTTGAAGTTTGGAAGTAAAACCTAAAATAATAAATATGACTATAGCCCCAAAACCGTAAATTATCATATTAATAAAAGGTTCTTTAATAAACTCCCAACTAAAATGCGACCCGATATGGCTAAATTCTTTAAAACCGTCTCTTAAAAATATAAGAGATAATAACTCAAATTGCTTTCCGACAGACTTGGCAACTGACTGAGCTAATATAAAAATAAGTCCAAACAATTCCGTAATTAAAAGCAATGTAAAAACTATCTCGATAGAAAAGAAAGGATTCTTAAAATACTGATTAACAACACCCAAGTTCATATAGTCATTAATAACTAAAAAACTTAATAAAGAACATCCAATAAAACTTACAACAAGCACCACGCTAGTTATGTATAAACTGTGTTTACTTTCCCAAAGTAGCTTAAGTTTTTCAAATAATAAATTGATATGTGATAGAAAACTATTCAAAATTACATTTAATCTTCAAATTCTACTTTATGTATTAACATTTCTTCTCCTTGAATTACATTTTTACTTGGCTTGTCACAATTATCGCAGATAAAACGGTAGTTCTTTACATTTGTAATATGATTACAAACTTCACATTGAATTTTAAGTTCTGTAGATTCAATATGAAGGCTTACATGATGATACCCTGGATTTGTTATATGATAAGCACTATACGCATTATGTAATAAACGTGGTTCTATATTTGACAAAATGCCAACTTTAAGGTGAATGGCTTTCATC
Source organism: Flavobacteriaceae bacterium (assembly GCA_002694465.1). Taxonomy (GTDB): domain Bacteria; phylum Bacteroidota; class Bacteroidia; order Flavobacteriales; family Flavobacteriaceae; genus Halomarinibacterium. The sequence goes on along the minus strand of NZMG01000045.1, from coordinate 37,548 downwards.
TTATTTAATTTTTCTTGTTCAAACTCCATTTCCAAAGTTCGCATGATACTATTTACTATTGATGTTTCGTGCATTGCTAGTTTAAAATGGTTTTTAAATTTTTTAAGGCTTCTATATGTTCATTTGCCTTTTCAATTAAGGTGTTATCGGTAACTAATTGACTTATTTCATAAGCTTTATTGAGCATTGTTTTGTACTTTTCTGATTCTTCTTCACTATTTTCATTATGCATAATCCAATAGAGCTCTAATTGGTTTACTAAAGTTAAAGCACGCTCAAAAGGGTATGCATCTTTCGTTCTAACCGTCAATGCATCTTCAAACATACCAAAAGCTTTATCTAAATTGTTATGCAATTTGGCTTCAGGAAAACTCATTAATGCGGTAGCATAATTATGACTTGCCATAGCAAACTCGTAAGGGTAACTTTCTTTAGAATAAAACTTCAACACCTCTTTAAAGGACGATGCGCAAAAGGCCGTCCAAATTGGCTTTTCTTCTGAAGACACAGGAATTTCTGAATAAATCAGTGCTAAATTATGATGTACCTCTGCAAACTTTTGAGGGTGTATATCGCGCTTAAACACCTTTAACGTGTCCTGAAATGCATTTATGGCAAGTTTGTAATATTGAGGATTTCCATTTTTACTCCACGTATAAAGCAACGTAGCTTTTCGCAATCCGGCTTCACCTAAAAACTCTGGAATATCAGCTTCCTTAAAAATTAAAATGGCTTTATTTATTAAATCTTTAGAGGTAATATAATCCCCTTTAAAATTTGCAATCTCTGAAGCATCAACGTATAATAGTCCTGCATTTACTATTTGGTCTTGAGCTTCGTAAAAGTTGATGCCATTATGAAATAATTCTGAAATTTCTTCAAGTGTATCTTGATTGTAAGGCAATTTCAATTGTGCCATTAAAGCTGAAGCCAATTGAACATCTAACACATTTTTTGCCTCAAGAGATATGGGGTTGCCTTGCAGTTTACGTATAAGTTGTTCTGCTTCTTTAAAAGCACCATTATCTAAAAGAAAGTTGCTGTAATGCTTCGCTGTAAATACTTTTACCTCATCATCTGTTGAATTATCAATGGCACTCTGGTAAAGTTGATTTAATTCTTCAAAAGAATACGGATTTTTATAATTTCCGTAGTGTTGTATAACGCATTGATTATGAAACGAACCAGTTTTAGTAAACATGGCTTCTGAAATTTCATAACCAATCTGCAAGTGTGTTGCTACTAAAAGATGATGGTATAAATGGTTTTCTTCAGAAACAAAATCGAATGCTTTTTGTTGATTCCCTAACTTATAAAAAATTAATGTCAATAGATTTTCTTTAGAAAAAGTAACCTTTGGAAACACGTAAGGTGGTTCTGTATCATACCAATCTAAAGTGGAAACTATTACACCATCTTCAACAATTAGTAACTTTGTAGTGTTGTTGATTTCATTAGTAGAACCAACAACAGTAACCAATTCGCTTAAGCGGTCAATTGTTTGAATTACTTCAGAAATAGATTCCTTAAAATTAGTTGCTGTTAATATTGTAATCATCATTGTTTACTTTTTGTGTTCCCCTAATATCTTTTGCCGCTGTTTGTTGCATATTTTTGGCATAAACTTCTGCTAATCGCTTCGACCTATAATCTCCTATCTTCTGTATGAGAAAATGATTAGGGTCTTTTGTATCAATAAACACCAATGATACTTCCCACCTACTATTAATCTCTTCAATTTTATACTGCACTTCGGCATCTAATAACCAAGCATCGTTTGGGTCATTTCGTTTTGGCATTATATATTAACTTTTATAAGATTTGTCTTTTCAATCACTTCAAAATCAAGTACTCTATCTGTCATATCCAAATCATTATCAATTAAAATTTCTCGAATTGCTATAGTTCTGTCTCCTTTTAGGTTTCTTGATTTTAACAAAAACTGTGTTGGCTCATACATTTTTACAAACCATTGGCTACTTACTGGAGTAATCAGCAATCGTTCTTGAGCTTTTACATAGGTAACATAGGCATAATGAATATTATTAAAAACAGTTTTAACCAATTCACTATCCAAAAAAATATGAGACGATATTAATGTCACTTTTTCGTTCACAATACTTCCAATACTTTCAATTCATCTAAAATATGATCAACAACTTTATCTCCCGCAAGCTTAACAGCATTACTTAATTCCACTTCTAATTTTGTGTTTTCTATAGCAATTAAATACACCTGAATATCATCTGGGTACTCATCTTGTAGAATTTTTTTAGCATAGGATAAGGCTTGATTCCATTTCATACCATGTAGAAAAACCAAAGGGTCTTCTTGTGGTGCTCTCAACACTTCCTCTGCGGGAACTTTAAATAATGTGCCAACAGGTTCATTCGTATTTAGAGCAGCATCAACTAAAATTATTTTTTGATTTCCTTTCAAACTAAACAATACTTCAAAAGCTGCTGTTCCCATATCAAAAATATTGATGGCATCATTATCTCCAATATGCTTCTTTAGTTTTTCAATGACATACATTCCTATACCATCATCACTACGTACTGGGTTTCCAAAGCCCATGATTGCAATTTGCATCTATATTTGTTTAAAATTAAAAAACTTTCTTAAGTACTACCTTAAGAAAGTTTTATGTAACTATTTTATATTGTACGTGTTACAATTTGAATTTTGATAATTCGACACCACTTTTTTCATCATGTGCATGTACAGTACAAACTAAACATGAATCGAATGAACGCGCCACAATACCAACTTCAACTGGATCGGACGGGTCTTCAATTTCAATACCCGTTAAAGCACTTTCAATTGGTCCTGGATTCCCATTGGCATCATTCGGACCTACATTCCATGTCGTAGGCGCCATAACTTGATAATTCTTTATAACACCATCTTTAATTTCAATCCAATGAGCCAAAGCTCCTCTAGCAGCTTCTGTTGCTCCAAAACCTTTCCCATCTTTTTCAATTGGCTTATTATAAAAGATACCATCAAGATCTATTTCAGATAGCCATTGTTCAATAAATTTATAGATTCTTGGTGCTTCATGTACACGAGCTAGAACTCGAGTAAATACACTTGGCCCTAATTTTTTAATTATATCTCCAAATAATGGGTCTTTAATTTGATGTTCTTTATTATTTGGGTTTGCATTCATTACAACACGAGCTAAAGGTCCAGTCTCACATGCATGCCCATCATATCTCGGCGATTTCGACCAAGAGTATTGTCCATCAAAATCTGTATCATGCAATACCTGAGATTTTGCTGGTGTAGGTAATGGTTCATCCCAAGGATGAAGACCGTCTTCTTGATTGTCATACCAAGAATGCTTAACATGTTCACTCACCTTTAAATGATCAAACTCATTCCAGTTCTCTCCATCAAAGAATCCACTTGAACTTATTAATGCATCATTTCTTCCCTCAATTGTAGGGTTGTTATACCTGTCTTTATGAAGGTACGTACCAGTTGCTAAAAATTTACCAACTCCTTGTCCGAATTTATCCAATCCAAACTCAATACCAGCTCTTATTAGCAAACCTAAATCACTATTCTTGTGCGATTCGTTTTCTTCTACCCAAGCTAACATGTCATCCCATGATTTGATTTCCATATAACGCTCAATAGAACAACCTAACCAAATAGGTTCTAACCAGTCGTTTTTAAACTGTGCTAAAATAGCATGAGCCCTTGTAATATCTTTTAAAGTTGGCGCACACATTACACCGCCAGGAACCATATAACTTGAATGTGGCCATTGACCACCAAACAAAGCATAAATTTGCACTGGAAGTGCACTTGCTGTTAATCCTTTTTGAAATGTTGTTCCAACATATGCGGACCAACGTTCAACAACCTCCTTATATAAAGGCTTATTTGCATATTTTTTATTTGCTAAATCGGTTGCAAAAATTGCATAGTACCATCTTGGAATACTCTGAAGGGTTTCTGAAGCCTGACCAATAGCTCTTAATAATAACGCATTTGGAGATAGTTTAGTTCCCCAAGCTGTATCTAAAGCAGAAGACGCACAATATAGATGTGAACCTCCACAAATTCCGCAAATTCTTGGTGTAACTATAAGTCCTGATTGAGGATCTTTACCTGCCATTATTTTCTCAAAACCTCTAAACATTGCTGCTTGAGTATGTGCTCTTGTAACTTTTCCATTATCAATGTAAACTTTTACATCTAAATCGCCTTCAACACGACCTACTGGAGATATATTTAATTCTTTAACAGACATTTTTAATTTTTTAATAATTATTTAGATGTTTCCATAATTCTATGGTTTTTTGGCATCATCTTTTGGAAACCAGCTTCCATATAATAGGCTAACTTTGTTCTTCCATGTGGCACCTCTTTTGGTAATACACCAAGGTACTTCATGGTATTAAAAACACTTCCTTTTTTAAGATCGTGATGTGGAAAACCTGGCTCTGTGCATCCTAAACAGGGATGATTAGATCGCGTTTTACTTGATTGCCTATTCCACAAAATATTATTACAACTTGCTCTTGTCATTGGTCCGCGACATCCAACTTCATAGAACAGACATCCACCACGTTTACCAAAATTACCATCAACCTTTTGAGCGAAATTGGTAACATTAGTACATCCATCTTGAACAAAGTTTGTAAAGAATGTTTTTGGACGATGGAATTCATCAATTTGAACATCTCCAATTCTACCAACCGCAATAGCCACTAAAATTTGAGTAATCCAATCTGGATGCGCTGGGCAACCTGGAATATTTATAACAGGTAATCCACCTTTTGAAATATAGTCAGCCCCAAAAAACCCACCTTTATTCTTCTTATGAAATTGTAACCCAGTAGATTCACTTGGATTTGGTGGTACTGCCGGAATTCCTCCCCAAGTGGCACAATCTCCTATGGCAACGACATAACCTGCTACTTCAGAAAGTTCTTTAATCCAATCTTTCATTGGACGATCTGCAAAATAGTTCATCGACCCAGTCCCATTAGGGCCTTCTATCAGTGAACCTTCATAAACCAAAATATCCATTTGCTCCTTTCCAGAAATAATGTCTTTTAATAAATCCTGAACTTGATCTCCTATTTGCAATCCTGTTGTTGGATGCCAAAGTATATTAAGACCAAAATCAGTAATGAGTTCTACTACGGTTGGTTCTTCCGCATTAAGAAAGGACATAGTATTACCACTACATGCTCCACCTTGTAACCATAAAACGTTTGCCATAAAATGTTGGTTTTTATTAAAAATAAATTCCGAATATAAAAAGTTTTTCTCTCTCTACAAAATTTTTATTACATTTTTGATAAAAAATAAGCAATGAATATATAAATTATGAAAATGTTTAACTATTATTGTTATTAATTCATAATAAAATTCCTTTAAATTAGAACATTTCGCTTATTTTTATTAAAACAATCACCCTTTATATGAAATACTTTGTTTATTTAAACTTTGACACGTAAGTAAAAATAAAACAAATGGTTCGATAAAAAGGTCGTTTTATAAAACTGGATAGATGAAATTGACCTTTAGAGAACTGAAGTCTTATTTTCCTTCTTTTTTAGTAGTTTTGTAAAGTAACATTTTATGAATCTAAAATTGATGAAGAAAGGTTTATCGTTTAATAAAAGATATCAACAGAAAAAAATCTAACAAAAGAAAGCAAAAGAGCACACCTTTTTTACACCTCTAACCCCACTACCCTAATGTTTATAGGGTTTACAAGATATTGTATTGGGAAGTAAATTACTTTTCGGTGTGCGTCTATAAATAAAAAGGCTGCCCAAAATAAGACAGCCTTTTTGTTAACAAACAAAAAACACACTTTAGTTCATTTTCACAATTTTCTGTGTCGATTTTTTGCCATCTGTGTGGTACACTTTTATAAAATAGACTCCTTCTGTAAACGACGAAATATCAAAGGTATGTTCTTTAATATCTGCAACACTTTCAACGCTTAGGGTCATTCCTAATTGATTACTTATCACAACTTTTGAAATAGCGTTAACAGACTCAATAGTGATACTGTTTTTGGCAGGAACTGGATACACTGTAAAGCTATTTAAGGTATTATTTGGTAAACCACCCAAGATATTAGGATTATCAAAAATATAGGCAGATCCGGCACGGTCTATCTCATCCCCTCCATTGGCATCGTGGTCTTCCCAAGGGGCTCCAACAATTAATTGCTGCTCGTGCATAGCAACACTCCAACCGTAAAAGTCCTCCCCTACGGTGTCGTTTCCAAGAACAATTTGATCTTCCACCCATGAACCATTGGTGTCTTTCTTATAGAAATAAACCTCTCCTGATTCAAATCCGAAGATGTGTGGTGCGCTTACCATAATTATATTGGATTGAATATCGGTATCCCAACCATACTGAGCAGCTTCTGTGGTAGCATTTCCCATAAGTTTTTGGACTTCTACCCATGTTCCTTGAGCATCCTTTTCAAACACATATGCCGCTCCTTCTTCTAGGTTCATTCCATAAGCACCTACTACTAATTGGTCCCCAGATATACTTACCGAAGTGCCAAAGAAAGAATCGTCTGTTGCGTCAGATGCTACCAATGTTTGCACATATTCCCAAACTCCATTTACATCCTTTAAATACATATATACAGCACCCTTACGTCCGTCTACCTCATTAGCTCCTATGGCTAAATAGTCACCAGAGATAGAAACGCCTATTCCAAAAACATCTGAGGGTTGAGGTGATGGGCTTACTATTTTTTGCGCTTCTTCCCAAGTACCTCCATTATTCGTAAATACATACGCTGCACCCGTCCAAGAATTATCTCCTGGAGCTCCAGCAACAATGGTATTTCCTTCAGCATCCAACGACGTAGGATTCATTCCCAACTTCGCTTCAGCACTCAAGTCTGAAGCCACAAGTTTCGTGCTATATTCCCAGTTGTTATTTTGATAATCGTAAACATATAGTGCCCCTGTTCTCTGCAATCCGTTTACATCAGCCCTTCCGGCGGCAACCACAAGATAATCATCTGAAAATTTTGCGCCCCCACCAAACTCTGCACCTTCATTAGGATCGAAAGCTTCGAGCCTTTGTGTAAAATTCCAATTCCCGTCAATATCTTTCCCGTAGATATAGGCAGCACCTGAAGCAATGGTTTCGCGCGAAGCACCAACCATTGCAAATTCGTTGCTAATAGCAACAGAAGTGCCGTACTCTGCACGACTTTCTCTATTTTCACTTACAATTTTTGCGCTCTGTGTAAATTGAGCTTTGGAGGTTGTAATCCCAAATAAGCAACCTAGGATAATAATACTTTTTGTAATGTTTGTTTTTTTCATTTAATCGTTTTTAAAATAAAATAGGTTATTACTAATTTGTGTTCAATTATACTGTTTAGAAAATTGAACGATAAATTTAAATTTCCGGCGTATTATTCATTGGAAAAAAGTGGGACATTTTGTGACATATGGTTAGCAATTTCGTGACACGGGTTTATATATTTGAAAGATACACATGAAGGGAGGTGTTACTAGACAAATTCATTTTCTTTGAAATTCGTTCCTTTCTTTTTCGACAAGATTGTGGGGTAATATTTAATAAGGATGCTATTTCTTTATAACTTAAGTTCATATATAAAAAAGTGATAAAACGAATATCTCCAGGTGTTAATTCGGGATGTTGTGCTCTTAGCTTATTAAGAAACCCTTGATTTACTTCCTCGAAATGAATAAAGAAGCTATCCCATTGTCGGTCCTTTTTCAAATGCTTTTTAAGATCATTAATTTGTTTCTTTAATAAGGCATTATTTTCTATTTGAGTATTCTTGGATATAGACTGTACAATCTCCTCTATAAGTTCGTTTTTACTGGATAGGTACAATGCTTTGGCGGTAAGCTCTCTATTTTTTACATCCAATTCATTCTTTAAAAGTTCTCTTTCAAGTAATACTAAAGCCTCCTTTTCTTGATGTTTTTGTGCATTTAAAAGAGTTTCATTTTTCTCTCTTTCTAATTCCAATTCGACTATTTTCTTCCGCTGTTTATGTTTTAGGGAGGTGTTCTTAAAAAACCAAACCAAAAAACCCATAAAAACTACAACACAAATAATTAAGACATAATAAAACTGTCTTTCTTGTTTAAGTAACTCCTTACTTTCTATGAGCTCTTTTTTATAGTTTTGAACTTGAAATTTCAATTGTTCACTTTTAAAGAGCATACCATTCTTTATGGCATATAAGGAATCGGTTGCAATAATGACAGAATCCTTATAGGAAATGGCTTTTTCATAATCGCTAGATTGGCTGTAAAGCTGTGAAAGTAAGGTGTATATTTTAGTTCTAGCTTCTATATTTTTTTCGGACGAACGTGCCAATAACGCAAATTCCAGTGCTTTTTCGGGCCTATTTAACTTTTCATATACCCTTGCTAGAATTATTAAAACTGAAATTTTATCGTTTACTGTTATTCGCTCTTTTAAATGAGAAAGATTTTCAATCTTAGGTAAAATACTAAGAGCTAATTTTTCAGCAGTGGTAAGATCCCCTTTTAACAAAAGGTTTTCCGCTTTTGCAATTTGTCCTAACAAAAAGACATTGGGAGATTCCTCCAATAACGGTAAAGCCTCATTTATATACCTTTCTGAAAATTCCAATTCCCCCAATTCATTCCCAACCAAAGCGAGGTTTATGGCATAGGCTCCCATTTGCTCTTTGTCGCCTAATTGTGCGGCAATTTCATAGGCATTAAGGAAGGATTCCTTTGCCTTGTAAAAATCTTTATCTTCAATGTACAATACGCCTACATTATTAAATACCTGCATTTCCTGCTTTGGCCCAAGATGAGCTAAAGCAGTTTCATAGGCCAGTAAGTAATAATGAAATGCTTCCCCATAATCCATCATTAAGAAATAATTGGTGCCAATGTTTAAGGTGGCATTGAAAACCTGAGGATACCATGAGTTTTGAATTGAGACTTCGCGAGCATACACCAATTCTTCTATCGATTTGGCGTGCTCTTTTTTGGATAGGTAGTTGATTCCTAAATTTATTCGATCTATAACACTGGATTGGGTGGCAGATTCTGTATCCCATGAAGATTGAGCTAAAAGTTGAAAAGTATATGTGCTAAAAAATAAGAATACAACAACGCAAGCATGTTTACACATTACTTTAGGTATTTAAATTGAATATAAATGAAAATGGAAGCAACGAACAAATTGCCGAATTCCTTACGTTTTAAGACGACAATGGTTACAATATGTTACACTGTATGGACTTTAAAAAATAACGTCAGGAGCTTTTTCTAGCAGAACATTAGTAAATTCCTTTCATGGTAAGAACAGTTGTTCCCCAAACAATCAAGGATGACAAAAAGATACCAATGGTGTTGGCGTAAAATGCTTTGCTCTTTTCAATTTTGAAAAGATAGGTCGCAATACTACCTGCATACACACCGGTTCCAGGCAACGGAATCATAACAAAGAGCAATAATCCCCAAAATCCATACTTCTGAATTTTATTCCCAGAACCTGTCTTGGCTCTTCTGGCCACCCAGATGGCCGATTTTTTATAGAAATTCCAACCCAACAAGTAGTGATTCACCTTGTCTAAGAAAAACATCATCATAGGAAACACCAATACGTTAGCTGCAAAGGCTACAATAAAAACCAAATAGATATTGGTACCGTTAAGCAATCCCACAGGAATCCCCACCTTGGCTTCACCAAAGGGAGAAATACTCCATAGCATTACTGTAATAAGTTCTTGAATCACGATTCAGTTTTTAAAAGTGCAAAAGTACTGCTCTTAATTATACTAGCATATTTTGCAGTCATAATATTTTATTAAAGAAAGTATAACGCTCATTTTCAGTAATGTGATATGATTAATGTCATTTTTTTCTTCTTATATCCATTGTACTTTTTACTCGATTTAAAAGTTATTTAATTCTTGAATTATGGAACTAAAGAAAAACCCGAGCGTAAGCCTTGCTAACTGGAGCACCACCTTCTTTTTAATGGGATTGGCCATGATGCTTTTTATCTCCTATCAAGCCATAGAAAGTAAATCGTTTGACAGAGATTTGGCTTCTGGAGAAGTATTAGATGTAGGTGACGATCTTGAAGATGTCATTCCTATTACAGATCAACTAACACCACCTCCGCCTCCACCACCTCCGCCACCAGCGATATCTACTCAAGTGATTGAGGTAGTAGAAAACGATTCGGAAGTGGATGAAACCCTTATAGAGTCTTCAGAAACAGATCAAGATCAAGTAATTGTTGAAATTGAAGAAATTGAAGATGTGGATGTTGAAGAAGAGGAAATTGTCTACGTTCCCTTTGCCGTTATTGAAGATGTACCTATCTATCCAGGTTGTGAGTCTAAAACCAACAACAACGATCGCAAAAAATGCATGGAGACAAAAGTGATGGAGTTTGTACAAAATAAATTCAATACCGAATTGGCCAATGACTTGGGCTTAGAGGGAAAACAGCGTATTAGTGTTCAGTTTAAAATTGACAAAGAAGGCAATGTGGTAAACGTCCGTGCGAGAGCTCCTCACCCACGCTTAGAACAAGAAGCTATTAGATTAGTGGAATCGCTTCCTAAAATGATTCCTGGGAAACAACGTGGAAAACCAGTAGGAGTTTTATATGCACTCCCCATTTTGTTTAAGGTTGAAAATACAAATTAAAATTACTGCAACCACTTTTTAAAGGCTTGTGCCTTTTCCCTACTAATATCTATAGAAATGGAAGCAGGGGCTATTAATTTTACTATAAGTTTTCCGTAAGAGTCGGCTTTAAAGCTTTCCACAGCATCCGATTTTATAATGATTTGTCTATTGGCTCGGAAAAACAAATTTGGATTTACCAATTCTTCAATTTCTTCCATGGTTTGGAAATCGGTAATAAATTTTTGGTTATCCTTAGTTACTAAATAAATAAGAACATCTTTCTGAAAATAGGATATATTCTCCAGACTTACAATTATAAACGCCTTCCCAGAATGAACAATAAATCGCTCTTTATATATTTTTTGTGCTTTGGAAAGATTTAAATCACGAATTAAGGCTTCCAGTTGGTTGTTAAAAGTGAAGTTTTTAATTTCCTTAATTCGCTTAAACTTATATATGGCTTGGGTTAACTCTTCTTTATCTACAGGTTTTAATAAATAATCGATACTATTTAATTTAAAAGCTCTTATGGCATATTCGTTATAGGCGGTAGTAAAAATGACCGGGCAATTTATTTGAACTTCCTGAAATAAATCGAAACTTACACCATCACTTAATTGGATATCCATAAATAATAAATCGGGTTCTGGATTTGAAGCAAAATAAGCTACGCTGGATTTTAGAGAATTTAAAACAATTTCTATATGAATATCCGAATCTATTTCACCGACCAGTTTTAAAAGTCCCCTTGCCACCAATGGCTCATCTTCAATAATAATCGCTTTTATCATAACTATTGAATTAAAGGGATATACACTGCAAAATTATTTGGATCCGATTCGATTCTTAAACCTTTATCTGATAAGTATTTATATAAGTCTTTTAAGTTTTCTAGCCCCAATTTATTGCTATTTTCAACTTGCGTTTTTTTAATGACATTATTTTTTACCATTAAATATGTCCCATCAGTTTTTATCTGAATTAGGAGTGGATTTTCTAAAGTAATACTATTATGCTTTACCACATTCTCAATCAACATTTGTGATATTACAGGTACGATTCCTTTTTCTAAATCTTCTTCGGCTATTTCAATTTGAAATTGTATGGCTCCATTAAAGCGAGTTTTCATAAGTGAAATGTAATGCTTTACAAAATCCATTTCAGTTTTTAATGATACCACATCTTTGTCTCTATTTTGAAGGGTGTATCGATATACCTTTGACAATTGCTGAAGAAACTCGGAAGCCAATTGTTGATTTTCGAAAATTAGGCTATTAAGCGAGGTCAATGCATTAAACAAAAAATGAGGATTTAACTGATTTCGTAAGGCATCATATCGAACCATAGCCTGATCTTTTTCCAGATGGCTTCTACTTACTAAATTATATTTCCATTCTTCAAAATAATAATACCCAAAAATAGTTAGGTTAAATATCACAGCAATAAAGAAATTCATCAAATAAACAACACTATTCCACATTGGAATAATTCGTAAATCGAACATTGAATTGGCAAGAAAGAAAATACTGTAAGAAATGAAAATGATTAATAGTGTGGAGAGAAAAATTTGAAGGCAAATCTTTTGCAATGGTTTTTTGGAAATAGGAATTATTTTTTCCAAAAGTCGGTCCAATAGTACCGTACTTTCCCAACCCAATACAAATAACAACAGAGCTGTGATGGTTAAAATGATATGATAACTAGGTGGTTCTTTTGGAAATACTTTTAACCTAATTATAATCATTACAATATTAATTGCGATTAAAACCGAATAACTATATCTACGTTTTATACTCATATCTACTTAAGTAGTTTATAAAGTAAAATGGCTTAAATTTTTGAGTTAAAATTACAATTTAGCACCTATTAATAATCGGTTTTTGTGTTGTAATGCATTATTTAAACAACGAAGTGCTGTTTTACAATCCTAAAGTGCATAATCGTGATGTTTTACTTCCAAAAATTATAGTTACCTATCCTCATATTAAAGATATACCATTAATTATCAATAGCATAAACAATTTTCACTTCAACCTATACTTTTTTGCACTTCAATAGATTTCATTGCCACTTCGCCAGGATATTTTTTTAGGAAACAACACTGCCATCTACATTTGTCCTATTAAATCATCAATAATCAAAAAACGAACTATTAATCTTAAATCTTTAAACATGAAAAAACTATTGTTTACCGCATTCATTCTATTTTGCTCTATGGGGGTAAAAGCACAAATTAATTATGGAATTCAAGCCTCAGGTGTATTAAGCAACGCCGCTTTTACAGATGATGACCTTGACAATACCAAAAAGGAATTTAGACCTGGTTTTGCAGCGGGTATTTTTGTTGAATTCCCTATTTCAGACAATTTTGGTGTGATCCCTTCAGTAAACTTTATGCAAAAAGGAGTGAAAGTAACCAGTGAAACTACCATAGCTGGCGAGGATTTTAATCAAGAAATGAAGGCTAGTCTAAACTACATTGAGGTTCCTGTAATAGTAGTGTATACTATTGGCAAATCTAATTTCTATATTGGTGCCGGACCTTCATTTGGTTATGGCCTCTCTGGAAAATTAAAGGGGACCTTTGAATTTGAAGAAGAGGGTATCCTTTACAGTGAATCGTTTAATATGGACGCCTTTAAAAGTGAAGATGAAAATGGAGCCGGCCTAAAAAGATTTGACTTTGGCATTACAGGGATGGCTGGATATAAAATATCATCCAATTTTTCAATTGCTGCCAGTTACCTTCATGGGGTAAGCAATATTGCAAGCGATGATGCCAAGGATGCAAAGTTTAGCAACAGAAACATCTTAATTTCATTGGCATACAAAATATAATTTTTTATAAAACCAACTATAGTATGTTTTTGCAGACATTCTATAGATTAAAACTTAAAAATATGAATAAGATCATTGCCATTACGCCAATCATTACTTTAATGTATTTTATGAATGCGTACGTCGGACACAGTATTATTGAACCTGAAACTCTTGGCTTCAATTCTATTGAAAATGTAGTTATAGCTAAGAGTAAATTAAAGGGAAAGAAACATCCTCTAAAAGTTACTTTTAAGGAAGCAACCGAAAGGGAATACAATAATGCATCGATAAATCAAGACATAATCTTTGAAATGAAAGAAGGCGATGCGAAAAAAATTGATGGTGTTATTCACCTAAAAATAAATGAAGAATGGAAAGCAATTACCAGTCTTAAAGATGAGTTCCTTTCAGAGTTTAATATCAACCTTTGTACTTATTATTACCTGGGGAAAAGTAATTCTATTAATGCTTACTTGATTGGTTCCCATTCTTTTTTTGATGAAAAGGAATGGTATTTAGTAGACGCTAAAACGGCAGAGGTCATTACTGTTACCTCCAACCCTATTTTTTCGCCCAATTACTTAAATTTTGCCACTTTAAATTTAGTATCCACTTCTAATATACCGCTTAAAGGTTTTTATTTATCAAAACTGAATAAGACGAATAGCGTTTTAGAGGCATCTCACTACTATGTAGGTAAAAATGAAAAGTGGATTCCATATGAACTTTTTTGGGAAACCAACAATTCATTACTAATTAAAGTCCTTCCAGAAAAAAAATCAAATAATCTAAAAAATGAACCTTTAGAAAGTGATTTCTCCTATGTGAGAATGACCATTAAAAACTAACACATGAACATTATGAGACTAATTCAATTTTTAATTCCTATTGCTTTACTTTTAGTAAGCAATATCACTTGGTCACAGACCATAGAATACAAAACTATTACGGTAGTAGAATCTATTATCCCTAATGGCTTAGGGAGGTCTAGAATGATAAGTTCCGAAGAACCCAGAGATTATAAAGAGTTTACTTCTAGCCGTACCGCAGAAGACGACGAAAGAAATAAATCTGACAGAGGTGAAATTCGTTTAAAAAACTTTGATGAAACCAAACTTCTAAATTTTTTCAACTTAGGAGGAATTCGATTTCAAAACATAGCTGCTAACGACGCTGTCGTAACATCAAAACTAAATGATCTTGCGATGCAAGGTTGGGAGTTGGCCTTTGTAAATAGCGGGGTAGAAAGTTTTAGCGGAGAAAGTGACAGTAATGGTATTTTTATTACAAGATACATCTTTAAAAGATTAAAGAATTAAAATTAGCACAAACCATCTTTCAACTAATAAACCAAAATTAGGCGCTGGGTCATAAATCCTAGTGCCTTTTTCTATCTATATCTTATAAATAGTTTATTAGCACTAATACAATAAATCATAAAAATGATTTTAAGACTTAGATACATACTTTTAAATATATCACTTATGAAAATCAGATTTAATTTATCCTATTGTCTTATCGTAATCTATTTTCTCATTATTGGATGTCATTCCGATGACATTAGAGAACTATCTATTCCTATTTTACAAACGACTAAAATTACGGACATTACAGAAACAACGGCAAGTTCTGGTGGTTTAGTCCTTAGTGATGGTGGAACATCTATTATAAATAAAGGGATTTGTTGGGATATCAAATCGAATCCTTCCATAACACACTCTACCAAAACCATAGAGAGTCAAGAATCCAGTTTATTCAATAGTATGCTTTCAAACCTTGTTCCAAACCAAAAATACTATGTAAGAGCTTACGCTACAAACAGTGTAGGGACATCCTATGGAAATGAAGTTAGTTTCTTTACAAATCAAAAAAATACAATTATTTATAAAAAAGATGGTAGAATTTTAAGGCTAGGTGACCCTTTACCCCTTACGCTAGATATTTCAGAAGACGGCATGGTCGATTTTACCGTATTTGTTGAACTTACGGCCAATACCCAAGGGGATCGTTTATATGTGGGAATTAATCCAATAGGACCCAACTTAATTAAATCTGGCCCGCCCATAAATGAAAACTTTCTCAATATGGGGTTAATAATATCAGAACCCATAGGCACCCTAATTAATCAAGATTTAGTTCAGGGACAACGATGGACAAACGACTACGGAGCTTTAGTAATAAGAAATACTTCTTCAAATGGAATAACCACTTACGAAGGAAGTTGGGAAAATTCTGCACAAATTGTTGGGATTCAAAATAATATTAATAATTCTAATTACTTTGGATGGATTCGAATTGAATTTAATAAGGTGACTGAAGTAGTTACTTTAATTGACTATGCTTTTAATTCTACTTTAAACCATCCTATTTTATCGGGTGAGACAAACAATTAAACACTCTAATAAATTATAAAAAATGCCGGGAAAATTGTACCCGGCGTTTTTTGAAAAAAAATACTAACTTTTAAATTGAATTTGGATAAATATTAACTTTTAAAACCTTTTTCAAAGATACCGTTGTAAGGCTTTTATTGGGATTATTCGAAAATTAAAAAGATTAATGAAAAGTTAAGCGCGTTATAAATTGGCCTATCATTACTTCAAAAGGAAAAAAATTAGTAATATGGCACCACATTTTGAAACGTAGAACGCTTTATATTATCATTCTTATTGTGTCGGTATTAGGACTCTTTGTCGTGCAATACCAATACCTCAACATTGGTATTAATTTAGCTAAAGTCCAATTTCAACGAAATATTGGCAATGCCACCCAAGAAATAAAAGCAGATCTCGCTACACAAAATCAGCTTACTTTTTTAATAGGTCACGCCATTACGCAAGATAATTCCTATTTTAATACAAGCATCGACAGTATTCAAGATGCTTCTAGGCATTTTTTAAACGATTTTATTACCCATCGATTAAACGAAAATGGTATTGAAAGTGATTTTTCGTACCGTTTATTTACAAAAGATTCATCCGATTATTTAACGGCACCAAGAGTATACGATGTCTCAGAAAAAATAAAAACGTATCCTATTGAATTAGAAGGGTATTTACCCCTTGCGCTAAACAAAAGGTTAATATTAGAACTTCAATTTAAAGACATCAATAATTACTTTCTTTTTCAATTAAACGGACTTACCATTCCGAGTCTTATTTTTATTATTGCCATTATCTTTGTGATTGTTTGGGTGCTACGATCTTTTTATTGGCAACGGAATATTATTACAACCACCAATGATTTTATAAATAACCTCACTCACGAATTAAAAACCCCTGTTTTTTCTATTGGGTTAGCCACGAAGATATTAAGTGAAAACGCTTCGGAAACTCAAAAACCTGTTATTGAATTAATTCAGCAGCAAACCGAACGAATGAAAATCCATATTGAAAAAGTATTGGAACTAGGCGCATTGGAATCGAAGAAACAATTATTTGAATTAAAAAAAGTAGATTTCACCCCTATTCTGGAACGGATTTGTGAAGATTTCAAACAACTCTCTACACTTGAGGACACCGATTTTTCATTCAAAATTGAAAACAAAGAGTTTAGTATCCGTGCGGAAGCATCTCATTTAGAAAATGCCATTAATAATTTACTGGACAACGCCAAAAAGTATTCAGAGAAGCCTAAAGTATCTTTAAAAGCTAATCAGAAAGGAGACAATCTAGTGATAGAAATTCAGGACAATGGATTAGGGTTAACAAAAAAGGAGCAAGAGTTAATTTTTCAAAAATACTATCGAGTACCCAAAGGAAACACCCACGCCATAAAGGGATACGGCTTAGGACTTAGTTATGTTAAAGAAATTATGAAAAGGCATAAGGGAAAAATTAGTATCGAAAGTGACCCTGGAAAGGGAACCAATATAAAATTGAAATTACCTTTGCTATATGAGTAAATCACTTGCGACTATTTTATTGGTAGAAGATGACCCAACTTTAGGATATTTGTTGCGGGAGTATCTTACCATGAATGGTTTTAAAATTTCTCTAGCAAAAACCGCTTCCGAGGCGTTACAGCTATTGGATTCACATATATATGAGCTAGCCATTTTGGATGTGATGCTTCCCGACAAAGATGGGTTTGAACTGGCAAAAAATATAAAAAGCATTTATCCTTCCATTCCCTTTTTGTTTCTCACAGCTCGATCACTAAAAGTGGATGTACTTAAAGGCTTTTCTATTGGGGCTGTAGATTATTTAAAAAAACCAATAGACGAAGAAGAGTTGGTAGTGAGAATAAAAGCATTACTGTCCCGTATAAAAACCACCCAAAAAATTGAAACGACCGAAGCAGTAACCACTATTGGAAAGTACCATTTTCATTATAAAAATCAGCAATTAGCTATTAATGATGAAAAAATAACACTAACAAAGCGTGAAGCTGAATTGCTTAATTTTCTGGTATTCAACAAAAATAATCTTTGTACGCACAAAGAAATTTTAAATACACTTTGGGGAAAGAGCGACTATTTCAATAAAAAGAGCTTAAATGTTTTTATAACCCATTTGCGTAAGTATCTTCAAAAAGATCCCGCCATTTCAATTGAAAATGTACATAAGCAGGGGTTTATCCTTAAGATTGACGATTAATCCTTAAAATTCATAAGAGTAGCCTAGGCCTACTCCTACAACAGTATCAATTGACTTACCAGTATCCACTCCACCAAGTAAACGGAAAGTGCCATACTTTTGAGTGGGATATTGAAGCGATAGATAATTGTACCAAACTCGTATAGGTTCGGGAAAAGGTTTATTGTAGGTGCCTAAATTTTTCACAAAACTGCTTTTTAGTTGCCAAAGCACCTCCTTCACAGTTCCTGTAAGTCCAAAATGATGGGATATCACTCTATTGCTTATAATCGGCGAATTGATGGCAGTAACTTCCACATCGGGATCGATTAGAATTAAAGGCAATCCAATAGCGTTTCGCTCGTAGGTCCAACCAGAACGATAAATACTATTACTAAAATAATTATCGGCTCCTACGCCACCTTTACTTTGGTTGTTGGAAGTAATAAATTCATATACTATCCCAGAAAACACCTTTGATTCGGTTGGTTGAAAATAAACACCCCAAACACCGTCGGGAAAATTAGCCAATCGAGTTCCAGATCCATCTTCAAAAGGATGCTCATGATAAATAGAAAAATCCCCTGCTGAAGCATTAAAACTATAATCCAACAAATAACTGCCTAAATGGTTCCCCACGGCATTGAGTAGTTCTCCTTCGATACTAATTTCGGAGGCCCTTTTAGCAAAAAACACATCTACAAAAGCTTCTAAATCGCTGTTTAGTTTTCCAAATTCTTGAGAAGTACCTCCCCACTGTGCATAATGCTGTATTTGTGCCGTGACTTTGTTTGTCTCATTAAAATGAATCTGCAATCCCAAACGCTTGTAGTGAATCATCACATCCTCTACAAATCGATTGTCATTTAAATAAAAATGTCCAATTCCCCAATCAAAAGCAAAAGATTCAGAAATTTTTAGGGGATTATTCGCTTCCAAAAGTAACCCAGGTAATGGACGGGAATTTTCAGAATATAAAAAGTTTTTATTGGTTGCCGAAAGTCCTTGTTGTTTTATTTCGCCAGATTTAGCTCCAATGGTAGCTTTTAACCATTTGTTTTGAAATTGAACAAAAGCATCCTTTCGTTGAAATTCATCTGAAACATCATCGCGATAAAAAAAGGAAAGGCCTGCCTTAATTGAGGCACCCTCAGAAACAGCATAGGTTCCTTCCACGTCACCTAATCCTGAAAAGTTTGAAGAGATTCCTACTTGTGTGTTGGTATTGGCGTGAAACCAAAACGGATTTGATGCTTCGGAGGAAAATGTACCAAGAAGTTCTACTTTTCCTTGCCATTCAATTTGTTGTGCATAGGTAAACATCGAACAAATGAAAATAGCGTTGATGAAAATGAACCTTTTCATATTACCTTCGGAAAAGCCGATTCTTAAAAGTGGGCTTTTCGTCACTATAGCTATAGCCATATTTGTTTCCATAACCAAAATTACTTAGAGAAACATTATTTAATACACCCGCAACATTCATTAATCGACCATCCTCCATGGCATCATTTACAAATTCGAGCAAGCGTTTTTCGGTGTAATTGGCCCTAAATACATACAATGTAACATCTGCCAACTTATTAATTAAAATAGTATCCGTAACAAGCATAGAAGGTGCAGTATCAACCACTACAAAATCGTAGTCATCTCTTAACTCTTCAAAAAATTGCTTGGTTCTATCGAGCATTAACAGTTCTGCAGGGTTTGGAGGGATAGCACCAGATAATACGATGGAAAGGTTCTCATTTTCACTACTTTTTGAAGCAATATCTCTTGTTTTTATGGATGCATCCATAATATATTCTGTGAGGCCCCGTTGATTTTGTAATTCTTTAGGTAGATATCTATGCAATTGCGGATTTCTAATATCTCCCCCAACGAGCACCACTTTTTTTCCTGTTAAGGCTAATGTTAAGGCTAAATTGAAGGCCACAAAGGTCTTTCCTTCTCCTTTAATTGTTGATGTAACAAAAACAGTATTCGACTTATGAGAATTTTCTAATTTATTAATGAATAAATATTGAAGATTGGTTCTTAAAATCCTGAAGGATTCTGCTAAAATACTTCTATCATTAAGCTGAATAAGTTGCTCTTCATCCTTTTTAAGTTTCGGAATTTCTCCAATTAAATTTAAATTAGAAATACCCGTTTCAATATCACGGCGATTTGAAATTTTATTATTCAGTAAGTCCCTTGAATAAATAAACAAGAAAGGCACAAGCAATCCTGCCAATATTGAACCTAAATAAATTAATGATTTCTTAGGTGAAACAGGCGTGCTGCTACTATATGCTTTATCAACTACTTTTGCTTTTGGTGCAGTCACCGCCAGAGATATCGCCGCTTCTTCTCTTTGTTGTAATAAAAACAAATACAATTGCTCTTTAATACCTTGTTGACGTTCTATCCCTCTATAAATTTTTTCGTTTGTGGGCACCTTAGACAATTTTGAATTTAGAACAGATTCCTGAAAATTTAAATCACGCAAGGAAACCTTTAAGGAATTAGTTGTATTCTTAAGGCTGCTTAAGATGCTTTGACGAATTTCTTCTATTTGATCATTCACATTGATCACCACTGGGTTTTTTGCAGTGGAAGATTTTAAAAGTCTATTTCGTTGAAGAACGAGTTCGTTATAATTATTGACAGATTCTGAAACATCTCCCCCCTCTATTCCAATATTGGAAGGCAACAAATCATTATTGGAAGAATTTTCCATATAGTCAATCATTGTATTTGCCAACTCAATTTGAGTGTTTACATTAAATTGACGTTTTTCGAAATCACTTGCGTTTTCAAGGATGAGTTGTGCCTGTGCTTCAATATTAGTAAGCCTGTTGGAGCTTTTAAAAGATTCCTTATTTGTTTCAACGGAATCCAATTCTTTGGTAATAATTTCTAAACGAGAGTCGATAAAATCGGATGTTTTTTTGGCAACTTGCCCCCTATCCTCAATGGCGTCTCTATTATACTGAAAAACTAATTCGTTAATAAAATCTTCTGCTTTGCTTTGAACGGGACTTTGCATACTTATCACCACAACATTACTATTGGTTAACTCATTTACAACACTAAGATTACGTTGAAACACAGCGGCAACTTTATCAAGGTCCCGATAAGAAACTGAAATTGTCTTAGAGATAAAACTTTTAAATTTTGTGGGATTATCTAAATTAGGAATTACAGTAATATTCCCAAAAGGCAACTCTACTTTGGTTCCGAATGTATAAACCCCATCTATGGATTTGGACTCATTATATACTTTAAATTGTGTTTCGTTTTCTATTTCGAAGTATAGCACGGGAATTGTTCTATTAAATTCTCCTAAACTGTCGTTTATAGATAGATACTGAACCTGAAAGGGCTTGTATTGATATAATTCGGTAGTTTTAATCGTTCCAATAGATTCGTATAAAATATTTAAATCCAAAGCTAATACAACTTCTTTGATAATACGCTTAGATTTAAAAATGGCAATTTCATTTTCAATTTTACTGCTCTTAAATCTTGATAAAAATCCGCCCAAGTTTGAAAACGCGGCTAGTTCTTCTGCTCCACCATCAGATTTTTCATCCTTAATGATTATGGTTCCTTTAGACAGGTAAGAGACTGTAGTATATCTTAAATAAATAAATGCCAAACTCGCGGCAATTATAACCCCAAAAATAAATAAATACCAATGGCGCGTATATTGTTCTAATATTTCCCTTACCGAAAGCTCATTATGTTTTGGATTGTGGTGTGTTTTCATATTATCGAGTAAGGATAATGGTTGTACTTAAAATGATTGTGACAAGGGACAAAAGTGCTGGAATATCGGGAATAAATCCTGATTTTTTCACTCCTTTTAATGAAGGTTCTACATACACAACATCGTTTTGTTTTAAAAAATAATAAGGACTTTCAAAAAAATCGGTTTTTGTAAAATCCACCCGAGTTACTTTTTGTTTTCCATCCTCATGACGAATAATCATAATATTGTTACGCTTTCCGTCTAAGGATAAATCTCCTGCCAAACCAATTGCTTGCGGTAATGTTACTCTTTCATCGTCAATTCTATAAACCCCTGGATTGTTTACTCCTCCTATGACCGTAACTTTAAAATTAATGATACGGACATCCACAACGACGTCGGTTACGTATTCAGATAGTTTTGAAGTAAGAAGTAAAATTACTTCACCTCTTGTCTTCCCAGCAACATGGATGGCTCCTAACACTGGAAATTGAATATTCCCTTCGTTATTTACTAAATATCCTCTTAATAGTGGGTTTTGATTGTTTGAAACTCCCTCTTGGGAATTCATTTTAAAAGGTGCTACTACATTTTCATCCAAAGAAGAAACCATTACATGAAGAATATCATTGGCTTCAATTTCTGGTTCAAATATATTTTCTGAAAGAAGGTTGTTTAACTCTTCAGCATCTTGAAAATATAGTATTTGTTTTTTTGTAGCACAAGAAGCAAATAGCAATAGGCTAACTATGATGAGGGGTAATTTTTTCATTAGCAAGGTTATAACAGTATAAATATAAGTGTTAAATGCAAAAACTTAAGGGAAAGGGATTATAGTTTTCCAAATGTTATTCACTTTCAATTATTACGTCCAAATCTTTAAAAGTTGAATTTTCACTTTTAAACTCTGGCACCAATTCCTTTAATAACATGACCACCTTTCTATCCTCATGTTTGGTAGCGGTTTTTATAATGGTTTTAATTTTAGATTTAATATCGAGGAATTCTCCAGCCGGTATTTTCGAAATCATGATTTTTGGGTGATGTGTTGGCAATGTGGTGGCAACATCATTAAGCAACTCCTCATATAATTTTTCACCTGGTCTAAGCCCTGTAATTTCAATATCTATATCCTTGTAAGGCTCAAGTCCAGAAAGACGAATCATCTTCTCTGCCAAATCCAATATTTTTATAGGTTTCCCCATATCAAAAACATAAATTTCACCCCCTCTACCCATGGTTCCTGCTTGTAACACCAGTTGACATGCTTCAGGAATGGTCATAAAATATCGAATAATATCTTTATGAGTAACCGTTACTGGGCCGCCTTCTTCTATTTGCTTCCTGAAATATGGAATGACAGATCCGCTGGATCCAAGTACATTACCAAATCGCGTAGTAATAAATCTTGTGTAAACACCCTTTTCATTTTGAAGCGCCTGTACATACATTTCGGCTGCCCTTTTTGATGCTCCCATAACATTGGTAGGATTTACCGCTTTGTCGGTCGAGACCATGACAAATTTTTCAATTTCATAATTTAGAGACAAAATGGAAAGGTTAACCGTCCCTAATATATTTACGTATATAGCTTCATGTGGATTTCTTTCAATTAAAGGGACATGCTTGTAGGCGGCAGCGTGATACACTATATTGAATGAATATTTCTTAAACATTAAGTCCAAGCGGTACATATTGCTTATGTCTGCTAATTCAATAATAAAATTAAGGTTTGGATAGTTTTTGATTAAATACAATTCTAGATCGTGTAATGCAGATTCCGCTTGATCTAAAATGACAATCAACTCAGGTGAAAATTCTGCCAACTGCCTCACAATCTCACTTCCAATAGAGCCAGCACCTCCTGTGACCATAACAGTTTTACCAGAAATGTCTTTTTTGATGAGTTTATCATCGATTTTAATTTCTTCGCGTTCCAGCAAATCTTCAATCTCAATGGGCTTTATTTGGTTGGTGATATCTTCCTTTTTATTCCATTTTTCCATAGATGGAACATTAAAAACTTCTATCCCTAAATCGAGGCAATCTTCAACAATTTTGTTTTTTTCGGTTCGTGAAAAAGATTCACTAACAATTAATACTCCATCTAAATGTAATTCTCCAACAGTTTCAGAAAATGAATTTTTAATGGGAAACACAGGCTTACCTAATATCTTATACCTTTTAGAATCAACATTTTGCGTTAAAAAACCTATAAGTTTAAAGGGTAGTTTTGATTCGGTGGTGATTGCCTTTCCTAAAGAAATGGTGTCATCATCCACTCCAATAATGGCGACTTTCTTTTTTGTTAGCCCAGAAGAAAGATTGCGTAAGTATTGATATACCTCCTTTACACCAATTCGGAATAACAACATAATGGAAAAGGAAAGCAACATGTATAAAATTAGTGATGTGTTGAGAAATATTTTATTGCCTTCAATTATTTCATAGGAAGTATTAAAAATAATGACAGTTAAAAAAGTAAGGAGTGATGAAAACGCAAGTTTTGTTATATCTGTAAACGTAGAGTGTCTTATAATTCCTGAATAGGTTTTAAACAAGAAGAAAAAAATGAGATTAACGAATACCAGAATTATTCCCTGTTGAAAAATCGATAATACCGTATGAAATTTAATGGGAGTTCCCATTAAAATTAAATATGCCAAATAAAAAGAAAGCACAGCAATGGCAGTATCAATTAAAACGACTATCCACCTAGGTAAATACCTCTGGTCAAGAAGTTTAATTCTGTTGTCTCCACTATATAAATGCTGCAGTATTTTTTTCTTCTTCTCCAAAATTACTTTTAAATGAATGCTTCAAAGATACTGAATCTCTATCCCAATTGTTGAATAACCGTGTTAATCCTTTGTAAATCTTCGTTAGTTAGATTAGAACCCGAGGGCAGACATAATCCCTGTAAAAAAAGTTTTTCTGAAACCCCATTTTTTCCATAAAAGGGAGCATTTTTAAAAACTGGTTGCATATGCATAGGTTTCCAAAGTGGACGCGATTCAATATTCTCCTTTTCAAGAGCAAGCCTTAGTTCCTTAGGTGTAAATGATGCCAACTTCGAATCAATTAATATACACGTTAACCAATGATTTGAAAAATAATCTAGCGAAGGTTCTGAGAAAACGGATACTCCTTTAACCTTTGAAAAAGCTTTAAAATAAAACTGGTGGTTCGTCCTCCGTTGTGCAACTCGTTGATCGAGTACTTCCATTTGGCCTCTTCCAATTCCAGCGCTTATATTACTTAGTCGATAATTATACCCTATTTCAGAATGCTGATAATGAGGTGCTTCATCACGAGCTTGAGTGGCTAAAAAAATAGCTTTTTCCTTTAATGCATCAGACTTGGTCACTAATGCACCACCACCCGATGTTGTAATAATTTTATTTCCGTTAAAGGAAAGAATAGAAATATCACCAAAGGTTCCGCATTTTTGTCCTTTATAATGGCTCCCAAGGGCTTCGGCACTATCTTCAATGATAGGAATTCCATATTTTTTCGAAATTGCTCTAATTTCATCCACCTTATAAGGCATTCCATAAAGATGAACTGCAATAATGGCTTTGGGCTTCTTCCCTTTGTCAAGCCTGTCTTTTATAGCCTCCTCTAATGCTTCTGGACAAATATTCCATGTTTCCTTTTCGCTATCAACAAAAATAGGAGTTGCTCCTTGATACACAATGGGATTTGCCGATGCAGAAAAAGTCATACTCTGGCAAAGGACTTCATCATCTTTTTTAACTCCAAATAATATTAAAGCCAAATGTAAGGCTGCCGTACCTGAGCTTAATGCAGCCACACAGATTCCTTCACCTAAATAATTTTCTATGACTGTTTCAAACCCTGTTACATTAGGCCCCAAGGGAGCTACCCAATTTGTATCGAATGCCTCCTGAACATAAACTTGCTCATTACCGCCCATATGGGGAGATGACAAATATATTTTAGATTTCATTTATTGATTCTTTTTGCACGGTATAGAGGAAAAAAAGTACTGTTTGAAACTCCATTTTTTGAAACCAATTCTTTATAAATAGTCTCATTAACAATATACTCCCAAGTCCTAAATTGACTCTTTTTTTTTGAAAAGCCAGACTTAAATCTAAAAAGGGAGTCATCATCGCTACCATTAAGCCCACCACCTAGATGTAAAAATTTTAACCGATTCTGATTACCATATAATCTAGCTTCATCAATTATAAGTTTCATAGGGGTATCTTTACTATATTCTTCTTTCGTTCCAGCTAAATGGTATTGCATAATTCCATTGGTTACTGTAAAAATAGCGCCCGCCGTAATTTCTTCATCTTTAATAGCTAAAAAAAGATGTGCTTCAAATGAAGAATTATTTAACAATTGGATGAAATATTCTTCTTCAAAAAAATAATAGTCCCCGGCATTTACACGCTCCATGGTTTCATTATAGATTGAAGCAAATAATGAAATTTCTTTTTCTGTTGTTGCTCTTATTACTTCATACCCCTTTTTGCCTCGTAGTTGATTTATTTCAGATTTATTAGATTTCCGGTACTGTTTACGCTGTTCTTCTGGAGTATCCTTTAAATTTATAAAAATAGTTTGATTTATGTCTTTTGTATTTCCAATCCCCTTTAAAATGGATTCTTGATTAATTAGTGGGTGTAATCTGGCAAACACCGAAATAATATTCTGTTCTTTAAAAAAATTCTCTATTTCATTCTGAAATTTTTCAACTAACAATGGAGGTATTTTTTTATCTTCTAGGTTACTAATAGGGCCGCAATACCCATAAACAGAAGTACCATCAAAATAAGAAGTGTTTTCAATTTCCCTAATGAGGAGTGGTAGGGCTATAAAATTTAAATCTAAAGAGCTCACAAATAAAACCGCCTTATGATTTGTTGTTGAAACTTCCATTTTATGGTAAGACCGTGTGTGATAAAAATCGTATGCATAGCAACTGCGCACTATTTCATCCCATTCTGGGTTTTCCAAGAATATTTTTTGTGAACTATTCATTAAAAAAGGCCTTTATTTTATTGGCCACAAAGGTAACCTCCTTGGTAGTATAACGAAAATCTAAGTGTATAAAAAGGATGCATTTTTCGGTTTCTTGGTCATTTTTATTTACTTGGTTAGGCCATAAAACAGCAGGGAAAATATTGTTTTTAATGAGGTATGTTTTTAAAGCTTCCCTACTTTTATTTGAGGTCAAATTTAAAATAAGACCAAAAGGATTAGCATCTTTAGTATCTAAATTAAAAGAAACATTTGGAATATCGCCGAGAATTTTAAGTGCCTCTTCTACATTTTCATGCTTTTGTTTTAAAATCTTTGAAACATGGAAGGTGTGTAAAATTTTTGTAGCACTCTCTGGTAATTTTGTGTTTGTGTATTTTTTTTCAAAATCTTCCTCGGCTTTTTGAAAAAGAGTTCTATAGCCTTCCTTGTTTTCAATTTCCCCTCTTAAATACTGCTCTTTCAACAACATAGCTTTTAACTTCTCATTCGCTACATCTTCTGCTTTTTTATTTGAATTGCTTTGGGCAAGTGAATGATTTTGTGCGTAACAAAACCCACCCACAGGAACAGGCAATTCCTTACGTAAAGAACCAAAACAATAATCTGCCTTACTTTCTTTAAGGGCCAATAAATTATGGCTATAATCCTCTAAAATAGTTGCCTTTTTAATAGAAGATAAATCTATCGACTTAACTCCAAAGAAAGAAACTTGCACCAAAACACTTGTTGGATCATCTTTTATTTCTTGAAAAGGGATTTTTGTGTCCAAAAATGGATTGAAGTTAAAATAATGAATATTTATGGGAAGGTCCTTCAAAAACGCCACCACCTCGTGGCAATAATAACTAGGAAAATATAAATTCTTCCAGCCTTTTGTTTGTATCCCTTCTGAAACTAAAGTGTAAAGTGCTGAACGCCCAGAAAAATGAAAACTAAATTTTTTTGAAGAAAAGAATGACTCATCGGATTCCTTAAGCAACCATTTTGAATGGATTGGGTAATGAAATTCGGATCCGAATTCTTTTCTTTTCATCTTACCAATATGGGTTTTCTGAAATAAATTGGAAATAATCTTCCGAAGTAATACCCATAATTACCTGATCCCACCAAGTGTTCTTTCTGAAATAAAAATCCTTTTTAACCCCTTCCTTTTTCCACCCACATTTAGTAAGGTATACGTGTAAGGAAGCTTCATTATATGCAATAATGGTACTATCCAATCTTTTAAGCCCTAACTCTTCAAAAGCATATTTATTTATGGTCATTATGGTATCTACTCCATATCCTTTTCCTCTTATTTCTTTGAACCCAAGTAGTATTCCGTGAAAAGCATTTCTATCTTTCCAATTTATGTCTACCAGATTTGCCATCCCAATTAATCCATCTTCTTTTGTTTCAATAGCAAATCTTTGGTCATTATTTTTTAGGCTTAAGGACTGGAACCATTTTTGTTGATCTTGCCTGCTTGATGGAAAATGCCATCCTCCAAGATTGTAGTTTATTTCTGGATCATTAGACCATTGGTGTATTAAGGCTAAATCTTCCTCTTCAATCGCGCGAAGTATTATTTTTTTACCGTGGATGTTCATTTTTTAGTTTTAAAATGATTAGAATCTAAATTTCTACTTAAACCTAGGTCATCTACCTCGTCTACCGTTTGACCTAAAACTACATTTTTTGATTTAAAAAAAACAGTATATATTGTTTCTAAAATGATTTTCAAATCTAATATAAAGGATTGATTTTCAACATAAAAAACATCATTTTTCAATCTTTCACTAAATAACATTTGGTTTCTTCCTCTCACTTGAGCAAGTCCGGTGATTCCTGGCTTAACGAGATGCCTTTTCTTTTGTTCAAGGGTATACAAAGGTAAATATTCTGGCAATAAAGGTCTAGGTCCAACTAAACTCATTTCAAATTTTAAAATATTGAAGAGCTGTGGCAATTCATCCAAAGAAGTTTTACGAACAAATTTCCCAATAAATGTTAATCGTTTTGCATCTGGCAATAATGTACCGCTGTCGTCTCTTTTGTTATTCATTGTCCTAAACTTTACTATTTTAAATAGTTTCTCATTTTTACCAGGGCGAATTTGATAAAAAAATGGTTGTCCATTATTTGCAATGGTTAAAGCCAAAAAAACAAAAATAAATACGGGGCTAAGCAATATTAGAATGACCAATGCTGTACAAAAATCCAAAATAACTTTTATAAAATTAGCATACATGAGCTTCCAGTGTTTTATATTCTGCTAATAATGCGTTCCAAACTATTTCTTGTTGAAATCTATCTACTATGGTTTTTCGATAGGAATTTGCATCTTGCCAACGTTCCTTTTCTTCTAAAAACTTCTGCATTGCATTTGTTAAGGCGTCAATATCTTTAGGCGCAATTATAGTTCCATTTTTTCCTTCCATAATAATTTCGTTACACCCATTAATATCGGTCACAATAGCGGGCAGCCCCATAGCACAGGCTTGCAAAACAACATTGGGAAACCCTTCTCTGTAGGTAGGAAAAACAAGTGCATTACTAATAGAAAGATAAGGCCTCACATCTTTTTGAAAACCAACTTCTATAATATCTTTGTTTTCATTCATTATGGAAATAGTTTCAGAGGAAAGAGGGTCTAATTCTGGTTCTGAAGCACCCACCAAAAGGAGCTTACAGTTTTTGTGACTATTAGATATCGTTCTAAAGGAGGTTATTAATTCGTTAATTCCTTTATCTCCAACAAGTCTTCCAATAAATATAAAAACAAAATCGTTTGGCTTTATTTGTAAATCTTTTTTTAAAGTTTGTTGCTGTTCATTTGAAACGGCTGCGGGATTAAAATAATGAATATCCATACCATTAGAACTGCCATTTGAAATGACCATTAACTTCTCTTTTTTACAGAATTTTTGTTCCAAAATAATATTGAATAGCCCTACAGAATTAGGATAAACTTTGGTCGCACATGAATACGTTAATTTTTCAACAGAATTTAATAAGAACCTCTTTAATCCAGAGGCTTCTAATAGAGGTAACCCTGCAACGGTATGTAATCTAATGGGAACTCCTGCCAGTTTTGCCGCAAGCATCCCAACTATACCTGCTTTTGGGGTATGGGTGTGAACAATTTTGGGGCGTTCTCGTCTAAATACACGATAAAGCTTCCAAACAGATTGAAGGTCCTTAAAAGGTGTAATGGTACGTGTCATCTCCACGGCGATGGTCTCGATACCTTCAATTTTTTTTACTTCATCTAAATCTTCACCTTTACTTGAAATTCCAATAACGTCATAATATTCACTCATAAAAGAATGTTGCCCTTTTAAAAGAATTTTAAGAGAGCTTGGCACTGTTGTTATACGTATTAGTTTAGATTTCATTTTTTACGAACTTTACTTGATTAAAAGATTTTTATAAAGTTCAATATGTTTATTAATCATCTTTTCAATGCTAAAATCTTGGGATCTAGAATAACATCTTTTGCCAATTTCTTCATAGTGTTTCTTATCTTTAAAAAGGTTTTTTAATGTATTCGCCAAATCAAGTTCATCTCCTTTTTTAAAGAGCACCCCATACCCATCGACTATTTCTCTTAGTCCAGGGACATTAGACGCAATAAAGGGCTTGCCTACTGCCATTCCTTCAATACTTGAAAGTGAAAGGCCTTCATGAAAGGAAGATAACACCGAAGCATCTGCTGTTTTTAATAACCTAGGAATATCATTTCTTACCCCTAGAAATTTAACTCTATTTTCAAGTTTTAATGTAGTAACTAAGGTTACTAAGTCGTTTTTTAAGGGTCCATCCCCTACTAATAGTAACTTAAAATTTTCTGGAAGAATTGCAATAGATCTAATAAGCGTGGCTTGATCCTTTTGTTCTCGAAAAGAAGAAACTTGCATTAAAATTGTATCTAAAGGTCCAAAAAATTTACTCTTTTCATATGGAATGGCCTCTTCAAATTTTTTTAAGTCTATTCCATTATTTATTAGTATGAATTTTGATTCCTTAGTCCTTAAATGTCTTTTCAGATTAAAATCAACTTCATCGGCAATGGTAATTATTTTGTCAACACCGCTGTAAATTATTCTATCCAACATTTTTAAGATGAGTTTATTTCTCCTTCGATTACTGGTGCTATGCTCTGTGTAAACCAGTTTTGCTTTACTAAACGACCACCAAGAAGCAAAAACCACCCAATAAAGGGATGGAAACAAATGTGTATGCACAATATCGTAGTTTTTTAGGTGTTTTATTAATCTAAAAATCAAGGTTGGATTATATACACTGCCTTCACTTAAGGAAATTACTTTACAATCCGATATTTCCCTAAGTTCATCTAAAAATGGATAACTTTTACCATTAAGAAGCAACAAATCTACGGTGATCCCATGTGCTCTGTATTTTGGAATTGACTCTAAGAGCAATTTTTCTGCCCCTCCTGTAGCTAAGCTATTAATAACCATCAATATTTTCATGAGGCATTCACTTGATTGTTACTCATACTTTTCAAATATTGGGTGTTATAGAAAATAATCCAAAGTCCAAAAATGATTAAATAAGGTATAAACGCATTTTTTTGCCGAAGCATGATTCCGAGGTTTCCTAAAATTAAAGAAAACAAGGATGCTCCAATTAAAAAATAAATCACCAACCCTTTAACCAAACCATTTGAGTTTTTTAAACTTCTATACGGTCTATTTCTAAAAATTTTGATCGTTAAAAGAAGTAAAATTAAGTTTTCAAATGAAGCAACAACAGCAAGCACTCCATTAATATCAAAAAACAGGGGTCGATATAAAAATGTAAACACTTTTAATGGAAATGGATACCCCGAAATGTCAATTCCACTGCCAGAATCCGCCTGATTTAATTTAGAAGCTTTGGTATTTGCGTATTGCTCTATAGTGGTAATATCTAAACTCTCTAGCCTAATAAATTCTACTACATAATTAAACATAGATGCAAAAGCGGCAATAAAAAGTAAAAAAATAAAAATCTTTTGATAATTCTTTAAATAACCATCAAATAAATAAGCTGCTCCAAATGCCGCAACCAAAAACAGCATAATGTGAGGGCGTATTAAAATAGCTATGAAAATACTCAGAAAAATACCCAAAAATCTTTTTTTAAACTCTAGCAGCGAATACACAAACAAGGCAATGCAAAAAAATAAAATGGTATCCTTACCTATTCCAGAAGACCAATAATGTAAGTTTGGCAAAAACCATATCCAAGGGTGAATAGGGATGTTGAATAACTTAATTTCTTTAAGCTTTTCTGTGTCTGGAATAATTCTTTTTAAGATGAAAAAAATATAAATAAAAGATACATAACCAAACAATGAATAGATCATATTCCCAGTAAAAAAGGAAAGGTCTAAAATGTGAGATGGGAAATAATTGATTAAGTATACAATTCCTGAAGGGGAACCTTTTTCTATTACATTAAAAACATCATTTAATTCATACATTTTAGGAAAACTCCAATACAGTTGGGCATCCCCACCATATCTTCCAACTAAAATACTGAAGCAAATACCAATAAAAAAGTGAAAGAAAAATAATTTCCGTAAAAAGGACTTTTCCTTTTTTGTAAGGTCTGAGAAAAAATTAACAAGGTTATAGCCGAGCAAAAAAACAATAATACAAACACATATATCCAGTATTATCATAGTTTAGATTCTTTAATGAATATTGCATTCAGCTTTTCTAAGTTTTTTGGAGTGATTTCCATTTTAAAGGTTGAATCCTTAGTTGTTTTCTTAAATAACCAGTGTCTAAAATTAGAAGATAAATATTTTGAAAAGTAATCCTTAATCCCCATTTGTTTCAAAAAATAGAAAAGTTTTTTGAATTTTGGCTCTCTTGCCACATTTTTATGTAGAATGGTAGAGGTTTCAAAATCTTTGATACCTAAAAAAGAGCTTATCTTGGACAATTCTTCGTTTTTCCTACTAGCTAAATCTTCAATTCTAAGTACTAATACATCTTTAAATAACGAGGTATAATTTTCTATTGCGTTTTTATATAAACTCATCCCAATATGACTACTCCACTGTAAACTACCATTATTATATTCCTGAATTTCCTTTTCCATTAATTGGTCAAAAGAAGCATTGATTCTACCTAAACCTACATCCATTTTATAATGAGAAAAAGCCCTTTTTAAAGGATCTCTAAGTAATATTATAATTTTTGCATCTTCATTATAACTGTAGATTTTTTGAACAACACCTGGGGCATGTAAGTAGGCAGTACTTGCGTCAACACAATATTTTTCATTGGTGGATAATGAGTAAAGTTTTTTATATTGAGAAATATCTTCAATTTTACTGATGTGAATAGGCTTTGGAAACTCCTCTTTAAAGTATTTATCTAGATTAAAAAACCGAGAAGGTTCATATAAACTTTTAGGTAAAGTATCTACAAAAAAATGAGGTTCTTTAATAGGCGGGACATATATTTCTGAATGATTTGAAAGGATTTCTATTAAAGAAGTAGTGCCCGCTTTCATAGCACCTACAACAAACAAATTTACATTCATATGATTCATTATCGTTGTAGGAATTTAAAAATGGGATACGTCTTTTTATATGGTAATAACCAAAGCGCCTTTATCAAGATTAAATATTTACCTTTTAAAATTTGTTTCATTTTCGAATATACTTTCCCATCCTCTTCTTTTGAATACAGACCATAATTCTTAATATACGTTAATGCAATAAATTTATTGGTATAGCCCTCAAAATAGGTCTTTTCTTCCTCATTTAATTTATTCTCAACCTCGGCTAGGGTAGTCAAATAAGTTAAAAAGTCTGAAGCTTGATAGTAGGTATTTGATGCCGTGTCTGTTTCCGTTTTTCTATAAAAAGATAAGGGTTTGTTTATAAAGATAACTTCATTTTTTACACACAAACGCATCCACAAATCGTGATCTTCGTGTTGTTTTTGTCCTTTCCTAAATAAACCTCTCTCCATCAACAATTCTTTTTTAATAACAACATTAGACGAGTTTTTAGGAGGTAAATACTTTGAAATTATTCTAAAATAATTCACTGGAGATGTCTCGCCATCTTTAGGAAGAAATTCATTTTTGTAACGTTCAATATCGTTTTTAAACACCCTACTCCTCCCCGTTGCAAAAATATTTTTTGAAAGATTATTATTTATTGCTGTTTCAACTTCAGACAGAAAGCTGGGAGCCCACCAATCATCTGCATCTAAAAAAGCAATCCACGGGAATTTTGCTAATTCTATCCCTGTATTTCT
This sequence comes from Flavobacteriaceae bacterium, assembly GCA_002694465.1. Classification (GTDB taxonomy): domain Bacteria; phylum Bacteroidota; class Bacteroidia; order Flavobacteriales; family Flavobacteriaceae; genus Halomarinibacterium. Next base: position 3,458 of record NZMG01000045.1, on the reverse strand, counting down.
TGCCACTGAAACACCACTATTTGCTATGCTCTTATATCGAATTCTAGGATCATTAAATGTTTTAACTACTGCTTCAGATTTATCCGTGCTGCCATCATTAATTAAAATCAATTCAAAGTCTGCAAAAGATTGATTCAAAACAGATTGAATAGTTTCTCCAATAAACCTTTCCTTGTTATAAAGGGGTATAATAACGGAAATCATTTAATAATTGTTTTTGCGATAACATTAGAACTCTTAAAAAATATTTTTTCAAAAAAATTTAAATGGTGCAAATCAACTTTTTTGTTAGAAATAACTATTTTCTTGTTACTACCGCTTCTCATTGGATTTCCACCTATTGAATGAGTTGGTATCATAATGAATTCAGTAATATCAAATGGTTCCCCTACAAATTCTTTAATTTTGGCTAACCAAAACTCTGGCCTCTGGCATAAGGACTCATATTTGAGAAACATAAAGTAATTATTCTTTTTTAAAGCCAACGCTAATACTTTAATCTTAATCCAAGATTTCAAAATTACCATATTCGTTTTTTGGGGCATAAATACATCTTTATCATAGTACTCCGGCAAGAGCATTTTCTTTTTCCAGCTATTTGCTACAGAAGCTAAATTTCTCTCCAAGTGTATTATTCTTAAATCAAAAACCCCAATGTTTTGAAGAAAATAGCACCACCCAATACTCTTAGAACTATCTATGATGATATTTCTTTGGGAGGTTTTCGCTATTTGATTATAAAAATAAATGACAATTTCAGCAAAATCCTGCCATTCCTTAGTTTGTAATAGTTTTGGTATTTTTTTAAAATTCTTAAAATATTGTATTTCCTTTACTTTTTCTCTTATAAATTCTGAATCATAGTCAGGAAATTTTTGGTGTAATTTTTCATCAATTTTAGACCATAAGGTACACCTTTCAATCTTTTCTCCACATCCACATAGAGTCTCTTTTTCATAAAAACGAACCCAAAATCTATGACACTCTCCAACCGAAACACTCCCTTCAATATTCGACAATATCGAGTCGAGTAATGTGGAGCCCGATCTTCCGTCACCCGCTATATAGATAATTTTTGGCTTCAAAATATGGAGGTATTGATGTTTAAATTCTTCTGTACATATTTCAATAATATATAATTTTGAATTATTAATATCGCACTAAAAAGGAGCGCAGCGCCTATTTCATCCCAAATCATAATAAGAGGAACGCCCAAAATCATATTTATTATTAGCATAATTACATTACTATTAGAAAATACCTTCTGATTTCCAGTCATACTAAGTAGAGTTCCAACAGAGCCTACCATAGCACTTACCAATTGACCAATACATAAGATGAGTAATGGAAAATAGGCCACAGCATATTCATTACCAAATATATACATTACCAGACCCTTTCCTCCTACAATAAAAATAAGTGCTACAGGTAGTGAAAATGCAAAAATAATTCGCCCCGTTTTTTTAACAATTTTTTGAATTTGCAACGTATTTCCCTTTTCATATGCAGATGAAATAAATGGAGAAATAGCAGAGTTTAATGCGTTGAGCGTAAAAGAAACTAGTGCTGCACCGCGCATTGCAACATCAAAAATGGCAACGGCTTCAATGCTACCAAAGATGGCTAATAAATAGGTTAATAATTTAGAACGAACTATTTGAATGCCACTATTTATTGAAAAAGGAATGGTTTGTACATACCATTCTTTAGTATTATATATTGGGGAAACCTTCTTTAATTTATTTAAAAGCTTTTTATATAAAAACAAAAACCCTAGTAAAAAACCAATTCCCGCAGCTACAATTTGAAAAACTATCGCTAATTGAGGCGACAATGGATATTCTAAAAGTATACATCCAATTAACAAAATAGTAAGTAAAAAATTTCGAAGTAACGTATCGGGTAATTCAGAAAGAATAATGAGTTTTAAACCTCTCAAAGCTGCCGAACGTAGGGCCCCAAATCCTAAAATAGGTAATAATAAAAATGAATAAAGCAGTGTCTCTACAAAAACCGAGTCATAATTTTTCCACCAGAAAAAATAGGTTATGGCCGCAATAAAATAAATGACTATAGTAGAAATTAAAACAAATTGATTTGTTTTAATTAACAATCCCTTCATTCCAGCAAAGTTTTTTTCTACCTCATATTTTGAAATATATCGTGTAATGAGATTAGGTAGGCCAATAGTTGCGGGAACTGATATGATTGTTAATGTGGTGAACGCTAAAACATAGTATCCAAGTCCTTCAATGGATAGATATCGAGCCAATAAAACTCCATTTAAAAAGGCAAAAAAGGCAGAACCGAATTTTATAACCAAACTCCCAATAGAAGCAGTTTTTATATCCTTTTTCGAAATAAAATTTAGATACTTTAACAATTACAAAATTTGATTTAAGAGAAACCACAATTAATTTTTGCGCAATAACTCCTTATTTTTTTTCATCTTTTCAATAGACCAATCCCACCATTGTAGACTTTCAATTTCTTCAATCTTTTGAGGCGAGAATGTACTTCTGATAAATTTTGCCGGTGCTCCTGCCACCACTCCATAAGGAGGAACATCTTTTGTAACCACAGATCCCGCACCAACAATAGCACCATTCCCAATGGTAACACCAGGAAGAATAATGGCTTGATCTCCAATCCATACATTATGTCCAATGTACACATTAATTTTAGGGTCTACCAACGATTTAAATCCTATTCGATTAAACAAGGCATATTGCAAAATTACTTCGTCTGTCTTATGGTTTGAAGTAATGATTCTAATATTTTCTCCAAATGCAACATATTTCCCAATAGTGCAAGAACCCCTACCTTTTATAACAATTACCCCGTTTATTCTTGAGCCGTCTCCAATAATAGTTCCATTTACAATTTTGGAGCCTTTCCCAATAGAAATTCCAGTCTTATCCTTGAGGTTTATAAATTTTAGGATAAATCGATATAAGGTTCCTTTCTTTCCTTTAAACTCAATCATGAGGATTTATTTATAAAATCATTCCTGCTGCAACTGTTTCATGGGTGGCATCATCTATTAACACAAAACTTCCTGTGATCCTATTATCTCGATACTCATCAATCATTAAAGGTCGCGTTGTTCTAATTTTAATTCGTGCAATGTCATTCATATTTAACGTCTTGTCATCTTCCTCCCGATTATAGGTATTGATGTCAATTTTATACAATACATCCTGAATCATCGCTTTTTGTTCATTAGAGGTATGTAAAATGGTGTATTTGGCACGAGGTCTAGCTGGTTGATTATGCAACCAACATAACATGGCACTAAACTCCTGAAGCGGCTCGGGTTTATTATTTGTCTTTACAATCATATCCCCTCGGCTAACATCAATATCATCTTCCAAGGTAATTGAAACCGACATAGGTGCAAAAGCCTCTTCTAGGGAACCGTCAAATGTATCCACCGAGTTAATTTTTGAAGTAAAACC
>NZMG01000044.1 GCA_002694465.1 Flavobacteriaceae bacterium | reverse complement strand
GCTCATCACAGCTTTTACAGTCACTTTTAGCTGCGTTTCTTTTGTTTTTTCATACGTAATGGTATAGGAATGTCCTTTAAAGGAGAATTCCTTACTTTCTGGTATTTCTACAAAAGTATGCCCCTCCTCTATGTTAATAAGCATGGAATCTTCATACACATCTGTATTTTCGTATTCCAAATAATTAATAGGATATTTTCGCTCATTTAAACTTACCACAGATTGATTGTAAGATATTCATAAAATATAATTGATCTCCGATAGTCTGGAATCCAAACGTGTGGGAATGATTGGGTATGGTTTGAAGATTATTGTGTATTTAAATTATTAGAAAACTACTCCTTTTTAAGTTTTAAATCTTCTACTTGGTTTTGGAGTTTACTAATTTTTTCATCTTGTTCCTGAATTGCTTTTATAAGAACAGGAATTAACTCAGTATAATTAACCCCTAGATATTTCTCCTTAGTTTCTGAAATGGTTACTAACTCTGGAACTATTTCATTTACTTCTTGAGCTATTAAACCAAATGATTTGTTTGGCGTTTCAGGTCTGTTTTTCCAATAGTACTTTTTAGGAGCTAATTGTAATACCTCTTTGAGACCATAACCAATGGGTTCAATATTCTTTTTTAGGCGCTTATCACTTGTGTGAACAACCGCCCCACCTACTCTAACATCTCCTCCATTTATTTGTAAATTTAAATCGGCTGTTCCACCATTATTCCGGGCCAGGATTTCGTTATCGTCCATTACAATATTCCACCCTGTCACTGCTCCTAATATCATAAATCCTCCTCCAGCTAGATTCGCATCGGTACCTCCTTCAATATGTAGTTCGGTATCTGGGGTACTGGTTCCTATTCCTATATGGTCTGCAAAATAGTTGGCTGTGGCACCAAATCCCCAACTAAAATAGGTTCCATTATACCAAAGTGCCTCACTACCATTAACTTGCAATGCAACTCCTGTCCCAATCCCTTGATTAAGGTTTGCAGCCCCATTTACAGAGAATCGTTGTGTAGGAGCAATAGTGCCCACGCCCACTCTATTATTTACTTCGTCTACAAAAAGAGTTCCGCTGTCCACATTTAGAGAACCCGTATTCACTTCGACATCGGCATTAAATCGAAGCAAATTAGTATCAAACTCACCATAAATAAGTGCACCTGTGGAAGTTGCGCTTGAGTTTTCTATGTAAAGTTTATTACTACCTGTTTCATTATAACCAGCTTCATTCCCTATAAATACATTAAAACTCCCAGTGCTATCATAACCAACATTATAACCTAATGCTGTATTATTATTTCCAGAATTGTTCCGTAAGGCTTGATTTCCAATGGCAACGTTTCGATCATTTAAACTCTGGTATAATGCTTCAAATCCCATGGCAACGTTACCAGTACTTAGTTGATTACTTCCCAAAGCTCCAAATCCAATAGCAACATTTGAATGCCCAGAAATGTTAGAAAATAAGGCTTCACTACCAATGGCAACATTGCCTATACCCCCTTCATTTGCACTCATGGCATAACTACCAAAAGCCGTATTACTAAAACCTGTATTTGTGCTATTCATAGCCCACGATCCTACTGCTGTGTTTTGGGCACCATCGGTGTTTGAAGTAAGCGCATTATAACCTATGGCCGTATTTCCTGAACTGGTTGTATTTGATATGAGACTTCCCGTTCCAACAGCTACATTTTGAATCCCATTAGTGTTATTTCTAAGGGCATAAGATCCCACTGCCGTATTTTCAGAAGCTTGATTTGAATAAAGGGCTTCATATCCTACAGCAGTATTTTCAGAACCTGATAAATTTGAGTAAAGAGAATTAAACCCTAAAGAAGCATTAAAAGACCCGGTTGTATTACCATACATAGCGTAACTACCTGAAGCTGTATTTCTTTGACCCGAAGTATTAGAATACAAACTATTTGCGCCTAAACCAGAATTGTCATAACCGTTAATATTATTTCGCAAGGACCCATAACCTACAGCAGAATTTCCTAACCCTATGGTATTAAAATAGAGTGAAAAGGCTCCAACGGAAGCATTTGAATGACCAACAGTATTACTAAACAAACTGTTAGTTCCTATGGCTACATTATTACTCCCAGAAGTATTACTCCTAAGGCTAGCATATCCTAAAGCAGAGTTACGGTCACCTGCACCATTAAACTGCATAGAAAGCCTTCCATAACTACTATTATAGGACCCTGTAGTGTTAGCCCTAAGGGCATAAGAACCCATGGCGGTGTTTTCAGTACCCGTTGTATTTGAAAACATAGAATTATATCCAACCGCAACATTTTCAGTACCCGTTGTATTTAGATACATTGCTCGACTACCAATAGCAGTATTATTGTTTGCTGTGTTATTAAATAATACATCAAAACCGACTCCTGTATTGTTGTTCGCAACAACACCATTTCTTAGTGCACTATTACCAACACCAACATTACTTTGCCCTGTTGTATTTTCTAACATTGAGAAAGCTCCAATACTTACATTATCATATCCAGTAGTATTATAAAATAATGAATAGATACCAAACGAAGAATTATGAACACCTGTTGTGTTACTCCTAGAAGCGTTATGTCCAACTGCCGTATTGTTATTTGCCGTGTTGGACAACAATGCTCCATTTCCAACAGCAACATTGTTGTTGCCCACACTATTTAAAATTAAACTTGCAGACCCAACTGCCACATTATCATTCCCTGTGGTATTATCTCTTAAACTAGCATATCCCAAGGCGGTATTACTCGCACCTGTTGTATTTTGCTGCATTGAAAACCTTCCAAAGCCGCTGTTATAATAACCCGTAGTGTTACTTCTTAAAGCGTAAGAACCAACTGCAGTATTTTCATTCCCAGTTGTGTTTAAATACATAGTGTCATATCCTACTGCGACATTATCATTACCTGTTGTATTTGAATACAGCGTATGAAACCCTATTCCTATATTGGCACTTCCAGTAGTATTATACATGGATTCAAAACCAATAGCAACATTTGAAAACCCTGAAGTAAGCGAAAGCAAGGAATTCCTTCCTATACCTACATTATACGCTCCGGTAGTATTTGAAAAAAGACTACTTCTGCCGATGGCTACATTAGATATCCCTGTTGTGTTATTATACAGGGTGGTTCTACCCAATGCAGTATTTGAATCCCCTGTTGTGTTTGCCGTCATACTTGAATAACCCAAAGCGGTATTACCAGAACCTGTAGTACTATTTACTAAGGAATTGCTTCCCAATGAGGTATTTTCTACTCCGGTAGTATTTGCCCTTTGACTAGAATATCCTATAGCGGTGTTGTTTCCACCAGTGGTATTCGCTTCAAGGGACTGATAACCAATACCGACGTTCGCATTATTTGTACCATCATCGTTACTTCCCGCATCTATTCCTAAAAAAATAGAAGATCCATCATTAGTTCCATCATTATCAGATTTTCCATCTTCAAGTTCATCTATTTTCTTAACTCCTATGGCCGTTTGCCAAGCACCTAATGCATTGTCCCAATAATAAAATCCTTTTGAAGGTGTTCCGTTACCCGTAACAAAGACCATCATTCCGTCTTGTGTTACTGTAGGTAGGGTAACAGGGAAATCATCAATCCTTGGGATTAAGATTCCATCATCATTATTGGGAGTGGCTACATTACTCGCTGTAATTTCAAGTGTTGCGTTAGGGTTGGTATTGTTAATACCCACTTGAGCGAATAGGTTAAGGGACAAAAAAAGAAAGACTACGATAAGGAATACACTATTTTTCATAACGTTTTTGTTGATTATTTTTTTTTAAAATGCGTGCTTTTAATCACCTTGTTTTTATACACTATTTTTAAATTATAACTCCCTTTTTCTAAATGATTCACATTAATGTAAATTTCATTTGTCTTAAATCTGTCAAGGGAACCTTCATATTTTTTATTCATAAATCACTATGGATAATTCTATAGAAATTTCAAAAAAAAGAAGCTTATTGTTTCTTTAGGATAAAGCTAATTTTAAATAAGAGAAAGGGATAATAGGGATGTAACAGATGTTGCCACAAATGTAACATGTGTGTATTTATAGGTAATTAGAAGGGAGTTTTTATATTAACGCTGTGAATATTCAGAAGGCAAACAACCATAAGTTTCTTTAAAGCATTTCGTAAAATAGGAAGGTTCGTTAAAACCAACACTATATGCAATTTCCGAAACATTGGCATCACTCTGCTTCAATAAATCGGCTGCTAATTTTAATCGCTGTGAACGAATAAATTCGGTAGCAGAAAGTCCCGTTAACGCTTTTAACTTTCGGTGCAATTGCATACGGCTCATCCCAACTGCAGTGCTGAATTCTTCAATAGAAAAGGAAGAGTCGGTAAGTTTATTATCGAGCACATTAGAAATCTTTTCAATAAACTTTTCGTCAAATTTTGTAATACTAATATCCTTAGGCTTTAGCACCACCTCTTGGCTATACCTATCTCGAAGTTTTTTTCTAGAATCAACCAAGTTTTTAACTCTAGTCTTCAATAGTTTTATTTTAAAGGGTTTTAAAACATAATCATCGGCTCCTATATCCAATCCCTCATATTGTGCTTGCTCTTCCATTTTTGCCGTTAACAAAATAATAGGAATATGGCTTGTACGTTCGTCTTGCTTTAAAGTCGAGGTCAATTCAAAACCATTTAGTTTTGGCATCATCACATCAGAGATAATAATATCCGGAACTAAAGTTTGTGCCAATTCAACACCTATAGCGCCATCTTCGGCTTCTATTACTCGATACTCATTTTCAAAAGCCGATTTCACAAAAGACCTAATATCTTCATGGTCTTCAACTATTAGAATTATTGGGGAGTCTACATTAATTTCGGAAATTCTTTGCTCTTTCCTTTGCATTGTTTCTGTTGTTGAAACTTTTGAATCTGAAACCATTTTATAAGCTTCATTAATCAACTCGTCTTCAGCAAACTGATTCTTATTCACCGGAAGCTGCACGGTAAATAACACGGTATTGTTTTCCGTATTTTTTGCGGTAATGGTTCCTCTATAAAGCATCACTAATTCTTTCACTAAGGCAAGTCCAATTCCCACTCCTTCCGCACTAGTGTCTGATTGATAAAACCGGTTAAAAATATCTTCAATTGAATTTGTACCAGAAATTTTACCGTCATTTTCAATTTGTATTTCTACTAGCTCATCATTTTGGGTCGCTCTGAAGCAAACCGAACCTTGTGGAGGAACATATTTAAAAGCATTAAAAAGCAAATTTGTTACTATTTTTTCAATAGTATCGGCATCAAAACAAGCTGGTTCAATTTCTTCAATTTCAACTAGATAGTTTATATCTTTTTGCTCAGCTTGATAATTAAAAGAGGCTGTTAATGCCTTAAAAAGCAAACTTAGATTACCTTCCTTTACTTGTAATTTAAGGTTTCCAGACTCCAACTTTGAAAGATCTAGCAACTGATTTACTAAATCCAAAAGCCGATTTGAATTTCGCTGCACCATTTCAAAATCCTTTCGATCCTCTTGCTTAAGTTTTGGGTTTTCAAGCTGTTTTTCAATAGGGCCCGAAATAAGCGTCAAGGGAGTTCTAAACTCGTGAGATATATTCGCAAAAAAGTTAGATTTTAAGGCATCCAACTCCTTTAGTTTTTGGTTTGTTTTCTGTCTATTTCTATATAAATAGAAAAAGAAAATTCCGGCAATTGTAGTAATTCCTAAACCTGCCAATAAAAGGTTTCGTTGGTTTTCTTTTTGCCTATTAGTGACTTCATTTTGAGCAGTTAAAAGTGCGATTTCCTGTTCTTTTTTTTCATTTTGAAATCGAGCTTCAATTTCTTTAACTTTATTTAAATTCTTTCTACTCTGCAAACTATCTTTTGCTACTTTATGCTCAAGGGCATACCTGTAAGCGTTTTCAAAATCGTTTAATTTTTCTGAACTTTTATATAGAATGCCCAATGATTCCTCTATATCATAAAGGGATTCCATTTCCTTTGCTAGATTATAACCTTCCATCGCAAAATCATAGCTTTTTTGATATTCTTTAAGCTCAAATAGAATGTTTGCTTTACTTATTGTTCCTATAAGGATTCCAAAAGCATCTTTGTTCGATTTTCTTATATCTAAAGATATATTGGCTTGTTCGAGAGCCTCTGAAAGTTGATTAGCTTCCAAATACGTTTCACTTAACCCTTGCCGAAATCCAGCTTCCTTTATGGGAAAATTATTTTCCTTATAAAAAGCAATACATTCTTTTAGAATAGAAATGGATTTGGGATAATTCTTTTTGGTTTTCTCTAAGGATGCCAATGCTCCCATTATTCCAATTTCTTGGTATTTATTTTTATGATTTTTAAACACCTCTAGCGCTCTTTCTTGATACTCTTCGGCTTTGCCATAATTGCCTAATTCTTTATATACATCACCAATTAATGAAAAGTTAAATCCTTGGTCTTCGCCTTTATAATCATTAGCGCTATAAATACTATCTGCCTTTAATAAGTACGTAAGTGCTTTACTTGCTTCAGAAAAACTTTTAAGGTAATTTTCCGCCATGAGGGTATAGGAGTAGGCACTTTCAATCCAAATATCATGCTTATTTGCAACCTCTATGGATTTTTGAAAGTAATTCATTCCTTCATTAAAACTTCCTAACCTTGAGTGTTCTTCACCCAGCCTAGAATAAGTAATACTTATGAACTTTGGATTAGAAAGTTTCTCCGCAGCTTCAAGCGATTCAAATAAATTTTCAGAAATAAAATCTAATGCGTTTTCATTTTCTTTAGTGTACAAATTAAAATAAGCTGCTTTTAATTTATAATAATAGTAATATCCTAAATTTGATTGTTTCTTATCTGAATAGTCCTTCAACTCACTCATATAATAAAGACAACTATCTTTATTACTACGTTTAAAGTGTTTTATTAATTCATAATACGATTTAGAAACAACAGTGTCGTTGGCCTTTTTTGTAGAAATTATTTTTTTTAAGGAATCAATTGCAACTTGGTTTTGTCCAAAAGAAATGGAGCAGAATAACAAAATAATGAGCGAAAACTTATGCATTTTGTAGATTAGGTAAACCTAAAATACATAATTTAAAGCATATTTGCTATGCATGTAAGTCAATATGAAAAAGTAAATTGATTTATTGGTTACTTAAAAGCGATAAACTGCTTCCTAGTTTCTAAAACATCCTTTACATATTTTCTAAACTCTGGATATTGATCGGGTTCAATATTTTCATAGCTCATCACAGCTTTTACAGTCACTTTTAGCTGCGTT